>NZ_AUZM01000043.1 GCF_000478195.2 Lyngbya aestuarii BL J | reverse complement strand
CCGATTCACAATTTTTGCAATTAGTTCCCGGTGAAGTTGTCAATGTTGCGGGTGTATTGGATGATGAAGATTTCGATACCTTTTCAGTAACTCGGGTTGATGGTTCGCCCGTAATTCCGACTGCGGTTGCTCCTCCGCCCGCTCCTGTAGGTGTTCCTCCAATGGTTGCTACAACGGTGACAGGAACGGTAATTAATTTAGTCGATAATGATGAATTTCTGCTCGATATTAATGGCAGTCCGCTGTTAGTTGATGCCAATTTACCCGATTCACAATTTTTACCGTTAGTTCCCGGTGAAGTTGTCAATGTTGCGGGTGTATTGGATGATCAAGATTTCGATACCTTTTCAGTAACTCGGGTTGATGGTTCGCCGGTAATTCCGACTGCGGTTGCTCCTCCGCCCGCTCCTGTAGGTGTTCCTCCAATGGTTGCTACAACGGTGACAGGAACGGTAATTAATTTAGTCGATAATGATGAATTTCTCCTCGATATTAACGGCAGTCCGCTGTTAGTTGATGCCAATTTAGCGGATTCACAATTTTTACCGTTAGTTCCCGGTGAAGTTGTCAATGTTGCGGGTGTATTGGATGATGAAGATTTCGATACCTTTTCAGTAACTCGGGTTGATGGTTCGCCCGTAATTCCGACTGGAGTAGCTGGTGGACCCGGTGTAAATTACGATTGGGATGACGATTGGAATTATGACTAGGATAATTACTAAAAACCGTTATAGCAGATTAATGTGTCTGGAATTTTGGAGGAAGAAACCAATGAATTTAAAAAACAAAATTTTTGGGGCTACAATCATTTTGAGTACGACTCTATTTTCGTTGAATTTACCGAGTCTTGCTCAAGTTCCCATTCAAAATTTACAACGGACTCCAGGTTTAACAATTTCAGGAGAAGTAACAGGAGTTTGGGGAAATAATTTTGTTGTTAATGATGGAACGGGGCAAATCTTAGTCGATGCCGGGCCAAGTTGGTGGCACTCTATTGATGTCTCTGTCGGGGAACGAGTAACCGTTGTGGGCGAGTATGATGACGATGATTTTGACCGAAATCAAAGCGGGATACAAGCCCCGTCCTAAAGGACGGTTAACCTAGTTGATTCATAGTTATTTAGGTGTACGTTGATTAGCTACATATTCTTTGAGAACATTTAGCGGTGCGCCACCAACAGATGAGGAAAAATAACTAGGACGACCCAATGCAGTCCCATTAAGTTTCTTGTATCCGGCTTTTCCATACATTCGGCTTGAAACCCCTTTTAAATGGTTAACAATAGTTGAGACAGAAAGTTTAGGAGGATACTCAATAACAACAATATGAACGATTTGCTGCTTCCCCATTGAATTCAATCAACTTGAAATCCATTTGTTCAGCAACACGTTTAAACGACTGGTGAATAACTTCTAGGCTTTCACTTGTTAATATCTGTTTTCGGTACTTTACTACACAGACGAGCGTGAATTTTCAGGTCTGTAATGCTGTGTCTTCCTTTCCTTAACTTCATTGTTGTTGTTGCAGACCAATAGTATGATGATAGTATGAAATCAAGATACCAGTACCGAATCTACCGTGCGACTCGTTCCTATCAAAAGTCCAACAGACGTGGATAGGGCAAGGTGATAAACCTTGACAACTCAATAACCGTGATGGTGAAAGCCCATCCCTCCAGATGGTGGAGTGACAGCATAACCCCTTCCTGTGGAGAATGGTCATCAAAGTGGGAAAAGCGGGGTTAAACGGCAGTAATGATGAATCTGACATCAAATCCTGTCTAACACCTAACTATGTGTTAGACAGGAACTTCCGTTAGAAGTATCGTCACGGTAATCCAGCCCACACAGATTATTGGCTGGCAACAAAATGTTAATAAGCTAACGTACTGGAAAAAGGTAGAGTTTAACCAGAACCATCTACAAAGCTTCGGTACAGAGGAAGACACTAAGGTTAGAAATACGGTTATTGGGAACGAATTAACCCCTACAAATCTCTTAGATGAGGTCGAAATCTAAGTAGTAACCAGCGTAAGATTTGTCTGGGAAGGATTGTGTAAGAAGCAAAAGCCTATCTGTAATGGATAAGGATAAGCTGACGTACACACTGTTCAATGGAATGAATAGTCTTAAGTAGCAACGAAAAAGTTATGAACACGGTTGAAAAATCGATGTATGAATGGAAGGACATCAATTGGCGAAAAACCGAAAGATGTGTCTTTAAATTGCAAAAAAGAATATTCAAAGCCAGTCAACAAGGCAATGTCAGATTAGTCCACAAATTACAAAGGCTACTCCTAAAAAGCTGGTACGCCAAACTGTTAGCCGTTCGACGGGTTAGCCAAGATAATAAAGGCAAGAAAACCGCAGGTATCGATGGTGTTAAATCCTTAATACCAAAACAAAGAATGGCACTTGCCAATAACCTAAAACTTGGCAACAAATCAAAACCAACCCGCCGAGTATGGATACCCAAATCCAACAGGGACGAAAAACGACCTCTAGGAATTCCAACCCTGTATGAACGTGCTTTACAAGCATTAGTAAAACTAGCGTTAGAACCCGAATGGGAAGTTAAGTTTGAACCTAACAGTTATGGATTTAGACTAGCACGTTCAACCCATGATGCCATCGGAGCAATATATTCATGTATCAATAAAAAGGCTAAATATGTCTTAGATGCTGATATAGCCAAATGCTTCGACAAAATAAACCATCAAAAACTGTTGGCAAAATTACAAACTTACCCCAAGTTGAGACGACAAATCAAAGCTTGGTTAAAATCTGGGTTCATGGATGGAAAAAAACTGTTCCCTACCAACGAAGGTACGCCACAGGGCGGTGTAATTAGCCCATTATTAGCAAACATAGCCTTACACGGTATGGAAGAACATATCCTGCAATACGCAGACAAACAAAAATGGAAATACCCAAACGGTAAATCCATGTCAAACAGAGATAAAAGACAAAGCATATCGTTTATAAGATATGCGGACGACTTTGTTCTTATCCATGAAGATCTAGAAATTGTTCAAGAATGCCAGCAAATAATAAATGAATGGTTAGCTGAAATGGGACTAGAACTTAAACCTAGTAAAACAAAAATATCCCACACCTTAAATCAACATGATGGCAATGTTGGATTTGAATTTTTAGGATTCAACATAAGACAATACAAAGTCGGAAAGCATCATGGAGCTAAAAACACACAGGGAAAACAACTAGGTTTTAAAACCCTAATTAAGCCAAGTGCTGAAAATGTCAAAACTCACCTAAGAAAATTAGGAGAAATAGTAGACAGTCACAAGTCAGCCCCACAGGTTGCCTTGATTAAGCGACTTAACCCAATCATAAGAGGATGGAGCAATTATTACTCACCAGTAGTAAGTGCAGAAACATTCTCAGATTGTGATTACTATTTCTTTGAAAAAATCAAAAGATGGGCATACAGAAGACATCCCATGAAAAATCGAACTTGGATAATGCGTAAATATTGGCATACCGAGAAAAATGATAACTGGGTATTCAGCACAAGAGAAGGAGAAAATCCTTTGAAAATGGCAAGACACCAAGACACAAAAATCGTAAGATTTGTCAAGGTAAAGGGCAATAGAAGTCCTTACGATGGGGACTTAATCTATTGGAGTAGTCGTTTGGGTTCTCACCCAGAAATGCCAGCCGAAAAAGCGTTTCTCTTGAAGAAACAAAAAGGACGCTGTACATACTGTGGATTACACTTTCAAGATGGAGATCTACTAGAAACCGACCATATCATCCCTAAATCAAAGGGTGGTAAAGACAACCGAGATAACAAGCAGTTACTCCATCGACATTGCCATGACCTTAAAACTACAAAGGATGTAACTGGTACTCAAGACAAAGAGCCATTGGAGAGAGGAGCCGGATGAGGTGAAAGTCTCACGTCCGGTTCTGAAGCCGAGCCAGAATGGTGACATATCTGGCTTAGGGCAACCAACAACTGCGCAACAAACCAAATTAGCCAAACTTTTTGGTTGTTGTCGGGTTGTATGGAATGATGCCTTAGCGCATTGTATTGAACTCTATAAGGCAGGAGAGAAGAAACTGAGCAATTCTCAACTCCAGAAAAAGTTCATTACCCAAGCCAAGAAAATGGTAGAACGGGAGTGGTTGCGCATAGGTCTCTAATATCCCTTTACAGCAATCGCTTAACGACTTAGAACAGGCTTATAATAACTTTTTTAAGTCGTGCAAAGGTAAGCGGAAGGGAAAGAAAGTTAGACCACCTAAGTTTAAAAAAAGAAACACTAAACAATCAGCTAGATTTAGAGTTGGTGGTTTCAAATTGAAGGAAGACAAGATATCTTTATCCAAAATTGGCAAACTAAAGATTATCTGGTCAAAACCTTTGCCCAATCCGCCTTCATCGGTTACTGTAATTAAAGATGCAGCTAACCGTTATTTCTTGAGTTTTGTTATTGAGGTTAATCAACAACTCCTACCTGAATCACCTAACAGCGTAGGAATTGATTTAGGAATCAAGACGTTTGCTGTACTAAGCACCGGAGAAAAAATAGACGCACCAAAACCCTTAAAGCATAAAATTAAACGACTTAGAAAACTTAACCGCAATCTGTCTCGAAAACAGAAAGGTTCCAATCGGTACGAACGAGCAAGAGTAAGGAAAGCCAAGCTCTACGCTCGGATGAAAGACACCCGTAAAGACTTCCTGCACAAATTGTCAACCCGAATAATTCACGAAAACCAAGTGATTGTTTTGGAGGATTTAAACGTTGCAGGGATGGTCAAGAATCGCAAGCTATCTAAGGCTATTAGCGATTTAGGATGGAGACAGTTTAGAACTTTTATTGAGGGTAAGGCTGAAAAGTATGGCAGAGATTTTCGAGTAATTAGCCGTTGGGAACCAACAACTCATGCATTGTTCGTATTGCGGTTTTGTTGGTGGCAAATTAGACCTTTCTGTCAGGGAATGGACTTGTTTAAGCTGCGGGACAGTTCACGACAGAGATAGTAACGCAGCAGTTAATATTTTGGTCGCCGGGGGACATTCGGAGACTCTAAATGGACGTGGAGGCAAGCGTCAGACTTTTGTTAAAGAAGCGGCAGCCGTTGAAGCGTCAACCCACCTAGAAAAACCTGTGCAGTTATCAATATTTGATATTTTGCAGTAGGTTTTCTGTTAGGAATCCTCTTCGTTCACGGAGAGGAGGATGTCAAGCCTTTTCCATTACTTACCCAGACGGAAGCGTAATGAATATTCGTCCAACTTCTGGGCCTCCCCCTTGGTCGGGTGGTCGTCGAGGTCGCTAAAGGAATTGATGTAGACACAGAGGCGCGACGGGGCGTCTGTTGAGATCACTCCAGGCTTAGAACGAATTCGATACCAATTGTAACGGTCCGAGTCCCAACTCTTGGGGAGAAAGCGATCGCACTTCTAAGAGTGCCATCATATCTTTAAACCCAGGCTGACCCCGTGAGGCTCCAGTTAATCCCATGGCAATAATTAAACCACACCAGCCTTGAGTGTTCTGACACCGTTGTTCCCATTTTTGACGGGCTTGTTGATGGGTGGGGTCATCTTCGATAAATTCACCCAAGAGGTGTAGATCTCCATCTTCGGTTCTCAAAATTCCTAGATCGTAATTACAACCTGCCATCGGATCTTCGCCAGGATTAAAACAAATTCCAGTCAGTCCTCCGGCTTTTTTTAAAGTCTGGATCAAGGTTTGGGCTTTCGGTTTAGAGGTTTGAATTAAAATCACGGGTAAACCCTCACCGTCTTGGGGAATATCAATTTCTGAGGCTTGATGAAACTGGATGTGATTTCGCAAATATTCTGCGGTGTCCCAAGGCATGACACCCAAACTCAAAAAAGACTTTGGTGGCACCAGATCATCGCGCAAAATCGGCATTTCTAAATCTAATTCGTCTTCATCCTCACTGTCGGATGTGCTGGCTATGTCTAACAGTTCGCTTGCGACTTCGGGCAGAGTTGCCACTGTTACCATGATTTGCTTTTTCTGGGAATCAGACTTGAGAAAGGGGATACGATAGCGACGAGAAAGGGCTGGAAACTGGTGAGACTTGAATTTTTGCCGAAAGTCTCGCAGAAAGCGATGTAGAGCTTCTAGGGTGACTAATACTGTTGCGGCTTCTTCTTCGTAGAGAATAGAACGTAACCCTTCTAGCGGGTGTAAATTACCAAAGCTGGGTTGAATTTCGGAAATGGACAGATTGGCTAAATTCTCGTCATCCTCATCTTCATCGTCTTCAAAGTCCAACAGGGATTCATAGGTGACAAATAAACAGTCTTGAGTTAGGAAGGCTTCTTCTAGGTTATCGTGAGGCTGATGTTGCACGACTCGCTCCCGAAACTGTTTTAAGGAGTCTAAAGAACGATACATCAATATGCCATAATCCATCCCTAATTTACCCAAGGTGGAAATGTATAGGGTGGTTACATCAAATTCATTGAGTTCGATAGAGAGAATTTGGTGTTCACCCAGTTTTTCCCAGGGAGCATCCTGCCAAATGGTGTAGGCTTTTTCTTGCAGAGTAGAAGCGTGTTGAGGTGGTAATTGAGGCGGACGATTTTCTGCGACTTCTTGGAGTCCCCGAAAGATTTCATCAATGAGGGGCAAATCCGGGACATATTCAATCGTGATTTCCAGATCTTGGAGAACCCCCCGCAAGAAAAACTGAATTTCGCGATCTTTGACCACAATTTTTTGAGGACGAGCCGCAGGAGTCGGGCTTTGAGGATGTTCCATGGCTCGCAGTAAGGTTCGCACGGTTACTTCCGGCCCCAAGTTAGAACCGACCATATCCATCGCTCGTACCATTCCTTGAGAGCCATCGACCCAAATAATACATTCGCTACTGCCTGAGTCATCTCCTTCGAGCTTAGAACTGGACTCCGAAGACACCGAACGGCGATCACCTTCCCACACACTAGGAATTTGAGGTAAGTTTTGTAGCCGACGTAGAGTTGTGAGATTGAGACGTGCCATCTAATACAATGTTCCCATTGGCAATATTAATATTTGGGGGCTTCCGAATCAGGAAGGGTTCCGCCAAGTCACACTTTTAACATTTATTGTAAGCTTAAGCTCTGACACTCTCATTGACAAGCTTGATGCTGGCCTGGAGATTTTGGATTTTTACCCGGTTGACTCAACTCGGATGAGCGAGAAGTCTAATTCCCGCTACGACTGAGTTCACACGGATTTAAGAAGGATTTGAGTTGGAGTTTTACTTCTACAGACATCGAGATCTCAGAAAGATTTCTAGATTTGACCAACGGTCACAGCAGCGGACAGACCCCGAACCCGGAGGGCGGAGTAATCTGTGACTTTGTTGTTTTTTTACTTGACTGATCAACACACAACAATTGGTTTCATTGAGATCGAGTCAGCCTGACCCGCACAATTCAAATAGTTTAACATCTGATGCACTTTTCGGTGATCCGGTGTGATCAGGATTCTTTGGGAGTTGAGGAGGTGGGGCGGAGGGGAGATAGGGAGAGAGAGAAAAACAGGAGCGACCTCACGACTTTTGACTTCATTATGCTCGGCTTCTTAAAGAATTGGTAAAATACAAGCATATAGAGAAGAATGACCACTGTAAATTAAGGAGTCGGGACAATCGATGACACAAGCCACTCAGTCTCAAACTCAAGGAATTCAGATGACCGATACTGCGGTCAAGCAAGTTCTCATGCTCCGAGAAAAGCAAGATAAAGATCTTTGCTTGCGCGTCGGTGTCCGTCAAGGAGGATGTTCTGGAATGTCTTATGTGATGGACTTCTGTGATGTTAGCACTATTCGAGATGATGATGATATCTTTGATTATGAAGGGTTCAAAGTCGTTTGCGATCGCAAGAGCATTCTCTACATCTATGGTTTAGTGCTTGACTATAGCGAGGCTTTAATTGGTGGAGGATTCCAATTTACTAATCCTAATGCTGCTCAAACTTGTGGCTGTGGAAAATCCTTTGCAACTTAGAACCGTTGGAAAATTCCCCAAACCTGCCCAATTGTAAACTTTTGTTTGCAACTTCTAAGAACTGCACAGTTTGAGTGACGATAGGGAGTTGGCAAGATCACATCAGCCTGATGCTTGCCTTTTGCCTATCGTTCTCTAACTTGGCTGAACTGATTAATGATTATTGTGTGCAAGATTGTTGTCCGTTTGATCTTATGAAAACTCCTGAAGAACTCTTTCAAGAAGGTTTTGACCGTTATCAAGCTGGAGAAGATCCTCAAACTATTATTCCGATCTTTCAGGAAGTTTGTGATCGCGCTCCCAAAAATAGTAATGCTTTGACCAGTCTGGCTTGGTTATATTTACTCACTAATAAACCCTCATCGGCCTATAAAGCGGCAAAATCAGCCGTTAAACTCAACTCCCATGATCCTCAAGCTCGGATTAACTTAGCGGTGGCGATGCTTGATCTCGAGAAAAAAGGGGTTCGTCCTCATATTGAAGTCGCCCAACAAATGATTATGGCGGACTCAGAATGGCTCGATGAAGTCAAGAAAAATTTTGATGACGGTTTGACTCGAAAACCCGAGTGGAAAAGCCTGGTTCGTGTTCAAAAATGGTTACTAGAAGTTTAAACTTTTCAAGTAAGTATATTTACCTTTGGTGGAGTTAAGGAGGACCCTGAATTTTAGGATGAGATTGATGTCAATAGATCGGGGTTCTAAGCTTGACTGGACTAGGGTTGAAAGATGATTGAGAGTTTAAGGATAATGTCGAGTTGTTTAGGTTTTGTAACAATTAATAACATAAATTTATCCAAAAATCAGCCCACCAATGATAAGATTTGGGAACTTCAGACATTAACAATCTTGATTCACGGTTGACAGTAATTTTTGATAAAGCAAGGAGTTGTGAAAGCTATGACTATCGATAATCAAGTCCACGTTAAAGCAGAAACCCGTAACCATAAAGGTTTTTTTGTACAGCAAGCCGCTTACCAGCTCAAGAGTATTGATGATTCAGGCTGGGCGCTGATTTGTTTAGATGATGCGGTTTGCTACTATGTTGATCCCGATAACTTAGAAGCAGACGAAGACGATGATTCAGAAGAATCTGAGAGTTAAATAACATTTCACTGATAAATACTCATTAAAAGAGATTTACTTTTGACATATAGACTGGGTTGGGATAGCTGTACTGAAAAAAAGGAACAGCTATTTTTTTGTGAAACCGAAAAGGTGTAACATAGTATGAAGATAGTCAAATTTCAAAATACAGTTTTCCCCAGTGCAGAATACTGCTTCTTCCTCCGCTCTGATACCCGTCGCTGAATATTTTAAACTGCTTTCTGAAGTGAGTCGCCTGCAAATCTTAAACTGTTTGAGATCCAGAGCGATGAATGTTACCGAGATTTCCGAAGCCACGGGTTTAGGACAAGCTAACCTTTCAAAACATCTGAAAATTCTGACTCAAGCGGGGATTTTGTCGCGTCAACCCGTTGGGGTTAGCGTTTACTATGAAATTAATGATCCCCTCATTTTTGAACTGTGCGAACTGGTTTGCGATCGCTTAAGTGATCGTATTCAACAGCAAGCTGAAGAAATTCAACAACTCAAAATCCTACATTCTAGCTAGCCGTGCGCCATCATCCGAGTTGATGAAATGACGATTGTATCTGTTGGTTGTAATTCCCGCAAACATTAACCCCGCACCCACAAAACCACAATCTTTATGTTTTTATATTACCATATAGTAAGATAATGATATATTTTGCAGGTCAGTTCCTATGGGAAGAAAACAACAGCTAATTTTCTCAGGCTTTTTAATCTTGATCTTGTTATTAACGCTTAACTTGAGTTACTCTCAATCTGCTGAAGCTGTAATCAGACAACAACAAGAAACCCCGGAACAAGTTCTTTATCAATCTCGCCATACTTTACGGGATAATACGGGAAACTCCTGGCAAGTTATCCTGTTTAAACGAGTAAAATCTGGGGAATTGCGTGAGATTAATTTGCGTTTAGTTGGGTTTCCAGGTGAGGTCAAATTTGCTCATGTCAAACCTTTGAAAATTAAGGATGCTGACAAGATTTTACAGGCGGATGATGTATTTACCGAAAAATCTCCGGCTCCAAATGTGGGTCAATATAATTTGAAACCAATTTTATCTCAACTGTCAAGCAATCATTTAATTGAATTGGAATTACCGTTAGAAAAAGAGCGAATAGTTAAAGTTCCTCCTGCTGTTATTTTAGAATGGCAAAGCATTTAACTGTAAACTGTAAACGGTAAAAGATGGGTGACGCAATGCCAACCCATCCTACAGTTTAGAGGAATTGTAAGCTAATTTTTGCCATTCGATTTCGCTTTGGAATTCGCCTGAGTTTTGGCTTCTAGACTTTCTAAGCGACTTCTCAATTCTTGGTTGTCTTTTTTCACTTTATCAAGTTCTTGTCGCAGTTGTTTGAGCGCTCGATCAGAACCGACATTTTTCTGCACCTTTTGAACCGCTTCTTCAGCTTTCCGGCGAACTCGTCCATCCAGGGTTTGATCGGCTAAATCATTTAAAACAGCAATGGCTTTTGGCGTTTCCATCTGTTGTAAGGCGACAACAACCGCAACTTGAGTCAGGAAAAAATCTTCTTTTGAGAGTTCTTCCAATCGCTGTAAAATGCGTTCAAGGTTAATGTTATTTTGACCAGATGAAATCGTTCCTAACGCTCGAATTGCGGCCAAACGTAAGGCTTGATGAACCGTAGGATCAGTATATTTTAAGATTAAATTCAGAGCAGGTTCTGAGGTTTTCATCCGACTTAAACCAGAAATCGCTGCTGAACGTAATACCTCATTCCACCCTTCTCGTTCTTGCAATACCGATTCTAACAGTTTTATTCCCCCTTCTTCGGTGAGTGTTTCATCAGGATTTCCAGCAACCATTTCACCAATAGCGGTAATCGCTGACGCCTCAACGTAGTAACTGGCGTCTCCGTTTTCAACAATGGATTTTACCGCTTGATAACTGTCGGGTGTTTTGATTTTAGCTAAACTGTTAACAACCGCCCGACGCACTCTCGGTTCAGAATCTTCTAAGCCCCCAATTAATCCTGCAAAGGCTTGATCCAATTTAATTTTATTGAGTTGCTTGGCGACTTCAACCCGTACCCCCCAAAACGGTTCGTCTTTGATGGCTTTGGAGAGGGTTTTCACAACTTCTAATCCCCCTTTTCTCGCTAATGATTCCGCCGCAAAAATACGAGAAATCGGATCAGGATCATATTGTAATTGGGCTTTGAGTTCAGCCACTGGATATTCTAAACTCACCGTTTTGAGGGTATTATTTCCCGCATCAAAACTGATCAATTTTGGTTTTTCAGCGAGGGGAAAATAGAAGCTTTGTTCGGCTTCATGGATACGAACCGTAAAGATCTGAAACTGCGGTGCAGGTTGATCTGGAGACTTAGATAAATAGCCGAATGCTATCGGAATTTTTAAGTCAAATAAATTGCGTTCACTGGCTTTTTCACTGTTTTTAGCTTGCTTTTGCTTAACGGTAATTTTAGCCAGTTTATTTTCACCATCCCAACTATAAGAGACTTTATAATCTGGATGACCACCCCGATATACATATTGATCAAATAAAAACAGCAAATTCCGTCCAGTTGATTGGAGAATTGCCCGCAATAAATCAACAGTTTCTACTGTTTTGTGAGCATTGTTTTGAACGAAAGTATGAATCGCTTTTGTGAACAATTCATCGCCGAGTTCTGTGCGAATCATGTGATAAACACAAGCCCCTTTTTCGTACAGATGACGATCATAAAGTTCAATGGCTTCTCGATAAATATGAGTGACAATGGGGCGACGATACCGAGAACGATCTTCTGATAAGTAACTCCGGGTTTCATTCAGTCGATAATAGGCGGCTTCCTCTTTTCCATATTCTTGTTCTGTCCACAAAACTTCTGAATAAGTCGCCATTCCTTCCTTGATCCAAGCATGAGACCAATGTTCAATCACGACTAAATCACCAAACCATTGATGAGCGAGTTCGTGAGCGACTAAACTTTCTGTATTGCGGTTATCAATTGCTGCTTTTTCATCGAGTAAACAGCGATCTGTTAGCAAGGTTGTTGAGGTATTTTCCATCCCCCCAAAGATGAAATCATCGACACAAACTTGAGCATATTTCGGATAGGGATAGGCATAGCCAAAAGCTTGAGAGAAAAACTCAATCATTTGAGGTGTTTTTCCCATGCTACGACGAGCATCTGCTTCCCGGTTTTTTTCAACGTAATAAATAACAGGAATATTCTTCCAATGATCTTGAATTTCCGCAAAATCACCCACCGCTAATGTCATTAAATAAGTGGGATGAACTTGTTTTTGTAACCAATGATAGATGATCTTTTCACCCTGAGTTTCACGGCTGAGAAGTTCGCCGTTAGAAATAGCGATAAAAGGCGGAGTTACTTGCACCCGAATTTCTGATGTAGCGAGTTGTCCGGGATAGTCGAAGCAAGGAAACCAAAAACGGGAGTCTTCGTCTTCGCCTTGCGTCCAAACTTGAGTGGGTTTCTGGGGATAATGGGCGTTGGGAGTGATAAAATAGAGTCCACGCTGAGGTTCATCAACACGGTAGGTGATGGCAATCTTGATGGGTTTGTCCGCTTCTGTCGGCTGATTGAGATAAATTTCAAGTTGTTCACCATCATAGTCGAAGGATTGATCAACTTGATCAAGTTTCACCGCCTCAATTTCTAAGTCAACCGCATCAAGCCTCAGTGTTTCAATTCCACTTTGCACGGGTTTTAAGGTAATGGTACAATCCCCGTGAAAGGATTTGTTGGGAATATCTAACACCAGGTCAAGAAAAATGTGTTCAACTTGTCCAGGGCGGTCAGGGTTGTAGTGTGGACGAGCGCCAGGTAGCTCAAAGGATTTTTGGCTGTCGGTCTCGGTATCAAAATAAGAGTGCAACATTTAGTAACTCTGAAGCTACAGTAAAAAAACAAACAAAACACCTATGTTTGTTGCTCTATTATAGATGAAATATTGCAGTTTATGTTAGAACTTGTTGTTGCCATCTGAGTCGGTGAACGGTCGGGTCGCAGATGTTGATTTTAGCCTGGATGATCACCGGAGATCTCTTTGAGATTGATGGGGTCTGAACTCTATACCGTTTTGAGGATTTGATCCTATTTTTGTCTAGACCGAAAAACATGGGTTGAAATGATTTGAGATGGATTTCTTGGAAAAAAAGAAATAGAAAATGAACTATTTTTTATTCTTATGAAAAGAAAATTTACGGACTGGAAACAAATTTGATCAGATTCTCTGATTTTTTTAAAGGTTCTAAAAACTTATGGTTTTCCACAGTCAAGGTCGATTTCGATAAAATTTAGACTAAAAAAACTTGACAAAAAAGTTATTTTGTAGTAAAAAAATGTCAACAATATTTGATAATTAGGTTGCAACTCAGCCAAACCCCGCTTAAAATTTAAACTTTAAAAGCTCAAATCAAGGTTCACAAAGGATGAAGCTGGCAGCACGAGTCGAGCAGGTTACACCGTCCCTGACGTTAGCAATCTCAGCCAAAGCTAAAGCGATGAAGGCTGAGGGAATAGATGTCCTCAATTTTAGTGTGGGAGAACCTGACTTCGACACACCTAAACACATTGTCGCTGCGGCTAAGGAGGCGTTAGACGAGGGCAAAACCCGTTATGGGCCAGCAGCCGGGGAACAGAAGCTAAGACAGTTAATCGCAAAATCCCTCAGCCAACAGACAAGCCTATCCTATCAAGCCGAGAACATCATTGTCACCAATGGCGGTAAACAGTCGCTGTACAACCTGATGATGGCGACGATAGAAGCCGGAGATGAGGTGATTATTCCGGCGCCGTATTGGGTGAGCTATCCTGAAATGGTGAAACTCGCAGAAGGAAATCCTGTCATTGTTCCGACGTATGGGGATACGGGATACAAAATTACCCCCGAACTTTTGCGTCAGTCAATTACCTCAAAAACGAAACTATTTATCCTGAATTCTCCTTCTAATCCGACGGGAATGGTGTATTCTCCCGATGAAATTCGAGCCTTAGCAAAAGTTATTGTAGAAGCAGGAATTTATGTGGTAGCCGATGAGATTTATTGTAAAATAATCTACGATGATGCTAAACATCTGAGTATTGCTGCCGCTCATCCTGAGAGTTATAAATACACTTTTATTAGTAGTGGTTTTGCCAAAGCTTACGCAATGACGGGGTGGAGATTAGGATATTTAGCGGGCGATACCCAGGCGATTAAAAGCTTAACTCGCATTCAAGGTCATAGCACTTCCAATGTGTGTACATTTGCTCAATATGGGGCTATAGCTGCTTTAGAAAATTCCCAAGAATGCGTTGAAGAAATGCGATTAGCTTTTGCAAAACGGCGAGAAGTTATGTATGAAATGCTCAGTAATATTTCAGGAATTAGCTGTATTAAACCCGATGGTGCATTTTATATGTATGTGAATATTGGCAAGTTAGGCATCACTTCAGTTGATTTTTGTAATGCCTTATTAGAAGATAAACAGATTGCAGGTGTTCCCGGAATTGCTTTTGGAAATGATGATCATATTCGCTTATCTTATGCGACTGATTTAGGAACGATTGAGACGGGAATGAAACGCTTAGAAGAATTTGTGCGATCGCATCTGTAAAGACAGTTATCGTAGGGATAATTGATGAATTATTCCTACCCGTCACCTATCATTCATTTCGGGTAATCTCAAAACCCTGTAAACCTTCGGGAGACTCCTGATTAACAGACACCTGTTGAACAACAGCCCCAGGTGGTCCTTGATGACACCATTCAATCATTGATTCTACATCAGGTTGTGAGCCTTCTAACACCGCTTCAACCCGACCATCCGGCAAATTTTTCACCCAACCGTTAACGTTGCGTTGTATCGCCGCTTCACGAGTCGAAAATCGAAAGCCGACCCCTTGGACTCGTCCCGAAATCAAAAGGCGAACCCGCTGAGTTGATGAGGGTGATGAGTTTTGCATTAATGACATAAGGATTGAGGTTTATTGTAATCAATGAATCAGCTTTATTCGGGGTCTTCTAATAAAATCGTGTTGAGTAAATTTAACTCTGAAGATGCCATAAAATAGCAGTTATTAAACGCTAATTCTAATGGAGAAATTGACACAGGGCTAGCCACCGCTGCCCAAGGAAAATCTCGGTATTTAGCAATGACAGGCATCACTGACCCTTGCGGGGTTAATGTCCGTCCCAAAGCATTACGCCAGGTTTGCGGGTCAACTAATTCCTGTTTTCTTTCAACCCCATCGCCACTGACAGGCGGTTGCCAAAATTGGGGATAATCTAGGGGGAAGGCAATCGTAACATTGTTGGATTGAATATCTTCTAGTATAGAATATTCCCGCCACTCTGCGTTATTTTCACGCAGTAAAATTTTATAGAGATCACAAGCGGGGCTACGCAGTTTAATCGGGATTTTTTTGCACTCCCCGATTTGATTGAGTATCCCCATTAATCGCTTTCTGGCTTGGCGAATCTTGGCTTGAGACTCGGAGAAACTGTATTTTTCTTGTATTTTGCGATCGCCCCAATCTTCCCACCAAAACGCCCCTAAACAAGTGAGATAATCGGGAATATGAAGGGTTGTATCACTGACATTCGGTAAAAGGTAACTTGATGGATGAGAAACCGTTTTAACTAAAGCTTCAAGGGTCGGATAATTCGCATAAGAAACCCGATCAATTTGAGGGGTTCGTCCTGTTAATCTAAAATCTTTAAACAACTCTTCTATGAACTGTTGACCTTTGATCACCAGTCCCTTCAACTCAGAAGGAGAACTACTATCACAAATAAACACATTTGCCTCTTGCAAAAACTGTTTAATATCATCAGAAATCAACTGCATTAACTCATCATCCCCAATACTACCAACCGGAACAAAAGCTAACCGTTGTTTTTGCAGCCCGGCATCCCCTTTAATTCGAGTCAAAATAGTTGCTCTCAGCATTAATAATAACGTTAATAAATCACTTGATTGACGCAACCATTGACGCTCTTTATCGACGGTTTCACTGGGAATAAAAAAGTCATTAATCAGTAATACAACCCGCCGAGAAATATTTTCACCCGAACATTTTTCACCTGTTTCTGGATGGGTATATTGTCCGCGTCCCCGATAAATTAACTGAGCAATTTCCATTAATGAAGCTTCAACACTAAAACGGGGAAAAGAGGCAATAATCCAATCGGCTTTTGGAAAAGAAACCCCCCTCGACCCCGAAGAAGTCATTAAAAATACCCTAACATTATCCCGTTGAGGTTCAGTCACTAACCGCAGGCGTTCACGGGGTAAAACACTTTGGTCTAAAACTTGAACAAAATCTTTTGAAAATAACCGTTGATCTCCCTCGGTTAACATTCCCTTGAGTTTGCGTAAAAATGCCTTATCTTGAGCAAAAAATATAATTTGTTGAGCGTGATTTTCTAACCCTTTTTTAATTTCTTGCCAAGCATTATTTAAAAGAACAGTCTCACTCTGTTGACGAATAGCTGTTTTAATACTTTGTTGTTTTCCATCACGGTTTAATTCTGGGGTAATTATCGACAGACGAATACTATAATCAATCGTTAATTCTGTCGCCGGATAACTATTACTCATAATATGTAAAGCCGAGTGTTTTTTTCCGCCTATTTTTAATTCAGTTCCCGTTACCCGAAACGCTTCATCACCCCGGCTCGGACTAATCAAAACTTTATCGGGAACACGCTTACCCGCTTCCATAAAATTCTTGAGAACAATTTCATTACTTAAAGACGCATCTGCAATAATTAAAATTACCCGAAACGGTGAATTTTCAGAGATTCCAATAAACTGTTGTTGTAACCATCTGGCGATTTCATTAACAAATAATGCTCCGGCTCCATCCCCCGCCACTTCATCGACCATCACAATAATTGTCGGAACCCGTTTGGCAAATTCTAGACGTTCATTAATTCCGGGTCTAGTATCAACAGGATTGCGAAATAATTTACTTAATGTTTCAATTGTCGTCCCCTTGCTTAAATTTCGATAACCTTGTGTCGCTACGGTTAAAACAACTTGTTGAACTTGGGGGTTTTCTTTCAATAAATGACGAGTTGCAGTCGCCAAAGTTCTTAAAACTCCAGGACTTCTTATCGTCTTCACTCGCTCATCCCGTTCATTTAGAGATTCTTTATACCGTTGACTGGTAGCAATCTCATTATTAATCTCTTGTTCTTGTTGGGGATTAATAAAAAGGGTACTGCTAACCGGATGTTGTAAGTTATCAACCCCGTTGACAACAACAAGACTATCAATATTTTTCTGTTTTTGTTCTTGATGAGCTATTTTTTCCTGGTAGTAGGTTTGAGCAGAACGAATCAGTAAAGAGTTGGTTGTAACTGTTAAGATTCCCGTTTTTTTACCCTGTTCTTGAGCCAAATCTTGGGTAACATTTTGGTTGATCACTACACGAGGACTCGCGTATAAAAATAAAAATCCGTCGCTTTGTTCTTTCAAAAAAGAGACAACCGAAGCTGTTTTCCCAATCCCCGGATTTCCTTCTAAAGCGATAACATTTAATCGCCCGCGTTGTGCTGAAGATAAACCCGCTTTAATCACCGATTTATGAGCATCTCTCAGGGTTAAACTGGATTGAGTTAGATAGGGAGTAATCGCGGAACGGGGAGAGGTTTGAAAGTAATCTAGCAGCTTTTTTGTTTCTTCAATAGCTTCTAAAATATCTTGTCTTTCAAAGGTTTGCATGGGTTGAAAGAAATCTTCTACCTTCTCGGTAAAATCCATGCTTAAATCTTTTTCAAAGCTGGGCGTTTGTTTAAAATAAGTTTTTGCTTGCTTTTTTAAGGTTGGCGGTAAAGACTTTAAAAGTTTATTAAAAACCAATTTAATTTCCGAGTTAAAATTGTCAGGACTATTCAGCTTGCTCATCTTTTCATAAGCTTCTCCCAAAGATTGCATTAACTTAACTTGAGGATTATTCTCAGAATTAAAATGAGCCGATAAACTTTCAACCCCGTTTGATGTGATCGCCATTGCTCTCGTCAGACAAGAGTTTTGTAACCGTTTTTTCTTTTTAAGTAAATCAACTAATTGATAGGTATAGGAAGACGCTTGAGATAATTTATAAAGGGGTTTATCTTTCCCACTAAACACAAAAAGATGTTTTTCTAATTTAGAACTCACTTGCAGTTGATCGCCTTGAACTTCTGCACAAATCCGCGAAAAACTTCCTCTCGCATCCAGATAACGAGTATAACGGTTAATTTCTTGACAATGAGCCGTTTCTAAACGAAAGTCTTCTAATTCTAAAGGAGCGTTAAAAGAAAACTCAAAACAGAGAATAAAATCCTGTGGGGGTTGACGTTTTTTGAGTTGTTCTTCTGTAGGAGATAGCCAGAGTAAAAAGTCCGCTCGTCCTGACTTTCCTTGCTTAACTAAAGACTGATCAATAAAATCTGAAATCTTAAAAGCGTGATGAAATTCCTCAGCCGTTTGTTTGGGTTCCAACTCTCTATTATCTGTTTGTCCGGGTAAGGTTAAAGGACACCATAACGCCTCTAATTTCATCCGGCGAGAGGGTTTATAATGATTCAGACATTCCCGTAAGCTAGTCCAGCCTAAACCGTACCCTAAAACCAATAAATGACGTAAATATTCTTGAATCCGTTCTTCAACATAAATATCGTGAACAGGTAAAGTTTTCGTCTCTTTTAAAGCTTGAATGAGGTGTTTACTGAGTTGACTAATTTTAACTTCTCGCCAAGGTTCGAGTTGGGGATGTTCTTCGTTTAAGAATTTACTATGCAGTAAATAGGCGATAACACCCCGTTGAACAGCGATTTCAAAAACTTGTCCCCAAATTGAAGCTTGTTCTAATTTTAAATTACTATTCATGGTTTTGTCCTCCGACGAAGTACCTGAGCCATATGAGTGAGTATCGCTGGATAACTTAATAATACTTTTCCTTGACGTCGAGAGTGTAAAATAGAGACTTCTCCAGCGGCTTCAGTAGTATTAGGAGAAATCCAATTAAAAGGATCGAGAACGGGAATAAATTGTTGATTCTGTATACCCCGTTCTGCTTCAATAAAATGGAGTCCTCGCAGTACAGTTAATAAGCAAGGATGGACGCTAGAAGTTTGTTCAGGATCGATTAAATGTTGGCGAGATCGCTCCGTCCAATTAATATTACTAAGGCGAGAATCTGAGAGCAGAAAATAAACACAAAATCCCGATTGGGGTCTTTTTTGAGCTTGGGTTTCTATCGCGTGGAGGGTTGCAAAGGTATAAACCGGAATAATATCGCGTAACCCCATTTCACCAATCTGCTCAGAAAAATAGGTGTGATCGCTGGCTCGTAAAATTTCAAAAGCGGCTTCCCCAGACTTCAAACGTTGTCGCATTCTTGTTCCGGGAAACACATCTCGCAGTAGGGTATAAATCGTTAAATCGGGGAAATCTTGGTAAAGTTTTTGCAGGAAATTTCTATCTGCTAAAGGGGTATTATAATCCGCTGTTTTGTTAATCCGACGACTTCGATAACTGTGAGCTAATAGGATAATATGTTCACAACCTTGTTTCTCCAGATAGGCGACTTCTTCTTTAATCAGTCGTTGTTCGCGGAGTTCTTCTTCTGTAGAAACAATATCAGATTGCATTCGTTCGGCTTTGAGTTCATAGCCAACTAAGGGTTTTTCGATAGCGGTGGCGATGTAGCTTTGACTTAAAATCAGATCATTTTTTTGCAGGTTTTTTGGACTTTCATCACAGGGGCGGCTTTTATAGGAAATTAAACCCAGTTTGGAGATTGCGGGTTTTTCAGGAGTAGAAATAGCGATAGGAAAAGCACTAAATAAGGCGGTGAATACTCCTTTTTTTACATAGGTTGCATTGCTTTTTTTCAGGTTTTGTAAGACTAGCCCCTGCATTCGTGTGGGATTATCTTGGGCTAATAAGGACTCCAGGGCTTGAGTCGCAGCATAGATATATTGTTCGCCGCTTTTATCATCATCATCTTGGCTTTGTTGGAGTCGGAGAATTGAGGTTGTAAAGGATAAGCTTTCGGCGTTTTTGAGTTGTTTAACGATACACCACAAACAAGTGTAAACCAGAACTGCAAAAGCGGTTACTGTTGCTGAATGTAGTTGTTTTCCTTGTTCGTTTATGTGTTTTGAATCTCTTTTTTGTAAAGTTCGAGTTTCGTATTCAATTTGAATGGCTTTGGGTAAAGCCCATCCTACAGCATCTTTAACACCCTGACAATATTCGTATTTGGATGCTTGACTTTGGTTGTCTTTGTACTCACAAGGAACAAAAATAACCTGTAATAACTTTTCGGGTAAACACCGTTGAATCTTGACAGATTTTCCCTTATCTTTAATGACTAGATTTCGTTCTAATAATTCAGTTTCTACTTTAATTGAAAATAGAAGATTGGGAATCGATGACGGATTTTCCTCGATTTCTAGTTGTTGTAACCAAGCAATTTTATCAGGTGCGGATGTTGAACTGACTAATAAATTTTGGGTTCCGGCTTCTGCACCTTCTAGTCTGTCCCAATTGACAATTCCCTTTTTAAGACCAATAAATTGTGTAGCGGTTTGTCGGTATACTTGAGAGATAATTTGCTCACCTTGACTTTGGAGAATGCTGATTAAAGCCTTGGCAATTTTATTCATTGAACTCTCACGAATGGTCAGTTCTTGAATAAAATCATCGATTTTATCTCTGGGAATATATTCAATTTTATTGACCAGTTTTTCTAATCCTCCTTCAATTTCTTTTGGAGTTAATTTTCGATCATTACTCGGAACAACAACAGACAGGAAAAATAGTTCTGCAAAACAATTTCTGAGCCGATAGGGAGGGAGGCTATCCGGTTTTGATAAATCTTCTTGGATTTTCTCTAAGCGAGCAAGAAAGGCTGATTTTCCTCGCTCTGGATTATTCCCGTTAATCCGAAAGCGATAGCTAATTTCGCGAATAATATTACTATCTGCCGAGTCGGAGTTAGCCTGTCGATTTTCAAAAATTTGGGTTTTCCATTCCGGCCAAACAGCCAGACAAGAGAAGAATCTAGAACTATGAATATAATCGAGAAAATTAATTTCCGCCGTCGTGCCATAATGAGTGGTGAGATCGAGTGTTAATCCTTTGTTTTTGACAATTTCAACAAAGTGTTTTACTCTTTGAATATATTCTGCTAAAAGTTGTTTGTTCGGGTCTGTACTGTCTTTTGCTTTGTTGGCGATCGCCTCCATAATTATAAAGGTAATATTTAAACGAACCCGCGATAAAGCTTCATCCTCCAAAAATTCAAGAAAGCGTTTAATTTGACTTTCAACTCGGTTATGTTCGGCTTCTAAACTAGCGATCGCATCTCTGATTTCATCTTCATCAGCATCTCGATTTGTTTCGAGTTCATGGGTAATTGCATCGCACATTCGCTTAAAATAATTCGCTGTATCAATCCGTTCGATCGCGGAAATAATTTTCGCAACTTGAACTCCGCGATCGCTTTTAGATAGGCTGCGATCATCAAAAGCTAGAGGGATTAAATTCGCCTGACTCATCCCCGATGGAAAATAGCCACTCACCCGTTTCGCCAGTTTTTCCAACTCTTCTTTGACATTATCAATGAGAAAATCTTCTAACTTTACCTCAGAGGGGAGTGAATTTTTTAAAGCTTCTAGGATACTCTCTCGCAGTCGATCAACCGCCTTTGAAAGTCGCTGTTCATTTCCTTCACTGAGTTGACCTCCAATGCGACTCACAAAGCCATATCCTGGCGGCTCAAAATCCTTGACAAAATTACTCGCTTGTGACTTAAATTCTTTTAGGGAAAATAGCCGCAACAGTACCCCCGAGGTACAGATTCTCAATCGTTTTTTGTCTTGATCGTAGTAAAATAGGGGCCGTTGTTCTGGTTTTTCAGAAAGTCCTGAAGTTTGGGAATTGACACCGATTGCTTTTTCTAGCAAACTAACTAGAAGTGCAAGATCGAGTGAAGCTTGCTGCTGCGAAGCCTGTAGGGACGCACCCTCATTTGAATCTGTCATTGTTTAGGGTCTCCTGATATTTCTGCCTATTTAGACAGCTTCACTCTGTTTTAGTTGACCTCACTAAAAAGAATGGGATCTAACATTTTATTAAATTACAATTGTTCTAACTTGTCAATCACAGCACCGAACAACTGAAAAAACCTAGTAAATTCCCCAAAAGTTAGCGGTTTCCATGGAAATATCTACTGATCTGTAAGCCTTAAACCGTTTATGTGAAATAATGGATGCAAAAGTAAGACCAGATTACTACTATAATGACTGATTGTCAACAGGGAGGCAGATATGGAAATTCTCAACCTAGCTATTATGTTAATCGCTGCGGCTTTTGCGGGCTTAGGGGTTGGTTTCTGGTGGTGGGATAAACGGTTAAAAAGGCAAAAACGAGCCTATGAAACCCAAATTCGCCAACAAGTTGAACAGCTTGAGAAAGAACATCAAAATCGGATTAAAGAAACAGTAGAATCTCTACGACTGGAGTATGAAAATGAACTCAGACAACAAAGCGAAGAAGCCGAACGCTACTATCAGCAAAAACTCAATGAGGTGAATGAATCTTGGCGAGATCGATTAACGACAGAACAACGTCAACTCAATGAACAAATTCAAGTCCGAGATGTGGAACTTGACGAGATGAATCAATCTCTCACCCAGTATGAAACGCAACTGGGACAAGTAAATCAACAGTTGGTTGATAGTGAACAGGAAGTTCAACAAATGAACCAATCTCTGAAGGCTTATGAAGCGAAACTCGGACAAGTTAGCCAAAAATTAGCAGTGAGTAAGGTTCAAGTTCAAGGGATGGGTGAAGCGATCAATTTGTATGGAACTCAACTCAAAAAACTGAATGAAGATAGCGAAAACACTCAAGCGGATATTCAAAATCGCATGGGATTTCTCGAACAAAAACATCAAACAGAAATTCAACAGTTGCGACAGGATTTAGAAGCAGCCCAAGAAAGTCAAGTTCAAAATGCGGTTGCGGGTTTAGAACAAGAGTATCGAGTGAGTATTCGCACCGGAACAGATCAACTGGTTCGCTCAATGCAGGAAACTCCCGAAGCAACGCCAGAGTCGCAGTCATCGGTTTCTATTTCTTCCGTGGAAACCCAACCGGAATTAGTGATCGAAGAACCACTGCTACAGATGACAATAACAGATGAGAAGTTTGAACAGGAAACGGTTGAGGAAAACCCTAACGAGGAAAATATTAGAGTTGAGAATGAGCCTGATGCGATGATGTCTGCAAATGTGCAAACCTCGTCTTTATCCACCAATGAAGCGGTTAATGCTTATATCATTGAAACGATTAATCATTGGGGAGATTCGGGTTTACTTTCAACGGTGCCGCAACTCTTAAATTATGCTCAACACCAAAATGATCAAGTTCGGGAACAGTTAGCGATCGCATTGGGTAAAATTGCCTCTACAAATGGTTTGAGAACTGAGATTCAGCAAGCAATTCCAACGTTAGCAAAACTGAGTCAAGATCCGAATCCTCAAGTGCGTCAAGATGCAGTCCAAGCGTTAGGTTCGATTAAGTCAGAAAAGGTTATTCCCCTTTTACAACGTGCGTTACGGGATTCTAATTATACTGTTGTGCAAGCTGCAACTGTAGCATTAGAAAAGTTCAAATCTTATCCCGTTAAACAAAAAGCTAAACCTCAAAATTTGTCTTGGCAAAAACCTAATCCTAGAGAACAATAAACGGACTAAACATTATCTGGATTTTTCCTTAATTATTGTAATCGTGTGGCGAGTCGTTCGGCTCGCTGACGTTCTTGTTCGGCTCCGCTGCGTCTTTTCGCGCTATCAAAATTGAGTACAACGAAAAAATCAGGCTCTTGAAAATCCCGACTTCGAGCTTGTTCACTGCTGTAATAGATGAACATATTACCTCCTGTAAAAAAGTCGCTGCGATCGCACCAATGCTGATGCAACGAATCAATGAACAGGTTCATCGCTAGACGGTGACGATTGCTGTTGATCAACTCTGTTTTTTGGGTTTATGCTGTCATCAACTTTCCCCCAATTGTTCAAATTATTACTCTAACTTTATTATAGTTGTTCTCGGCTTAATTGCCAGGAGTGAAATCTCACTAAAATGAATGGCATCAATGATTGTATGAAGTCTTCTCAAAATTTTGATTCACAGACTAGGTAAGTGAATTAGATCCTTAAAAGTTAACACTTTGATAATACTCTTATGTCTATTTCAGTAATTCTTTTGTTTTGGGCCGTGATTTTTCTATTGACGATTCCCTGGTTAGTGAAGATTTTTACCGGGAGAAGGGAAGAAGCTATTTCAGAAATTATCTTTCTATTCATTGGTTTGTTAACGTTATGGTTTGTCGGGGGTGCGATTGCGATTGTCGGGGGAAAATTAGATTTTATCTTTCAAACTTGGTTTGCCCAGGTGCGACTCTCTGAAACTCAAAAACAACTGATTCAAGGAGCCGCCTTAGTTGTAGCGGCTATATTAATACTCAATATCGAAAAGATTTGGGCAAGGATAAAACGCTTGTTATTGCAAATTTTAACCCGGATTAAAAAAGACTAAACATCGGGATAAGCCATCTGACGAGGAACAACTATTTGATCAAATTCTTCGGCTGTAATATAACCGAGTTCTAAACAAGCTTGTTTTAAAGTTAGATTTTTTTCATGGGCAACATGAGCAACTTCAGCAGCTTTATCATAGCCAATTTTGGGGTTTAAGGCGGTGACTAACATCAACGACTGTTCGACATATTGATTGATTTTGTCTGTATTCGCTTGCAAATCAACAAGCAGAAAATCGGTGAAATTATTACAACTATCTGCTATAATATTAATAGATTGGATGAGATTAAAAATCATCATCGGTTTAAATACATTTAACTCAAAATGTCCTTGAGATCCGGCAATTCCAATTGCTGTATCATATCCAATCACTTGAGCGGCTACCATCGTCATCGCTTCGCATTGAGTTGGGTTAACTTTTCCCGGCATAATTGAGGAACCCGGTTCATTTTCAGGTAAGATTAATTCTCCCAAACCACAACGGGGGCCACTCCCCAAAAAACGAATATCATTGGCAATTTTCATCAGTGAACAGGCTAAGGTTTTTAAGACTCCACTCGCCATTACAATCGCATCATGGGCTGCCATTGCTGCAAATTTATTGGGTGCAGAAACAAAGGGTAATTGGGTGATTTCACCAATAGATTGAGCTACTTTTTCGGCAAATCCTTTCCCGGCATTTAATCCCGTTCCGACGGCGGTTCCCCCAATTGCTAATTCGTATAAATCGGGTAAAATACTCTCTATTCGCTTTAAATTAGCATCAAGTTGGGCTACATAACCAGAAAATTCTTGTCCTAAAGTGAGCGGAACAGCATCTTGTAAATGAGTCCGACCAATTTTGACAATTTCGGCAAATTCTTCTGATTTTGCTTGCAGTGCATCTCGCATTTTTTGGACTTTAGGAATGAGTCGTTGATGAATAGCAATAGCGGCGGCGATGTGCATTGCTGTGGGAAAAGTATCATTAGAAGATTGTGACATATTGACATGATCATTGGGATGAATTGGGGTTTTACTTCCCATTTTTCCCCCGGCTATTTCAATCGCACGATTGGCAATGACTTCGTTGACATTCATATTACATTGAGTTCCGCTTCCCGTCATCCAAACCCGAAGTGGAAAATTCCCGTCTAACTTTCCGGCGATAATTTCGCCCGCTGCTTGTATGATTAGTATAGCTTTGTCTTCAGGAAGTTTACCTAACTCTTGATTGGTTAACGCTGCTGCTTTTTTGAGGATACAAAAAGCCTGAATAACTTCGGGTGGAATATAATCATTTCCTATCGAAAAATAACGAAGCGATCGCTGTGTTTGCGCTCCCCAGTAACGAGTTACAGAAACTTCGATTTCTCCCATACTATCCCGTTCAACTCGCATTGAATTTGTAGCGTTTTCTGGGTTCATTGTTTGTACTTCTCCGAAGACGTGCAGATTTATGACTAATCTTATTTCTTATCATAAAACGGGAGACAAAAATGATTAAGATAATCTGAAATTTAGGGTGCTGTGATGGGTTAGTGATCTGATAACCCATCCAACCGTTTTAATATTGTTTCATGGCTCGTTCCATCTGACGTTGGTCATCCCGCTTTTTCATCGTGTCTCGTTTGTCGTGCAGTTTTTTACCGCGTCCGACCGCAATCTCGACTTTAACTAATCCGTTTTTAAAGTACATTTTAGTCGGAACTAACGTTAATCCTTTTTGGTCGACTAAACCGATCAGCTTGTTAATTTCTTTTCGATGCAGCAATAACTTGCGAGTCCGGCGAGGTTCGTGGTTAAAATAAGCACTGGTTTCATAGGGTGAAATATGAACATTAATCAGCCATGCTTCACCATTACGAACTAAGGCATAACCATCCTGCATATTGACTCGCCCTGCTCGAATTGATTTGACTTCTGTTCCTTGAAGTTCTATTCCAGCTTGGTAAGTCTCTAACAATTCATAGAGATAGCGGGCTTTACGATTATCTGTAATAATCTTGCGTCCGCCACTGTCATTTTTACCCATATCAACTATACCTCAATTTTATATCAACTCTTAAAATCTACCGAGAGACAGTTGTTTCCTCCGAGAGAATTATGACTTATGTCTTACATCAATCAGATTCAGATCAATAAACTCTCTCTCAAAGAAGATGATATCACTGACTGAATACTTATATTATATAAGTATAGCGTTTAACGTGATTCAATCAAAAAAATTGATAATTCACATTGAATGAAAAGTACAAGATCAGGAGGATTTATGATCCGCGAACAATTACAAAATCTTAAAAACACCAAGCTACTCGGTGCAATCTGCGGAAGTTTACTATTAGGATTACCTTTTGTTCCCAAAGTAGCTTCAGCTCAACCCGCTACAGGTTTAGAGTATTGCTTTGATGACTTTTATCAAGAACCTTTGAATAGCATGGTTAGGGTTCCGCCTGGATGTCCTGACAACGATTATACTCGGGAAGTTGGGGCTGACGAAGAATTAGAGACAGAAGCAAGTTCTCGCCAGATGGATATGGAAATGAACTCTAACACTCAACCCTACAATCGTTCTAATCGAGTGGGTGTGATTCAGCCGCCTATGCCTACTCGTCAAATGAGAACAATGGGATCTGTTGATGTTGATGGTCGTACTGTTGATGTGAGCCTAAATAATGATACCAATGCTGGGGTTACTTATCAAGTCATCGGACATACGGATGACCGATTACTCTACGAAGGAAATGAAACAGAGTTGTTGAATCTACCTTTACCCGTAACAATTACCGTTTTACGGGAAGATGCAGGATTGATTGACATTCAAGATATGATGGCAGAGAATGGAGAAGTTCAGTTTAGGTTGCAAGAAGAAGGCGACTTAACAGGTAGTGAAAAAACAATTCGGATTCAAGAAGATGGTACTGTTTTTGTGTACTAATTGATTGAATTGTTTGAGAGAGAAAGAGAATGCAAACGCTTCTAACGCTGGAGGTTCGTTGGTTTGAATTGGGTAAGATTCCCGAAGTAATCGAACATTGGTTTCAAACAAGTTGTCCGGGTGAACTTTCCAGCACTGTAGAGGAGCGAGAAGATCAATATTTTTATACGCCAGGGTGTGAAGACCTTAATTTAAAGTTACGTCAAGGAAAGTTAGAATTAAAATGGCGTCAAACTCAACTGGAAATTAATTCTTTTCAAGAGAGTTATTGGCAAGGTCGTGTTGAACGATGGTTAAAATGGAGTTATCAAGACTCTATACCTGAAAATTTGATTCAAATGTTAGGAACTGGCGATCAACCGATTGTCAAAATTGGAAAAAAGCGAAGACAACGTTATTATCAAAATGTTGAATATGAACTGACTCAACTCAAATTTGATGAGTGCAAGTTTTGGTGGAGTTTAGGGTTTGAGATGGAAGAAACCGAGACGCACCAAAAAACTCATTTTGAAAACATCGTCAGCCAAATCATTAAAACATATCCGCAAACCGCTTTTAATCTCGATCATTCTCATGCTTATCCCAGTTGGTTGTTAGAACAGGTTTTTGCCAGTCATCTTCAAGATGAGAATAACTTTTCATCCCTAAAATAAAGAATAGATTTTTGTTGATAACCTTATTTACTGTTTAAACAAAATGATTAGTTTAATTCCAACTTTAATTCCAATAATTCAAAATATCCAAACCCCCAAACCTCCGCCCGTTCCCGCACCTCCACCCCAACCCGTGCCTGCGCCCATACCTCAACCGGTTCCTGCCCCTATACCTCAACCCGTGCCTGCACCTATACCCCAACCCATACCGAAACCCATTCCTTAAACCCTGATGGTAACGCAGACCGATATAATGACACGGTAGTCTGATCGTAAGCAAGCACTGTAAACCAACATGGGAACTATCTGGGAACTGGACTTTTATAGCCGTCCACTGCGCGATGAAGAAGATAAAAAGGTTTGGGAAGTTTTAATTTGTCAGACTCCTTTAGAAATCGGTGATCGCGCCGAGTCATTATTTCGCTATACTCAATTTTGCCCGAGTACGGAGGTGAATTCAATTTGGTTGCAGGGAGCCATTCAAGCTGCTATAAAAGAAGCTGATGAAACGCCGCAACGGATTCGTTTTTTTCGACGTCCGATGGCAAATATGATCCTCAAAGCCTGTAAAGAATTGGCAATTCCGGCTACGGCGAGTCGTCGAACTTATGCGTTGTTTCAATGGTTAGAAGAACGTATTGAAAATGTCTATCCCACTTTACCAAACTATCAGGAAACGGCTAATCCTTCTGTGCAGTTTGCATCCTCTCCACCCCAGCGTTTACCCGATGCTTTGCAGGGAGATCAATGGGCATTTGTGAGTCTAGAAGCGAGTGCTTTTCAAGAGATGTCTGAATGGAATATTGGATTTGGTGAAGCCTTTGGTTTGCCGATGGTGGGTTTAAGTGGAGAAACTCAAATTCCAGGTTTAATTGTGTTTTCTTCACGGGCAACTCCTCTAGCCGCTTGGATGTCAGGTTTAGAATTAGCTTTTTTACGAGTTAATAAAGGTGATCGTCCAAGTGTGTTGTTGGAAACTGGAGAAAATGATAGTTGGATTTTAGCAAATTTAACGGATGCTGCCACTCAAGCCGAAGCCGAAGAGTTTGAAGAAGCCAAACGACAGGCAAAAAATGTTCACTTTTTAGCCGTGCAGTCTGATCCCAATACTGAATCTTTTGCTGGACTTTGGATGTTGCAAGAACTGAATTTTTAGGGATAAATCTAGACTAAAAGATTTAGACTAATTGTTCAGTGATCGCCGTAATTTTATCAAAGCGAAAATCTTCAATTATTGAGGTTAAAGTTGCGGCGAGTTCAGCATGGGATTCAGGAATTTGAGTGATCAGATCATTCATCCAAGCGTCATCACCCCGAAGATCAGCTTGATGGAATTGTTTAAGCCATTCTAAAGGCATAATATTTAAAGTTTAGAGTATGAGTTCAACTTTAGAAACAGATGGGATAATTGCAGTATAAATATAGTGTAGTATAGCTAGGAAATGATCAACGATTGATTGAGGAAATATTGCTAATGGTACAACAACCTCGACAGGATGAACCCGTTTATAGCTGTGTGATCCCAGTTGACAGTTTGACTGGATACACCGATGAAGAAGTGATTGTGTTTGGTACTTCTATCGAGGATGCTAAACATCAAGCAGAACAATTACTGATCAATCAATATGGATGTAATTCTAACCAAATTACCCAATTGATGGAGTTTGCTAAAATCGAGTTATTAACTTCCTGGTGTTCTCCAGATAGAAGCGATGAATTCTAGTCAGAGAGTTTAAGTTTAGCATGGAGAGTCGTTAAAATTGGGGAAATTTTATTTAGATGGAGAGGCAGAATTATTTGTTCCTTTAAAATATATTTCCATTCCCAAAAAGTTTACGTTCATTGATTTATTTTCGGGAATTGGTGGCTTTAGAATTCCTCTCGAAGAGTTGGGAGGGAAGTGTTTGGGTTACTCGGAAATTGATTCGGGTTGTCTCCAAGTTTATCAGAAAAACTTTATTAGTTATTTGAATCAAGATGAACTCAACCTGGGTAATGTTATAACTTTGAGTCAGCTTCCTTTCAAAATTGATTTAATTGTTGGGGGTGTTCCTTGTCAACCCTGGTCAATTGCAGGTAAAATTAAAGGATTTGACGATCCTAGAGGAAAACTTTGGTTTGATGTTATTCGTATTGTTCAAGAAAATCAACCTAAAGGATTTATTTTTGAAAATGTGAAAGGATTAACTGAACCCCGTCATCAAAAAAGTTTTGAATTAATTTTAAAGAGTTTTCAAAATGCAGGATATACTGTTAAAACCCAGATACTCAACTCTTATGACTTTGGTTTATCTCAAGATAGAGATCGAGTTTTTATTGTGGGAATTCAGGAACAATTAGAACGGAATAAACCCTTTCAATTCCCCGAACCCATCGGTGCAGAACCAAAGCTTTATCAGTTTATAGAAGGAATTAAACCCCAATATATTGAAAAGAAAAAATTTGATCCCGAGATTTTATTTAACGGAAAAATCCCTATTTCTAGAGGTCGATTTCAAAGAAATGATGAATTAAATGACTTTTTTACCTTTGCAGATATTCGAGATGGTCACACAACCATACATTCTTGGGATTTGATTAAAACCAGCGAACGAGAAAAATTTATTTGTCAAGTTATACTCAAAAATCGTCGCAAGAAAAAGTATGGTTTAAAAGATGGTAATCCGCTCAGTTTAGAGGTTTTAGGTGAACTAATTCCTAATTTAAAATTTGAAGAAATTGAGAGTTTAGTTCAAAAAAAGATTATTAGATCTATTGAGGGAAAAGGTTATGATTTTGTCAATTCTAAGATCTCAACCGGAATTAATGGAGTTTCTAAAGTTTATTTACCCCATTCCGATGTTATTGCTACTTTAACCGCAACGGGAACTAAAGACTTTATTGCTAAAAAATCCATCGCCTGTCAAGAACCTCGTGAATACAAAAAAACGTTTATCCGAGAAATTTACCGCAAACGAAAATTCAAACCCTTATCTGCTCAAGATTATGCTAGACTACAAGGATTTCCAGATTGGTTTGTGATGGCTGAAGATGAAAATATGGCTAAACAACAGTTCGGTAATGCTGTCTCTGTACCTGTTGTTTATTATTTAGCAAAAGAATTATTAAAGGTAATTTTGTAATAGGATCTAAAAAAGATGACCACAATCAGCTTAGAAACACGGGAAAGAATCAAAGGTTACTTAGAAGGTTTTATTCAGGGTTTAATCGATGCCTATAAAATTCGTTTAATTGAACAAACAGTAACGATTGAGGAGTATCTATCTCGAAAGTCTACTAAAGGTGAATTAAAGCCTTTTCATGCTGCTATGATTCCACCAGAAATTCTAAACATTAATTTATTTGAGCGAGGATTTAGCACTCGATTAGGTAATTCTCTGGAAGAGTGCGCCCGTTTAATTGCTCTCGAACATCATCGAGAAGTACACAGAGGCTACGATTTAGAAGTAGAAGTTAGTCAAGCCGCCTACGCAGAAGCTGAACGTCAAAAAGAACGTTATGAGTCTACTACAAATAACAAAGAATCTCAGCCCTCTTTTGAACAAATGATCGCATCAATTTTGAATGTTCAACGTTCTGATAATTTAGTTCATAAAAAAGTGAGAGTTGATCTTTTTATTATTACTCACAATGGTACGGAGTTACTTTTTGAAATCAAATCTCCAAAACCAAATAAAGGACAATGTTTAGAAGTCACACAACGCTTACTCAGATTTCACTTACTTCGAGGAAAAAATCGTCCTGATGTACAAGCTTACTATGCCATGCCATATAATCCCTATGGCTTACAAAGATCTGATTATAAATGGACATATTCTCAGAAATATATGCCTTTCAATGAAGTGGTTTTAATAGGAGACGAATTTTGGCAGATGATTGGTGGAAATACAACTTATCAGGAGTTACTCGAAATTTATCAAGAAGTTGGACAAGTTAAAAGTAAATCTATTGTTGAACAGTTGTCTTTTTAAGTTAAGTATGAACCTAGTTCTTGAGAAAAAATATTATTTTTTTGATTTTAATGAAGTACAAACTTGATTCAAAAAAATTTTGGTTGGGGTTAATGATTGGAAATTCTCGGCTTCATTGGGCTAAATTTGAGGGTTCACAACTCCTAAAAACTTGGGATACAGAACATTCTGATCTTGAGGAAAATCGAGGTAATTGTTTAGATTCAGTCCCGATTAAATTAGCTTCTGTTGTTCCTGAACAGACAAAAATTTGGCAACAATACTCCAATGTTGAAGTCATTACCTTAGAACAAATACCGCTCAAAAATCTCTATCCAACGTTAGGAATTGATCGGGCTTTAGCTGTATTGGGAGCGGGAACAAAACTCGGTTTTCCTGTTTTGGTGATTGATGCGGGTACGGCGTTAACCTTTACGGGATGCGATCGCGATCAGAGTCTCGTAGGTGGAGCTATTTTACCCGGTTTAGGGCTACAATTTTCGGCTTTAGCAAACAAAACTGCGGCTTTACCTCAAATCTCTAAACCTCAACATCTTCCCCAACGTTGGGCGATAGAAACACCCGGAGCCATTCACAGTGGTACAATTTATACGCTGTTAGCTGGAATTCGAGATTTTATCGAAGCTTGGTGTCAAGATTTCCCAGAGAGTCAAATTGTCTTAACCGGAGGTGATGCTTCTATTTTAATGACCTATCTACAAGAGTATTTTCCCTCTGTTTATACTCAAATTCTTGAAATTTCTGACGTTATTTTTTGGGGAATATTAGTCTTTAGACAAAAACAACTTGAGTCAACACCTTAAGCAAAATAATCAGCCAGACTCAACAGGGTGAGACTGACTGATCAAGATTTAGTTCTCAAAAGAGAGTCTAAATATAAATAGAATGGTTAGCTAAAAAGTTAGTTCATCTAATCAATCTTTAATGAACCTTGTCAATGATACGGCCCGCTCGTTCAGATTCAATTGCCATGGCAATTCCTTCAGGAATTTCTTTTAAATCCGTGGTAATCTCTGTAGGCAAAATTGGCGATATAAAAGTATAGCAGGGGTCACACTCTCCATTTTCATAGACTTGAACCACCCATTTATCGGGTAATCCTTCGACTCCCACTTCTACAATATACCAACCTTCATTGATTAAACGGCTATCGATAACACTGAGCCATTCTCGTTCTTCATCGGCAAGTTCAAAGTCATCCCCCAAAAAATTGACAGCGAGTTTTTTAGCATCTAACTGAGTAACCATTTTTTCACTCCATAATTAGCTTTCAGAGGCAGTTGGAGAAGGTTTAGAAGCTTCGGGATACAAACCCAAGGCTTTAGACAATTCACGAGCAACATGAATTAAAAACTTGGCACCATCTTGATTATTTTCATGTGCCATCATGGTAGCAACCTTCATTAAAACTTTAATGAAACCTTCATCTAATAAATCCTCATGGTTAGATAAAACTTCCGGTTCTTGACCATTTGGACATTTCATTAATTCATCGATCAGATTGTAGTAAAGATCTTCACGTGTGGCTGCCATTGTGTTCTCCTGATTTAAGAATGTACCATTGTCAAGACATCTAGCAATCTTTCTCGATATTCAGAAACTTAGATGTTTCTTTATTGTCAGCCCAATTTTACTGAACTCATTGATTGCTGTTTGAAACTTGGGCCGATCGTCGCTTAAAAACGACTTCTAATAATTTCTTCGGTTCATAATAAAATGGGGGTGTTCTCCAACTTTGATACAAGTGATGAATCTTAACTGTTTCTTTGTCTTTCGTTTCAACTCCTACAGACAAGGACTGGGCTTGTGAACGATCACATTGTCTTGAGTTCTCAGCTTTTAGCATTCTTCAGTATCCTCAAAACTTCTACGGTACTGGAAAAATCAATCGCTTTAAAATCATCTAAATTTTTGAGTTCTGGATCAGCATGATGACTCAGAAGAAGTTCAACCATGTCTTCTTTCCCTGCTGAAGCAGCATACATCAAGACAGTAGCTCCAATATCATTTTGATTGTTAATGTTAATTCCAGAATTGATTAATAAATCTACTATAATATAGTCATTTCCAAAACAAGCGTACCATAACGCATTGTTGCCGTCATCATTTTTCAAATTCAGATCGACACCGTGATTAATCAGTTCTTGAACAACTGCTAACTCTTTCTGTCGAGTGGCTTTCATCAATGCACTATCGCCATTTTCACCCTTGCTATCGAGATGAACAGGATTGTAACCATTTGTCTGTAACCAATGGAGGGTTGTTTCAGATAAGCTTAGAGTCGGAGTCATAAACATTTGAGTTGAAATCAATGACAGGAATTCCTATATTTTTTTCAATAACTCTAATCATTTAAAAAATCCTTTCCGGTTTCAGTATCATTCAATACGAAGTGCTGAATCTTGGCTCGATTTAAAGATTTTTTTGGGAAGCTAATTTTTTATTTTGTTTACAATTATTTAAAGAAATCTTATCCTGAGTGAAAATCTTGGATCATTTTTAATCTCTATTTTTCACAAGCTTTCTGATTTGCAGCTAGGGTCGCAGGAGTAACCACTTTTCTCGAGAGCGATGGGTGTGTTATGCTCAGTTTAAAAAATCTTCAATCTTTGATCCACAAACCCTTGTCTGTATTAACGATTTCTGCCCAACATCTTGATCAAATCTGCCAAAATGCTCAACAATGCTATCCCCGAGAGTGTTGTGGTTTAATCTTAGGAAAAATAGCGGCTAATTTTGACAAAACCGTTGTCGAACTGATCCCCGCAGAAAATGCTTGGAGTGATGAGTCTGTCGAAATCTTCGCAGAAATAGAAACAGCAGATCAACCCGTCACCACTCAAGAACGACGCTACACCATTGATCCCCAACTTTTCATCTCTGCCCAAAAACAAGCTCGCTCCCGTCATCTTTCCATTATCGGCATTTATCACTCCCATCCCGATCCCCCCGCCATTCCTTCCGAGTTTGATCGGGTTTGCGCTTGGCCACAATATTCCTATATCATAGTTTCAGTCAAACAGGGAAAAGCCACGAATGTACTGAATTGGTGCTTAGATGAGAATCACCAGTTTCAAGCTGAAGAAATGATAAGCACCTCAGTCAATTCGTCCTCAGTTGGTTTATCATATTAATCTTTGACTCAACCCTACAGTGTTGGGATGCAAGATATCCTAGCAACCGAAGGTCATTTTCCTTCTTGGAATTATCATGCTCAATCCAAATTTGGATCAAATCCAACTCAACAAAGAAGAATACGAACGGTATTCGCGTCACCTGATTTTACCTGAAGTCGGCTTAGAAGGACAAAAACGCCTCAAAGCTGCTAGCGTACTGTGTATTGGTACGGGTGGACTCGGTTCGCCCCTGCTATTGTATCTGGCAGCCGCAGGAATTGGACGCATTGGGATTGTCGATTTTGATATCGTCGATAGTTCTAACCTCCAGCGTCAGGTCATTCACAGCACCTCTTGGGTCGGAAAACCAAAGATCGAGTCGGCGAAAAATCGGATTCTCGAAATTAATCCCCTTTGTCAAGTAGACCTACACAACACCCGTCTGAGTTCGGAAAATGCCCTCAAACTTCTCGAACCTTACGATGTGATTGTTGATGGGACTGATAACTTTCCCACCCGCTATCTAGTCAATGACGCCTGTGTGTTGTTGAATAAACCGAATGTCTACGGTTCGATTTTCCGGTTCGAGGGTCAGGCGACGGTGTTTAACTACGAAGGTGGCCCGAACTACCGTGATCTTTATCCCGAACCCCCACCCCCTGGAATGGTGCCATCCTGCGCTGAAGGTGGAGTTTTAGGAATTCTACCGGGATTAATTGGTGTGATTCAGGCAACAGAAACAGTTAAAATTATCTTGGGTAAAGGTCAGACCTTGAGTGGTCGGTTGTTGCTCTACAATTCCCTGGATATGACATTCCGTGAGTTGAAGTTGCGACCCAACCCGGTTCGGCCTGTGATCGAAAAGCTGATCGACTACGAACAGTTTTGCGGGATTCCCCAAGCCAAAGCGGAGGAGGCCAAGAAACAAATGGAAATTCCTGAGATGACGGTTCAGGAGTTGAAGCAACTACTTGATAGTGGGGCGGATGATTTTGTACTTGTTGATGTCCGTAATCCTAATGAATATGAAATCGCTAAAATTCCAGGTGCGGTATTAATACCATTACCTGATATAGAGCGGGGTGTTGGTGTTGAGAAGGTCAAAGAATTGCTTAACGGTCATCGTTTAATTGCTCATTGTAAAATGGGTGGACGATCAGCCAAGGCGTTAGGCATTCTCAAACAAGCGGGAATTGAAGGAATTAATGTTCAGGGTGGAATTACTGCTTGGAGTAAAGAAGTTGATTCTTCAGTTCCACAATATTAATTAATTTTTCACGTTAAAAACAATTTTGGGATAGGGAATTCAAGCTCAGTTTGAGTTGAACCTATCCCATTTTATTGAATATATTTTGATTGATATCTATTTATTAATCTCAAAAATAAGTCCAAAGACAGATTAAAACTGAAAAATCAAAAAATCAAAGATTATACTGAAATTATTGATTACAATTAAGAGATCAGTCGTGTTCTCCAGTTGTTACAACAATAAAACAGTCATGTCTTTAGATCTGACGACTCTTTTTGCCTCAATAGGCTTTATTCCTCATGGACATTGCTATTTGTGGAAGTCAAACCTCGTGACTCTACATATTGCTTCTGACTCTTTGATCGCCTTATCTTACTATGCTCTTCCGATCTCTTTATTTTATTTTGTTCGTAAGCGGGTTGATTTACCCTATCCTTGGATTTTTATTCTGTTTGCCGGATTTATCATTTCCTGTGGAACAACTCACCTGATGGGGATTTGGACGCTTTGGCATCCTGATTATTGGGTATCTGGTTGGATTAAATTAATCACCGCAGTCGTTTCTTGTTACACGGCGATAGAATTAGTTCCGCTTGTTCCTCAAGCCCTAGCACTCAAAAGCCCAACTCAACTCGAAGAAGCAAACCAAAAATTACAACAGGAAATTGCAGAACGTTTGAAAGTAGAAATCGCATTACGACAAAGTGAACAACGTTATCGCGCGATTATTGAAGATCAAACCGAATTGATTGCTCGCTTTCAACCTGATGAAACTATAACCTTTGTGAATAAAGCCTACTGTCGATATTTTAAAAAACCGCTAGAAGAAATTATTAATCACTCTTATCAACCTATAATTTTTCCTGAAGATCAAGAAAAAGTTGATCGATGCGTTGAGTTACTCAGTTTAGAAAATCCGGTGGGAATGGTTGAGCATCGAGTGATTGTAGAGGATGAAGTGCGTTGGATGCAATGGATTAATCGAGCGATTTTTAATGATGCAGAGCAAATTGTAGAATATCAGTCAGTGGGGCGGGATATTAGCGATAGTAAAAAAGTCGAAAAACTGAAGCAGCAAGAAACTTTACTCAAAGAAATTCATCATCGGGTTAAAAATAATTTACAAGTTATTTGTAGTTTGTTGAGATTGCAATCTCGTTGTGTTCAAGATCCGGTGATTAAAGCTAAATTTATAGACAGTCAGAACCGAGTTAAATCAATGGCATTAATCCATGAAAAACTTTATCAGTCTGATAACTTTAGACGGATCAGATTTGATGACTATATTCAAGATTTAACCAAAACACTGCTGAGAACCTACACAGTAAAGACCTCTCATATTTCTCTGGAAATAGATATTGATCAATATATTTTCTTAGACTTTGATATCTTAACCCCTTGTGGATTAATTATTTGTGAATTAATTTCCAACTCTCTTAAATATGCTTTTGAACCCAACACATCCGGAAAAATCTGGATTCAAGCAACACTCGATAACAAACAATATCTAATCTTGACGATTGGAGATAATGGCCAAGGCTTACCTTCAAACTTAAATCTAGATCATGTCAACACATTGGGGCTACAATTGGTTCAAGACTTAACCGAACAACTGCAAGGAAAGTTAACAATCAACCAAGACAATGGTACTGAGTTTAAGATAGAATTGTATAAGATCTCGTCTAAGATGTAATCAAACAACTCATTAACAATTTAAATCAGATTAATGTTTTTAAAATCATGCTTGAAACAATTACCATGAATGAAAAAATTATTATTTTAGTCGTTGAAGATGAAAGATTGGTTGCCCGAGATTTACAAGCTACATTAGAAGATATGGGTTATCAGATACCGCAAATTACCGATAGTGGAGAATTAGCGATTCAAAAAGTTGCTGAAATCAAACCTCATATTGTCTTAATGGATATTCGATTAGCAGGTGAAATGGATGGTATTGAAGCCGCAGAAATAATTAAAAATAATTATCATATCCCTGTGATTTATATCACTGCTCATGCTGATGAAAATACACTTGAGCGAGCTAAATTAACTGAACCTTATGGTTATATTGTTAAACCCTTTGATGAACAGGATTTAAAAACAACAATTGAAATTGCGCTTTATAAACATCAAATCGAACAGCAGTTGCGCGATCAGTCTCAATGGTTGTCTACCATTCTTGATAGCATTGCTGATGGTGTAATTGCCACCGATAAAATGGGTAAAGTAAACTTTATGAATCCTGTTGCAGAAGAACTCACAGGTTGGTCATGGGAAGCAGGAATTGGACAAGATATTAACAGTATTTTTAATATTATCCATGAGGAAAGTCGTCATTCTCTACAAACCCTCATTTTAAAAACAATACAACAAGGTCAAAGCATTAAGCTCACCGAACCGACTTTACTCATCTCAAAAAATGGCAAAGAAATTCCTATTGATGATAATATTGCACCGATTTTAAATTCTAACCAAGAGATTCAAGGCTCTGTATTAATTTTTAGAGACATTACTCATCAAAAAGTAGCCACAGAAAAGCTTCGATATCAAGCCTTTCACGACCCGTTAACAGGCTTACTAAATCGTCATGGCTTTATGCAAAACCTCCAGGAAGCAGATAACCGTCGTCTGATGAATCCTGATTTTACATTTGCTATTTTCTTTCTCGATTTAGATCGGTTTAAAATTATTAATGACAGTTTAGGTCATCAAGTTGGCGATCAACTCCTACAAATAATTGGTCAAAAATTAATAAAATCTGTCCGCAATATTGATCAAGTTGCTCGATTGGGTGGAGATGAATTTGCAATTTTAGTTGAAAACTTAGATGATCTCTATGAAATTTATCAAATCGCTCAACGAATTCGCAATGAAATTATTGAGAAAACTTATATCAATGAGCATGAAATTTTTACCAATGTTAGTATTGGTATTGTTTTAAGTTCAATTGGCTATAATCAAGTTGATGATTTGATTCGAGATGCAGATCTTGCCATGTATCGTGCAAAAACTTTAGGTCGAGGACGCTATGAAGTCTTTAACGAAACCATGCGAGAACAAGTTCGATTCATTCAAAAATTAGAAAGCGATTTAAGACGAGCTTTAGAGCGAAAAGAATTTCAAGTTTATTACCAACCTATTGTCAATCTCCAAACCTCTGCAATTCATGGTTTTGAAGCGTTAGTGCGTTGGAATCATCCTCAACGGGGACTCCTGACTCCTGGTCATTTTATTCCCATTGCTGAAGAAATTGGTTTAATCACACAACTCGATTGGCAAGTGATACAAGAGGCTTGTCAGCAAGTTTATCGCTGGAATGAAAACCGTAAAAATCGCCCTCCTTTTGTGATCAGTGTCAACCTGTCAGCCAAACATTTTACTGAAGACAATTTAGTTGAACAAGTTACAAAAATTTTAAATGAGACAGGTTTAGAAAGCCCATGTCTGAAGATAGAAATGACAGAAACGGCTTTGCTCGAAGAACCGGAGAAAGTCGCTGTCACGATCTCTCAATTAAAATCAATTGGAATTGGTTTGTCTTTAGACGATTTTGGGACTGGATATTCCTCATTAAGTTATCTCCATCGTTTTTCAGTTGATAATCTCAAACTTGATATGTCTTTCATTCAAACAATGAACTCAGAACCTCAAAGCTTTGAAATTGTTCGGACAATGATTGTACTGGCTCATGCTCTTAATATTAATGCGATCGCAGAAGGAATCGAAACCGCAGAACAACTCAATACTTTACAACATTTAGACTGTCCACTCGGACAAGGTTATTATTTCTCTAAACCCTTACCTGCGGAGAATATTCAACAAATTTTCTGAATTTTTACTCATCAAAAAAGTTGGATTTTACGCTGTATAACCCAACCGATAACAAAATTTTTCAATCAAATTAGTTCCGACGAACAGCTTGAGTCAAACGAGCCAAGGTTTCACAACAATCAAATCGATCTAAATGAACCTCAATAAAACACAACTTATCCCGATTTTTAGCCGCCATTTCTAAAGCTTTTTCTAAATCTCCTTCTGTTCGTACCTGACAACTGAGACTCTCCCCAAAAACTTGCGGAAGCTGATGATATTTCCAGGGTTGAATATCGTTGTAGGAACCATCATGGATCATTCGTTCAATCGTATAACCATCGTTATTAATCAAGAAAATAATTGGATTTAACCCCAAACGAATAATAGTTGAAAGTTCCTGACAAGTCATTTGAAACGAACCATCCCCAATAAACAGAATGACTCGATTTTGACGACGAGCCAATGCAGCACCCAAACAAGCCGGGAGAGAATAGCCAATGGACATATAAAATGCTTGTCCAATAAACCGAGTGTCAGCATGAATCAATAAATCAATCGTAGCAATAATTGCATCTCCCGTTTCAGCAATCACCGTACTATTATCACCAACAAAATGATTCATCCGCTCATAAAATCGAGCATTGGTTATTTTCTGTTCGGGTTGAACCTCAAAAGATTTAGATAATAATTCAGCCGCAGGTTGGATATCTAGGCTCTCAGAAGATTTACGAGAAAGTTTAGCAATCAAACCGTCGATAAAATCTCCTAAATCAATCGGAGAATAATAATGATGCTTGATTTTAACCTTTAGAGAATTAGCATTAATTAACTGACTTTCTTTGAGTTGAGCCGTATAACCCCCTAAATTAGTATCAGACATAATCGCACCCAAACACAAAATACAATCGGCTGTTTCAACCCGATTTTTTACATAATCTCGACTCAACGCCCCGACATAATTCCCAATAAATTGAGGATGAAGTTCAGAAATACTCGACTTTCCTAACAAGGTACTCGTAATCGGATATCCGGTAATTTCAACTAATTGATGTAGTTTCTTTTGAATTCCGTAGCGATGCAACTCAACTCCTGCTAAAATAACAGGATGTTCTGAGTTTTCTAACCATTCTACTGCTTCGTTAATCGCTTCATTAAGGGCTTGAACATCACTCACTACAGGATTTGGACGCTCAAAACTCAAGGGCATAGTACAGGGTTGAGCCACCATATCTGCCGGAATTTCGATATAAACCGGGCGTTTGTAGCGTAAACAAGCCGCAATCGTTCGATCAATTTGGGCGGGGGCTTGTTCAGCGTTGGTGAGAGTCACAGCCGCAACCGTTACTTTTTCTAAAATAGAGAGTTGAAGGTTATAGTCTCCCGTCGTGTGGTGCATCAACAGGTTATTTCCTTTGGCGGAAGTTCGCGGCGCCCCACTAATGACAATAATAGGAACTTCCTCTGCATAGGCACCGGCTAAAGCGTTGACGACACTCAACCCCCCAACGCCATAGGTGACACACAACGCACTCACTCCATTTAAACGGGCATAGGCGTCAGCAGCATAACCTGCATTCAACTCGTTACAAGTCCCTACTAATTCTATCGAACTCTCGACGATCACATCCATCAAGTCAAGAACATAATCGCCAGGAACCCCGAAAACGTGACGCACACCAACGGCTTTGAGTTGACTCACAAGATATTCACCCACCGTCGTTGTTATCGAATTGACAGTTGGTTTATCGGTGACTGGTAATTGCATATCGATTTTCCTCTAAACTTGTACCCTGGTTGATGAGTTTATGATAACAAATTGTAAAATTTTGTTGTTGTTTTAACAAAAATGTGCTTTCTGCTCGGACTGATTTTAGATTTAACAGCTATTTATCAAAGTCACTCATTTATTTTCGATTTTTAACTCTCTTTCTCAGAAATTTCATAATGATCAATGACACCACGACTTTTGAGATCGTTAAGTAATTCTAGAGAGATTTTATTTCCGAAAAAAATACATTCAAAATGATCATAAGCTTCAAATTGAACTGAATGTTCAACTTCTATTTCTAGATGTAAAACTTCAGAGGTTAAATAACCTGTCGAGAAAGTTTGTATTAATTCATTGATAGTATTGGGTTCGACTTTAATCAGTAAACCTGAACCTGCGAGGACGCTATTACTTCCTTTAAATGGAGATTCTGCTCCAATTTTTTGAGTATTAAACAACGAAAAATCAATCTCGTTCATCAGCCATATTGCTAAGTTTGTCTGATCGCTTAATAATTCTATAATCACCGCGTTAAAGAGTTCTTCAAGCGCATCATCATTGTTGTGATTTAATTCAATTGAACCTTGATAATTCATTGTGTGTTTTTAGGTAAATAATCTGTAAATTTTATCGGGATTGATTCAGAAAAGTTCGGATAATATTCGCAATTTTAACTGCTTCATTTTGGGTAAAACTGTAATTTCCCGAGAATTTAATTTGTTTAGAAATCGAGGCAATTTCTAAAATAACAACATAGATTGATTCCTTTTTGACAATTAAAAAAGACGAATAATCTTTAACCTTCCAAGGAGTCTTATGGACTCGAACACTAACCTCATTCAGTGAATACTCTCTTTCTTTTTTTCTGAATAATCTTTGAACTTTTATACTAATTTTATTTTTATTTTTATCCAGTATAACTGTTGTAACAGCACTAAAAAAAATGCCAAAAATACCAAACAAAAGACAAAAGATAATGAAGAAGCTAGGAAAAATTTTTTCAATAATGACTAAAACCAGTCCGAGACATCCAAAAAGAAAAAAAGGAGTACAAAATAATCTAATTCCCCAAGCTGATTTTACTGAGTCTTTCAGAATTAGATGAGTTGAAGTCTGTTCTAATATTTTCATAACATCATTGAACAAAATTAAAATTTATGGACGCTTTAATACTTTTATTTGGGTATCCTGATTGTATAAATTACCCGTAATTCCAGCTAGAAATTTACCCTCAGAACTAACCACTAAATGACTCATCTTTTCTTGTTCTAAAGTCGCTTCTAACTCAGCAGTTTCGAGATTCCACACTTTAAGTTCCTCATCTTTGGTACTCCCGATAATGTGATTGCGAGTCAAAGTCAGATCATAAAATCCACTTTTTACCTGAGAAGAAGAAGAAATTTGTTGCTGTCTTTTAAGCATTCCTGTTTTTAGATCCCATATTTTTAGATACGTTTTCGGTTGGCTAAAGGAAGTCATCACAACAGTTTCCCCATCTAAACTGATGCGTCCAGAGTAAATATCCAAGTTTTCAAACCATTTTTTTTCAAGAGAGATTTGCTCATTTGTCGCTAGATTCCAGGCGAGAATTTTGTTTTCAAACTTAACTAATGCAGTCCCCTTTGAACTGATTTTCAGAGGATTAAAATAGGATGAGTTATCTTCAATCACTAGCGAACCAATCTTAAACTCACGAGAGGGTAAATTGGGTAATGTTGCTTTGAGTTCACCTGTTTCAAAATCCCAGACTTTAATCTCCTCATAATCACGACTCATAATAGTATTTCCATCCGATGAAACCTCAACCTGGATGATATTATTAGAATGTCCTTTTAGCATCAAAGGAGGCTGATCTGAGGTAATATTCCAGATCCGAATCATGCGATCGCCACTCCCACTGACAATCGTTTTTCCATCAGGAGAAATCGCTAAAGTATTAATCACACCTGAGTCACTCTGAAGTATTTTTTTCAATTCTCCGGTTTGCAAATCCCAAATTTTAATTGCTTTATCTTCTCCCCCACTTGCTAAAATGTTACCCTCTGAACTGATAGCAATATCGGCTTCTGTGGGATATCCTTCTAAAGTATAAGCAACTGTAAGTTTACAATAGGGAGATTGAGTAGAAAGTTGTGAACAAGACTGAGAAACTAAAGGCTGTGATTCCTGTTGAACCAAAGAAAAAAGATCAAGGTTAGCAATTATATTACCGATTACTATTAGAATTAATAAACCTCTTAGCCAAATTCCATATTTTTGTTTATTGTAAGTTTTATTAACGGTTTCTGGTTCAAAGTATTTGCCCTCAATAATCTGAATTAATTCCTCCCGACTGCGATTAGCCTCGTACCAAAACGCACACCAAAATATAAATAAGATAAAAATCGGAAATCCTAAAAACAAAATTTCAGGAGACAAAAATCCTTGTTGAAAGATTAGTACAACAAAAAAGGTAGGTATTAAGGTTAAAAATGGGAAAAACAAAAACAGTAAAAAAGCGAGTACAAAAGGATTCAAATTCATCGTGACATAAATTCTTGTTCCCTCTGATGAAGACTCAAATTTTCCTCTAATGATCGGTAAAAATGAGTTCCGATAGTGGATAATCCGATAGATTTTAAATCCAGAGTCAGAAATCGTACCTGCATAGGGAGCATGATTGTGTGAAAACCTCCAGCGAATTGTCTTTGGGGCTTCAATATGAGCTTCTAGTTTCTCAATCACCTGGGAGAGTGGTTCTTGAGTGCTAATCGTAAATTTTTCATTAGGTAAAAACTTCATAGTTAGCTATAATTAATAATCAGTGGGTATAAATGCAGCCAGATTCTATGATTCTTCTAGATCTTCACAATGAATCAGTACCCAGGCTTCAATAAATAGCTCTGTGTTTTATGACTAAAATGTTGCTTCTAAATTAACATCTATCTCAAAAAGTAGAGCTTATGCGTTGTAGCGGAACTGTCGAAGCATTCTGTTTTCAACAAAAAGATTATATTGACAATACCTCAAACTTTTGCGGAAAGGAGAGATTGACCTGCTTTTTTCCGGTATCTACTGGGTACAAAATAGACTCACACCCAATAAATCTAACGCTTTAGGTTATAAATCAGTCAGTTGAGTAATTTTCTCAAAGTGGGATAAATTTTGGATTATCCAACGCAGTTATTAGAATAGGATGTTTTCGTAAAATTTGTATTAAAATTTCAGTTAAGCTTGCGAATAATTTATCTTTTTAAGAGTTTACTTGTTGTTCTACTCTTGTTTCAACTTGGGCTTGTACAATGACATTATAAATAGGAACGTTGGCTTGTATGGCTTCAAAGCTAACAACTAATGAGTAAGGAACACTTGCTTCTGGGTCATTATTCCAACCTTCATGTCCAACTACTGCAATACAAAAAGCTTCTCGAAGGTTATAGGAATTTACAATTACCCAGTCTTTCTGAATCGTTCCTGCACTCCTAGAAACCTCCCTAACTTGACCATAATTATTCCGTTTACCGAGAGTCCATTTAAACGGATCTTCTCCCCTTTCTGAATCTTCTGAAGCATCATAATCCTTTAAAATTCTTGCTAAAAATCTATCAGGCTCTTCTCCTTTTTTGCTACACTCCCAATCAAGCCATGTTGAAAGATATCTTCTTCGATTTCGTCTAGTGCGACGGGGTTGTGCTTTATAGGATAATGTAATTTCAACTAAAATCTCTAACTCTTCTCCTTGGGACAGTAATTGTTCTGGAAGCTTTACTTGATAAACATGAGCATATCTGGCTTTAATCCGTTGTTCTCCTGTTGTTATTAATGTTATTCGGTTAGGAGCGTTTCCTAAAGCACGGTCAAGACGGGGAATACCATAACCAATCTGACGAATTACATCCCCTTGATCAATATTATCTGCAAATGCCCACTCTGGCCATCGGGCTGACTGAACAATTAAAGCACGGTATAAAAGACAACTCTCATTAGGGAGTTCAGAAGCAAGACAAGCAGCAATATGACTAACTTTGGGTGTAGCGTAGGAAGTCCCGACTTGATCTGATGATATGGCAGGGCCACCTCCTAAAGTTGATCGTACTAGCTCAGGACATACAGCTTCAGGACAAGTAAGACTCGGAGGTGTACTTTCATCCTTCACCAAATCACCACCATACTCTACGACTTCAGGTTTAATTGTCTCCCAAATTCCTAATCCAGAACATGAAAAAGCTGAAGGCATATCGGTTTTTGATATCGAGCTTTGAGGTGGAGAATTGTAGAAAGTCAAAGCAATTGAGCCAACAGTTAGTGCTTGGAAGCTTTGAGCAGGGTTAGCAATTCTGCAAGAGTCTTCTAAAAGATAATCAGGGTAGGGGCGGTTTGCTTTGAGGTGATCTCTTACTGACAATCTTTGATTACCTATTCGCTTATCTAAATTACCAGCAGAGACAATAACAAGAATATCGTTATGCCATGTAAGTTGGTCGATAGCAGCTGCCCAAGGACTCATGTACATTAGACGACAAGGAACTACTCCAGCAATGGAATGATTAAATATTCGTGTTCCCGTTTGATAGTATATGTCAACAATTTCACTCAGTAAGTTAGGGGGAAATAATGTTTGTGGTAGATAGCAATCTCTATCTAAAACTCTAGCGTTTTGAATCCAGCAAATCGCTTTTTGTGTGCCATTGCGAGGTATAGTTCTGGGATAGAGGATAGCACCAGCTACTCTTGTTCCATGTCCACCATTTTTAACGTAGTCAGCAGTTTGATCGGTTTCTCCAGGAACCCAAGAACGGGAGTTTTGTGAATCAATCGCTGCTCTTAAAAGAGGATGTCTTTCTTGAATACCACTGTCAATAACGCAGACTTTTGGTGCATTTAATTCGGGTGCTTCTAAAACAAAAGAAGGCTCATCTGTTTCAGACAAGCCTTCTTTTTGAAGAAATTCACTAAATTCATCAGGTTCACTAACATCAAAAATATAGGGAAAGTTCAAAACCAGATCCTTTAAACCTTTACCTGAAATAGAAATTCGACAGGAAAAACTATCTGGTAACAATGCTCCTGCTACAATTTTTCCTTCTATGAAACTTTGAATTTCTCTATTTCCATTGTAAAAACTTACAAATTTTTTCAGTTCATCTTGCCGTTGAGATTGCACATCGTCCCAAGATTCATAAGTCATATCACGCTTGTCAATCCAAGTCTTGAGTCTTTTATTATATTTATCGTCACTTTCATCATCTTTTCGCTTCGGATAATCAGGCAACTTTGATTCAGTTCCCACACAAGCAATTCCTACATCAACTGTATAAATTTGGTTATCTTTGACTTGTTCCCAGTTATTCCAAAGTTCAGGAGAAAGAATCAACTCTGGTTTCTTAATACCGTCAATTATTTCCCATATTCCAGCAACTCCACCACTTCTCTTTTCTTCTTCGATAAATTTATCTATTTTTTTCTGTAAATCACTAAGCTCTAAATCTACTGAAGCACCAATGATATACCCATTTTCTAATTCAGCAATTAACTCTATTCCATAACTCTTAAGTTTATCTGGGTCAACAGTAGTAGGATCTATTTGCAAGATAAGTCGGCGTGAATTATCTGGCAATTTAGGTTTTTCTTCCTCTTCTCTTTTCTCATCAATATCTTGCCATTCAGATACCATAGAAAATACTTCACCCTGAAGCTTTTTACCATGACCTTGGCGATCGCCACGATTAGCAGATGTTCTAGAATCCTCTCTAGGAAACCCTGCTGATGCCACACCTCCTGCTCTTGTCAGTCGAAGTTGAATATGAGGGAATTTCTGAGATTGTCGTTCTGCCATTTAGCGTAATGTATTCAAAAATTAACTGGTGTAAGCTTTGATTTCTTCAATAGCGTCTTCTAAATGTTCTTGAATGACCAATTCTTCCCTTTCAAGTATAGCTCTCTTAGCCGCATCTTGAGCCACCTTAACAGCTTGAGCAGCAGAAAAGTTATTCATCTGCTTAGTAATAACAGTCCAGTTAACGGAGCCAACTTCTAATGCAGATAGAGTTTGCTTGAGTATTTCTTGCAACTCGTTCTCTCCCGGTTTTGGGACTAGAATCATATCATCGAACCGTCTCCATAAAGCAGTATCTAACGATTGATTCAAGTTTGTGGCTGCAACCAAAAGTCCAGAATTAGGCTCATACTCATCAAGAATTTGAAGAAACGTATTCACTACCCGCTTAATCTCTCCAACTTCCTGAGTATCTTCCCGTGATTTGGCAATCGAGTCACATTCATCTAAAAATAATAAGCACGGACTTTCATTGGCTTTATCAAACACCAACCTTAAATTACTTGCAGTTTCACCTAAGTATGATGATACCATTGCATCAAAACGAACTTTAACTAAAGGTAAACCCAAGTTCCATGCTAAACGTTCAGCTCCTAGATTTTTTCCACAACCTGGGGGGCCATATAAAAGTATTTTCTGTCTGTAGCGTAGCCCGTAATGAGCTAGTCTATCTCTAGCAACATACTCTTTTTCTATTCGATGAAAGCGCTTTTCTATACTCTGGGATAGCACCATATGATGTCGTAGCTTTTCCCTCGGTATTATTGTGACTAAAGGAGAATTTAATCGCTTACTCGTCGGTAGTTCGCTAAGAGTCTGTAACGATTCTGCTGTGTGCGAAGCAACCTGATTGTTGTTACTTTTCTTAGTTATATTCTCTAACTGGTCAGCTAGTCGCATATGCCCTTTATTACGCTCCTCTTCGATTACTAAATGTACAAGCTTATCAATCGCTATAGAGTCTGAACTAGCGATCGCCCTAAATAGTCTTTTGAGAAGCTCTGCTTTCATTTCGCCTCACAGTATAAGCGAGGATACTGTAATATTATATCTTGATTTATTCGTCAACTTATGATTGTTATACTCCGTTACAAGTTCTTGCCATAGAAAGGCTCCCTAAAAAATAGAGAGCCTTCTGAATTATAACGAACTAGACAATTACGCTGGTTTGGGCAGATCTAACAGTTGCTTTTGAGAAAATATAGATCTCAATAGAACCCGCCCCTATACTTAACGTCTAACCTAACAACGCTTTCGCCTGAGCGACAATATTGTCAACGGTAAAGCCGAACTTCTCCAGTACCACTTCACCGGGAGCAGACGCCCCAAAGGTATCAACACTAATGGTTGCACCTTCATCAGTGACATAACGACACCAACCTAAGCTAATTCCAGCTTCCACTGCTAAACGCTTCTTAACACCTTTCGGGAAAACAGACTCTTTGTAAGCTGCATCCTGTTCTTCAAACAACTCCCAACTGGGCATGGAAACCACCCGAACTTTCTTACCTTCTTCGCGGAGTTTCACAGCAGCTTCAACACACTGGTAAGTTTCGCCGCCAGTACCAATCAAGATAATATCGGGCGTACCGTCGCTGTTGTCGCTGAGGATATACGCACCTTTGGCAACCACATCAATCGAACTGCCTTCTAAGTTCGGCAAATTCTGACGAGAAAATGCTAACAATGTCGCCGCCGGATGTGCTGCTTTTGCCTTTTCGACCGCAACTTTATAAGCCCCAGAAGTTTCATTTCCATCAGCCGGACGAATCACAATCAATTGAGGAATTGCCCGCAGAGACATAATATGTTCAACGGGTTGGTGAGTCGGGCCATCTTCACCCAGGGCAATAGAATCGTGAGTCATCACCCAAATTACACCTGTTTCCGCCAACGCCGACAGACGGATCGAGTTCCGCATATAGTCGGTGAATACCAGGAAAGTGGCGCCGTAGGGAATTAACCCCGAACCATGTCGGGCAATACCATTACAAATCGCACCCATCCCATGTTCACGAACCCCAAAGCGAACGTTACGGTTTTGGTAGCTTCCTTTTTGGAAATCACCTAAGCCTTTGAGGAGGGTTTTGTTGGAGGGGGCTAAATCAGCCGAACCCCCGATTAATTCGGGTAATACACTAGCGAGCGCATTAAGAGTCGCACCGGATTGGTTACGAGTCGCATCTGCCTTGCTTTCGGGAGTATATTTCGGCAGTGCATCCGCCCAACCTTCGGGAAGTTTACCACTCAACATCCGCTCAAAGGTTGCGGCTTCTTGGGGATACTTGGATTTGTATTGATCCAAAGTTTTGTTCCATTCTTGTTCAGCCGTTGCCCCTTTATCAATCGCTTTGCGGAAATGATTAAGGGCATCTTCAGGAATTTCAAACTCGGGGTATTCCCAGCCTAAATGTTCGCGAGTGGCTTGAACTTCGTCTTTACCCAAAGCAGCGCCGTGAACATCGTGAGTATCAGCTTTATTAGGAGAACCGTAGCCAATAATAGTCGTCACTTTAATCAGCGAGGGTTTGTCAGTGACTTCTTTTGCCTTTTGGATGGCTGCGGCGATCCCTTCTAAGTCAGTGTTACCATCGGTAACGTGTTGAACGTGCCAACCGTAGGCTTCAAAGCGGGCTGCTACATCTTCAGTAAAAGAGATGTCGGTATGACCATCAATAGAAATATGGTTGTCATCGTAGAAAGCGATTAATTTGCCTAAGCCCCAGTGTCCGGCCAGAGAACAGGCTTCACCAGAAATCCCTTCCATGTTGCAGCCATCACCCATGATCACATAGGTGTAATGATCAACAAGCTGACAGTCTGGTTTGTTGAAGGTTGCTGCTAAATGGGCTTCTGCTAAAGCCAATCCCACCGCATTGGCAATCCCTTGTCCTAACGGCCCTGTAGTGACTTCAATACCCGAGGTGACGTGGTTTTCTGGGTGTCCAGGAGTTTTAGAATCCCACTGACGAAATTGTTTAATTTCATCGAGAGGAACACTGTCATAACCTGTCAGGTGTAGGAGGGAATACAGCAACATACAACCATGACCCGCCGACAAGACAAAGCGATCGCGGTTAAACCAGGTGGGGTTTTTGGGATTGAACTGCATAAAGCGATCCCATAGTACAAATGCCATTGGTGCGGCACCCATCGGCAATCCCGGGTGGCCAGAGTTGGCTTTCTGTACCGCATCGATCGCTAAAAAACGGATAGAGTTAATGCAGAGTTGTTCGAGTGATTGGGTTGCAACAGCCATAGTTATCGTTTCTGTATATTTTATGAACGTGTAGTCTGACAGCGTAGCAGCCCCATGTTCTGGGTTTCTACGAGTGGCGATTTTTTCCGACAGAGCGCCAAAGTTGTTCTTGATGGAGTTCTTCTCTGCTGGTTATCGGAGGCTTCCCGACTTGGGTTGCAGGGGTTGGAAAACTGACATTTAAGGTTTTGGCGATCGTTGAGCGATGCCAGAGATCACTTCCCGGACAGAATCTCAAAAGCGGTCAAGCTCGCGATTGCTAGTTTGTCGGTTCTGTCAGCGTTCCAAGTTTCCTCAGCAATATTGAAAATACTTCTCCGGCCACATGATTAAATCTTCTCACCTTAGCGCAGCTCAATCAAGCTACCTTGACATTATCATGGACAAGTGCTGTTTTCAGTTAACAGTTTTTTGTAAGCTTACCCCCGACTGTTGATAGAACGCCCAACTGTTAAACGTCTACGCTCTGTTTGACTTCTGCGTTGAATATTAATCCTATTTCTGATACCTGTTAAGTCTTCAACAGCAACCGACGCAAATTGTTCAATAGCGCGAGAAATGATTTGTTTGCGTCGGTTGTGATCTCCCTATCTCCCGAACAAAAGCAAAGACGCTCCACTGGAACGTCTCTAGCTTGATGAAGTAATTTGTAACCAAGAATGATAGTCTATTTGTTTTAGAAATGCTTGGCGATTAACTTAGGCAGTTCCTTGGCGCTGACCCGACTGTAGCGTGTTTTGTCGGGCATCATCACCACATTAGGCCCTGCTTTGCACCGTTTGAGACAGCCTGTTTTCTTGATCGTCACCTGTTCTTCGAGTCCTTGTTCTTGAACGGCGGTTTCTAAGGCTGAACATAGATGGCTTCCACCCTTTTTACGACAATCTGATTTGTCACAGACGAGGATTTGGGCTTTTTTACCTGCACAAGTCTTTTTCGCTGCTTTTTGAGATGAACACGGTGAACTGCTGGCCTCTCCTGCCTCACTCAAGGCTATCACTTGCTCGGCTTTGAGTTTGATTTTGCTGCTTTTAGGATCATACTTTTTGATGCCACTCACCTGAACTTGTCGTCCCGGAATTAACAAACGTTCACAAATTGAACGAGATTCTTTGGAGAGTTTAATCAAATGTAGCCCTTCGGAGGTCATCAGTTGTAGGTATTTAGGCTTGCTGCCATCGAAGAATACATAGGTCACTTGACCATCAAAATTGAATTCCGTAATTTTTTTGTCAGTTTTAGACATTGGTTTCAGGGTAATCCTTAAGGTATTGGAATTGAGATAGTTGGAGTTCGGAGTCAAGACGTTTGTTTTGAGGAAACGTCCGAGTTGATGGAGGAAAGCCGCCGCATCGTTGCGATCGTCATTAGTCAGACTCAGCTTCCCAACAGCGTTCTAAGGTTTCAAGTAGATCTCGACGAGAGGCTGAGAACTGTTTCAAGACGCTGGAGAGTTGAACCGCTTGGTTAATGTTATTGATCTGTACCCGTAGGGGTTGCTCGATCTCACATGAACTGGGGATTTCTAGCTCTTGTAAGCGTCTGTAGACTTGCCACCGATCGGCCCAGGAGTTGACCTCGATGACTTCGCTGTTGTCGGGATGTAACTGTGATGAATTCATTACTTGTACCAACTGCAACTAATTTCTACTTAGTCCTGACTGAGATCTCTCGAACTTG
>NZ_AUZM01000042.1 GCF_000478195.2 Lyngbya aestuarii BL J | reverse complement strand
CGCAGATACCTTTAGTTTACAACTAATTGCTGATAATGGTCGGATTCCGAGTGTGGGAAGTTTTCGTCGAGGTTTGAGTGTTACAGAAGCTAATTTATTGGGATTTGGCGATCGCATTAATACTGCTTATACGAATACCGATGGTAGCGATCGCTATGATATCAACTACACTTTTCCAATTAATGCCCGCAATGGTACAATTCGTTTTGATTATTATGGCACAGATTCGGAAGTTATTGAAGAACCATTTGATCGCCTGAATATCACCGGAGATTCTGATCGCTTTGGGTTAACGATTCGTCAACCGATTTATCAAACTCCGACTCAAGATATTGCGGTGGGATTAACCCTTTCTCGGGAAAATAGCCAAACCACTATTTTAGGAGAAGAAGAACCTCTTTCTGTGGGTGCTGAAGAAGATGGAAGCACCAAAATTTCGGCAATTCGTGTGTTTCAAGAATACACTCGAAGAACTTCAAGATCGGTTTTGGCTGGGCGATCACAGTTTAGTTTAGGTGTGGGTGCATTTGATGCGACAATTAATAATGAACCGCCCGATAGTCGATTTTTTACTTGGCGAGGTCAAGGTCAATATGTGCGATTATTAGCGCCCGATCTGTTGTTGGTGGTGCGATCAGATATACAATTATCGACTAGAGCGTTGGTGCCGTTAGAACAGTTTCCTTTAGGGGGTTATCAGAGTGTGCGAGGCTATCGTCAGGATGTTTTATTAACGGATAATGGTGTGTTTTTCTCTGCTGAAGCTTTGTTTCCAGTCGCTCGTTTTGGCGAAGGAAATGTATTGCAAATTGTGCCGTTTTTTGATTTGGGTCGAGGCTGGAATGTTGAGGAAGAAGATAGCCAAGAAAATGATACGATTGCCGGGATTGGATTGGGTTTACAATTGCGTTTAGGAGAACGGTTTAACGCTCGAATTGATTATGGAATTCCGTTCAATGAAGTTGATGATCGAGACGAAAATTCTTTACAAGAAGCCGGGGTTTATTTCTCAATTACTTATACGCCGTTTTAATTGAATGAAGGCAGAATAATTTAGGCAAAAGGCAGAAGGTATAGCGCGAAGCGCTCTCGCAATAGGCAACAGCTCATCTGGCAAAAGTGAGACTAGAAAAGATTTTCAGCTTCTTAAAAAGTTAGGCGGGACAGAAACCGACACCGCCACGGCAGTTGCTAAGATTACGAAGTTCCTACAACGGGGGGAACCCCCGCAACGGACTTCGCGCTCCACGCAGGCGTGACCCCAAGACCGCACTGCCTCAACTTTCAGCTTTTACTAATGTCCTAACCATAATGCGTAGTGCTATAAGATCTCCCCCAACGGGATAGCCATTCCCCATCTCCCCATCTCCCCATCTCCCCATCTCCCCATCTCCCCATCTCCCCATCTCCCCATCTCCCCACCTCCCCACCTCCCTACCTATACAATTTGTTGTGGACTTCAGGGGAAATGGCTGTCTGTTGTCCCACTTCCGAGGCGGAGTCAATCTTTAACTGAGAGTTTCCCTGCAACTACAACAGTGATGATATAAGGATTTTAGGATCTTGCCCAAAAAAATCCTGATGAGAGTATTGACAAAAGGATAATGGTTTGGATACAGTTACAAGCGTGTGAGGAGCGAACCAGTTAGGACACCGAGACGAAACACGGCCAGTCGCCGGTGTCCTTCCTGAAAAAAGTAAATGACGTCTCTGTTAAATTTGTATGTCATTCCTGTGTGTGTGGTGTGAGGATTTTCGATGCGGTCGGAATGTCTGGCCGCTTTAGTTTTATCTCATGTATGTTTTTAAAGCCGAGTGTTTTGTAAGTCAATCTGGGTTTATAGTTTAACAGTGCATCCTAAATTTCTAAATCTATCTAAAGTTTTAAGTTCGTCTATTGGATGAGCCAATATTTTGCCAAAGTCGCCCGGAGTTTAGAGTTGATCGCAGCTCAAGAGTTGGAACGCTTAGGTGCAAAGGCGATTCGTCCAGACTTTACTGGGGTACACTTTGAAGGGGATCGTGAACTTCTCTATCGGGTGAATCTTTGGTCTAGAACGATTTTTCGGGTGTTGGTTCCGATTCATCACTTTGCTTGTGGCGATGCCAAACAACTCTATCAAGCAGTTCAAAGCCTTTCCTGGGAACAGTATATTCAACCCGATGATACATTTGCCGTTCACTGTACAGGTCGAAATCGCGCTTTGAATCACACTCATTTTAGTGCGTTACAGGTCAAAAATGCAATAGTTGATCAGCAACGTCAACAGTGGGGCGAACGTTCGAGTATTGATACTGAAGATCCTGATGTGATCATTAATCTTCACATTGATCAAGATCGGGGAATTCTGAGTTTAGATAGTTCTGGAAATAGTTTACATCGACGGGGATATCGGCCAGCGATGGGGAAAGCGCCCCTAAAAGAAACTCTAGCCGCAGCGTTGCTGGAGATGGCGCAATGGCAGCCAAATCTGCCGTTTTTAGACCCGATGTGTGGTTCTGGAACCCTCCCTCTAGAAGCAGCTTTGAAGGGGTTGAACGTTGCACCCGGACTGTTTCGAGAGACGTTTGGGTTTATGAGATGGCAAGATTTTGATGGGGACTTATGGGACTCGTTGTATCAAGAAGCCGAAGATAGTCAATTATCAGAGTTAAATACTATTATTACCGGATGCGATCGCGAGGGGGAAATGTTAGCTCAAGCCCGTTATAATGCTCACCAGTGCGGGGTTGAAGATCAAATTCGTTTAACTCAAGCAACGTTATTTCACCTTGAACCTCCGGCTGATCACGGTATAATTATCTGTAATCCTCCATACGGAGAACGACTAGGAGATGTGAAACAGTTAGGAAGTCTCTATCAACAGCTTGGAGATATTTTTAAGCAACGTTTTCAGGGGTGGACTGCATTTATTCTAACTGGAAATAAAGCACTCTCTAAACAAGTTGGACTGAGAACCGCGCAACGAATACCTGTTTATAACGGGACGATTGCTTGTACTTTGCTGAAATACGAACTTTACTAAACAATAACCTCCAATGAATAGAATTAAAAGTTGGATGAGGTACTTGATCATCTTTATTGTGACGGTGCTAATTATTCCCGTCGCTTGTTCAACAACTCAGCCCGAAACAGGTGAATGGGGCTATCGGGGTGAAATTGGGCCAGAAAATTGGGCGGCTTTAAATGAAGAATTTGCCCTCTGTGAAACCGGACTGCAACAATCTCCAGTTAATATTGACACCGAAGCTTTAACACCGAAACCAAAAATAGAATTTAGTTACGATTATACGCCGCTAAGAGTGGTTAACACCGGTAATACCATTCAGATCGAGTATGAACCTGGAAGTACCATAAAAGTTGATAACAAACAGTATGAATTGAAGCAATTTCACTTTCATACGCCCAGTGAACATCAGTTAAATGGAAAAACCTATCCGATGGAAGTTCATCTGGTTCATCAAAGTTCGGATGGTGAATTAGCAGTCATTGGAATTTTGATAGAAGAAGGAACGGAAAATCGATTTATTTCTAGTTTATGGCCTCATGTACCGGAAGAAACCCGAGAAAATCCGGTGAGTGGAGTCGCGATTAATGCTAGTGCATTACCGCCGGAAAATCAAGTGTATTACAATTACAAGGGTTCGTTAACGACACCGCCCTGTAGTGAAGGGGTAAACTGGATAGTGTTTGAAAAACCGATTGAAGTTTCTGACGAACAAATTAAGCAATTTCAGTCTCTTTATAATGAAAATGCTAGACCTGTTCAACCTGTCAATGATCGTCAAGTTATTTAACAGTAAATCGGGAACAAAGAAAATCGTTTTTCTGATCCGTCAATCTGCCAATCCTCAAAACCTAACACTGAAGATGAGTTGAATCTAACTACTATTGGTAGTGAACTACCCATCGCTAACCCTGTCGGGTATAGCGTGGGCTTCTGATTTCACAGGGGATTGCGTCAGCTTAGACTTGCGCCCAAGCTTCGGACTCACATCCCCTCCACCAGCAGCAGTCCTGGTTCCCAAGACCGATAAAATCCTGATGCCTTCTGCTCTGATATTTGCTGAGGCGTTGCCGTCTCTATCGTGGTGAATGCCACAACTAGGGCAAGTCCAAGACCTAACCTCTAGCGGCATCTCACTTACTTGATAATGACAGTTTGAGCAGAGTTTTGAACTGGGAAACCATCTATCAATCTCTACCAATACTTTACCCTCTTTTTCCAGCTTGTAAGATAAGAAATTGACGAACATTCCCCAGCCTACATCAGAGATTGCTTTGGCTAGTTTATGGTTACGAACCATGCCCTTGGTATTCAGACTTTCGACTACTATGACTTGGTTTTCGTCAACTAGCTTTCTGGATAGCTTATGTAAGTAGTCTTGACGGACATTCCTAACTCGTTCGTGAACCCTAGCTACCAGTTTTCTGGCTTTATCTCTTGACTTGCTTCCCTTCTCCTTTCTAGCTAATTTTCGTTGCTTTCTCTTGAGATTGCGCTCAGGTTTGGCTAAATGCCTGGGATTAGCGTATTTAGAGGTCTTGACCCCATCATTGACAATAGCGAAATCCTTTAACCCTAAGTCAATTCCTGCTACTTTACCATCAGTATTAGTCGGTGGTTTATCTCCTTCTAACTCCATTAGTACAGAGGCAAAATACTTACCCGATGGCATCATGCTAATCGTTACTGTCTTGATTGTTTCCTCAATTGGTCGGTGTATTTTAGCTTTGACTACACCAACGCGACCCGGAAACTTTAGGCAACCATCAACAACCTTAACCGACTGGGGATACTGAATAGATTGCTTGTTTTTCTTGGCTTTAAACCTAGGATATTTCGCCCGACGTTCAAAGAAGTTTCGATAAGCAGTTACTAGATTTAATGTTGTTGCTTGTAATACCTGAGAATAACATTCAGATAGCCATTCAGTATCCTCCTGTTTTTTGAGCTTAGGCAAAAATTTGTTCAATGCGGACTGACTCAAGCTTTTGCCCGTCGCCTGGTAAGTTTCAATGCACAGATTGAGCGCACGATTCCACCACCAACGAGCGCAACCAAAGTGTTGAGCTAGTATCTCTTGCTGTTCAGTTGTCGGATACAGTCTAACTTTGACGGCTTGATGTCGCATTGTTTATCACCTGCTCTTACTATTATATACATTCCTAGTAGGATTATTCCGGATTGTTTGTAAATTTCATCTGGATTGACCGATAAAATTTCCTTGGGGGATGTCCATGGATGAGGGGCTGTCTGCGTGGGTTTCCCGCGCAGTTTATACGCCCCGTCCCAACGCCAAATCAAAAATTATGGCGTGGGACTTATGGTTCCTCCCCCAAACCCCCACCATCAGTTAAAATTAGAAAACGTTACTCACTGACTCATAATATTATGGCCGCTCAAGTCGAAATTTATACTTGGAGTACCTGTCCTTTTTGTATACGGGCGAAATCACTCCTCAAAAAGAAAGGTGTAGACTTCACCGAGTACGTCATTGATGGGGATGAAGAAGCGCGAGACAAAATGGCCCAACGCGCAAATGGTGGCCGTTCCGTCCCGCAAATTTTTATCAACGATCAACATCTGGGCGGTTGTGACGATATTCATGCGTTAGATGCCCAAGGAAAGCTTGATCCATTGTTAGCTTAGTTGAGGGGGTTCAGGGGTAGGAATTGTTGGAAGGTGTCAACGATCGCGGTAGGATAAAAAATGCTACTTGAGAGTTGCTCCTTCACCAATACCCCTAACATCGATGAAATTTGCATTCATCATTGACCCGATCGAAAAGCTGAACCCTGGCCACGACAGTAGTGTGGCGATTATGGAAGCCGCCCAAGCCTTGGGTCACGAAGTCTGGATCACCCAGATGCCCCAACTAACGGTGACGCAAGGGAAAGCCTGGGCGACTTTAATTCCGGTTCGTCTGACTCCGGTGAAACGAGAAGGCGATCGCTGGATTTCGGCTGAACTTTGGTTTTCGTTGGATCAGCCACAGTTACTCGCTTTAGAAGAAATGGATGCGGTGTTTATTCGGACTGATCCGCCTGTGACGGTTCCTTATTTATATGCAACTTATATTCTTGATTATATTGACTCCACAAAAACTTTGGTGATTAATTCACCTCACGGGTTACGGGCGGCGAATGAGAAGATGTATGCTTTACAATTTACTGAAGCGATTCCAGAAACTATTGTCAGTCAAAATAAACAGGTGATTCGGGAGTTTGTTGAGAAACAAGGTGCGGGAGTTTTGAAGCCTTTGGGCGGAAAAGCAGGGGAAGGAATTTTATTTTTGGAAGCAGGCGATCGCAATTTTAATTCTTTAATTGAAATTAGCACTAAACAAGGTAAAGAACCGGTGATGGTACAGACTTTTTTACCTGCCGCCAAAGAAGGCGATAAACGGATTATTTTGTTAGACGGTGAACCGATAGGGGCGATCAATCGGATTCCGACGGGGAAAGAATTTCGCGGAAATATGGCAGTGGGTGGACGAGTGGCGCCAGCAGAAATTACGGATCGGGAACGAGATATTTGTCTGCAATTGGCGCCAAAATTAAAAGAAGATGGATTATATTTTGTCGGAATTGATGTGATTGGCGGTTATTTAACGGAGGTCAATGTGACCAGTCCAACTGGAATTCGGGAGATAGATTTATTCGATCATGTTAATTTAGGAAAACAGGTGATTGAATGGATTGAAAATCGAGCAAAAAATAAGTAATAAATCCCTAGATTAAACGATAAAACTAACAAATTAGAGTTGAATAATGACAAATAAAATTGGAATTGCAGTCATCGGTACAGGGTTCGGAAAAAAGGTTCATATTCCTGGACTTCAAGAACATCCACGTACAGAAGTTGTGGCGGTTTATCATCGGGATATTGAAAAAGCGAAAGCGATGGCATCGAGTCATAATATTCCCCATGCGGCTAGTTCAGTTGAGGAGATTGTTGCTTTACCCGATGTCACAGGTGTAGCGATTTCGACACCGCCTTTCTTGCATTATGAGATGGCGAAGATTGTTTTACAAGCGAAGAAGCATTTACTGTTAGAAAAACCGACAACGTTGAATGTGAATGAAGCCCAAAAACTCTATCAATTAGCCCAACGAAATAACTGTGTAACGACGTTAGATTTTGAGTTTAGATTTGTTCCCACTTGGCAGTATTTGGCTGAACTTTTGAGTCAAAATTATGTGGGTGAAAAACGGTTAATTAAAATTGATTGGTTAGTTTCAAGTCGGGCAAATCCTGAACGGGGTTGGAATTGGTACGCCCAAAAAGAAAAAGGGGGTGGGGCGCTTGGGGCGATTGGTTCTCATGCGTTTGATTATATTGATTGGTTGTTTGGAAAAGTTAATCGAATGTGTAGTGTATTAAGCACCTCTATTCCGTCTCGTCCTGACCCCTCAGAGGGCGGAAAATTAAAGCTTGTAGATGCAGATGATACCTGTAGTTTAATTTTAGAATTAGCCGACGGAACGCCTTGTCAGGTGAGTTTGAGTTCGGTAACGTATCAAGGACGCGGACATTGGGTAGAAGTTTATGGCAGTGAAGGAACGCTGATTTTAGGAAGTGATAATCAACAGGATTATGTACATGGTTTTAAGTTGTGGGGAAGTAAAAACGGAGAGGCGTTAGCAGAGATTTCTATTCCTGAACAGTTACAGTTTCCGCGTGTTTATCCTGATGGAAGAATAGCGCCCTTTGTGCGGGTTGTTAATCAATGGGTCAACGGAATTGAACAAGGAAAATCTTTGGTTCCCTCAATGCGTGAGGGCGTTTATTCACAGTTGTTAATGGATTTAACTCACGAGTCAAGTGAGACGGGAACTTGGGTTAATATTCCTGATTTTGAAAAGGTTTTAGCGGGAGTCTAAAATAGGCTACAGAGTGCTGTTTTAGTTCATCGTTTTTGAGTTAAAACAGTTATAAAATATTTTTTCAATAGTCGGCAGAAGCATGAAGTCTTTCCCTGCCGGCTTTAATTTAATTAATTTCTGATATTTTAAGCTTTTTATTTCTTCTTCCGTAAACCTGATGACGAATCCTGTAGAGAGAGGCTAGGCTGGATTCAGATCAACAATTGACTCAACGCTTGAAGATGATATGACAGAACTAGCAATTGAAACACGCGGACTGACTAAACAATTTGACCGTCATCTGGCGGTGAGTGACTTGGATTTACAAGTGAGAGTGGGTGAAGTTTACGGATTAATTGGGCCAAATGGTGCGGGCAAAACAACCTTATTGCGAATGTTAGCCACGGCAGAAGAAGCCACCACAGGCGAGATTTACATCCACGGTGAACGTTTAAAACGCGATCATACCAATTCAAGTCTTAAACAACGTTTGGGCTATTTACCGGATGATTTTCCTCTCTATAATGATCTCACAGTTTGGGATTATTTAGATTATTTTGCCCGACTTTATTATTTACGGGAACCAAAGCGATCGCGGCGTTTGTATGATGTGTTAGAACTGGTACAACTCACGAATAAACGCAAAAGTCAGATTTCGACTTTATCGAGAGGAATGAAACAGCGTCTCAGTTTAGCGCGAACAATTATTCACGAACCGTTAGTGCTATTACTAGATGAACCTGTTTCGGGGTTAGATCCTATTGCTAGGATGCAGTTTCGGGATATTATTAAAAGCTTACATGAAGCCGGAATGACAATTATTATTTCCTCTCATGTATTGAGTGACTTAGAGGATTTTTGTACCTCAATTGGCATCATGGAATTGGGCTATTTAGTTGAAAGTGCATCTCTACAAGAATTATATCAAAGATTGAGCCATCAATATATTTTGATCGGGGTTTGGGGTAAGCTTGAAGGGTTAATTGAACAGTTAAAAAATTATCCTCAAGTTGAAGGATGGGAAATTATTCCTCAGACTCAAAAAGTGCGAGTTCAGTTTTCGGGTTCTCAACGCGATTGTGCTAAACTGTTGCGTAAGTTAATGACTGAAAATATTGCAATTACTGAATTTGCTCCGACTCAAGAAAGTCTAGAATCGATTTTTCTCAAGCTGGAACATAAGCAAGCTTCATAGCCTTAAGAATCGACTAACTCATTATCCGAAAAAGGAACATGAACATGAAAATTCATCAGTTGAATCAAGTTTGGGAACTTAATCCCCAACTCTTTCGAGAAATCAAAGGACGGTTTAATCGACGTAATTTAACTCTGGCAACTGGTGTTTCTCTCTTGGCTCAATTGTGTGTTTATTTTTCCTTTTTGAGCCGAGAATTCAGCATGAATGTGATTAGCCTAAGTAGTCGGTATTGCAATCTAAAAGAAACTTATGAACAGTATAATCAACAATACACACAGATTCAAAATCAACTCTATTCTTCACCCACCAATGATCTTTCTATTAACCGTGAGGCGTTAGAAGTCAAGCTGTCTGAACTCAGTCAATTAATGAATGCTAACTGTCCGCCTGATGCCATTAATTCTTCGTTATGGTGGCGTGACTACTGGACTGAAATTTTTATGATGTTGAGTGTATTTGGTTTCTTTGCATTAATTGTCATCGGAAGCTATATGCTCATCAATGATTTAGCAACAGAACAACGACGAGGAACTCTCAACTTTATTCGGCTTTCTCCTCAGACTTATAAAAGTGTTTTTGTTGGGAAAATATTAGGTGTACCCAGTTTACTCTATGTAGTCGTTGCGTTATTCATTCCCTATCATATTGGGTCAGGAATATCAGCCGGAATTCCCATACTAGAAATTTTTAGTTTCTATGCAGTTGTAGTTGCAAGTTGTGCCTTTTTCTATAGTTTATCACTCCTATTTGGATTGATAACTGCTGGACAGAATGGCTTTCAAGCTTGGTTAGGGAGTGGTTCAATTTTCATATTCTTGATGCTTGCTAATAGTAAACCTATCTATCAGGATGGTAGTGATTGGCTAAACTTATTTTGTCCGTCTTTTTTTCTGCGCTACTTAATTTATAGTACAGGTTCATCCTACTTATATTTCCCGTTTAATCAGGAGAGTATTCAAGTCTTTAAATGGTTTGAACTGCCTTTAGGAACATCAGGAATGTTGATTCTGTTATTCTCCCTGTTCAATTTTTGTTTGTGGACATTTGGGATTTGGCAAGGACTCAAACGGTGCTTTTATAATCCTGATGCTACTCTTTTCAGTAAACAACAAAGTTATTGGATTACTGGGTGTTTAACGGTGATGAATTTAGGGTTTTTAATCCAAGATTTTGAACTTAAAACTCAGTCTTCTATTATCGTTGCTTTTGTGTTTAATTTCCTTCTATTTTTTGTATTGATTGCGGCTTTGTCTCCGCAACGGCAAACATTACAAGATTGGGCGCGATATCGCCGGGAACGAGTCAACGGAAAAACAAATCTCTTATCTGATTTAATCCAAAGAGAACGAAGTCCTGCGGTTGTTGCAATTGGTCTTAATCTAGTGATTGTAATGACTTTATTTGGACTGACAATGTTATGGGTTGGTTTACCCGATGAACGCTTGCAAATACTCACCGCTTTGCTGTTAAATGTAAGTTTAATTTGGCTGTGTGCAAGTTTAGCTCAATTGGTACTTTTAATGAGAACTCCCAAACGAGGGTTTTGGGCAGTTGGAATGGTTGGGGCTGTACTCATTTTACCTTTAATAGTTTTGGCTTTTCTAGGACTAGAACCCAGCAAAGAACCATTTGTATTTTTACTTTCTTCTTTGTCTTTTACCGCTGTTGAATATGCAACAATTCCATTGGTTTTGACTGCTATTATTAGTCAATTGATGGTTACAGTTTTATTAAACTTAAGGCTTACTCAACAACTTAAAAAAGCAGGTGAATCAACTTCTAAAGCTTTATTAAGTGCTTAAATAAACAAACGGGGTGGGTTTTCTGACCTGCCCTTCATTCATTGGAGAAATAAACCATGACTCAAACTGTATTTAAACCCTTTAGAGAATTCAATCCTCAACTTTTACGAGAACTTAAAGGTCGTCTGAAATCTCGTAATATCATCGCTGTCGTTGCTCTTTCTCTCCTTGCTCAAATTGGGGCTGTTCACGGTTTAAAGTATGAGTGGTTTGATATTTTTCTGGTTCTGAGTTTAGGTGCAATGTCGGCTACTTTAGCTATTGGAACCTTTATATTAGTTAGCGATTTAGATGAAGAAGAACGACGAGGAACCCTAGATTTTATTCGACTCACTCCTCAGTCTGCGACTCATATTTTTATCGGAAAATTGTTGGGTGTTCCCTGCCTTTTATATCTGGCAATTGCTTTAGCCCTACCCTTACAGTTTTGCTCTGGATTGCTTAGTAATTTTAGTTTTATAGATATATTAGGATTTGATGTTATCCTAATTTTTAGATGCGTTTTTGTGTTAAGTTTAGCCATTTTTTTTGGGTTAATCAAGGGCAATATAGTCGGATTAAAGCCTTGGTTAGCAAGTGCATTTGTGCTGTTTTGTTTATTTGTTTTTCTGGTAATGTTTCCGACTACGCCCACTCTCAATAATGGATGGGATGCCATTAAACTCTTTTCTCCTTCTCCCCTGTTGCCTTATTTTTTACCTGAATATCCTCAACAACATATTTTTGATAGAAACGTTCAATATTACATCACAGGACTACACAAACTGCGTTGGTTTTATCTCCCCATCGGTGCAAATGCTTTGAATTTAAGCTTGTTTTATATCGTTAACTATGTTGTTTGGACTCGACTCACTTTCCAAGGAATTCAGCGTCTTTTTCATAATCCAATTTCCACAATAATTAGCAAACGGCAAAGTTATGTAATCACAGCCTGCTTTACTCTTCTTTGTCTAGGGTTCTCAATACAAAACTTTGGATTAGCCAATTATCAAGACTTACTTGCTCAAAATTTCTTGTTCTTTTTTGGGTTAATTGCTGTCCTTTCTCCCCATCGTTTAACCCTTAAAGACTGGATACGAGACTCAGTAAAATTGACTCAGAAAACCGATTTAATCTCAGATTTAGTTTGGGGCGAAAAAAGTCCGGCGATTATCGCTATTGCTATTAACCTGCTCATTGTTTCAGTTCCGATTGGTGTTGTCACACTTTTGACTATTAATTCTTTTCCAGCCAAAGATATACTGTTGTTCGGATTGTTTTTGAATGCCAGTTTCATTCTACTCTTTGCCAGTTTAGCTCAACTAATGTTATTAATGAAAACCAAAAGACGAGCATTATGGACAACTGGCATTCTCAGCACTATGATTATTTTACCCCAAATTGTCTTTAGTCTTTTGGAAATTTATCCTCATCAACAACCCCTACCTTTTCTATTCACTGTACTCTTTTTTGCAGGATTCCGACAAGTGGATTTAGCTTCTATCTTGTGGGTTTTTGTCAGCCAAAGCTTAGTATTAGCAGTCTTAAATTTGCAATTTGTTCGTCGGCTAAAAACGATAGAAAAATATTCTAAACTTTTAGTCTCTTAGGTTTCTTGTTCATAGATTTGATGTTCTCGCTTGATGAACACTTCTGCTAAAAGTTGATAAGCTTCTTTCCAAGCTGCCATGACTTCATCTGTTGCAACTTCACCCAAAACATCTTTCATTGCCTCTAACAAACTCTCACCAACCATAGAATACTGTTCGGGTTGAACATGGGTTTCAACATGACGATGAGCGACTTTTTCAACCATTGATTTTAAGGCTTCTAAATCATCAATGTGAGTTGCAGAACTGTAAATTGCGGTAGCTAATCGAGCGGGTTGAGAACCATCTTTTTGGTCATTCATATTGAACTGTTCTTTGACTTCGGGATGATTTTTAAACATGATTTCATACATCCGGCTTGTAATCTGCTGACCTTGTTTTTTTAATAAAGGAGCGGTAGATTTAATTAGTTCAATTGTTTCGGGACTAACAAACTTTTTGACTTGAGGCTGTTCAGAAAGGGTAAGAACAAAAGCTAGATTTTCTTCGGCTTTTAACGCATGGGGAGCATGAGCAGGCATAAACACGAAAACACCAGGAGTTAACGGGATTTCTTCTCCATTTAGGGTTAATTTTCCAGCTCCCTCAAACACCATTACTGTTGCATTACGAGCCGAAGTATGTTCTTCAATATCAGTCCCTTTTGCCAAACAAAACAGGGTGTATTGACAGTTTTCATCTTTGAGAATAACCTTGCTTAAAATTCCTTTTTCGGGATATTCAATTAATGCTTGTAAATTCGTGTTGTAGGGAGCGTTGGGTGTTGCAATTGTATTTGCCATGATTTTTCTCCTGTGTTTTCTCCATTGTTACCGCCCAATCTCAAATCTTACTTATTCTTGGCTTTTGCGGTAAACTGGTTGTTATATTTACTGTAGCGAAATATTTTTGCTTTAGAAGAAATTGACAGTTAATATGAAATTTAAAAAAGAATGCTACAGATGTTATAAATAACTAAAAATCCCCCGAAGATCGGGGGATTTAGGGGGATTTAGGGGCTAAAATGAGAGGGGTGGAGATTCTATTTATTTTTTACAGTCGGGATGAATAGCGCCTTGATTACAGAGATAACTAATTTGTTCTGAACTCAGATTTTTACTCCGAGAAAAATTAACTCCTCTCATGCGGTTTGATTGATTATCAATTCCCACAGGTTCAATAATTGAATCTTGATTATTCTCCTCTATTTGATTCACAAAAAAGACAGCATCTTGAAAATCTACCCCTCTTAAATTTGCCCCTCTCAAACTGACTAAAGTTAAGTCAGCATTTTGTAAATTGGCATTTTTGAGGTTAGCATTTCTAAAATTCGCGCCAGTTAATAACGTCGAACTTAAGTCAGCATTCCTTAAATTTGCTCCCTTTAAATCCGCTCCGGAAAGATCAGCATTTTGTAACTGACTATTTTCTAAATCCGCCTCAATAAACACAGCCCCTTGAGCATTCATTTCATTGAGACGAGCATTTTTGAGATTCGCCTCAGAGAGATTGGCATTGGCTAAATCTGTCCCTGTAAATTTAGCATTATTCAGCTTGGCTTGCTCTAAATTGGCTCCAATTAATTTAGCACTGCTGAAGTTTGTTCCGGTTAAATCCGCCTCGGATAAATCCGCTTTATTTAACGTTGCTCTCAGGAGATTAGCCCGTCTCATATTAATATGACTAAGAAAAGCACCTGTGAAGTTCACTTCAGTTAAATCCGCCCCACTCAAGTCAGAAACCCAATCATCAAACGTTTCATAACGACCATCTTCTCCCGGCCCGTAAAAGCTGCTATTTTTAAAACTAGCATTGGTGAGAATACTACTTCTAAAATTAAACCCCGATAGATCAATTTGATCCAAAATTAATGTAAATTGAGTGGGAGGTGTCATCGATTGACCGAGATCAATACGACTGAGATCAACATTGTGAATATTCCCTTCGTGAACGGTGAGAATTTTGGCGATCGCTCTTTGGGTGGCTTGTAGACGTTGAGCCACTAACTGTTTATCTTTAGCATTTGCCCCAAATTGCATCGAGTCAAGATCATTTTTTAAAGCTTGATTTAACTGTCGTAAATAGGGCAATGCAACCGGCCCGGTACTGACGAGCGCTTGTTGAGCAGAATCTAATAATAACGGGTTGCTTTCTTGTCCCAAATAATCCACTAATAACGGAATTGCCCGATAATCATTCAACGTTCCCAAGGCTAAAATTGCCCCTCGACGTTGAGCCGGATCTGTGGGCGCACTGGGCGATAATTTACTCACCAACGCTAGAAAAACTTCATTATCTTGGTGTTGAAATTCTCGACGATTGGCTTGATTTTGAATATAAACCTGAGTTCCCACAAACGTCCCCAATACAGCGGCCATACTCGCGCCACTGACGGTTAATAAAGTAATGCCAGGATGTTGGCGCATCCAAGCCCAAAGATTGAGGGCAATTTTGCCTTGTTCAGAGCGGAAGACAATCGCCCGGACTGCTTCTTGTTCACTACTCCAGTCGTAGCTGGTAAAGGGATTATTCGTCGGTAGTTGCACCTCTCGCACCCGAGTTCCCGCCCAAAGATCATGTCCGGTACGACCTTGAAACCGTCTGGCGATTAACCCATCAGCTAAAATCATCAAACCCGATAAACCCGTGAGGATAATCAAATTGGGAAAAGCACCCGTGACTCGCCAAATAATATAAGCAATTCCCACCGGAATTCCCCAACGCCCTACACTTTCGCGATAGAAAGCACGCAGCAAGCCAGGAGGGGCGACAGAATTAGTCTGAATCACTTGTACTGCAAACCAACGTTTGGGCAGAGTTTGTCCCCGTGTCGCCAATAGATAAACCTGCCATCCTCCGACTAACGTGGGAGTCAACAACGCTCCCCACCAAAACAGATTGGTTAAAGGACTCACTTGGGGATTGCGATCGCGGACAGGTAAACCGAGCGTTGCGCCGATGACTTGGCCTGTTGTCCGAAGAACGGGACTGAGAGGAACCTCTGGAGTGCGGTTAGACAAGGCACCAATACCATAGGGGACGGCTCCACTGGCGACGACTAATGAAACTTCTACAGCCCAAGCCCCGCACCTACGAACCCACAGGGGAAGTTGTCGGACTTGAATTTGCCAAGACGGATTGGATGGACTGACATCTCTGCTTGCTGTTGGGCTGGTCATAGTTGGGTGGTTGATTTCAAACGGATCTCGCAATTTCTATTTCGAGAATTTGGATGATTTAAAGATTTGGTATCCTATGTACACGATTACACCGACAACTGCAAGACTGATCGCCAAAGAAATTAATTCAGCCAGGGTTCGCAGTAGGGTTAACCCCATTGCCAAACCCACGACAACAATGGCGGCTTGTCCGAGTTTGGGGAGTTCTTTAAACCAGACCAGAAATTGATTATAGAGGGTTTTGACCGTTGATCTGAAATCAGACGGAGATGATTTTTGACTCACGGGTTGAGGTTGCTTGAGTTCGGCTTCTAGCTCCTCTAATCTGCGCTTTACGTGATTATCGTCTTGTTGGTAACTCATAGGATTGTGTTTGATTTAGTTTTAGAGTTCAAGTTCAAAGTGTAAATTTTGGATTGACGGACAAGCTAAATTGGGATCAGTAACGAATGATCTCAGTGGGTTACAGTGATCAGGGGTTCACTTGAAAATTTTAGGAGATTTAAGCACAGACTGTTAAAACAGAAAGTTAAAAAAATCGCTCTTTTTAACCTTTGTCATACCTAACGCGCGCAAACTTACCTGCTGAACATTCCTACTGCCTGTATTTTACTAAAGGCGTTGTTGCTATTGAGAGGAGAAGACATGAAGTTACGTTATTTTGCCATTGTCGCACTGACTGTCGCTATTAATCTCGGATCTACTCATCTCGCCCTTGCAGATCAACAAAGCCTTTCTCCGGGGGCTAATATCACGGCGGCGGGAACTTCCGGTGGAGAAAGCAATAGCGGAGATTGTGGTTTTGTTGCCGCTACTCCCAATCATATCATTGATATTGCTGAAGATTTGCCCTATGTCGTCATCAAGGTACAAACTTCCGGAGCTCCGACGTTGTTGATTGAAGGGCCGGCTGGGCGCTATTGTGTGTTACCAGAAGGAGGGGGTGGAAATTTACAATTTTCGGGGTATGCTCCTTCTGGCACTTATAACATTTATGTTGGCGATCGCGAACAGGGTCAGCATTCCTACAATTTATCTATTTTAGGTCGAGCCAACTAACTCTAGAAATACCAAGTCAATTCTACATCTGGGTACGTTTTCTAATTCAATCAAGAATATAGAGAAGTCATCAAGTTTTAGGGGGTGAGAATGACTTCAGGTTTAAACTTTCACTGTTCGCAGGACGTTCAGAAACTGATCTTGAGAGTATTTTGGGGAAATCAGGCTGATTTTATCCGGTTAATTTTCGGGGGAAGTTCTCAACACTCGGCTAGCATTTAAAATTGCTAATAATGCTACACCCACATCAGCAAAAACCGCCTCCCATAATGTCGCTATTCCGACTATCCCTAATAAAATAAATATCCCTTTTACCCCCAACGCAAAGAAAATATTCTGCCAAACAATTTTGTGAGTTTTTTTGCCAATTTTGATCGCTTCTGCCACTTTAGAAGGTGCATCGGTCATAATCACAATATCAGCCGTTTCTATGGCTGCATCTGAACCTAATCCGCCCATTGCTATCCCTACATCTGCCCTGGCAATTACCGGAGCATCGTTAATCCCATCCCCGACAAAAGCAACTTTATTTTTGTCTCCTGTTTGGTGGAGAATTTGTTCAAAAGAGTCTACTTTATCTTCGGGTAAAAGTTCAGCTAAATAGTGGTCTAAACCTAATTTTTCAGCCACAGTCTGAGCAACTGTTTTATTGTCTCCTGTGAGCATTATTGTTTGTTCAATGCCGATTTGTTTTATGTTGAAAATTGCCTGGGCTGCGTCTTCTTTGAGTTGGTCTGCAATGATAATATAACCTGCATACTGACCCTCAACAGCCAGATAAACGACCGTTCCACCGACATCACAAGTATCATGGTTAATATTTTCTCGATGCAAAAGGCGATCATTTCCCGCTAAAATAACCTGATTTTTCACTTTTGCTTTAATTCCATGACCTGCAATTTCTTCATAGTCACTCACGATTTTATCGTCTATTTCTTGACCATAGGCTTCTCGAATTGATTGGGCAATCGGATGATGAGAATGAGATTCGGTATGAGCGGCTAACATGAGTAATTCCGTTTCAGTGTAGCTGTTTTTAGGAACAATTTCACTGACTTTAAATACGCCTTTTGTTAACGTTCCTGTTTTATCAAATACAACCGTTTTTACCGCAGTTAAGGTATCTAAAAAAGTCGCTCCTTTGACCAAAATCCCATTTTTAGCAGCCCCTCCAATTCCCCCAAAATAACCAAGCGGAATACTAATCACTAATCCACAAGGACAAGAAATGACTAATAAAATTAAAGCCCGATAAACCCATTGTTCAGAGGTTGCACCGGGAATAAACAGAGGCGGTAATAGGGCAACAGCAAGGGAAAGAAATACAACAACCGGGGGATAATATTGAGCAAATCGAGTAATAAATTTCTCTGTTTTAGCTTTTTTGCTGCTAGCATTTTCAACTAAATTGAGAATTTTAGCAATGGAAGATTCACCAAAGTTTTTACTAACTTTTAGCGTTAAAACTCCGGTTGTATTGATCATTCCGGCTAATACCGTTTCTCCAACTTTTACCGTTCGGGGTACGGGTTCTCCGGTTAAAGCTGAAGTATCAACTTGAGAATTGCCTTCAATAATCTCCCCATCTAAAGGAATTTTTTCACCGGGTTTAACCAGAATAATATCCCCAACGTTAACGGTTTCTGGAGAAACTTGTTGAATAGAATCATTAACTTTGAGGTTGGCAGTATCTGGACGAATTTCTAATAGAGATTGAATCGAACGACGAGAACGACTAACTGCTAAATCTTGAAATAATTCTCCCACTTGATAAAATAACATTACGCCTACCGCTTCGGGGAGTTGGTGAATGGCAATTGCACCCAATGTCGCAATCGTCATTAGGAAGTTTTCATCGAATATTCGACCTCGTAAAATGTTTCTTCCGGCGTTACTGAGAACCGTCCAACCACTAAAAAGATAAGCGGGAATAAAAACAAGATATTCACCGATAGAGTAAGGAGTAGCGTGAAGTTGTTCTTGAAAAATTAACCCAATTCCCAAGAGAAAAACAACACCTAAAATTGGCAAAAGCTCTGTTTTGAGGTCAAACGATGCAGACGGACTCGAGTTCTGTTCGGGACTGTGATTACAACTACAGCACCCTTGAGATTTTGACTGAGTATTCATTGACAATTTTCCTCCAAGTTAAATACATGAACAGTCTTTCATAAGTATTAGCAAAAAAACGTATTTTTGACAACTATCCTCAAAGATAAAAACTATTTTTTGATAATTGTAATCATTGTCTTAAAACAAACTAAAGTTGTCCGAAAAACAGTGAATCGATGAATTCAACTCTAATCTGGAAGTGTTGGAGGTTGACCCGTCAGGTGAGACTTAGGGACAAACCCAATCTTTAAATTATGTGAAATCAGCCCGGTTTAGGGATTTCGTAGTAGAATAAACAGCAACTCATTTATAATTTTGATCAACCGAGTTAAACGAGCGTGAGGGGGAGTGCAGAGTGATGCCTCAAGAAACAAAAACGATGAATCAGACCAAGCCCGCACTGTCAGACGAACAACTTCTCAAAGATCCAGCATCCGTCGAGATCTATGCTGATCAACTGATGGACGATATCTTTGAGGATGTCGAACGAGTGATCGACGGTGGCACGAAACTGCCGAAAGATCCGGTAGAACCGGAGTTCATCTCCCTCAAATCAATCAAAGTTCCTCAAATTATTCTGCCGCCCGTGGTACGTCGGGATGGGGTTGGGGAAGATGGGGCGATTGATACCGATGTCAAACTGCGAGACGCCAGCGCCGGAAAAGACCAATCTTTTGATCGGATTTTACTGGGAACAGCTTTTGCATCTTTGCTCGTAACGTTATCGCTGTGGGTAGCCACTCGCGGAGGCTTTAGTCGTTTATTCGCGGCAGCACCGGTGGCGGTTCCAGCAGACAAACCGTTAACCGCCAAAACCCAAGCCGATATAAAATTTGGGAACTATATTGAACGTTCCCTCGCCACGATAGAACAGGATATCCCCCAAACCATTCCTCTGTTACCGCCCTTTCCCGGTACGCCTCCGGTTGAAAACTTAGAGTCTATTCCGGTTCCCAGCACAGTTCCCAATTCCAACACCAGTCCTTTGGGGTCTGAAACCAACAACTTGATCGCCGCAATTAACCGAATGGCAGATTCCATTCAAGACGCTTCTGATCGCACGGCTAGGCTGTCAAACCAAGTGATGCAGACGCTACAACAGCAAGCCCAACAGCAAGCCCAACAACCCCAACCCCAAGCCCAAATCAGCACTCCCACTCCAGGTGGACAAACTTCGGGGACAGTTTCTACACCCGCCACTCAAACGGCTCAAACCCAAGAACCCGCACCCCAACCCGCACCCCAAGCCACTCAACAGGCGGAAGCTGAACCGCAATCTCAACCGGAACCGCAACGGCAACCCGCAACGGCTTCTGTGTCTATCCCGACTCCCGCAACAGCCCCCGCACCCGAACCCGCACCCGAACCCGCTTCTGAACCTGCATCTGCACCTGCACCTGCGGCTGAAGAACAACCCAGTGAAGCCGCCGCCGCAACCACAAACCCAACTCAGGGATCAATTCATACATTAGTCGGAATTTTGGAACTGGGCGATCGCTCGGCAGCTTTGTTTGAAGTCAACGGCGTCGCCCGTCGGGTGTATGTCGGAGAAAGTATTGCCGCCAGTGGGTGGACGTTGGTAGAAGTCGTTAACCAAGAAGCGGTAATTCGTCGCAATGGGGAAGTGATGACAATCTACGTCGGACAGCAGTTTTAATTGAACTTGACGATCGAATATAATCAACAATGAAGGGTTATACGATTTATCCCCCCGGCTATATCCTTCGGATAGGCTTCGCCAACGCCACCCCCCTTTCAAAGGGGGGCAGGGGGGATTAATTAGATGCAGCTTCATAAAGAATTGGTATAATCTCGTTTTATTTTTAAGTTGAAGTTTGAATTAAATTATTGAATTAAATTTATGGGTTTATTTGACGATTTCAGTCGATTTTTAGAAACACGATTAGAGGAATTTTTACGAGCAAATCCTCATCTAGAATTGCAAGCTTTAGAAGAACAACTTCGCGAACAACAAGAAGATACATTACGTTTAATTGCCGATCTTCAACGTCAGGAAAAAAGTTTACAAGACGAAATTCTTAAAATAGCTCAAGATATTCAACGTTGGCATGAACGAGTTGGCAAAGCCGAAGCCGCTAACCGTCAAGATCTCGCCCAAGCTGCTAAAGAACGAGAAGCGGTATTATTGCGTCAGGGAAATCAACGCTGGGGACAGATGCAGGGCGTCAAACAGCGCATCGAACAATCTAAAGAACTTTATCAACAAATTAAACAACGTCGCCAGGAAGTCAGCACCAAAGCCGCAGAAGCCGCTAAAGCACGTGCCGAAGCTAAAACCACTCAACAGCAACAAAAATGGGAAACAAAAGCATGGAATCAGACGCCTAATTATAACAGTTTTAGTGCCGCAGCAGACCCGTTAGAACAAGAATTTAAACGTTGGGAAACCGAAGACGAATTAGAACAGTTGAAACGCAACATGAAACAATAAACTATGAATTATGAAAAAGGTACTTCTGACTTCTGACTTCTAACTTCTGACTTCTATAATCTAGGGCCATTGCCGACAAATATCTCGCATTGCTGTTGCCTATCCCTCCCCAGATAGAAAAGTTGAAGAAAAGGCGATCATTGCCGATACAATGTGGGCAGAAGTTCCTGCTATAAGATTGGTATGAATATACGCACGGTTTCAACTCAACCCTTTTCTGATCAAAAGCCTGGAACCTCTGGGCTACGCAAATCGGTTCCTGATTTTCAAAAACCCCATTATCTAGAAAACTTTATTCAATCTATCTTCGACACCCAAGAAAGCCTCGAAGGTCAAACCCTGGTCGTTGGGGGAGATGGTCGCTACTACAACCGCCAAGCCATTCAAATTATTCTCAAAATGGCAGCCGCGAACGGTGTTGGACAAGTGTTGGTCGGCTGCGGGGGTATCCTCTCGACTCCGGCTGCATCCTGTATTATCCGCAAAAATAACGCCTTGGGCGGGATTATTCTCTCGGCGAGTCACAACCCAGGTGGCCCTAATGGAGATTTTGGCGTTAAATTTAATACCAGCAATGGGGGGCCAGCACCGGAAAAAGTCACCGAGGCTATTTATGAACGCACTAAAGTAATTGACGCTTATAAAATCTTAGAAGCGGCTGATATTAACTTAGAAAGTCCGGGCAGTTTTAAACTCGGTAGCATGGCGGTTGAAGTCATGGATTCTGTGGTTCCTTACAGGTCATTAATGGAGTCTTTATTTGATTTTGATCAAATTCGTCAAATGCTGACTTCTGGTAATTTTAAGATGTGTATGGACTCGCTCCATGCTGTTACCGGGCCGTATGCTAAAGCGATTTTTGAGAAACGTTTGGGTGCGCCAGAAGGAACAGTTCAAAACGGAGAACCTTTAGAAGATTTTGGCGGCGGACATCCCGATCCAAACTTAGTTTATGCCCATGATTTAGTTGAAGTTTTGTTTGGTAAAAATGCACCAGATTTTGGTGCGGCATCTGATGGTGATGGCGATCGCAATATGATTTTAGGTCGCAACTTTTTTGTCACTCCCAGTGATAGTATTGCGGTATTAACGGCTAATGCTCATTTAGTTCCGGGTTACAAAAACGGTTTAGCCGGGGTTGCCCGTTCAATGCCGACTTCTCAAGCTGTTGATCGCGTCGCGGCAAAATTAGGAATTGATTGTTATGAAACCCCTACAGGTTGGAAGTTTTTCGGCAATTTACTTGATGCGGGAAAAGCCACACTTTGCGGCGAAGAAAGTTTCGGAACGGGTTCAAATCATATCCGCGAAAAAGATGGTTTGTGGGCGGTTTTGTTTTGGTTGAATATTCTCGCTGTGCGCGGAGAATCGGTTGAGGATATTGTTAAAGAACACTGGAAAACCTACGGCCAAAATTATTATTCTCGCCATGACTACGAAGAAGTCGAAACTGATCCGGCGAATAAATTAATGGAAGGTTTGCGTTCCGGTTTGGGCAGTATGAAAGGTAAAAAGTTCGGACGCTATGAAGTCGAATACGCCGATGATTTTAGTTATACTGATCCGATTGACAATAGTGTTGCCAAAAATCAAGGGGTTCGTATTGGGTTTACTGATGGTTCTCGGATTGTTTTCCGCCTGTCTGGAACAGGAACAAAAGGGGCAACATTACGGGTGTATTTAGAAAGTTATGAATCGGATGCCAGTAAACATGGTTTAGATCCTCAAGACGCTTTAGGAGATTTGATTTCAATTGCCGATGAAATTGCTCAAATTAAGGCGATTACTGGCCGTCAAGAACCCACTGTGATTACCTAAATTTTGGGATTTTTAGAACTTTAATGATAACTTCCCCCTTGCCTGATAAAATCAAAGGTTAGGGGGTAAAATCAAATCGTTAATTGACTCTGAAGATTCATGATTCAGATTAGATAAACTAAAATTTATCACCAATTAATCTTTATTTTTCGATAAAACTTTTGATAAATTTTTGTAACTTTTCAATCTCAAAATCATCAGACATTTTTTGAACAGCATTTGCAAAACCCGCAAACTTTTTATCTTGATTTTTAAGTTTTTTAGCCTCTTGAGAAATTTGTATAATACGACCTCTTTTGAGTAATTCATAAAAAGTATTCAGTTGTTCTTGTGCAGGTGGAACAATGGCAATTTCAGTTTCTTTAGACTCTAATTGTTCATCTTTTTTATAAATCCATTTTAGTTTTAAATATTTTTTGATCTGTTCTAGTAACTCGTCTGCTTGTATCGGTTTAGGTAAAAAATCATTACAACCTGCTTCTAGACTTTGCTGTTGATACTCTGAAGAAATTGAAGCAGATGTGGCAATAATAATAACATTTTTTAAAGGAGAATGTGGTTTTTCTTGATGTAAACGTAACTTTTTAGTCAGTTCCCAACCATTCATTTTAGGCATAACTAAATCTGTAAAAATTAGGTCTGGATTAAAGATATTGGCTTGTTTTAAACCTTCTCGACCATTCGATGCTTCAATAATGTGAAAATCCAATGGTTTTAGTAAGTTCACAAAGATAGAACGATTTTTTTCACGATCATCAACAATCAAAATCTTTCGTCGTTTTCCTTGATAACCCTGAATTTCTTTAAAATCAGAAACAGTCGTTTTGGAAACCGAAGTCGAAGTCAGTACATCCAACGTAAAGGAGAAAATACTACCTTGATTTAAACAACTTTCTACCTCAATTTCACTTTCCATAAGCTGAAGAATTTTTTGAGTAATTGCTAACCCTAATCCAGTTCCTTCGCCTCGCTTAGAAGCTTCTCCAACCTGTTCAAAAGGTAAGAAAATTTTCTCTAATTGTTCAGGTTCTATCCCAACTCCAGTATCTTCTACTTGAAATTTGAGAGTACAATTTTTCTGTTTATTTTCTAAAACAGAGTTGGGATCGGGTTCAGAATGATCATTCAAAACTTCAACTTTTAACGTGACTGAACCCTGATCTGTAAATTTAATAGCATTACTCAGAAGATTTAATAACACCTGACACAATCTTTTGGAGTCTAAGTGAATAGAACTCGGTAGATTTGAACTCGGACTATAGATAAAATTCAAGCCTTTTTGTTGGGCTTTAGTTTGAGACATCTGAACTAAGATATTTAGAAAATTAGGTAAGTTTATTTCTTCAGTATAAAGATCCATTTTACGGGCTTCAATTTTTGATAAATCTAAAATATCATTGATTAGCATTAAGAGATGAGAACCACACTGATATATAACTTCCAGATTTTTTTTATCCGGAGCAGTCACGCTTGTTGAACTTTGTAGAACTTGGGTATATCCTAAAATTCCATTTAATGGAGTTCTCAATTCATGGCTAATATTGGCTAGAAATTCACTCTTAGCCCGACTTGCTGCTTCGGCTAATTCTTTGGCAACTTGCAATTCATTGGTGCGCTGTTCAACCCGCAATTCTAGTTCTAGATTGGCTTTTCGTAAAGCCATTTCTGCCTGTTTTTGTTCAGTAATATCACGAGTAACTGTTGCTAAACATAGGGGTTCTTGTGTTTCGTGATCGCGGACTAAAAATACATTATAATCAACGGGAATTCCTACATTTTTTTGAAGATTTTTAAAGCAAAATTCACCTCGCCACATCCCTTTTTCCATAACCTGAGGTAAAATTGTTTCACGCAAATATCGTTGATCTTCGGGAAACAGATGATCCTCAATTTTTACTAAAACTCTATCTACATCCAGACCAATTAATTGACAGCCTGCTTGGTTGAGATAAATGGCTTTTCCTTCTAGAGAAGCAATACCAATAAAGTCACGGCTATTTTCAATTAAAGCTTCAAATTTTTGAAGTTTGACTTCGGTTTTCTTGCGTTCACTAATATCAAAAGCAGTACCAATAATTCGATAAATTTTATGAGTTTGATCAAAAATTGGATTGAGAGTAACAATCCAAGAAATGACTTGATCTTCTTGTATTTTTCGGGAGGTTTCAAAGGTGATTGATGCTTCTGTTTCTAAACATTGAGTGAATTGATCGCAGATAATTTTACCTTCAACTTCACCTAAAATATCCTGTGGAGTTTTACCCACGTTTGAGATACTTTCCAAGCCGATAATCCCTTCTGCGGCTAAATTCCAACCTGCATAGTAAAATTGATTATCCTCTGAGACATCAATGACAATAATAGGATATTCAACCCCTTCATAAATACTGCTTAAAAACTGTTCTCGCTGGCTGAGTTTATCTTGATATTTTAGAAGTTGTTGAGTTCGTTGCTGAACTCGTTTTTCCAAGTCATTATTAAGCTGTTTTAAAGCTTTTTCAGCTTGTTTACGATTGCTGATATCGGTACAAACAACCGTCACAATAAAACAATCATTTTCCGCATCGAGTCGAGCAAAAAAACTTTCACAAATCCAGCGGATGGTACCATTTTTGTGAATAAAACGATATTCTATTTTTCCTTTACAACCATCATAAAGCTGTCTAAATAAAGGGTTAATTTGAGTTTCTATATCCTCATAAAAAATTCGCGATCGCCAAAAATTAGCAGGATTAGTTAGTTCTTGAGAAGTATATCCAAAAACAATTTCACTACCCGTAGAACAGTAGTCATATTCTGAACTTAAATCAGGATAAAGTCGATAACTCGCTATCGTAGCCGTGGCATTATTGAGAATATCATTGAGTTTAGTTTCTGACTTGTGTAATGCCTGTTTAAGCTGCTTTCTTTGAGTAATATCAGTGGCAACTAAAATCACCGCTGTAACCTGTTCATTTTGACAAATAGGAGCCAAACAAACATCATAGTTTGCTTCCCCATCAACCCCAACTCCTGTGACTTCAATTCTCACTACTTCTGCTGATTGAAAAACTTGCTCTATAGCAGCTTTTTGAACTTTTTTACTCTCTGAATTTACAAACTCGTTGATATTAAAACCAATCACATCTTCATAAGAAAAGTTAGGTAATAAACGATTAATAAAAACAATTTTTCCTTCTCGATTTAGCTTGACAATAAAATCTGGAATATTATCTAAAACTGAGCGTAAATTTTCCTCAGACTGTCTTAAAGCTGCTTCTGTTTGTCGAATTGTTGTTAGATCAGAAATAATCCCTTGATAGCTTTTTACCTGATTTGCTTCATCTCGAATAATATGAACGGTATCTCGCAAATAACGAACTTCCCCACTGGGTTGTATAATGCGATAATTCATTTCTAGTCGATCTTGTATAGAAGTAATTTTCAATAAAGCTTGACTCACATTATCTCGATCTTCTGGGTGAATACAACTCAGTAAACTCTGTGGATAGTGAGTTCCGAAAAATTGACGAGAATATCCAAAAATAGACTCAATTGCTGCATTATAATAAAGGGGTTGTAAATTTCTGTCAATTAGATAAATTCCGTCGCTCATATTTTCGGAGAGAGAACGATATCGACTCTCTGAAAATTGTAATGCTATTTCAATTTTTTTTCGATCAGTAATATCCGTAACTGTCCCGACAAATCCGATAATTTCCCCCGCTAAATTGTGTTCAGGAACAGCTTGCGCCAAGACCCAAAAAATTTGACCTTCAGAGTGTAAATAGCGACATTCAACCTGATATTCTGGAGATTGATTTTGTTGCCATCCTTGGGTAAAACTATTCCATTCTTCTTGCATCCAATTTTGATCGTCAGGATGCAAAGAAATTGCCCAACCTTCTCCTAAAATTTGATCGATAGATAATCCAGTGAGTTGAGCCGTTTTTTCATTAGCATAGATACAATTTCCAAAAATATCTGTGCGAAATATACCAACGGGACTCACGTCTAATATTTGATTTTGACAAGGGTTTTCAAGCGGTTGACAGTGCTGAACTTCTTGCTGTAACACTTGAGCATTTTTGATAGAAATTTCAGCTTGTTCTTTTAAAAGTTGTAGCGTGTATAGGTAATTATCATTAACATTTTCTGAGACGGGATAATTTTCTAAATACAAAATTCCTAGAAGTTGCTCCTCATTCAGTAAAGGAACACACCAAATCGATAGCGGTTGCTGCTTTAACAAATAAGGATCGTGATCTGTTGAGATCAGTTCACCTGAAAGAATGAGAGGTTCTAAACTTTTAAAAACCCTTTTAATAATGCTCAGAGGAACTTCAGTTTGTTCCAAGTTTTCTGCTTCTAGAGAAAGTGAAACCAACTCACAGGATTGACTGGCTATACATCTAGCTTTCAGAACTAAACTATCAGCTTCCTGTAAAATCAGCATTACTTTTTCTGCACCGGAATATTCCAACAATACATTCATCAGAGTAGAAAACAAGTCAGGATAGTGAATTTTTGCTGAAATGGTTTGAATGGCGCGAAAAATTGCTTTCCACTCCAAACCTTCCGAAACGGAATAAGTATGAGCTGCTTGAGTTTGAGGAGAATATTGATCCATGGGTTCATCCTTCTCGTTTTAATTGCGATCATGGTGTTGAAAGCGATCAGATCATCACATCCAACACAATCTCTTTTCTTAAAATAACCCGAAACGTTTTTTTAGGAATTCCCCAGCCTCGGGAGCATATTCTTGAGGATAATGACTTGTCACTCCTCCTTAACCCCAAGCTTCCAGTCATCTCCCGAACCTGTCCAAAAAAGTTAACAATTCCTTTAGAATAACCTTCCTGTCAGCATTTCTTGAGTTTCTAGCCCATTGACGATCCCTCCATGTCTCAAAAATTTATGTTATAATGAGATCCGAGTATAGTTTCGGTTGCAGTTTTTGTTTTCAGTGTTGACAGTTTTGTTCTGCTTCATTTTTTCCAAGCTTGCCTCCGAATATTCTATCTCTACAACGGTTTGATTGAAGGAGGTAACTTATGTCTGTATATATTGGTAATCTTGCCTACGAGGTTACGGAAGACGACCTTAAGTCTGTGTTTACAGATTATGGTTCGGTTAAGCGCGTTCATATCCCCACGGATCGCGAAACAGGTCGCTCTCGCGGCTTTGCGTTTGTCGAAATGGATACAGATGCCGAAGAAACATCCGCTATCGAAGAACTCGATGGGGCGGAATGGATGGGACGCGATCTCAAAGTTAATAAAGCCAAACCTCGCGAAAATAGCGGTTCCTTTGGAGGAGGCGGTCGTCGCGGTGGTCGTTCTGGCGGAGGTTACTAAGACGGGCTACTGAGCTTCTAAAGCTTTTATTTAGTATCCTATCGTAGTCTAGAAAGACAGGATCTTACCTGTCTTTTTTAAGTTTATTCTTATCTAATTTTCACGGTCAATTTATAAGTTGCATTTCCCCGAGTTCCCCCCACAATAATCTCATAACGACCCGTTGCAGGTAAAATCAAGCTAGACAGAGTTTCTTCTGAGTTGAGTATTTCTCCATTGGGCGCCATCACTTCAAAAACTGCATTATTTTCTAACGAACTAATATTAATTTCCATCTTTTGACCTTCTTTTGCATCGAGTAAATAAATATTTCGACTCCCTCGAACAACTGAATTTTCTACTGTCCCCGAACTCGCCCCTCTCGCAAATCGAATTCTGGAAACTAAGCAAGGAACTCTTTGATAAACCTCTCTCCCTGTATTGAGAAAATCATCTTCTAACTGCCACGTTTCTTGACTATTTTGAGTATCGAGTTCAATTTTGGTGATCATATTTAGTTTTAAATCCTTTCCTTGTTTTGTTCCTTGTAAAGTTTGAAAATAAGACGTATAGTATCCGACTTCTTCATTATGAATTGTCGCATTTACATGACCACTAACCTTATTTTCTTTCTCAAGGTAAATTCGAGCCACTGAAGATAGGGTTTCATTTTCTAAACTAAAACAATAGCCAGAAAGTTGATTATTACTTTGATTTTGAGCAATAGAAGTTGATCTTTGAAGGCGTTGTCTAGAGGTAGATTGAGCAAAACTGAGCGCAGAACTGACACTCAACACCAATAGAACTAAAATCAGTAATTTAAGCGATCGCATCGTTATTCACTTGTCTATTTAAAGTCGTCTTTATACAATTACATGATTAGTAGAATAGATTCCTGAAAAATTTGCAAATTGGGATAAATTTAATCATTTACTCAACCACAAACACATCAACCTTCATCGCACTTTCAACTTCTTGACTTTCGACAATATATTCTTGAATATAAGCACAATCTACTGTAAAAAATTCAGTTTCACTATCAAAAAAAACGGTTTTTAAAATCATATAAGCCATATTACTAACATAGGAAACTTCTACAGGTAAAAACCCAATTTCTATATGACTTTCCGTTTGAATAATATACTGAATTGTCACCAAAATTTCGACATCATCATCAATCTTTAATACAGGTGCATTTTCAACCACTCCAGAATCTTTAAAATTTTTCAGAACAATCACCTGTCCCGGCTTGAAGTGATAAGTCGTTTGAGTTGAATTAATTTTCATATAATTAAAAGGTGAGGGAGTCAATACCGATAAAAACTTAGGGACAACAATACCATGAAAACTGCCCTAAATTATTATAATTCTAAGTGATAATCTTCTTTCTGTAAATTGTTAAAAAAATTTACCAATTCATCTGAAGTTTAAGCAGTGTTAACTTATTGTTTTTCCGCACATCCTTCAAACACTTGATTTCCCAAAATAAGCGTTGCATTATACGAATAGGTGTAATCAGCCATTCCATCATTACAGGTATCGTCTTGTCTCAAAACCAAAAAACCGCTAGGATTTCCCTGAAGCCGATAAACTTGAATCAAAGAAGCTGGACGTGAAGATGCACTCATCGGTTCGATATAGGGGTATTTTTGCTCCTCTGCGGTTGGTGATAAGAAAATAATTTCATCGCGACTAATTTCTACCCTCCAAAATGGTACAGTACCGCGAGCGATCAACCCCTCACTCGGAGTATTATCAGCATAACTCTCTCGTAGACTGAAGCCGAAACCCACCACGCCTAACCCTAATAAAATCATGCCAAATAAAAAGGATTTTGTATTCATCTCAATCTGACTGCTTAGTGGTCTAAATCAATCTACGCCTCCTCAAACTGCAATTCTGAGCAATTTTGGAATTAAGAGTACCCGGGAACAGTCAAACAATTATCTCATTGGGACTTTTGCGAACTCTCTCTAGAGACGCTTATTTTAAACCATGACCCCCTTGATGATACATTAATCTCATGATTAAGCTTGTCATCGGTTGCATCTTTTATGGTTAGACCCAAAGTAGTGATCATTACCAATGCGGGAGTGTATTTGGCGGCTCTCTATCCGGCTTTAATGGGAGCTATTTTTACATTAGGGTTTGATTTAGCCTTTGAGCCTGAAGACTCGTTAGACGTGAATATCGAGACAGGTTTGAGTTTAATTCTCACAAAAACCTTGTTTTATTCAATGGCAACTTTTCCGATTATAGCCGCGTTTTGTATTGCTTTAGCATGGAGTTTGTATAAAATTAGAGTAATCAAGCCCGCCGTTTATATTAGTTTTATTCCTTGGATTAATATTATTTTATTTATGTTCACAGGGTTATGGATTTTAGTCTTTTAATCAATCATTCTTATGTTGTAAACCCACCGCTTGCGAAATCGATTCAAGTCCCTGCTGTTCTAACTTTTCTAACAATCCTGTTAAGATATTCCGAATCATTCCCGGCCCTTCATAAACCCAACCCGTATAAACTTGAATTAAACTCGCACCTGCTGTAATTTTTTCCCAAGCATCAGCAGCCGTAAAAACACCCCCAACTCCAATAATCGGTAACTGTCCTTGTGTTTTTTCCCAAATCAAACGAATCACTTCTGTAGACCGTTTGTGTAGGGGTTTTCCACTAATTCCCCCGGCTTCTTCAGTCGGAGATTTTCCAGTTTTTGTAATTATTTGAGTTCTTAAACCCTCCCGAGAAATCGTGGTATTCGTTGCAATAATTCCCGCTAACTGATACGTTTTTGCCAGTTCCAGAATATCAGAAATTGCCTCATCTTCTAAATCCGGCGCAATTTTCACCAATAATGGTTTTTGGGCTTGATTTTCCTGTTGCAAACTGTGTAAAATCTTGCTAAGTTGTTCAGCATCTTGTAGCGATCGCAATCCTGGTGTATTGGGAGAGGAGACATTAACCACAAAGTAGTCACCGCAAGCTTTCAAATCTCGAAAACTTCCCAAATAATCATTAGAAGCATCTTCTAAAGGAGTGACTTTGGATTTACCTAAATTAATCCCAATGGGAATCGATAAAGATTGACGAGTCTCACGACTTTGTAAACGAGTGGCGAGGGCTTTTGCCCCCTGATTATTAAACCCCATACGGTTTAAAACCGCTTGATCATAAAGTAGACGAAATAATCGCGGTTGGGGATTACCCGGTTGAGGATGAAAAGTAACCGTTCCCAACTCAGCAAAACCAAAACCCAAACTTCCCCAAATTCCGGCCGCCACTCCATCTTTATCAAATCCTGCTGCTAAACCCAGAGGATTATTAAACGGTAAACCCCATAACGTTTGGGCGAGACGGTGATCTGACAGACAAAAAGAAGACCGAATTTTTGACTCAATCCAACGAGAAGGAAGCTGAGTCGAAGTGCGATCAAGCCAACTCAACAGGTGTAATGTTTGATGATGCGCCCACTCTGGATCAACGTTCAATCCAGAAAATAAAATAGGTCTGATCACACTTCGATAAATATCCAACAATTTCTCCTAAAATCTTCTTAACGGCATCATCAAAAATAAAACCAACAACTCTATTGTTTCCAACTATGCAGCAAAACGATTAAAAGTTTTCTGATCGCCACTCACCGTTGTGAGATTTTAATCAAATTCAAATTTTTTTAAAGAGTTTAATTCCTATGGGGCAGCATTCAAATTCAACCGATCGGGTGCAGGCGATGACCCTCAGTCAAGTTCTCCAAACATTGCGAGAACAAGACAACGTAGATATCCTATTGCAAATCAGCTTATCCTATCTGCAAGCGAAATTCAACTATCGTTTAATCTGGATTGGCCTGTACGATCGCCTCGACCATCAGTTAGTCGGTAAAGGGGGAATCACCCCCGATGAGGAAAGAAGTTTTCTCAAACAACGATTTCCTCTGATCGCCGGAGATTTATTTGAACAAGTGATCATTGAGTTACAACCCATTACGATCGCCGACTTACAAACCGAAACCCGAGTCGGAGAGTGGTGTAAACTCGCCCAAACCTATAATATTCACTCAACCCTTCTCTATCCACTGCGACACAAAGATCGGGGCTTTGGCTTAGTCTTACTCGGAACAAGTGAAAAAGATCGCTATCTCGAAACCAACGAAACCGAATATCTTTCGATCATCTTAGGGGGATTAGCAACCGCACTGTATCACATCGAAACCGATTGGCAACGTCAGCAAACCAAACATCCGAGCGCCTCCCTACTGAAATTATTATCTGAGTTTCGTCGTTTTGTGCGTCTCGATCACTATCTCGAAGCCGTCGTTAAAGAAACCCATCGATTTATTCAACCCACACGCACCAATATTTATTGGTATCATCAAGACGGACGTTACTTTTGGCGACGCAGCAGTAACCTCAAAAAAACACCAGAAGCCATAATTACCCGTGCGGCTTCCGGAATTAATCTCCAAGATTTGACCGAGTTCTATCAAGCTTTAGCCAGCGATCGCTTAGTTTCGATTGGTCAATCTCACAGCACCCTCAAAACCGAAATCACTCGACGCTTAATGCGAGGAATGCGAGTCCGATCGTTACTCGCCGCCCCGATCATTTTTAACCGAGAACTCCTGGGATTTTTAGCGATCGAAGGAAAACACCCTCGCATCTGGCAAACCACCGAGAAAACCTATGTCCGAGGAATGGCTCAACTCCTGGGCGTAATTGCACCTCTAGCGGACATGAACGATACAATCAAAAAAATCAAGCAAAATCACGCCTTAACCGCAGAAATCACCCGAGCCATTGTCACCAATGAAGACTGGCACATTCTCCTTTCCAGTAGTGCCGAGCGCTTGTGTCAACGCTTAAAGAGCGAATACTTTTTTCTACTCGAAGAACGACCCACCAACCACCAGTTTGATCTCCTGTATCAAAATCCACTGCCGGATCATCGCTTGCTCACCACCCCTCTAGCAATGCTCACCCGCGCGAGCGAACAGCAATTTCAAGACAGAGGCATGATCGCAATTGAACAATTGGATGACAACCCCAGCTTATCAGCTTGGAGTGAACCGTTACGAGAAATTGGAGTGCGATCGCTATTAGTCTGTCCCACCGATGATCATCCCGGCATCAAAACCCCAACAAGACGTCGTTCACTGCTCGTTATTGGTCATACCAGCCCTCGCACCTGGACTCAAGCCGAATCAGCCTTAGTGAAAATAGTTGCCCAACAATTAGGGTTAATCTTGCAGCAATGGCACCTCAACCATCAGGTGGAAGTTCAACATCAACTCAGCCAGATGAGTGCGATCGGTTGGCAAATTAGCCAGCAAACCGATGAAATTTGCGAGTTAGAACGTCGCTTTACCGAACAAATTGCCCTCAACTTGTCGAGTCATTTGTTGCTCCTTGTAACCTGGACAGAAAGCCAGAAACAAGGTGAAATTGTTCAGCGCTATGAACACCAACAGCCCGTTGTTTCGCAAACAAATATGACGATAGATGTTGAGCAGGACTCTTTGATTCAACAGGTTTTAGGAACGGAAGGGATTTTTTGCCAAGACATCAACAGTCTACCGACAATCACCCGTCAGTGGCTAAATTGTCCATCCGATTGTGATCAAATTTGGGCGATCGCATTACGAACTCATTCCCAACATTTATCTACAGGTGTACTGATTCTCAGTTCTCCTTATTTAGAAGATGAATCTCAGCAAACCCGTCAGCTTTTAGAGGGATTTGTGACTCAGTTCGCCTGGATGCGACGATCGCTGAGAGTTCAAACTAGCTTGTCTCAACAGCGAGAAGAACTCGAATGGCTCAACTGGTACAAACAACGTCGTTTAGAAGAACTTTATCGTGTAGTCGGAAGTCGAATCAAACAACTCACTGAACTCAAACAATCCCCTTTTCCCGATATCGATGAACATAAATATCAATTGACGAATTTGCGCTATCAACAGCTTATCCGTCAAATTAGTCAGACTTTAGCTTCGACTTCATCATTACTCAAACGGGAGCAGTGGCAACTTCATAATCGCCATGATTTGATTGTTGTTTCTAACTTATTACGACGAGTTGGCGATCGGATTGAACCCGTGATGAAAAATCGCCAACTTTTGCTACAAGTTCAACAACAGAGGAATCTCTCGTTAATCGCCGATAGTCTTAAACTGGAACTGGTTTGTTATGAATTGTTGCTGATCGCTTGTTATCGAGCACCGTTAAAGGGGGTAATTGACATTAACGTTCAAGCATTAGATGAACAACATTTGGAATTTGTGGTTATGGATCGGGGTCTGATCCATCCTCACCTGATTCGGGATCTAGAAGCGGGTCGATCTTCGGATTTGCTGAAGCCTTCTACCCTAGATCGTCCACCCGGTCAACATTTGATGATTGTAGAGCGTATTCTTCACAAAATGGGAGGTCAGTTTCAACTCCAAAAACTTGATTCGGGTCAAATTATCACTCGGTTGATTTTACCGATCAATATATCATAACTTCCTTGTTGGTAAAGCTTTTTCAAAGCAAACCTGTAAAAACTGTAAAGATTTGGTCAAGTTTACGGTTGGGAATCTATTGTCAGTGATTTCTATTCAGCAGAGGAGGTTGCCAATTTTAAGTAATTACTCATACTCTTGATTCAAAATAAATCTGATCACTCTATCTTTAGTCGTAGTCTTCATATTGGTCAACAGTCAGAATAAGTGTTACAACTATCAAGGAGTCATACGGTCTAATTGCAATTGGATTCAAAAAAAGATTCATTATTGGGCAAAATTCTGACAAACTATTAATAATTTAGAAATAGTCTCACATCGAGAGCGAGTCAGTGCAATGGTTTTCAATTGGTTTCGTCGTAAGTTTGATACGAAGGACGCAACTTCCCCATCAGCAGAACAATCGGTAGATCCCGAAAGTCCCTCTGAGGAGGAACGCCAAGCCGAACCTCAACCGTCTGAGGAAGAACAGTCCCCACCGACAACCGCAAAAACAACATCGGCTGATGATTATCTCCAATGGGCAAAAACAGCTTACCAAAATCTGCAAACCCAACAAGAACAACAATCACAGCCTCAAGAGATCCAAACCGAACCGGAGTTAGAGACTCACGCTGTAGAAACGCTAGACGAACAACCCACTCCGGAACCGCCAGAGGAGATCCAAACCGAGGAAGCCGAAAAAACAGACATTGAAGCCGTAACCGAACCAGCGACTGTACCAGCGACTGTCGTTGAACCGGAAATAGGATCAGTGATTCCTGCCGATTCTCCCGAACTTTCCTCAACTGAGGTTCCCGAAATCCAAGCAGAGGAAGCAGAGGAAGTCGAAAAAACGACCGCCGCCGAAGCCTCCTTACCCATCTGGGCGCAATCTCAAGCCGAACGTCAAGCCCGAATTGAACGTTTAAAAGAAACAGCCCAAGAAGAACCCGAACCCGTCACCGCCCAAACTTCTGGTGAAGCCGTTCAACCTGAACAGTCAGCGATGACATTTGATGAGATGTTTATGTGGTCGGCGGAAGTTTTGGCCAATCAAGGTCGTCGTCCTGAAGATGTCGCTCTTGAAGAAATTACCTGGTTGCAAAAACTGTGGCGTGGATTAGGGCGAACTCGTCGCAACTTGCTCAACCAACTCAAAGCGATCGTCGGTCAGGGGCCATTAAACCAGGAAGCGGTAGAGGAAATTGAATCCTTACTCTTACAAGCCGATGTCGGTGTTGAAGCTACCGATACCGTAATTGCCGCACTCCAAGAGAAAATTCGCACCGAAATTCTCCCTCCCGAACAAGCAATTGCCTACCTCAAGCAAATTCTGCGAGAACTCCTCGATCGACCCTATCAAAATGGTTATAGTCCTTTATTTGCTCCCCAGAAAGACACTTTAAATATTTGGCTGATCACGGGAGTCAATGGTGCAGGTAAGACGACAACCATTGGAAAAATTGGTCACATTGCGACAAAATCTGATTATCGTTGCCTGATTGCCGCAGCAGATACTTTCCGAGCCGCCGCCGTCGAACAGGTTAAAATCTGGGGTGAACGCAGTGGGGTTGATGTCATTGCCAATCCCGGCAAGAATACCGATCCAGCCGCCGTTGTCTTTGATGCAATGGAAGCCGCTAGATCCAGAAACATCGAACTGCTTTTGGTTGATACGGCCGGACGCCTGCAAAACAAGAAAAATTTGATGGAAGAACTCAGTAAAGTGCGCCGGGTTATTGAAAAAAAAGCACCCGATGCGATCGTAGAATCCCTACTCGTACTCGATGCAACTCTCGGTCAAAATGGTCTGCGTCAGGCTGAAGTTTTTGCGGAAGCTGCTCAACTCAGTGGTGTAGTCTTGACAAAATTAGATGGAACTGCTAAAGGTGGTGTTGCTCTAGCAATTGTCCAAAAGTTAGGTTTACCCATTCGTTTTATTGGTGTGGGGGAAAGTATCGAAGACCTGAGACCTTTTTCAAGCTATGAGTTTATAGAAGCTTTACTCAGTGGCTAAGTCGAATTTTTTAGTTAAGCAGTTTTGTTGAGATTTGAGATGAGGGAAACCCGGCTTGGCTGCCCAAAATTCAGAAATCCTTGAATGACTGATTGATGATCTTCTTGAGCGTCGGAGTAACCCCCTAAAATCCGAGTGACTCAGTATATCCCATTTTTGTACAAACCATTATCTGAACCAGATATGACTGCTCTGCCCTTGCCCCATCACTCTGATCGATTCTCCACTGGAGACGCAACGCGAACGGCTGAGTCCAATGCTCGTCAATCAACCCCGACGGAAATTACCCCCGTCAGAACGTTGAAAGAATTGGTGGCTCGTTTGCATCGGGAACAGCAGAATGTAAATGAATTGTTGAGTTCTCTCGGATTTGCCCTCCGTAGTTTTAAGAATCTCAATCAATTTTTAGAATTGACTCCCCTCGTTGCCAGTCGGGTTACAGATGCCGATGGCGGTGCCCTTGTTTTGTTTAAACCAAACGGCCAAGTCCGTTTTCAACGGCTGCACTGTCAAGAAGGCCGTCAGTGCCACGATATTCGTCAAGCCCTAGAAACGGCGACTCGTCAAGTCAGCGTTGGGCCTCTCAATTCAGTGGATCGGATGCCCAAAAATCTGCTCAAATCCTATATTGCTAATCTTGATTACCAAGTCAGCAATTTTTTAGGGCCAGAGGTGCAAGTGTTTGGGACGGCAATTTTAGTTAATAATATTGAACGCGGACGGCTGTATGTCTTTAGCCATGATCCGAACTATCACTGGACACCCACACGCCAAAAATTAATGCGTCTGGTTGCCGATCAAACCGCAGTTGCCATTGCCAATGATGAACTAGCAGTTTCTCTACGGGAAAAAGAACGCCTTGATCGCGAGTTAGAAATTGGCGCCGAAATTCAAGTCCGTCTGTTACCCCGAAAATGCCCGAAAATTCCCGGTGTAGATGTTGCCGCTCATTGTCAAACGGCTAACCGAGTCGGTGGCGATTATTATGATTTTATTCCTTCCAACTTCGATCAAAGAGAAAGTCGCCCCTCTGCCACTTCTGAGTCGATAAGTCAGGAGAAAATTCAGGAAAATTGGAGTATTGTCATCGGCGATGTTATGGGCAAAGGCGTCCCGGCGGGGTTAATTATGACCATGACTCGGGGAATGTTACGGGCAGAAGTTCTCAACCGCCACAGTCCCGCCAAAATTCTTGAACACCTCAATCGCGTCATGTACGCCGATCTCGAAACCTCTAATCGCTTTGTAACTCTATTTTATTCAGAGTACGACCCGACCACTCGTATCCTGTCTTACAGCAACGCCGCTCATCATCCGCCATTGTTATGGCAAGCAGCGACGCGATCAATTCAGCAACTCGATACCTTGGGAATGTTGATTGGTTTAGATGCCGATACTCGGTATTCAGAGGCACAGGTTCAACTTCATCCGGGAGATATCATTGTTTATTACACTGATGGATTCACCGATGCCGCTAATCAAAAAGGCGAACGCTTTGATGAAGAAAATCTGCAAAATGCCTTTGAATGGGCTTGCCAAAATTACAATAGCTCACAAGCGATTCTAGATTATATTTTTGAGCAAGTTCAACAATTTGTTGGCCCCGGTAGTCACAATATTGATGATATGACGCTCGTTGTTGTGCAGGTTCAACCTTCGACCGAGGAAAATTGCCATGATGCTTCTTGATGTAGGATGTGATGGAATGATAGGTGTGAATACTCTTTCTCACTGGTTCTGGCAGTCCTCATCAAACTACACGGTAATCGCTCAACAAAGTGATGTAGACCTGGTGGCTAACGTCCAAAAAGTCTGGAATAATTTGCTCCAAACAGGTCAACTTTGGGCGCTTTTAATCGGAGTCGGCGTCGGGTGGTGGATTAGGAGTGTTTTGCCTTAAAAGGTGAAAATTCTCGTTTTTCTCACCCCTAGCCTTGAGCAAGATTTAATTCTTAATTCTTATTTCTTATTTCTGATGACCAATCCAAAAACATGGAGTGATCGGTTTAAAACCGCTTTGCATCCAGCGATCGCCACTTTTAATGCCAGTATTGGCTTTGATATCGAACTGATCGAGTATGATCTGAGCGGTTCTATTGCTCATGCCAAAATGTTGGCTAAAACTGGGATTATTTCCTCCGATGAAGGTGAAAAACTGGTTGCAGGTTTGGAACAAATTCGTCAAGAATATCGCCAGGGAAATTTTCACCCCGGAGTTGAAGCTGAGGATGTTCATTTCGCTGTTGAACGCCGTTTAACTGAAATTGCCGGAGATGTCGGTAAAAAACTCCATACGGGACGCTCTCGCAACGATCAAGTCGGAACGGACACTCGCCTCTATCTTCGCGATCAAATTCAACAAATTCGTTCTCAACTCCTCGACTTACAACGGGTTTTACTCGATCTGGCAGACGTTCACGTTGAAACGCCTATCCCCGGTTATACGCACCTCCAACGCGCCCAACCTGTGAGTTTAGCCCATCACCTTCTAGCCTACGTGGAAATGACTCAGCGCGACTGGGAACGCCTCGGAGATGTCTATAAACGGGTTGATATCTCCCCCCTCGGTTGTGGGGCTTTGGCGGGAACGACTTTTCCCATTGATCGCCATTACAGTGCCGAACTATTGACATTTGGCAAGGTTTATGCTAATAGTTTGGACGGCGTGAGCGATCGCGACTGGGCGATTGAATTTCTCGGGGCGGCGAGTTTGATTATGGTTCACCTAAGTCGCTTATCTGAGGAAATGATTTTGTGGGCATCCCAGGAATTTAGTTTTATTAGCCTCAAAGACAACTGTTCGACGGGTTCGAGTATTATGCCCCAAAAGAAAAACCCCGATATTCCCGAATTAGTACGCGGAAAAACAGGGCGTGTTTTTGGGCATTTACAGGCTATGCTGGTGATCATGAAGGCTTTACCTTTGGCTTACAATAAAGACCTGCAAGAAGACAAAGAAGGCTTATTTGATAGCGTTAAAACGGTTAAAGGCAGTCTAGAAGCGATGACCATTCTGTTAAAAGAAGGAATCGAATTTAAAACTGAACGTTTAACCCAAGCTGTTAGTGAAGACTTTTCTAACGCTACCGATGTCGCCGACTATTTGGCAACAAAAGGGGTACCATTCCGCGAAGCTTATAACTTAGTTGGAAAGGTGGTTATTACCTGTTTAGAAGCCGGAAAACTACTTAAGGATTTAACCTTAGAAGAATGGAAAAGTTTGCATCCGGCGTTTGAAAATGATATTTATGATGCGATCACTCCTAAACAAGTGATTTCCGCCCGTAATAGCTACGGAGGAACAGGGTTTGAACAGGTTAGATCATCACTTAAAGCTGCACGCGATCGCTTAAATTCAGCTTCAAATTAAAGTCGTGAATTGAAAACAATGGTACGTTTCGATAATAGGGCGTATTCTTAGAAAGAAATCTTCTCAAAGTCCCCCAGAATACCCCCATCATTGGGGGTCACGGGGGCGGGAGATTTAGGGGGATATAGCATCTACTGTACCCTTTTTTTATTCAGATAAATTCAGGTGAGTTTTCTAATTTTTTGCCATGCGAGAACTTTATCCCCCCATTGAACCTTATATCCAAGGCACCCTAAAAGTTAGCGATCTTCATACCATTTATTTTGAACAGTCGGGGAACCCAAAGGGAAAACCTGTTGTTGTTTTACATGGTGGGCCGGGGGGTGGTTGTTTACCCGAATATCGTCAATATTTTCATCCCGAAAAATGGCGAATTATTATGTTTGATCAACGAGGGTGTGGGCGCAGTATCCCTCACGCTGAACTTCGGGAAAATACAACTTGGGATCTGGTTGCCGATATTGAAAAATTACGAACTTGTTTGGGAATTGAACAATGGGTGGTTTTTGGGGGAAGTTGGGGAAGTACCTTGTCTTTAGCCTACAGTCAAACTCACCCAGATCGCTGTAATGGTTTGATTTTACGAGGAATTTTTCTATTGCGATCGCCCGAAATTCGTTGGTTTTATCAAGAAGGAGCAAGTTATATTTTTCCTGATGCTTGGGAAGAATATCTCAAACCTATTCCTGTAGAAGAACGAGATAATTTATTGCAAGCTTATTCTCAACGTCTTAATAGTGAGGATTTTAATATTCGTTTAGAAGCAGCGAAAGCCTGGTCTATTTGGGAAGGAAGTACCAGTAAACTCTATGTTGATGCTAATTTAAAGCAAAAGTTTGGTCAAGATGAATTTGCGATCGCATTTGCTCGGATCGAATGTCATTATTTTGTTAATGGAGGCTTTTTAAAACCGGAAGACCAACTCTTAAACAATATAGATCGGATTCGTCAGATTCCCAGTACAATTGTTCAAGGACGTTATGATGTGGTTTGTCCGATGAAAACCGCTTGGGAGCTTCATCAAGCTTGGCCGGAAGCAGAATTAATAGTCGTTCCTGATGCGGGACATTCAATGAGTGAACCGGGAATTCGTTCGGCGTTAATCGAAGCGGGCGATCGCTTTGTTTAGTCGTTTTTTAATTCCCCTAAATTCCCCTTAAAAAGCCCCCTAAATCCCCCTAAGATCGCAGGGCTGTTTCATTCTAAGTTAAAAATTGTCGGGGGTGATGGGGTGGTGGGGAGAGGATTTTTTGGAGATGAAAAATAGCTTTTTATTAATAAAAATTCCCCCCCGGAACCCTACCTCCCTACCTCCCCACCTCCCTACCTCCCCACAAATCAAGTTTTAGGGCTAGAATGAAACGGCCCTGGGGCTAGGGGGGATAAACTCAGAGTAGAAAATATTCAGTTTATACAGAAGCTATTTTAAAACTTGTTCTAGTAACTGACTCGCTCCGATGCCCCCTTTTCCTTGAATATAAGACAGGATAATCGGCACAAACATATTAATCATACTGGTATTTAAACCCAGTTTAGAAAATCCACCGGCTAAATTCGCCAGATTTCCCACCGATGCAGGCGCTCCCATCGCTGAAGCTAACCCCCCTAAAACACTCGCCATTCCCCCAGATTCAGGAGCAGCACTGAGGAGTTCACCCATACCCGGAATATACTGAGCAATTTGATCAAATTGTTCGTTTTGCAATTTTTCCTGAGCCAGTTGAAAGAGGAGTCCGGCTCCTCCTTTGGCTTGTTGTTCCTGCACCCCGAGTTGACGAGTCAAGATCTCAACCAGTTCCATCTTGTTTTCCCAATACGATATACAACTTTTATCACAACTGCATGAAGTTGCTCAACTGGGTTCACGAGTTGTCGGTTTAATATCGATCCTGAGTCGTCAATGAAAGTGACATCGCTGAACGAACGAAGCTATAACTAACATTTTGCCAATGAGGATTACAGACTCTATTTTCGACGACATCGAAATGAACTAAAAACCAACGGTCAACTAAACTTCCCCGTTCGAGGATGCGTTCAAAGTACATGACTCGCTCGGGATCGATGTAGTATTTTTGACAAATTTGGTCTAATAAAATCTCGAAGGCTCGACCGATGCTAATTCCGTTGTTCCAAGGTAACTCTGTAACGGTGATCACTTTACTCCCATCGGGCTTACAGTGAATGGTCACATCACATTTACAGATGCTACCGGGCCAAAGTTCACATTTAAATAACATTCTGGCAATATCCTCGTTTAAACGACAAACACTATAGGGATCATTCTCTCCTGTCTTCATTCTCTCCGAGAAAGTTGATGAAGTAAACCTTAAGATACAAAAAAATGTACGCAGTGAACAGAATGATGACTTTTAAGATTTGCTTAATCTATTCTACCAAGGAAGGATCAGTAATTGCCACAATCGTCGGGTATAAAAAAAGTGTTAAGTTTTGATAGATTTTTATCTAAAGTAAATAAGCAAAATTACTCATCTAAAATTCTCTCGACAAAACAAAAAATAATACGGGAGAAAGTTAGCCAGTGGTTTTAACGACGGGTTGAATAGCAACACTCGCATAATATCAACAGCAGCTTTAACAACAAATCTCTCTAAAAAAACTCGCCCCAGTTATACACCTCATTGAGAAGGAGAAATTATAGCGATTATGATAGAGTTTTTGTCGGAGATAGAAGGGGGTGAATATTCGATTAGATCTAAATATTTGTCGGGAAAATGGTATTATATCGATTGAGAGAGTTAGACGTTAATCCTGATGAAATTGAGTAAAATTAATTCCTAGATTTTAGAATACCTGAATCCATTCTTTCACTTCGTATTCTGTCCAAATTCCATTCAGCCAATACACATCAGATTCAATCAGTTGTCGTACAATTTCTTCGTTTTCTGCTTCATAGATTCCAAAAACTTTTGTTAAATCTTGAGTGGGGCAAATTGTAACCACAATTCCGGCTTCCTTTTGTTTTTTAATTCCCTCTAAATGAGCTTTTCGGTAGGGTTCTCGCTTTGATAAAACATGATCGCAGTAGGTTCCAAACAGAAGATATTTTGGCATTGTTTTGAGGATCTAATTTTAAGTTAGAGGCTAGTTTTATGATTCTAACCTCTAAACAACAAACTCAACTTAATTAACTTCTGAGATTGACATTAAAATGCTTGACTAACGCCTCACGAACCTTTTGCTGTTTGGGTTCAACTTCTTCTTCAGTTAACGTGCGATCGCTAGCTCGATAAACCAGACGAAAGGCTAAACTGCGTTGACTTTCAGGAACGTGTTCACCCTTATATTCATCAAACAGTTTAATAGATTCTAACAAATTTCCGGCTGCTTTAATCATACATTTTTCTAGATCAGCAACGGAAACTTCCTCCGAAACAAAGAACGCAATATCGCGATCAGAAGGCGGAAAAGTCGAGAAAGAACCAAATTTCCGAGTTAAATTATCCGCTTGAGTCATGGCTGCGACTAAAACCGATAAATTCAACTCAAATAAATAAACTTCTTTGGGTAAATCTCGTTGTTCTTGAAGCTGAGGATGAAGCTGACCAAAAACACCTAAATGATTTCCATTTAACTCCAAAGACGCTGTTCTTCCGGGATGTAATTGTTTAATTTGAGTTTCTTTTTGGTATTCAACTGACAAATACAACCGTTTAAAAATAGCTTCCAGGATTCCTTTTGCTTCAAACCAAGTAATGGGTTGTTCTCGTCCACCTCGCGTCCAATGTCCTTGAGTGGTATCACCGCTGATTATTCCCGCAACCACATCTTTTTCTTGAAAAGTTTCTGTTTCTTTCCAGAAAACTCGACCAATTTCAAAGCCATTTAACGGCCCATTTCCATTTTCTAGGTTGAATGCAAACGCATCAATTAAACCGGATAACATTTCGGTTCGTAAAGCGGAATATTCCACAAATAAAGGATTAGAAATTACAACTTGATTTTCTCCTTCTTGTTTAACTAAAGAATAGTGCATTAATTCTGTTAGTCCCTCGGCTCGAAATGCGGCTCGAAGGTGTCGCAAAGCCAACTGATCTTCGGTGAGATAACCCGGTACACTTTGATGGGGTAAAGTATCAGAAAAATTATCATAACCATATAGACGGGCGACTTCTTCAATTAAATCAATTTCCCGTTCTAAATCTCGCGCGCGATAGGCGGGAACTGTCACAGTCCAAACAATATCTTTGTTCTCTTTGATGGGAGTTTGACGCATCGAACCACAACCCAAAGCGGTGAGAATTCCTTCGACTTCTTCCGGTTGTAGGAAAGATTCAACTAACGTATTTTCTCCTCGTTTTAGAGAACCTAAAATTTGATTAATCCGACTCAAACGCAGAGGAACTTGAGAAGAAGTGACATCATCAACGATACTACTTGCTGACTCTTGTTGTGTGGAAACTCCACCCGTGAGTTCTGTAATTAATGAAATCGCTCGACAACAGGCAAGAACTAATTCAGCCGGATTAACACCTCGTTCAAAACGAGTAGAAGCTTCTGTACGCAGTCCTTGACCCCGTGCTGAACGGCGAATTGCCACAGAACTAAAGACTGCCGCTTCTAACATTAAATTCTGCGTTTCTTCGTAGACTTCGCTATCTTCACCGCCCATAATTCCGGCAAGAGCAATCGGTTGATCATTAGCAGTAATCAGCAGCGTTTCGTCTTTAAGTTTGCGGGTTTGGCTATCGAGAGTTTTAAGAGATTCCCCCGATTTTCCTAACCTTACCCCAATCGTTAAATCCTCAGAAGCGGTAATTTTTTGTAGTCGATCTAAATCAAAAGCGTGTAGAGGTTGTCCCCATTCCAGCATAATATAATTTGTAATATCGACCACATTATTAATCGGTCGTACACCAGAGGCTTGTAAACGTTGTTTGAGCCACTGAGGAGAGGGGGCAATTTTAATGCCTTCGATGATTGTACCCGTATAAATGGGACAGGCTTGGGATTCACTCACCTCAACCGCTAATTTCAAAGACGCTTTTTTGTCTTCGATCAAAAGCCCTGTCGCTTCCGGAATGCGTAAAGAAGCCGCCGTTAAAGCCGCGATTTCCCGAGCAATTCCCACCATGCTTAAACCATCGGCTCGGTTCGCAGTTGCGGTGACATCTAAAATGACATCATCCAAACCGAGTAAAGGTCGAATATCACTTCCTAGCTTGGGGTTTTCGAGATCAAAGGCGTGAATTCCATCCGAGTCTTTTTCTAACCCTAATTCTGCTAAAGAACAGATCATTCCCTCAGAAGGAACGCCCCGCAGTTTTGTTTTTTTAAGTTTGAGATCAACCTGGGGTAAGTAAGTCCCGATAGTCGCGACAGCGACAATTAAATCAGCCTTGGCATTGGGTGCGCCACAGACAATATTAAGCGGTTCGCTGTCACCGATATCAACTCGACAAACTCTGAGTTTATCGGCGTTGGGGTGAGGAGTGGCTTCTAAAATTTTTCCTAAAACAACGCCATCAGCCCAAGTGCTGCGATCTTCGATGTCTTCAACTTCAAAGCCAGCTACAGTTAACGTTTCAGCCAACTGTTCGGGAGTCATTTCGATGTCTACTAATTCTCGCAGCCAATTTAGAGAAATACGCATTCTTTTATCAGGGGTTCAGTGTTCATGCTTAGAGGTGGTCTAGACCTTACAGCTCAAGGTCTGTGTCTGAAAGTGGACTCATTTTAGATGAATTCCTTGATCATCAGTATTGGGGTTGAGTTGAGGGAGTTGAATTGTCCAGTTCTCATCATAAAGGAAAGAGGAAGGTTCAGCACCCGTCAAAAATTGAGCCGATAGGGTTAAGTTTTCAGGAAATTCTTATTTCTATAGTGAATAATAGAGACAGGGGGAAACTATCTATAGACATGATATCCGTGTATCTGCTGGTTGTTATATGACCTGTCGGCGCTCAACCCACTGTCGCTCGTGATCAGTTTCTCGAAAGCCGGATGATGTCGGCTTAAGGGCTGTTTTGTCTGTCTCCGCTAAACTTGAAGTTGAAGCATTCTCGAAGACTATGAGTTACTGTATCAATCCAGCTTGTTCCCATCCTGAAAACCCGGAGGATGCGTCTCAATGTCAAACCTGTCGGTCAAAGTTGGTGTTGCGAAATCGCTATCGTGTGATCAAGCCTTTGGGTAAAGGTGGGTTTGGTGCCACTTTCTTGTCAGAGGATCTGTCCTTACCGGGTTCTCCCAAATGTGTTGTCAAGCAACTCCGCCCTGTGGCGAAATCAGCCCGGATTTTAGAAATGGCACGTCAGCTTTTTCAACGGGAAGCAACGACTTTGGGGAAAATTGGTGATCATCCTCAAATTCCTCGACTGCTTGATTATTTTTCAGGAAAGCAGCAGTTTTATTTGGTTCAAGAATATGTTGATGGTCGTAATTTAAAAGAAGAAGTTCAGCAATCGGGTGTATATACCGAAGACGAAATTAAAGCATTTCTACGAGAAATTTTACCCATTCTCAGCTATATTCACTCCCACGAAGTCATTCACCGTGATATTAAACCCGCTAATATTCTCAGACGCGCTCAAGATAAACGATTGGTTTTGATTGATTTTGGGGCGGTGAAAGATGAGGTTAAACAGGTTACAGAATTTGGGACAGGACAAACGGCGTTTACCAATTTTGCCATCGGAACATCGGGTTTTGCACCCCCAGAACAGATGGCTCTACGGCCAGTCTATGCGAGTGATATTTATGCGGTAGGGATGACTTGTGTTTATTTGATGACGGGAAAATCTCCGAGTTCTCTTGATCATAATCCGATTACTGGGGAAGTGTTGTGGCGTGCGCTAGTGTCGGTGAGTGATTCTTTTGCAGCCATTTTGCAGAAAATGTTGGAGATGTCTGTTTATCAACGTTACCAGTCGGCCGAAGAAGTTTTAGGTGCGTTGGATCATGAAACGGAGTTCTACAGTGACTTTTCGGGTGGATTATCTATTCAACCTGAGTCTCGTGTCTCTGAAGCACCCACACAAGTTGAGACTCATCAACAAGATAATCAAACGACGATCTATTGTGATGACGAGAGTACCGAGTTACGACCATTTGCATCTCAGGCAAAACAAATTCGAGAGCGCAATGCTCGGCGTCGGAAAAAAGAATACACCCAACTCGGAGAAAATTTTGCGTCTGTTGATGGGGGGATCAGTGCGACTCAAGGCGCTCCAACGGCGACTATGTTTACATCTGCCAATACTCAAGCGAGAAACAAATTTCATCGTTGGGATGAAGCCAGTTTACATGATGCTTATATTAGAGGCGAACGCTATTTTACCGATTGTGATCTCCAGGGTCTAAACTTACGAAGTGAAAAATTCTCAGGTGCTTACTTTACCAAATCTCGCTTAGAACAGACAAATTTTCAAAATGCGGATTTATCTAAAGTGGATTTTACGCGAGCGTCTCTCTCAGATGCGATTTTTAAAGATGCCAATTTAACTCATGCTCGCTTGAGTTATGCCAATTTAGAAAATGCTGATTTCCGGGGTGCTAATCTCACCTACGCAAATCTGAGTTATACAAATCTGCGAGGGACTAACTTGTGTGGAGCTAATTTAACTCATGCTTTAGTTTCTGAACAACAACTTGCTCTGGCTAAAACAAACTGGCGTACTATTCTACCCAATCGAAAGCGGAAATTTGGATTATAAATTGATTTAAGGGTGTACTTCTACTAGAGATTTTCGGAATCTTCTAACGTTTGTGGGGAATGATCACTGCTGTCTGAGTTTTTAGCTGGAATAATCCGAGCGGGAATACCGACGGCTGTGGCTCCAGGAGGAACATCACAAATCACAACAGCATTTGCCCCAATTTTAGCATGATCGCCAATATAAGCTTGTTTGAGAATTTTAGCCCCAGCTCCGATATCAACATGACCCCCAATTTGAACCCCTTTGGTAATAGTTACTTGCTGTAAAATTAGACAGTTAGGCCCAATCGTGGCTTGAGGATGAATAACAATTCCATTGGGATGAGTCAGCACTAACCCTCCACCCAGTTGACAGTTTAAAGGAATATCGGCACCAGAAGCTACACTCCAAAATCGATGCTCTAGGACGTGTATATTTTTGAAGAATTTAGCAAAAAGTCCACCTTGTTTTTGCCATTTTTGATATTGACGAATTGATTTAATCAGTTGTCGATTTGGAGACCACCAATTTTTCAACTTTTCTCGATTCCAATCGGGTTCTGTTGCTGAAACTTTGGATTTTATTTTGGGGCTAATCTGATTCGACTCTAGAGAAGTTTCCATACTTTGAATACCAATAATAAATTGAGAATATTTTCAGGATTTCGGACGTTCTAAATCATAGAATCTTCAACAAACCTTTACTCTGTTTTGTATTCTACCAATGTCCGGCGACGACCCAGTAAGCGATTGAAATGAAATTGCATCTGGCCTTGCAGTTGAGGAAATTTACCCAAAACACAAGAGAGGGCATAAAGTGCTGACTCACGGTTAGAATAGCTCCGTTGTTGGGTATAATACCGATAAATTCGGTAGGTCAAATACGGATAACCAAGCAATAGTAATAAACTCAATTCATGGGTCGGAAAAGCAAGTACCAGAGCCAATAACGGAATAAACAATCCCCACAGCCAAATACTTTTGCTTTCTTTTACCCAATGTCGTTGGGGAGATTGACCGTGTAACCAAGCCCCTTCTGCGTAAGCATGACCCGCTCTGAGCATCCGTTTCCACCACTGATTCCAACGGGTCATCTGAGCATCATGTAAGGTCATCTCAGCATCGAGGCGGAGAATTTTCCAGCCCTGTTGACGTAACCGCACACACAGTTCGGGTTCCTCTCCGGCAATGATAGAGTCATTAAACCCCCCCACTTGTTCAAATGCTTCAACTCGCATCATGGAGTCACCCCCACAAGCTTCGGCTTCCCCAACTGGAGTATTCCATTCAATATCACATAACTGATTATAAACCGTAGATTCCGGAAAACGTTCTCGGCGACGTCCGCAAACCACCCCAACGTCAGGTTGAGCGAGTAGTTCTTGTTGAGCTTTTTCCAGCCAACCTTCGACCACTTCACAGTCACCATCGACAAATTGCACAAATTCGATTTGGGGGTGAGTTTGTCGCAGATGTTGAAATCCGGCATTGCGGGCGCGAGCTGCTGTAAAGGGAATAGACAAATCTAGTTCGATCACCTCAACGCCCAGTGATCGCGCCATCTCTACACTACCATCTGTCGATCCCGAATCGACATAAACAATACAATCTACCTTCTCTAACGCTGAAAGTAGACATTGACGCAAGCGTTGACCTTCATTACGTCCGATAGCAATTAGTCCGATCTGAGTCAAGTTTCAACCTCCACAATTCCTGAGATGTTTCGGGGTTTGATGAAGCCTATTCCCATATTAGTTATTTTAAAGCTTCAATGAAAAATTGAATATTAGACCTTAAATTTCATGTGGGTCACAATTCCCAATCTATTAGATCTTGGCATTAGCCTAACACAATCTAGAACGTATAGTTGAAAATCTCTATATCTTTCTGATATAGATTCTGCACGATCTCTCTTGATTCTGTATCATAATACTCAGTGTAGTGCAAGCGATTGCTTTTGTTCGTATGTGGTATTTTCTTAACTCTTATCCCCAATATTTTGGTCTTTACTCCTGACTGATCCAGTATCTTATAAGCATCCTGTTCAAAATTTTCAAATTTTCCAATAAAGTCAACTAAAAGGCAACCTTGATCATCAAAAACAAACTTATACTGAGGCTCCCATTGAACGTGATTTTTTTTCTGAATTAGCGAGAGGTATTGCTTGAAGCAATCATCTTCTGACATTCCCATAAAATCTCTGAGAGACTTTCTTTTTTTCATGTATAAAAACTGAGATATTGCTTTATCCCAAGGGTTGCGAACAACCGTAAACTTAAAAAAACTGTTAAAAACTTGATCTCCCACTTCTTGCCTAATTTGGGTAGAAAGAAGATGTTGTAATCCTCCAGTCTGATACTTATTGTGAAATCCGCTGATAAATCCCATCCACAAATTAGATTCTGTTCGATCTTTTGCCCTTGGCCAAATAATATTTTCTAGGCTTGTACCGCCAGTCTTTGGAATGTGAACGAATATGCACTTATGTTTGTAAGAAATCATACTTACTTCTCTGTCTTTTCAACTTCAATATCTAGAATTATACAAAGATCAAACTTTCACAAACCATCAGGTTTTGTAAAAATTATAGATTTTGAATGTAAAGATTTAGTAAATGCACAAGACTGAAGATTGACCCTAGAGCTATCAATTAGTATCTAAATTCAAGCAGACTGAAGTGTATTGATCTTAATTCTATACATATCTTCAGCCTATTGTTTCCTTGTTCAAACGATCATCGTATTCTGTCGAGAAGATCGCACAAACTGTTCATCTATCAATAGATTGCAGAACTACCAGGTATAGCGATATCCTAATAGGTTGTAAAGTTCTTCATTGTAGGGAATAAAATAATCTTTGAGCTGCTGAATCCCTTGAAGTTCAGATTCACTTTTTTCAACCTTATACTTTCCAGAATTGTATTTTATCTCCTTGAATTCTTGCAGTTTTTCAGAGGAGAAATATTCCAGACTGAGAAAGTCACAGATACTATTGAGTAAATTGTCTAGATCATCTTTAAATTGATCGAAGTTTAAGATGAGCAAGTTCTCTTTGTCAAAATGCTTGTAGTAATTTTTCAATTGGTCAGCATACTTACCCCGATTAATATAATCATAAGGATATTCTATTTTGATACCCTTTTGTTCTTCTTCAATTGCTTCTAGAAAAGTTCTTTGATCCGCTATATTTCTGAGATGAGTATGAGGATTTTTGGAAAAGCTGTGATACATTTGCCATGCAGAATAGGCTCGATATACTGGATTTCTGAGGATAGCAATCATTTTAATGTTACCTAAATCTTTCTTGATCAGCTGAGGAATATGCTGAAAATAAAGATCTTCAGGTGTTGCATCAAGTGTAAGCTTATTTTCTTTTTGTTTTTTAGAGGGAAAGTAACCTAGATACCATCCAAAACCTCTCTGATAATTTGGGAATTCATCAAAGTAGTGAATTTCTTTAAAAGAATTATTTTTAATCACGTCCGAATGCTGAATCAAGTAATTGTAAAGTGATGTTGTTCCAGCTTTTTGCGTTCCGAGTATCAAGAAATCCGGACGAGATTTTATCATTGGATACGCTACATTTTTGATCAAATCTTTAATCATTTTATTTCTCTCGTTTTCTTCAGATAATATTGTTGTTAATTTCAACAGCATTTGGGCAGTTAAACAGATTTTGCAGAATTCAAAGGGCAGAGAGTTCCAGGTTAATTACCTCAGCACTCAGCGATCATCCCTCTACACTACTTTCTGTTTATCCTGGACACATATACAACAGCGAAACAGACTTTCTTCCGAACAGAAAGCAAACACTTAAAGATCCACTCAGTTAGAGATTGAGTTCTGGACGTTCCCTTAAGATATAGAGTATAATATAATTGTGCATCTTTTGACAAAACAGACTCACCATTGAAGTCATGTAAATGCAGAAGTCTTTATGGTCTAACCTGTCAAGGAGCTTGGCTCCATTTATAGTTATCGAAAACAGTGATTAGGTCTTTAATTGAATACGGCTCATGGAAGTTTCACCCAAAGCAAGCCAAGTTTAGGTGAAACTGAAAACGTTTTTTATGAGCTATAACCATCCATGCTTTTCTTGTCGAGAGTTGAAAGCTCTACTGAAAATTTACTGTTAAGCTTGTACACAAGCATCAGGCATTTTGACCATGCCTAAGAGTCTGATGAATTAATCAAAAGTTCTGGAAGATTCCCCGAGGCTTGAGCCAGGGGAGTTAGTCAAAGAAGCGTAATACTCAATCAACTGAGGCTGATTTCATGCAAAACCCGAAGAATCCTGTTATTGCGATTGGATTAGACGCCGCTCAACCTCCTTTACTCGAAGAGTGGATGTCTAAAGGATATTTAAAAAATCTAAGTCGTCTACGTGAACAAGGCATCTATAGCCGTTTAAGAAACTTCAAAGACTCAAACGTCGAAACAGCTTGGACAACCTTTGCTACGGGTTGTCGCCCCCAAAAAACAGGGTATTGGGCGGCAATGGGGTTTCGCGAAGGCACTTATGAAACTGAAACTCGCGCGGCTTATGACTACAAGGAATTCCGTCCCTTTACCGCTTTGGGAGAAGATTATCGAGTCATCACCTTTGACGTTCCCCAACTGCGACTGAACACTCAAACCCAGGGCTTACAAATAGGAGCTTGGGGCGCTCACTCTCCTCAAATCCCCAGTAGTTCTATACCGGAATCCCTGTACCAAGAAATCATTGACAAACATGGCCCCCATCCGGGTCTACACAACGATTATGCCGTTTGCCTGGATGTAAAAACCACCATGCAACTCGAAGAGCGATTTGTCACTGGGATTGAGCGGCGTTCAGCCATTTGTCAGGATTTGCTTCAGCGTCAGCCTTGGGATTTATTCTTAACCGTATTCAGTGAATCTCATGGCGGTGGTCACGTTTTCTGGCATCTGAGTCAACCGGATCATCCCCTCCATGAGAAACTGCGACCCCAGGTTTCCCACGACCCCCTGCTTGCCGTTTACCAAGCGATGGATAAAGCCATTGGTGAGATCTTAACCCAGGCGCCAGAAAATGCTCATGTGGTTCTGTTCTCCGATCATGGTACTGGGGCGGCAACGATTGACTTACCGAGCTTTATTTTCTTACCAGAGTTTCTCTATCGCTACAGTTTTCCCGGAAAATGTGGGATTGGGGATGGCAAAACCTCCGAACCCTTACCGCCACCGATTACCAAAATGAAGTGGAACTTTTGGGAGCGGCATTTGTGGGGTCAGAAGAACGATCCTAACCCGATTCGACGCTTCCTTCGACGAGAAACTCCGACTCGGATTTTTAAGTTAATTGAACCCTATCTTGATACTCGGGGCGAGTTTGATTTAATTTCTCCGTTCCAACTCAAACGTCAGGGAGAAACTGTGGTTCCTTGGAACCCGGCTCAATGGTACAAACCGCTCTGGCCTAAAATGAAAGCTTTTGCGATTCCCAGTTTTGCTGAGGGTTACATCCGGATTAACCTCAAAGGTCGCGAACCCAACGGAATTGTCGATCCTTCCGAGTACGATGCTGTTTGTGACGATCTCTGTGAAAAGCTTCACGCTCTCAAAGATCCTCGCAAGGGTATTCCGATGGTGAGTCATATTGTTCGCACCCGAGAAAACGCCGCTGATCGTAATCCGAAATTACCCGATGCAGATTTAATTGTCGTCTGGCAAGAAGAATATGCGACTGATGTGATGGAAAGTCCAGAATATGGACGTTTTGGCCCCTTGCCACCCTATCGTGCCGCCAGCCATCGCTCCGAAGGATTTATCCTAGCAACTGGCCCTGATATTGCACCCGGATCTACCTTGTCTTCGGGTCATGTTCTCGATTTAGCCCCTTCTATTTTAGATTTGATGGGCGCACCGATTCCAGAACATATGGAAGGTCAACCTTTACCTTTGCGAACCAATCAACCTGTTGCTAGTGGGGGCATTGAGTGCTGAATTGATTGATCGCAACCATTAGCGGATCAACTCATCTCTTAATTTCTATTAACCCAAAAGAGCGATAAATGTTAGTACATGGCTAATACTAGCCAAGAAAGAGTGACTAACACTGTCGCTCTTTTGATGTGTCTAGAGAACTGATCTCAGTATCTTTACAGAAACATTACAAATTTAGTACGAACACTTTACATATTCACCTGTATTTTCACAGAAAGCAAATGTTACTCTGATACCATGTCCGTATCCGTCAGGTAGATACCTTTTATAAAAAGCATCAACTGCTTCTAAAAGGGATTGTCACCCGATTGGATTAAGGTCACTTACAAACCGGACTTAGTATAAGATTAAATACAGTTTATATAAACTGTATTTCCTCATCTCCGAAATTATGGTATATAGATTTCATCTGCAACGTTTCCACAGAAATATGTAGATCATACAAAATTAAAATTTAATTCACCTCTATATAACAACAAACTATAGCAATTAGTAATTATTTTTGAACTCCCAACCCGCTTGATGACCTTACTATAAGCTTTCCTTGGTTATCAACCTTCACGAATAAAATCAAATTGCTATACATACTTATCTTTTGAAATATACCCATTCAATTTGAGCAATTAACAAGCAATGGCAATTCTTAGTTTTACAGGACAAGCACAAAAAATTGATATCAGTGATTTTTGGTTGGATGATGCCTCAGACAAACCTGCTACTTATTCAAGCTGGTGGGCTTCGACAGACAATAGATTACAGTTTTTTGACGAAGCTCAAAATGTTACCCTCTCAAAAGATATCAAAATTAGTGACCCCAAAGATTGGGATGATCTCAATAATTTAGGAACGATTGAGACAGGTACTATTGTTGATAGTCATTTCATCTATCAGAAGAATACACCAGGTACAGGAAGACAGTCATTTACAGCCACCTTCACTTTTGACAATCCGATTATTGGCTTCATGGCTGATGATGAGTTGTTTGGTAATGCAAACACCTTACAAACTCTTAATGGTAATGACGAACTGGTTGGTTATCGGGCTAGGGTATTACAAGATGGGAATACCCTAGAAGGGCCAAACAGTGGACTTCCTAAAGATACCGTCAGAATCTTGGGAGACAACAATAACATTTTAGAAGTTTCGTTTACGAGTCAATCTGCCGTTGACCCTCTGCGGGTGATTACTTTGGCTGATGTACCCGAACCTGAACAGCCGCCTGAACCCGAGCCTGAGCCTGAACCCGAGCCTGAACCCGAGCCTGAGCCGGAGCCGATTCCCGAGCCGGAACCTGAACCTGTTGCTGAACCGGAGCCGGAACCTGAACAGCCGCCTGAACCTGAACCCGAACCTGAACCCGAACAGCCGCCTGAACCTGAACCCGAACCTGAACCTGAACCTGTTCCTGAACCCGAACAGCCGCCTGTTCCTGAACCCGAGCCTGTTCCTGAACAGCCGCCGGAACCTGAACCCGAACCTGAACCTGAGCCGGAGCCGGAGCCGGAACCTGAGCCGGAGCCGGAACCTGAGCCGGAGCCGGAACCTGAACCTGTTGCTGAACCCGAACCTGAGCCTGTTGCTGAACCTGAACCCGAACCTGAACCTGAGCCTGAGCCTGTTGCTGAACCTGAACCCGAACCTGAACCTGTTCCTGAGCCTGTTCCTGAACCTGAACCTGAGCCGGAACCTGTTGCTGAACCGGAGCCGGAACCTGAACAGCCGCCTGAACCTGAACCCGAACCTGAACCCGAACAGCCGCCTGAACCTGAACCCGAACCTGAACCTGAACCTGTTCCTGAACCCGAACCTGAACAGCCGCCTGTTGCTGAACCTGTTGCTGAACCTGTTGCTGAACCTGTTGCTGAACAGCCGCCGATTCCCGAGCCTGAGCAGCCGCCTGAGCCTGAACCCGAACCTGAACCCGAACAGCCGCCTGAGCCTGTTGCTGAACCGGAGCCTATACCTGTTTCTGAAATGACTCCGAGTCCAGAGTTAAGATCAATTTTGAATGGAACAAATCAAGATGATAATCTGATGGGTACTCCCAAAAGTGACATCATTAATGCTTCATTAGGTAATGACACCATTTATGGTCTTTTCGCAGATGATCACCTTTTTGGTAGTAAGGGTAATGATCACATTTTTGGTAATGAGGGTAATGATTTATTAGACGGAGGTGAGGATAATGACAACCTTTTTGGTGGAAAAGGACAAGACTCTCTTCAGGGAAAAAGTGGTGATGATGTCATGTTTGGCAACCTTGATGATGATTACCTATATGGCTCAGATGGTAATGATTTGATCAATGGTAATCAAGGTAGAGATTGGATAAAAGCTGGAGAGGGAAGTGATACTGTATATGGGGGTAAAAATGATGATACCCTAGTTGGTGACAGAGGTAACGACAAGCTCACAGGTGATATCGGTCGTGATGTCCTGATAGGCGTTGACCCTGATATTTTGAGTGCAGGTCAGGGAGAAATTGATACTCTAACAGGAGGAACAGAGACGGATATCTTTGTCTTAGGAGATCAATTTCAGCTTTACTATGATGATGGTGATAATGCCACTCCGGGTTTAAGTGATTATGCACTTATTCAAGATTTCAACACTAACGAAGATATTATCGAGTTGTCTGATCAACAGCAAAATTATCGCCTTGAGACTCAATCTGGTCAAGGTTTACCGACTGGTATCGCTCTATATCACATAACTGGTCAGAGTCAAGATGAACTGATTGCTATTATTCAAAGCACTTCTTCCCTCAGTTTAGATGGGGATGACTTCAGCTTTTTGAATGGGAAATAGAAGATATTTCTTCTTTATAAGTAAAGCGAACAACAGATTTTCCTGTTCAGATGTAGGATAGAATCAAAATTTGAGGGCTTTTTTAGCTTCTTCCCCAAGAAGCCCCACGTCTGACCCGACAGAGCAGCGTGAGATGAATTGCGGTCAGGGTTTATCGGAATTAGGTTTGTTCTGATTTTCGATATATTGTCGCCGAGTTGAAATAGTTATTCCACCACAACTAGCAACAAAGTAAGAGCCATTCCATAAAACATCTTTCCAGTAAAAAGAATTTAAGTGGTCGGAAAATTCTTGTCTAAGCTTTCGAGACGTTACAGATTTGAGATTATTAACCAAATTACTTAAAGCAATGTCA
>NZ_AUZM01000041.1 GCF_000478195.2 Lyngbya aestuarii BL J | reverse complement strand
CTTTAAGTAATTTGGTTAATAATCTCAAATCTGTAACGTCTCGAAAGCTTAGACAAGAATTTTCCGACCACTTAAATTCTTTTTACTGGAAAGATGTTTTATGGAATGGCTCTTACTTTGTTGCTAGTTGCGGCGGAGTTACTATTTCAACTCGGCGACAATATATCGAAAATCAGAACAAACCTAATTCCGATAAACCCTGACCGCAATTCATCTCACGCTGCTCTGTCGGGTCAGACGTGAGGCTTCTTGCGGAAGAAGCTAAAAGCTAAAATACGATCCCGTCATGGGAACTACTTTTGCTTGGAGCGACGTTGTAACTCCCGTTGAATGGCTTCTACAACTGTTTCTACCACTTGCACCCGAGCCGAATATTTACAATTAGCCCCCACAATAGTCCAAGGTGCGGTCGGTGTATGAGTCCGTTGAATCATCTGATTAACCGCCACTTCATAAAAGGGCCATTTTTCCCGATTACGCCAATCTTCATCGGTGAGCTTATATTGTTTAAAAGGGTTCTCTTTACGCGCTTGAAATCGCTTCAGTTGTTCATCGGTGTCGATATGTAGCCAAAATTTCACTAACACATAACCCGCACGGGTGAGTTGTTCTTCAAATTCGTTAATTTCTCGATAAGCCCGTCGCCATTCTTCATCGGTTGCAAACCCTTCAACTCGTTCAACGAGAACTCGACCATACCAACTGCGGTCAAAAATCCCGATTTTCCCAGCAGAGGGTAAACGTCGCCAAAACCGCCAGAGATAATGATGGCTTTTCTCCTCATCCGTCGGGGCGGCAAAGGGTTGAACTTCGTAACTGCGAGGATCTAAAATATCAGTTAACCGTTTAATCGCTCCGCCTTTTCCTGCTGCATCCCACCCTTCAAAAATAGCCAACACCGGGACTTGTTGTTCATAAATTTCTCTTTGGAGTTTACCCAAACGGGCTTGTTGTTGGGAAAGTTTGTGTTTGTAGTCGTCTTCTGAGAGAGATTGGGTTAAATCAATTTGTCCCAGAGGATTCGGTTCAGTGGGGTCGAGGTGGTCTTGTAGCGGGGTTCTGATGGGCGGAAGCTGAACCTGTCGCCTATCTAATGCTTCGGTGAGGGTAGCAACCATTGCCGAGAGAACTTTAATCCGAGCATAGCGTTGACTATCGCCTTCGATCAATATCCAAGGTGCCGCGCCTGTGCTGGTATGAATTAACATATCTTCGGCGAAGGCTAAATAGGTGTCGTAGTTTTTTTCCTGCTGCCAATCTTCGGGACGAACCAGCCACGCTTTTAACTCGTCTTTGGCGGCTTTTTTGAGGCGGTGCTTGAGTTCTTTTTGGCTAAGATGAATCCAAAATTTCGCAACGACAACACCATCATCGACCATCTGACGTTCAAAGGCGTTAATTTGTCGCATCGTCATCGGAACTTCAGCTGAGGGAAGTCGTTCAAAGAGTCGGTCTTCGAGAACGTGGGTATACCAACTGTGGTAAAAAATGCCCATTTGACCTCGGGCGGGGAGTTTTTGCCAAAATCGCCACATAAACGGATAGCGACGTTCCTCTCGGGTTGGTGGCCAAATGGGATGAACAATAAATCCTCGCGGGTCCATATAGCCGACCATTTTTTTGACCAGCGCCCCTTTTCCGGCGACAGCCCAACCTTCTAAGACGATGATGGCTGGGAGTTTTTTTTCCCAACAAGTTTGTTGCAGCGATCGCAATTTTTGCATTAAACTTTCTATCTGGCTCTGATAGGTTTCTTTATCGAGAGATAAATTGAGATCGAGAGTATCGAGCATGAATTAATCTGGGTTACAATAACAGTCTAGTTTAACTTCTCTATTTTCTAAAATGGCAACTGAAAATAAGTCTTTGCAATTTCGGGGTTTGTTGGTTATCGAGATTGTCAACTCCCGCTCAATTAATCTGTGAAGATGTATGGTAAATGTTAAACTATACAGGGTTTTGCAAAGAGGACTTTAGAAATAAGGACGTTTAGCAGTTGCAGCAGTTTGATCGGCCTATTCCGCAAGCGCACCTCAATATTGTTGAGAAAACCCGGTCTAACCGATTGGCTTGGCGGGGGCAGTTTTCTCCCCAGCTTATTGAAGCGATATTAACGGCATACTGTCCGCCCAACTCTGTTATTTTAGATCCGTTTGCGGGGAGCGGAACTGTTCTGTTGGAAGCGGGCAATTTGAGACTGGAAGCTTACGGTTTTGACATCAATCCGGCCGCTTTTATCCTCGGTAGAACCTACGAATTGATTAACAATCCCAAAAGAAAAGAGACGGTAAAAAAAGTTAGAGAAAAAATCGATACAGAATTTCCTTTTATTTTATTCTCCCCCGGTAGTCCCGTTGAAAACTTGGCTGAAAAGTTAAGAAAAATCAGAATTAAGCTCGACCCGGAAGCCATCAAGCTATTTGATGCTTTGGTGATTTTGCTGGATGTGGCGAACAACACAATTACCAACGAGTTTGTACAGGCAAAGTTTGGTGAATTGGTAAACGCTATCGATAAATTTCCCGATTCTGAAAAAAACATCAAAGTCGGTTTATCCGATGCCCGCTCTCTCCCTTTACCCGATAAAACTATTGATTTTGTTGTTACGTCTCCACCTTATATTAATGTTTTTAACTACCATCAAAATTATCGAAAATCTGCCGAAATCCTCGGGTGGGATATCCTCAAAATAGCCAAGTCGGAAATTGGTTCTAACCGGGCAAACCGAGGCAATCGTTTTTACACGGTCGTACAATATTGTTTGGATATGGCAGATACTTTGAGGGAACTTTCCAGAGTCACGAAAGACGGGGCCAGAGTTGTATTTGTTATCGGCTACGAATCGACGGTTCTTGGCGTGCCTTTTTTTAACGCCGATATTATCGATAAAATAGCGATAAAAACGGGTTTATTTAATCCGGTTTTAAGACAAAAACGGGAGTTTAAAAACAAATTTGGAAAACGAATTAGAGAAAATATAATTAACTTTTGTAAGTTGAAAGATCGGTGTCACCAAGAAACAACAGAACGGGTTGCCAGAAAAGTAGCGTTAGACGTGCTGAGAAACGGGCTTTTTCATGTATCTCCAAAAAATCTTGGAAATTTGGAAGATGCAGTTGACAAAGTTCAGGAGATTAACAGAACATTGATATTGGATAATCTGTCCGACATATACCAACCCGATACGCTTTTCTAAGTCGCAAGTTCTACCCCCTGAAAATCAACTCAAACCATGCCCGAATTTTCCCGCCCTCATTATGATAAACTAACAGCCTGTATCGATAATCCTCGACTACCTAAAGCGGATCGAGAACGGGTTCAAGAAGCTCTTAAAAAATACCATCAATGGATCGCAGAATTAGAGGAAATTGAGCCGGGTCAAGAAAATACGGTCGAAAAATTAGTTGAAGCAACAAACCGATATAAGCGTTTTATTGAACTCGACCTAATATTTGATAGCTCAGAAAATTTTTTATACAGACAGAAGGGGCAGTTAAAGCTGGATAATACCATTTTAGAATAATTCTTGCCCCGGCTCGTTTTTCGCAGCCTAAGAGGAATAGATGATTCTTTTGAACTCGGGCCAAGAGATACATTTTCTGGACTCAGTTTTTTATCCTCTATTGGAAATCCGGGTTCCGGTGGTGAACCAACGATTAGAACGAAAAATCAAGATTTTATTCTGGGTAAAAGACTGTATTTAAAATCATCCTTTGATCCAGAATTTCAAGATGATAAACAGATTCAGTCACATCTAGGATATGTCTGTGCAGAATGTAAAACGAATTTAGACAAAACGATGTTTCAAGAGGCGGTAGCAACCAGTCGAGATTTAAAAATAGCTGTTCCTGGTTCTTTGTACTTTTTAATCTGTGAATTTCTAGATATGACCCCGGTTTCCATAATTTCCACTCAAATTGATGATGTTTTGATTGTGCGAAAAACTAAACGTCTACCTTCTAACATTAGACAAAAATATCGAACGTCACAGGACAGACAACTTCATCGGCAAGAATATGTAGATTTTTTGGATGCTTCCCAGTATTATCCCGATGTCTTTCAAAGAATGATAAATAAAATTAAAGCTTTGATTGACAACACCAGTCCATCAATAGAGAACGTGTTAAACCGGGGACATTTTTAAGATGAATATAAGACTTTTTAAATGGTATCGATCTGTTAACGAATAATTCAAAATAAGCGATCGCCAACCGTCCGAATTTTACCCAAAATCGAAAAATATTTTAAGCCTGTCATTTTTTTGTCATCTTGTCGGGATATTGTAGAAACCATAGAAGTTAGCCAGTCTTAACGGTCTGCTTCCCAATACATCTGTTTAAAATTATTCTTTTTTGGAGAGTTCCCGTGAAATTAGAAATCATCGGCACAATTGTACTTGGTATTGTTGCGGCGACTGTTTTTCCTTCTGCTGTTCAAGCAAATAATGATTCTTTTTCGGGTACTATCGAACAGGTTTGGGAAGATGGTTTCCGCTTGCAAAGTGACAGCCGGACAATTACCGTTGATTCTTGGGATGTTTGCGGAGATAATACGAGTCGTCATCTGTCAGCCGGGGAGCAGGTGACTGTCGTGGGCGAATTTGAGGATGGAGAATTTGATGCGTTTTCAATCACAAAAGCTGATGGTGCAGCCGCTTGTAAATAGGAATATTCCTCAAACTTATGCAAAACTATTCTATTGTTTGAAACCGCAGAACATATCATTGACTTGACTTTGGGTTTCAATTGGATTTGTGAAATCAAGGGGTTGATACCCCCGGCCGATTCAAAGAAGCCGGGGATTTTTTTGACAACAGTTAGCATTCTCGAGTTGGGGTCAGTTAAACTGAGAAATTTGATCGGGCTAAAACTGTAAAATATGCGATCGCAGACTTCCAAACAAGCGGTATGATTAAGTTCAACCGATCCGAAACTATATTAAAGCGATCGCTAGTTATTTAAAACTCAAAGATATGACCCCTGAAAATCCCCAATCTCAAATCCAAGCGGGGCGGTTAGCCATCTTGTTACATGGAGGTATTCTCGGTGCGACAGGTAAAACGGGACTGTCTTTGCTGCGCTACTCTCAGGCTAATATTGTCGCAGTCATCGATCGCGACTGTGCGGGACAGTCCCTTTCTGAACTCACGGGAATTAACCGAGAGATACCGATTGTTTCTTCTGTTAAAGACGCTTTAGCCTATCATCCCAATATTCTCATGATTGGAATTGCACCGCCAGGGGGGGCTTTACCCGAGGAATGGTGGGTTGATCTTGATGGGGCGTTAGAAGCAGAATTATCGATTGTGAATGGGTTACATACCCAATTAATTCCTTTAGTTGAACAACGCCATCAAACCAATATTAACCAATTTCTTCAACCTCAACAATGGATTTGGGATATTCGTCAAGAACCACCGGGTTTAAAAATTGCTAGTGCTGCGGCGCGTCAACTCAGTTGTCGGCGAGTTTTAACCGTAGGAACCGATATGGCTATTGGTAAAATGTCAACGGGTTTAGAACTTAATAAAGCCGCAAAACAACGGGGAATTCGGTCTAAATTTATCGCCACAGGTCAAGGCGGGGTAATGTTAGGAGAAGATGGCATTCCTTTAGACTCAGTACGGGTCGATTTTGCCGCGGGTGCGGTGGAACAGGTGGTGATGCGGTGTGGAACAGATTGTGATTTACTTCTAGTTGAAGGACAGGGTTCGCTGATTCATCCGGGTTCAACTGCGACTTTACCGTTGTTGCGAGGAAGTCAACCGACTGATTTAATTTTAGCCCATCGTGCCGGACAAACTCATGTTCGCAATCATCCTCATGTCGTTATTCCTCCTCTATCTCAAGTGATTGAATTATACGAAAATGTTGCCAGTGTGGGCGGCGCGATGGAATCTGCAAAAATTGTCGGAATTAGCCTGAATACTTATGGTTTAGCGGAAGATGTAGCTAAGGATGCGATCGCGCAAGTTCAACTTGAAACGGGTTTACCCTGTACGGATACGGTTCGGTTTGGGGCGGATATTTTATTGGATGCACTATTAATCAGTTTACCGTGAACAGTTATCCATATTGCCCGTCAGAGTGAACTTTTGCTTTTTGCCCTTCTCCTATCCCAACAATAAACCCGTTTATGCTAGCCAATCGATACCAGATCGGTTAGTCTCAATAGTAGTGTGTGTGAGGTGGTTAAAAAAATCTTATGAATGATGTGATGCTATTGGGTGAATCTACGGCTAATAGGTTTCCAGTTTTAGGACTTCCTGTTCATCTGCATCATAATTATCATAACTGGTTGCTTAACCGTCTATATAAAGGGTTAGGAACTCATGTGATTACTTTGAATGCTGAAATGGCAATACAAGCCGATCGCGATCGTCATCTTGCAGAGGTGATTCGGGGGGCTGAACTTGTGATTCCAGATGGGGCGGGAATTGTTCTTTATCTGCGGCTGAAGGGAAAGCCAACTCAACGTTGTCCAGGGATTGAACTGGCTGAGTCTTTCTTACAAAAAATAGGTCAACAAAATTGTTCAGATCTGGTTTTTTTCTATGGAGGAAAACCGGGAATTGCTCAACGGGCGGCTGATTTATTTCAACAAAAAATTCCCAATTTAGCGATCGCCTCTTATCATGGTTATCTTTCGGCTTCTGAAGAAGAACAGTTAAAAGATTCACTCAAAGATTTACAACCCCCAGTGATTTTTGTGGGTTTAGGAGTACCGCGTCAAGAGTTATGGATTGCTAAAAATCGTCATTTATGTCCGAATTCCATTTGGATTGGAGTGGGTGGAAGTTTTGATATTTGGGCAGGGACAAAAAAACGGGCGCCGGCTTGGTTTTGTGACAATCATTTAGAGTGGCTTTATCGACTCTATCAAGAGCCTTGGCGATGGAAAAGGATGTTGGCATTACCTCAGTTTGCGTTAAAGGCTTTACTGAGTTAATTTAAGGGGTCGAAAGAAAGGCTGGAGTGGTTGCCAAGCTACAACAGCCTATTCTATTGATCCAGACCTATAAATTATGAATGATGAATTGATGATCAAAAAGTGAGGGTTAAAATTCCCTAAAAAATAAATTTTGTATATTCTTTTCAAGATTACACATTCTTTAAAAAAAAGTTAAAAAAATCTTAAACTTTACATTTTTAAACAGCACTATGAAGTTCTGTTGCAAAGCGTGTTTTGAAATCGAATAAAAACGTTACAGTATAACTAGACGATGTTATGTGCAGGGTTGCAATCATTTTGAATACAATAGCCGGGAAAAATCTCGCCGGACGGCATGAGGCTCGGTGAGGTATTCATTGCTACTAAAGAAAGAGGATTTATGGTTCATTCTTCTGGTCAATCTAAAGGTTTTTCTCTAGCTCGAATTCCCTTACACATCATTATTGTAACACCATTTGTTGTGCAAATTATGATTGCAGTTGGTTGGGTCGGATATCTCTCGTTTAAAAATAGTCAACGAGCGGTGAATGACCTCGCAGGACAATTACAACAAGAAATTACAGCTAGAGTTAACGGTGAATTAAAATCATTTATTGATCAACCTTTTAAGATTAATCAAGATACGGTTGCTGCTATCAAACGAGAAAATCTCGATCTCAATAATGTTAGAACTTTAGAAGCTTTACTCTGGGATCGATTACAAGTTTATCATTCGATCACAGGTTTTGGATTTGGTAGCGAGTCATCGGGTTCAGTGATTGCGGTGACAACCGATCAAATTAATAATGAAAAAAAATACTTTATTGAATATGCGGACTCTAATACAAAAGGAGATTTTTATAGTAATCAAGTTGATCAACAAAGGCGTAGACTTAACTCCACGTTGCGAGTTCCTAACTTAGATATTCGTCAGCGACCTTGGTATCAAGCGGCTAAAGCCGCAGGTCAGCCTATTTTTAGTGAAATTTATTTATCAATTAGTCATTCTTCAAATGATTCTCTAGCTACGACTGTTGCTCATCCGATTTATGATCAGTCAGGTCAACTTCAAGGAATAGCCACGATTATTCTGAATTTAGATGAAATCAGTCACTTTTTAGAGAGTTTAAAAGTGGGTAAATCGGGAGAGGTTTTTATTATTGAGCGGACAGGCGAATTAATTGGAAGTTCTGACGGGCTTGATCCTATTAAACTAGAAAACAACCAGAAATCTCGACTAGAAGCAACTCAAAGTTCAACTCAATTAATTGCAGCCGCTGCTCAAAACTTACAGAATAGGTTTAATAGTTTTACTCAGATTAATCAAGCTGAACAGTTAAAATTTGACTTAAAAGGGAAACCGCAATTTTTACAGGTTACACCGTTTCGAGATGAGCGGGGAATTGATTGGCTGATTGCAGTTGTTATTCCCGAGTCCGATTTTATGGCAGAAATTAACCAAAATGCTCGTTCAACGTTTTGGCTGTGTGCAGTTGCCTTAACTGGGGCTACCGTTGCAGGTCTTCTGACTGCTCGGTGGATGACTAAACCCATCGAAAGACTGAATAAAGCAGCTAGAGAAATTGCCAAAGGAAAATTTGATAAAACGGTTCAAGGTTATGGTCGTTTTCAAGAAATAGAACAACTGGCTAACTCTTTTAATTATATGGCTCGACAACTCCAAACTTCTTTTAATTCTCTTGAACAATCCAATATTGAATTAGAAAAAAGAGTAGAAAAACGGACAACTGAACTGGCGAGTGAAAAAGAAAAAGCAGAAGTCGCAAATCGAGCTAAAAGTGAATTTATCGCTAATATGAGCCATGAACTCAGAACCCCTCTCAATGGGATTTTAGGCTATACTCAAATTCTACAACGTTCTCAAACGATAAATCAAGTTGATCTAAATAAAATTGAGATTATTCATCAGTGTGGTTCTCATTTACTAACCCTAATTAATGATATCTTAGATTTGTCAAAAATTGAAGCTCGGAAGATGGAATTGAATCAAACAGAATTTTATTTTCCGAGCTTTTTAAAAAGTGTCGTGGAGATGTGCAGAATCAAAGCGGAGTTTAAGGGAATTTCCTTTATTTATGAAGCCCATAGTAACTTACCTCTGGGCATTCTAGCCGATGAAAAACGTTTACGACAAGTGTTAATTAATTTGCTCAGTAATGCTATCAAATTTACTCAAGAAGGTTGTGTGACTTTTAAGGTAACTCAAACGGTTTCAACTCAAATTCGCTTTGAAGTTCAAGATACTGGTGTGGGGATGACTCCAGAAGAACAATCTTGTCTTTTTCAAGCTTTTGAACAGGTGGGATTTGGAAAACAACACAGCGAAGGAACAGGACTAGGATTAGCAATTAGTCAGAGAATTGTCAACTTGATGGGAAGTCAAATTCAAGTGGTGAGTCAAAAGGGAAAGGGTAGTATTTTTTGGATGGATTTAGATTTACCTGTCGCTACCCAACAAATTCCAGTTCAACAGAATGCGCCTCAAAACAATATTATTGGAATTAAAGGATCTACGCCTAAAATTCTAATTATTGATGATCGTTGGGAAAACCGTTCGGTGATTATTTCTTTATTAAAACCCATTGGATTTGAAATCGAAGAAGCGAGTAATGGTTGGGAAGCTTGGAACAAAATTAAAACTTTTTATCCCGATTTAGTGATTACAGATCTAGTCATGCCTAAGTGGGATGGATTTGAATTTATTCAACGAATTCGATCTTCTCAGCACTTCAATGATTTAAGCATTATTGCATCCTCTGCCAGTGTGTTTGAGTCTGATCAGCGTCAGAGTTTAGATGTCGGAGCAAATGACTTTTTACCGAAACCTGTTCAAGTACAAGAGTTAATGCAACAACTCCAAAAACATCTCAATTTAGAGTGGATTTATGAAGATATTACAGTTTCAAAACCGTCAAATGATTTGAGCGCAACTGCCGATCTGATTCCTCCTCCTGAAAAAGAGTTAGATGAATTATACAATTTAGTCATGCAAGGTCATATTAGGGGAATTCTCAAACAGGCTAATACGATTAAGCAACTTGATCCCAAATATGTACCTTTTGCCCAAAAAATTGAAAAACTGGCTAACGGATTTCAAGAACGAGAATTGCTGAAATTAACTGAACAGTTTATTCAAGTTAAGCATAAAGTTTGATGGAAAAATTGCCTGAAATTAACTGGCGATTGGTTTAATATTTCCTGTTGGAATTGAAGCAATAAGCTGACGAGTATATTCCGTTTGGGGACGGTGATAAATATCTTCAGCCTGACCAATTTCTTCGATTTTACCACGATTCATTACCATAATGCGATCGCTGATAAATTTGACCACACTCAAGTCATGGGAAATGAAGATATAGGTTAATCCAAATTCTGCTTGAAGTTCTTTTAATAAGTTTAAAACTTGGGCTTGAACCGAAACATCTAAAGCGGAAACAGATTCATCACAAATGATAAACTTAGGGTTTAAAGCCAAAGATCTCGCAATACAAACTCGTTGTCGTTGTCCACCGGAAAATTCATGGGGATAACGTCCCATCCAGTCCGGTTTCATTTCCACTCGTTCTAATAAATAAGCAACGCGATCGCGGCGTTCTTTTCCGGCTTTACTGACTCCATGAATTAACATGGGTTCCATAATTGTATCCCCAATTGTCATCCGAGGATCGACAGAACTAAAGGGATCTTGAAATATAATTTGCATTTCTCGTCTTAATTCTTGTCGCTTTTGATGATATTGTTTGTGCTTTTTATAATTTTTGATTTTCTCAAATGTAGACGCTTGTGAATAAAGTTTTGTAATATCTTCGCCTTCAAATGTCACCTTTCCACTCACGACAGGAATAAGTTGTAATAACGCTCTAGCTAATGTACTTTTACCACAACCAGACTCTCCGACTAACCCTAAAGTTTCACCTTGATACACCTCAAAAGAAACATCATTCACCGCCATTAATAGACGTTTTGTTTCCCCAAATACTCCCGAAACTTTAAAGCCGACTCGCAGATGTTCAACAGAGAGTGAAGCCGTTGTCGAAGGTTGTCTCTCGGGGGTCGGTGAACTGGAGGCTTGAATGTCATTAATATTAATGTTCTTTTCACGAATTTCTAACTCTCCGGTTGCTGTTGTTTCGACTTCCATAAAATCAGAAATAGTCGGGAGACGTTCAACTTGAATATCAAGAGGAGGACGACAAGCTAATAAACCTTTAGTGTAGGGATGTTGGGGCTTTAAAAACAGAGTTTGAATTGTACCATATTCAACAATTTTACCCCGATACATAACGGCGACTGTATCTGCAATTTTAGCAATAACTCCTAAATCATGGGTAATAAAAATCATCGACATTCCGCGACGACTACATAACTCTCGTAATAAATCCAGAATGGTCGCCTGAACGGTCACATCAAGGGCGGTTGTTGGTTCATCTGCTATTAATAAAGTGGGGTTACAAGATATGGCGATCGCAATCATTACCCGTTGCAGTTGACCGCCAGAAAGTTCGTGGGGATAACGATCAAGCATGGCTCGTTTTTGATCATTAACCTGCTGCATTACTTCTCGTTTTTCATTCCGTTTTTCTGGAGTAATGTTTTGAATATTATTAGCTGTATTTGTTGCAGCAAGTTCGGTTTCTACGCGGGCGAGTAATTCTTCATCTGAAGGGAGAAGTTTAACCTCTTGAAGTAGGGAAGTTGCTTTCCACATTGCTTGTCGAGGAGAAACTTGTTCATGTTGTTTAATCGCTTCTATCAGTTGAAACCCAATCGTATAAACTGGGTTAAGAGAACTCATCGGTTCCTGAAAAATCATAGCAATTTGTCCGCCTCGATATTCTTGTTTCTCTTGAGGTGACAGTTGAAGTAAATTAATCAGTTTAGAATCAGGTTGAGATTCGTTGAGATTGTTGCTGAAGCGAAATAAAATTTCTCCACTGACTTGAGAGGTATCGGGAGAAAGCAATCCCATAATCGCCAGAGAGGTGACTGATTTTCCTGAACCAGATTCACCCACAATACCGAGTGTTTGTCCGCGTTTGACTTGAAAAGAAATATCGTTAACTGCTTGAACAACTTTTTCGTCACTTTCAAACTGAACTCGCAGATTTTTGACATCTAAAACAAGATTTTCCATGAAGACTTAAAACTCAACCTATAAATTTTATTTATTCTATCAGCCCACGGTCGTAGAGATAGATCATTGACTACACAATAGCTTAACTGACTGGGGAGTTGAAGGATATGGGGTTTCCACTGCGATCAAAGGCGCGGTTACGGGTGTTGAGAGGTCATGAGTCCTATTGTACAAAGTTGGATTTTGATATTGGGGTGAGGCGATCGCAAACTTTTATTGGATTTGACCTCAGTGTAAATACTGAACTTGATCAAAGAAATGTTTTTTGTTTTTCCGAATAACTACTGATGACATTACTGTTTCTAGAGGCCATAATGAAGTTAAGGAAGCAAAAATATATAAAAAAACTAACAAAAAAATATCGAGCTTGCTTCCAAATTAAAAAAAAATTTACTTGAACCAAAATCATTAATTTAACATTAGGATAAACCCATGAAATTAAAGCAAATTGTGTTGACTCTCACTGCTGCTGTTAGCTTATGTGCGGCGACTGCATTACCTGGACTGGCGACTTCTGCTCGTTTAACGGCAAGTGATCCGGGTTCTCAAATTAACGTTCGGACTGCACCAACGACTAAAGCTAATGCTCCTCATTATGGCGTAGAGGGAGATTGGGTAGAGGTGTTGAATTCCTCTGACGGAGGAGATGGATATATTTGGTATTATGTTCGATTTTATCAATCTAATGCTGAAGGTTGGGTTCGTGCGGACTTTCTATATTTCCAGTAACTTTATGTAACTATTATTTTAATCTCTTCTCTCCCCCTCTCTTGCAAAAAGGGGGTTTTTTGTTGTTTAAATATTTAGCTTTTGAGACTAAATACTAGACATCTATCTTCAAGATTACCTCGATCAAACCTGCACGTCTCTATGAAGATTCTTCACGAAATTTATCCATAAAATCAATTCTTTTGGTTAGCGCTCACTGTCTATGGTGAACTAAACCCGAATCTATATCTAGGGTATGATAGCATCTAAAGTCTGATTACATAACAATTGAGTCGTTATGGCTTCTATCGCCCGCAAGAACCTGTTTGAAGATCTTCCCCGTTTTATTGCAGCGCAGGCTGGTATTATGTTCGCGGTCAGTCTCGTAACGATTCAAAACGGTATTCTCAATGGGTTTGTTAAGTCTTCTTCTCTACTGATTGACAACTCAAGTGCCGAACTTTGGGTTGCTTCTGCGGATATGATCCACATGGAATTGACTATGCCTTTGCCTTTAGAGTATATGGTGCAAGCCCGTGAAGTCAAGGGAGTCAAACGAGCAGAAGCCCTGATTTTTCGCAGTGCGCGTTGGCGAGATCCATCGGGTCAAATTCATGCGGTAACAGTGGTAGGTTCCACCCCAGAGGGAACACTTTTCGCACCTTGGAATATCATTCAAGGAGAAATTAGTAGTCTCAAAGAACCCTATGGGGTGATCATAGATGAAACCAATTTAGAGTCATTGGGCGTGACTGAACTGGGAGATGTTTCCACTTTGGGGGGTTTGGAGGCGCGTTTGGTCGGAGTGGTTGAAGGCACTCAACCGATTATTAATAATAAATTAATTTTTACTTCCTTAAAAAATGCTAACGCCTATGTGAATGCGCGTTTAGAAACGAGTACCCGTTGTAAGTTAGAAGACGGTGACTTGAAATGTGTCAATATCTTCGATGATACAAACCCCGCAGAGAAGCAGGTGATTTCTTCAGCGCCTAAACAGTTAACCCTGACTGATCCGATCTCATTTGTGTTGATTGAAGTGGCACCGGGTCAAGATATCGATGAACTCAGACAACGCCTAGAGGAAACTTTACCCAACGTTAAGACCTATACTGGCGAAGAAATGTCTGAGCGAACTCAATCTTATTGGAAGCAACGCACCGGAATTGGATTTATTCTCAGTTTGGGTGCTGGCGTGGGAATTTTGGTGGGGATGATCGTGGTGGCTCAAATTCTTTATGCGTCTGTCTCCGATCACTTGAAGGAGTTTGGCACGCTCAAAGCGATGGGAGCGCCCGATAAAGTGATTTATAGTGTGATTTTAGAACAATCTCTCTGGATGGCATTACTCGGCTATATTCCGGGGATGGCGTTGTGTATGGGGGTCACGAACTGGGCTTCGGCGACTCAAGGAATTTTAATTTTGATTACACCGACTTCTGCTGTGATGGTGTTTGGGTTAACGGTGATCATGTGTGCGGGATCGGCGATCTTTGCAATTCAGAAGGTTACTCAAGTTGATCCCGCGATCGTCTTTAAAGCGTAAGTTATTCAACTCAACCCGATGGGATTTGAGGACGTTGGGCATTTTTGAATTTCGATTGTAGATTAGAAAAAGTCAGAAGCTTGAGCCAAACTTCTCAGGCGATTTTTCACCAATCATTGAGAGGTGTGTGCTAGGGTGTTGACAAATTTCAAGCCAAAGAACGGCTAAACCCCTAAATTCACGGGCGATTTTGTTGCTGATTCCTGGGGTTCGTGCCATCGCATTGAACTGACTTCCCCAGTCTTTCTTTTGAGCGAGTATTTCCCTCGACCGCCTCAATCGTACTTCGGTACTCACAAGGCTGATTCCCAAGCCACACAAAATCAAACTAGAATTGGAAGTGATAATATGCTTGTCAATTATCGCGAGAAGTCTTAGTCTGGCTTGCAATTTTATGCCCCCATCAGACGATAATAAAAATATGATAGGTTCAAAAATGAACTGGGCTAACCTCAAGAAAACCCCCACTCACGCAGTGGATGGTTCAGTTTATGCCCCAGTTAAGCCGATTGCAATTGAGGGCTTGGGAGTGGAAATGACCTATCAATCTGGGCGTCAAAGCTTTAAGGTTCTCAAAGGGATAGACTTGCAGGTACAACAGAGTGATATTCAACTGTTGATGGGGCCTAGTGGTTCCGGGAAGACAACCTTACTCTCGATTCTGGCTGGACTCCTCACGCCAACGGGTGGACAGGTATTCCTCAGAGGAGAGGATATCACCAAAATGTCTCGTTCTCAGTTGGCCAATTTCCGACTTCGTAATATTGGGTTTATTTTTCAGGGGTTTAACCTGTTTCCGGCATTGAATGCTATTGAAAATATTGAAGTGGCTCTCAATATTAAGGGCATTAAGGGCAGCAAAGCGAAAGAGGAAGCAGTCTATTTGCTTGAACAGGTGGGTTTGGGCGAAAAGGGTAAGCATCTTCCTCGTGACCTGTCCGGTGGACAAAAACAACGGGTGGCGATCGCTCGGGCTTTGGCAGGCCATCCTCCTCTGATTATGGCTGATGAACCCACGGCTGCCTTAGACTCCAGTAGTGGTCGAGCGGTGATTGATTTGCTGAAAGGACTAGCAAAAGGAGAAGGCGCAACGGTGTTGATGGTGACGCATGACCCTCGTATTGTCGATGTTGCCGATCGCATTCTTGAGCTTGAAGATGGCATGATCAAATCGGAATAAGTTTCAAACGCTTCAAGCTACCATTGACGCATCTGAGCAATGAAATCAGTCGCCGCAACTGCATCTAAGGGTCGAGCAAAAAAGTATCCTTGACCATATTCACAGCGATAATTTCTGAGTTGAGCCAGTTGTTGGGAGGTTTCAATTCCTTCAGCGATCGCCGCAATAGACATATTATGACTTAAAGCAATAATCGTTCGGACAATTTCATGATTTTTCTGAGACTCCTCAAGACGACGCACAAAAGACCGATCAATTTTCAGGATATCTACAGGAAATTGATGTAAGTTGTAAACGACTAATAACTTTTATGATCAACACTGTCTTTTTAGTTATTTTTTAAAAAATTATTATTTAAAATTTTAACAATCTATCCAATAACTTGAAATAATCTCCGATTGTCTAGACGATTTACAAAAACAAGCAATCCCTAATATTTTAGGTTTCTGGAGTTGGCTTTACTATCAATTTGCCCCTCACCCGAATAGTTATTTATGATCTCATATTGTTATAAACCTATTTAATATTTTTCTCAAAACTTCCTCAAAACTTCCTGACTCTAACCTCATCTTCAGTTAACAACGAATGGTCAAACCTTTCTATTCCTGTCGTTTAAGCAATTAACATTCAAAGGTCAGACAATCGCATAGACTGGAGATCATCGGAAAAAGTCGCTATACTGGTCTGAGATGAAAGCTTGTGAATCATTGACTCTAGGGGAGTGAGGCAAGCAAGCAGGTCAACTGACAGATTGATTGATTAAAAAACTGATATGAGTCGCACTTTCCGGGATGGCTTTGTTGAGATCGGTATGTAATAGTAATACTGCCCGAACTTCGAGGCAACAAAATACGTCTACAGATTTAACACAGGATATCAATCCAATCACAGGTCGTTTCTAAGCCTGCTTTAATCACGATTTTCACACCCGTTGACTATGTTTAAATCTTTCTCCTTTATACATCGACGTTCCTCTCGTTCTTGGTTTTATCCCCTGATTTCAATTACCGTTGCTTTTAGTCTCTGGATTAGTTCCGCCCCGGCTACTCAGGCAATTTCTTGGCGAGATTTGATCTTTCGAGGGATTCAAGTTATTCAACTGACAACGCTTTCTAATCAACAAGAAGTAGCGCTCGGTCGTCAGATTAATGAACAATTAAAAAAGGAAGTTAAACTCCTTCGCAACCCAGAAGCCACAGAATATATTAATCAAATTGGTCAACGTTTAGCCCAAGTTAGCGAACGTTCTAATATTCCCTACACCTTTCAAGTCGTCAATGATTCGAGTATTAATGCGTTTGCGACAATGGGGGGTTTTGTTTATGTCAATACCGGGTTAATGGAAACCGCCGATAATGAAGCGGAACTCGCCAGTGTGATTGCCCACGAAATTGGTCATATTGTCGGGCGTCACTCCGTTGAACAAATGCGTCAGATGGCTGTGGCGCAAGGGGTAGCCTCCGCTGCTGGACTTGATCAAAGCCTCGCCATTCAAATTGGGGTAGAATTAGCTCTCCGCCGTCCGAATAGTCGTAAAGCAGAATACGAAGCCGACCAGTTTGGGATTAATAATCTCGGAAAAGCGGGATATGATCAAAGAGCAGCAGTTGACTTTATGGAAAAACTCCTGCAAGGGGGTTCTGTTCCCACGATTTTAAGCACTCACCCCGCCACAAATAACCGGATTTCTGCCCTCGAAGCCATGATCAATCCGAGCTTCGCTAATAACGGTTCCGGGATGGATAACGCCGCTTATCAGTCGAAGATGCAACGTTTATTATCTTAACAATTAGCTCAAAAAATTACTCGGGTGAGGTCATACTCGCCCGATTTTATTGTCTAAGTGTATCCATAGCCCGGAATATCTACTGAGCAACTTCAGAAAATTTACAGAAAATATTAATTACGGTGTTACCCAGAGCATCTGTATAAATACGATCTGTTCAAAAAGTTTGTTAAAAGGTAGACTACTATTAGGTTTGATATTTCTATAAATTAAGCTCAGAGTAGACTATCGGTTGATACGATCCACTCTCTGGGGCGATGTCTGAGCGCTCTGTGTCTTGATATTCTACTTATAGAGAAGTTTACCCCTTGAAACTCTCAGGCTGGCTCTATCTCTAGATATAAATGTATTGGATTGGACTAGGAGATCTATACCGATGGTCACTTCTGCTTCTGTAACTCAACTTCTTAACCCCCAGAACGTCAGTTCTTTAAAACAACTTGCTCGCTCGATTACCTTGTCTCAAGGTGAATTTTGCTTGATTTTAGCCTGTTGTAACCGTCGCGAACTCCGACACCAGATGATCAAGCAGCTACATCAATTGTGTTCGGTTCACCTCGAAGAACTCACCCTAGATTGTTCAACGGAAACCCTCTACAGCACAATTGCTCGTCATTTTAGCCACAACTCCCCGGATGCGGTTATGGTTGATGGTTTCGAGTCAGTTCGTCATCTCCAGCAACTTTTGATTGCGACGAACTATGTACGGGAGGAGTTTTGTCACTTCCGGTTTCCGGTTGTTCTCTGGGTTAATGACGAAATGATCAAACAATTAGTTCGTTTAGCTCCCGATTTTTTTAGTTTTGCTTTGAGTGGAATTGAGTTTACAGACGAATTCTAATCTTTAGACTTAAACGACTCTATATTTTATTTTAACCCCCTGAATCGAAACTTAAAAAAGATTTGTGAAAAGGGAAAGAATATTCAAGCTAAAAAACGCTAAGTTTTTGGTCAACGGCTGATCAACATTTCAGATTAAATAGATTAAACCCTAGCCGAGAAACCCGATTAATGGGAGATATCGGGTTTCTACAGTCAAGAAATTAAGTCGCAGCTAAATCAATCAAAAGCTGAATCGAAATATCCAGCATATCGTTAGATTCTTGCAGATCATTACCTAAATCTTGAATGGCATTTTCAAGCAGATAACACTCTAATAACACCTCCAATTCATTACGAATGCTAGGAAGAAATGAGTCTTTCGCGGCAGTCTCCAGATAACTCTTGAGGAAAGCAGATCTCACCCAAGCCGACCAAAACTGTCCCCATTCCTGCATTTGCAAGAGATTTTCTTCACGAATCGTGCCATTTTCGACTTCATTGCGTAAAGCAACCCGAGTCGCATAATCAAACGAAAGTAGCATTCCGGCAACATCTCGCAGGGGTGAACGCTTCATCCGACGTTCATTTAAAGTGCGGTAGGCTTCTCCCTCAAAATCCAGGATGACAAAATCTTTCCCGGTAAACAGAACCTCATCAAGACAATAGTTTCCATGACAGCGAGTTCGCATGGCGGTAATCTTGAGATCGAGGACTTGTCGCAGTCGGGCGAGTAAATAGTCTTTGCGAGTCAGTAATTGACGCCCAAGGGTTTGAGTCGTCTGGGGGAGAGTCGGAAGCAGCTTTTTCAACCGCAGGAAGACCTGTCCGGTGAGGTTACGAGAATATTGATAAATCGAACGTTGGTAGAGAGAGGTAAACGGGGCAGGTGAAAAGTCAGGATTTTCATAATCACCCGATAATGCAATGTGCATTTCTGCCGTTCGTTGACCCAAAAGTTCGGCATTACTGAGATAGGAACCAATCGTGAGGGCGGCTAATTCTGGAACAGATTGTTCAACTAAATCAACTAATTCTTCGGTGGGAAGCGGAATTTCTTCTAAAGTCGCTTGTTCAACACCGACGCGATCAAAATAATCTCGGAGAATATCAAGAGTAAAAGTCCAAGCATTGGTCGCATCAGGAATATAAGGCTGTAAAACCCCAATGGTCATTGCTTCTGAGCGTTGACGATGGTATTCTAACCCTCCCACAACAGGAGCAATATGAGCTAGAGGGGCGCGAGTTCCGAGGAAATGACGGACTTCTAGTTCTGGGTTAATCCCTTCTTCTACACGCCGGAACAGTTTAAACACAAACCGTCCTCCGTAGACAACGAGCGTATTAATCCGATTGCCTTTTTCCAGAGAAGTCTCAAAGCTGCCTTGTAGCGTATCACCTTCTTTATTAATCAAATCAGAGCTGGTGGCAATTAGACGACCCTTCTTGCCGGGGTAAGTGCCTCGATTGACAATCATCTGTCGCAAGGCACCCATGAAATTCTCCGATGCGATCGCATCAAACAAAATTCCGGCTTGATCATCAACTTTCAGCGACGCCACAACCGCTTGGGGCATCGACTCCTGAATTTCTTCAGCTTGTTCTTCGGTTGCGTAACTCAGAGGCAGTACATAGGTATCGGGAAATCCTTCGGTATATTCAACCTGAATTAAAGAAATTACCGCTTCTGTTTCCTGGTGCAGAATCGGAATAACATCTCTAATATGAACCGACTGGATCACTTGAGAACGGCCCATAAACCAGCGACAACTGAGCAGATATTCGGTTAAAATCGCTTCGAGTTGGCTTTTATACTCAGAACGCTCAAGGACTTGTTTCCAACTTTGAGAGACGGCCGCTAAAGCAGGCAGTTTTTTCTGCGGTAGGGGTTCTTTGGGAACACTCGGATCGAGTTGTAACATGAACCAGAAAAAGCCGTAGGGACTGATACTGATGAAATAGGGCGACTTTTCGATCCGAGGAAATTGAGTTCGACCAAAAATTTCCACCGGTACCATGCCGACAAAGGCAGACATATCCAATTCTACTGTTTGGACAAACCGAGACAGGTTAGCCACAACGAGAATATGTTCACCGCTATAAGTCCGAATAAACGCCAACACCTTACGGTTTTCCGGGTGCAATAACTCAAAGGTTCCCCGACCAAAAGCTTGAAACCGCTTCCGCATGGCAATCAGACGCTTCATCCACGACAGCAACGAGTTGGGGTTCGCGCTTTGGGCTTCGACGTTAACGGCTTCAAAGTGATATTCTGAGTCTACAACAACGGGTTGATAAAGCTTTTGCGGGTTGGCGCGACTAAATCCGGCATTACGATCTGGACTCCACTGCATCGGTGTCCGTACCCCGTTGCGATCGCCAATATAGATGTTATCTCCCATGCCAATTTCATCGCCATAATACAATACAGGCGTTCCGGGCAGCGAGAGCAGCAAACTATTGAGCAACTCAATTTGACGGCGATCATTGCCGAGTAGGGGGGCTAACCGACGACGAATCCCTAAGTTGATGCGAGCTTGATGATCTTGGGCGTAGACTTTGTACATATAATCACGATCTTCATCTGTGACCATTTCCAAAGTCAGTTCATCATGATTTCGTAGGAACAACGCCCACTGAGAGTTAGAGGGAATCGCGGGAGTTTGGTTAAGAATATCAATAATGGGGAAACAGTCTTCCATCCGCAATGACATAAACAGACGGGGCATCAGGGGGAAGTGGAAGTTCATGTGACATTCGTCTCCCTCCCCATAATAGGAAGCCGCATCTTCTGGCCATTGGTTGGCTTCTGCCAACATCATCCGGTTGTCAAATTTAGAATCGAGATGACTCCGTAGTTTTTTGAGGAACCCGTGAGTTTCCGGTAAGTTCTCACAGTTCGTTCCCTCGCGAACAAACAGATATGGCACGGCATCTAGACGAATTCCATCAACCCCCATCTCCATCCAAAAGTCAAGAACATCTAATACCGCCTTTTGGAGTTCGGGGTTATCGTAGTTGAGATCGGGTTGGTGAGAATAAAACCGATGCCAGTAATAGGCTTTGGCTACCGGGTCCCATGCCCAGTTCGACGTTTCAAAGTCTTGGAAGATGATCCGAACATCTGAATATTTGTCCGGGGTATCACTCCAAACATAAAAATCCCGTTCTTTGCTGTCTTTGGGCGCTCGTCTGGCCCGTTGAAACCAAGGATGCTGATCGGAAGTATGATTGACAACAAGTTCTGCAATCACCCGAATTCCCCGTTCGTGGGCGGCATCCAGCAGGGTTTGAAAGTCTTCTAAGGTGCCATAAATGGGGTTGACATTCATGTAGTCGGAGATGTCATACCCATCATCGCGCAACGGTGAAGGGAAAAATGGCAGTACCCAGATGGCAGTGACTCCTAGATCCTGTAGGTAGTCTAACTTTTCGGTTAAACCCAGAAAATCACCAATACCATCCTCATTACTATCAGCATAGGCGCGAACCGGCACCTCATAAATAATGGCATCTTTAAACCAGAGGGGATCGTTACTAAGTTTGGAATGTTGCATATTCTCGAATATTTAGTCTGAGTTACAAATCACACAATCATCTAAAAGCCATTGGACAAACACAAAGTCACAAATGTTTAGATGCCTCTACTGAGACTTCGCGCTTGTTTGACTGCACTTACCTGAAGTTATACACCCATAGGGCGTAGGTGTGGTTCCATCATCGTTTGCGCTAACTTTCCTCTAACTTAAGATAGATTTTGAGAAAAGTCTTTGTTGATTACAATCAACATCAGATTAAAGTCCTCAGTCTGGATCAAATCACTCCGCTCAATTTTTCATTCCTCATTCGCGATGACCTTTAGAACTGTTGGGATTCTCGGAAAAAGTGGGAAAAAGGATTAGGATTTTTCCCAAATTTTTTTATTGAGGATATACCGTTCAAAGGAGCTTAGTATATATGATGTTGAAATAATCCAAACTCAGTATTTTAGTTATGACGTTTAAACGTGCAAGTGGGATTCTATTGCACCCGACCTGCTTACCCAGTCAGTATGGGATCGGCGATTTAGGGCAATCTGCCTATGAGTTCATCGACTTCTTGGATAGAAGCGGTCAAACGCTTTGGCAAATTTTGCCGCTTGGCCCGACAGGGTATGAGCATTCCCCCTATATTATGAACTTTAGCACCTTTGCTGGAAATCCTTTACTGATTAGTTTGGATCAGTTAGTCGAACAAGGGCTACTGAATGCGGATGAATTAACCCCCTTACCCCCCAGTGAGGATGTTGTCCCCAACCGGGTTAATTTTGATCGTGTCATCCCCCATAAGACACAGTTTCTTCAACGGGCTTTTGAACGCTTTCGGGAGTCTCTGTCTGGCAATGCTAATCCGGAGTTTACATCCTTCTGTCAGGAGACATCAGCCTGGTTAGAAGATTATGCCCTATTTATGGCCTTGTTAGAAGCCTATGACGGCTTACCCTGGAATAAATGGGACTCCGCGATCGCTCGTCGGGAACCCGAGGCGATGAAAGCCAAATCCTCTGAACTTGCTGATCGCATTCTCTATCATAAGTTCCTTCAATTCAAGTTTTTTGAACAATGGCGAAATCTGCGCCGTTACGCCAATGATAAAGGCATTTCCATCATTGGGGATATCTCGATCTATGTCTGTCACAATAGTTCTGATGTGTGGGCGCAGCCGAATATTTTCCAACTCGATCCTCAAACGCTCGAATCTGCCTATATTGCTGGGGTTCCGCCCGATTATTTTAGTGAGACTGGGCAGCTTTGGGGCAATCCGGTTTATGATTGGGATGAGCTAAAACGCACGGGCTACAAGTGGTGGATTGAACGCTTTAAAGCCACCCTTGCCTACGCAGATTTAGTCCGGATCGATCATTTCCGAGGATTTGAAGCCTATTGGCGGGTGCCGGCCGGCGAAGAAACTGCCATGAATGGGGAATGGGTCAAAGGCCCTGACCAGGAATTTTTTGAAGCCATTCGCAGTGGTTTAGGGAGTTTACCCGTTTTGGCGGAAGATTTGGGAATTATTACTCCTGAAGTCGAAAAACTCCGCGATCACTTTGATTTTCCGGGGATGAAAATTTTGTTATTTGCATTTGCAGATGATGACAAAAATCCCTATCTTCCTCACAATTTTGTCGAAAATTGTCTGGTTTATACGGGAACTCACGATAATGATACCACTGTCGGTTGGTGGCATCGTGCCGGAGAACCGGAAAAACAACACGTTGCGAAATATCTGGGGTATTCTCATCCTGGGGAGATTCAAGAAATTAATTGGGAACTCATTCGTTTAGCCTTAAAATCTGTGGCGAATCAAGCGATTGTTCCTCTCCAAGATTTGTTCGGGTTGGATAATAACGGGCGCATGAATGATCCGAGTATCAATGCTGGAAATTGGCGTTGGCGTTATCAAAGTTCGGATCAACTGACTTCCCAAATTAGCGATCGCTTACTGGAATTAACGAAGTCGTATAACCGATAATTCAGTCTGCAATTTTTCATTCAGGCTGTATTAAATTCTCCCCCTTTTTTGAAACTACATCACCCCCCTTTCAAAGGGGGGCCAGGGGGGGATAAAAACACCAAGAGTATTAACCGATCATGTCTGAAAATAACCTCGAAACCCTCAGAAATAAAATTGTTGATCTCGCCACCGAATCCCTACAAAAAGATGATGCAACGGGATGGTTTGAAACGGTGTATACTGACGCCAAAGGCGATAGTTCTCAAGTTCCTTGGGCGAAATCAACCACTCATCCTTATCTACAAGATTGGTTAGAAAAATATCCACCCCAAACCGAAGGAAAAACGGCGATAGTAATTGGCTGTGGGTTGGGCGATGATGCAGAAGCTTTAGCGAAATTAGGCTTTAAAGTGACTGCGTTTGATATTTCTCCCACTGCTATTTCTTGGTGTCAAGAACGTTTTCCTGATTCAGAGGTTAATTATTTTGTGGGGGATTTGTTTAACCTTGATTCTAGTTTACAACAGAGTTTTGATTTTGTGTTTGAATGTCGCACGATTCAAGCTTTACCTTTGAAAATGCGATCGCAAACGATTGAGGTGATTTCTTCGTTAGTTGGGGAGAAGGGTATATTATTAGTTGTTACTCGTTATCGTGATAGTGAAACCGAACCTGATGGCCCGCCCTGGCCGTTATCGGAGGGGGAATTATCCCAGTTTCAACAGTTAGGTTTAGAAGAAATTCGCCGCGATACTTTCATCGAAGAAGATAAACCGGGAATTGTACAATTACGTCTACAATATCAACGTTCATAAGTTGTTGCGCTTTAGCGCATAAATTAGGGTTAAAAAATAGGGCTGAAGCCCAACAAAAAGGAGAGGGCGCAAGCCTTACGCCCCTACGGTTTATGATTCTTGGTTTTGTTTTCTAAATTCATCTAATGATGTTTCGATGTCTGATAGCGGTGGTTCGTCTGTTGCAAATTCTAGTTTAAGTTCGTTGATTTTGACGTTTCTATAATGATCATTTCCAAGAAAACTGGAAGAAAATTTTACATCAGCTATTATTTTTATTTTACCTGCTGTCCATTGTCTGGTGTCAAAATTTAATAGTTTACATTCTATCCCATCAGTAGGAAATATCAGTTGAATATCGTTCATACTAATTTTAACTTCACTTTCAATAATAGAAAGATTTGAATTGCAAAATAAATCGGTAAGACTAATACCACTATTTCCATATTTTTTTGTCAGATAAGAATTAAGTTTATTGGAAGCTAATTCTTTCAACCTAGCAACAGTAAAAGTATCCTGATAAATCATCAAGATAGCGGTGTCATCATTTAATAATTCAAACTGACTCATATTAAACCCTGGAAAATCATCCGTAGGGGCGCAAGGCTTGCGCCCTAAATTTATCAACCCAACCTATTGAACAGCTTTGATAATTTCGTCGTCTAAACTAAAATCAACCTCAGCTTTTTCTGTCGTCTGATAATCATTTTGAAACGAATCTTTCAACCCCGAAATCAAATCAAACTCCGGTTGCCAATCTAACTCATTCATCGCTTTGTTAACACCTGCAAAAAAGTGTTGAACCCGCAACGGAAAAGGCTTTTTCTTGCCAAAATCAAACTGTTTGGGGTCGTAATGAACGATGTTTAAATCTTCTGCCGATTTCCCCGCAGCCACCGCACAAGCACCCGCCAAACCGTCGAAGGTAACGTAACGTTCGCCAGAGATATTATACACCTGACCGATGGCGTTTTCATTCCCTAAAACGGCAACCATTGCCTTTGCTAAATCTTTCACATGACCCAACTGAGTAATATGGAGTCCGTTACCAGGAATAGGAATCGGACGATTAGCAACAATGCGGTCAAAAAACCAGGATTCTAAGGGGTTATAATTTAGAGGACCATAAATATAAGTGGGGCGAATAGATGTCCAGGGTAATTGCTGTTCTTGTAGGTAAGTTTCGGTTTCGTATTTGCCTAAATGACGACTTTTTGGATCTGTTTTATCCCCTTCAATATGAGGCATTTCAGGAGATTTTAAATAGACTCCAGCCGAACTCATATAAACAAAATGCTTGACTTTTCCTTTGAATAAATCTGCAAGGGGTTGAGTATCGCTGAGTTGACGTCCGTTATTATCAAAAATGGCATCAAAGTTTTCATTAGCGAGTTTTTCTTTGATTTGGCTTGCGTCGGTTCTATCCCCATGAATTTGTTTAATTCCGTCCACAGGTGCGGGTTTGTTTCCTCGGTTAAATAAAACGACTTCGTGACCTTGTTCGACTAACATTTGAGTTAAGTAAACCCCGATAAAACGGGTTCCACCCATGATTAAAATTCGCATTTTGATGTCCTGTTTGTGTTGTGTTTTTGGGTCTGTGTTGATTTTACTATGAAATCCTTAAATTATTTGCGACTAATGTTTTATCTCTCCTATTGTTAATAAAAATCTTCTAACCTCCCCACCTCCCTATCTCCCTACCTCCCTACACATCAAATTTTTGGGGTTTGGGGGCGGGGTCACGGGGGTTGGAAATTTAGGGAAATGAATCTTTTTTTAGAAGGTTAAAACAGTCCGAATTGATTCGCCTTTGTGCATCAAATCAAACGCATCGTTAATTTGTTCAATGGGTAAAACATGGGTAATCAAATCATCAATATTAATTTTCCCATCCATGTACCAATCGACAATTTTAGGAACGTCTGTTCGTCCTCTCGCCCCGCCAAAAGCTGAACCTTTCCAAACTCTCCCGGTGACTAACTGAAAGGGTCGAGTGCTAATTTCCTGTCCTGCACCTGCCACACCAATAATGATACTAACGCCCCAACCTTTATGACAACATTCTAAGGCTTGACGCATGACATTAACATTGCCAATACATTCAAAACTATAGTCAGCACCCCCTTGAGTTAACTCTACTAAATAAGGCACTAAATCCCCTTCAATTTCTTTGGGATTTACAAAATGAGTCATGCCAAATTTTTCAGCAATTTCTCGTTTTCCGGGGTTAAGATCAACGCCAACAATCATATCCGCCCCGACCATTTTCGCGCCTTGAATTACATTTAAACCAATCCCACCCAGCCCAAAAACAACGACATTTGATCCCGGTTCAACTTTAGCCGTATTCACAACAGCGCCGACTCCTGTGGTTACGCCACAACCGATATAACAAACTTTCTCAAAAGGGGCATCTTCCCGAATTTTTGCCACTGCAATTTCTGGCAATACGGTATAATTTGAAAAGGTAGAAGTTCCCATGTAGTGATAAATTTTCTGACCATTTATCGAAAACCGACTACTTCCATCGGGCATTAATCCTTTACCCTGAGTTGAACGAATTGCTTGACAAAGATTGGTTTTCATGCTCAGACAATACTCACACTGACGACATTCGGGTGTGTAGAGAGGAATAACGTGATCACCCGGTTTGAGGCTTTTGACTTCAGGCCCGACTTCGACGACAACTCCTGCCCCTTCATGGCCGAGAATCGCCGGAAATAGCCCTTCAGGGTCGGCACCGGAGAGGGTGTAGGCGTCGGTATGACAAACACCTGTGGCTTTAATTTCGACCAAAACTTCTCCGGCTTTGGGGCCTTCGAGTTGAACAGTTTCTAAACTTAACGGTTTGCCCGCTTCCCAAGCAATGGCGGCTTTTACATCCATAATCAATTTTTTGCTGCATTTTGATTATAGGGAACTGGGTTACTTGCTTCAATGGCAAGATGAGTTTAAAAAACTTAAAATTTGGTTTGAGAAACGGGGTTAATGAGTTGAGATTATTGATTATCCACTCAATAGATGATGAAATTTGTTAAAATAAAATCTAGAGATAGAGTGAAGTTATTATACGCTACATCAAGTTTATTTTGAATTGCTGGTTATAACTTGATTAGAATTTTGTCATCTATCGGTTGGTAGATCAATAAATATTTACTCTAAAAAATTTAATATTGAATAGAGATCAACTTAGAGGTGAGTCAATATGAATATGCAATTTAAAAATCGAACTGAAGCGGGACAGTTACTCGCATCTCGACTGATAAAATATGCAAATCGTTCTGATGTAATCGTTTTAGGTTTGCCGCGTGGAGGGGTTCCAGTTGCCTATGAAATCGCCAAATCACTTCATGTTCCTTTGGATGTGTGTTTAGTTCGTAAACTAGGAGTTCCTGCACATAAAGAACTGGCAATGGGTGCGATTGGACAAGGAAATGCAATGAAACTCAATCCAGAAATTATTAAGTCTTGGGATGTTTCTCAGCCTGCTTTTGAGCAAGTTTTAGCGACAGAAAAACAAGAATTACAACGACGTTATCATCTTTATCGGGGTAGAGATTTACCTTTAAATGTAGAAGATCAAATTGTAATTTTAGTTGATGATGGAGTCGCGACGGGTTCCACACTCTTTGCAGCAATTGAAGTGATGCGATCGCATCACCCTAAAGCAATTGTTGTCGCGGTTCCTGTCGCCCCTCCAAGCACTTATCAACAGTTGGAATATCAAGTCAGTCAAGTGATCTGTTTAGTTCAACCAAAATTGCTAAAAGCGATTAGTTTTTGGTATGAAGATTTTTCTCAAACTTCAGATGTAGAAGTGCAAGAACTCCTCTCAAAATCTCAGCAAGAATTATCTACTCTATCTCATTTAAACTAGATGATTACTTGAGATAAATTAGGAGATTTAATCCCGGAATTGTACGAGAAAGTGTCCAAAATATAAGAATCAGATAAAGAACCCCTAAACTCCACTGATACCAGACTAAATTAGCGATTATTCCCGGTAGGTGTTCATCTCGGAGGCGGAGATCATTAAAGCCAAATTTGAGAAAATTATTCAGGCTGAAATCATAATAATTTAACCAACTCCAACCTCTATCCCAAAGAATCGGCATATAGCGATCGCGAAAGAAAATAAATCGTGGCATTAAGGGTAATCGCCCAATCATTAATCGCAGTTGTCGCTGGCTAGCATCTTCTGTAAGATAAGATGAATCTAATAAGTTGTGATGACGCCCTCGGTAATACAGAAATCCAACTAAAAAACCGGGAATCGGAACAATAAAAACAGCTAAACAGAGTAAGGTTAAAATTGGATGACTCGATCCCCTAAAGATTTGAGTTAAACCAATAGAAGTTAATATTCCATAACTGGTTAACATCCAAATTGTTTCTGAAGATGTGGGTAAAATGGGTGTGGGATGTTGTCGCCGAACTCGATCTACAAACCAAAAGACTAAGCCAAAATAAGCAATAGCAACAATACCGACTCCCGCAACTAATTCAAAACGGGTTCCATAACCACTCAAGAGTAAAAGTACACTCAATTCAAGCCAATGTAAAGCCGTATTAATACTGTTGAACAATGGAATAATATAATTATCAAAAACAACTTTTTTCCATCCTGTTTTTGTATCTTTGTCTTGTTCTCCCTGGTAACGATTCGCAACCACACGATCATAAACTTTAATATAGGTTGCCAAATCAATTTTATCTAGCTTTAAAATTTCAGTTAAGTTCCGAAAAGGTTGTTTGATTCTTAAATTTAAAATTTCATTTGCTTGTTCTCGAGTAAATCCAGCATAAATTAATCGAGACATAGAAGCAGTATTTAAGTCTACTCCAAAAATATTTCGCTTAAATTGTTTCAGCATTAACTGCGCTCTGAGGTATTCAATTTTATTAGCATCCTCAATCTGTTCTTGTTGACGAAAGTTTTGAATTAAATTGCGAAGTAAGTTTTCATTTCCTTGTAATGTTTTCACAGAAATAACTGTACCAATAATACCCGGATCGCCCATAATTTGAGCCGAATTTGAATCAAACATGAAGTCAGAAAAATTAATTTTTGTTAATCGACCAAATCCTGCATCACTAAAATCAATTGCACTTTGAAGACTGGCTTCTCGTAAACTAAGCCCTTGGTTAAACCGAGTATCCCGGAAATCAACAGATTCTTCAAAAATAGCCTGTTGAAAACTAATAGAATGACTCAAATTAGACTTGGAAAAAACAGTTCTTCCTTGCCACCAAGATTCACTAAAATCAGTTTCTCCATCAAAAGTAATACTTTTAAAATTAGCAAATTCTTGAAAATGAGCTTGATTAAAACTAACCTCATTAAAATGACTATCCTCAAAATTAATAAATCCTTGAAAATTTGTTTTATTAAACTTTGCTGGGCTTAAAAATATTGCATAACTAAAGTTACTTTTATCTTTAAATATGGCGTTGTTAAAGTTAGCAACTTCATTAAAAATAGTTTCATTCAAATTTGTTTTTTGGCTAAATATTGCCTCTTGAGCATCTAAACCTCGGATAAAAAAAGCTTTTTTAAAATCAATATTTCCCTGAAACTCAGTATCTTTGCATTTAAAACGACCTCGAATCACAGTAATTTTAGGGATAGTTACCGCCGTATTTTCAGGAGATTGATTTCGCAGCGAAAGTTGAGACTGTTCTGAAGTGAGTATTTTTAATTCATCGGCAGAAAAAACAGATAAAAATGTTTCTTTAAGTAAAGGAACTCTCACCCCAATTTTACTCCCAATAAAATCTCCTTTGATCAGAGAATTACTCAGATTTAAACCCACTGTATCTTCAGATTTTTCAGATGGATTAAGTGCGGCTTGAATTTGTTGATAAAATTGTTGACTAAATTCTACCTGTTCGGGTTGTAAATCAATGATAAAGTTTTGCAGATCAATAAAATAAAAACCATCTTGCTTAACTGGATTTTTAACTTTTTCCTGTAAGATCTCAAGCGTTAAAGGAATTTGTCCTGTTGACGAACTTTCAGCCCGAACCGGAAAACATAACACCAAAAAAGTCATTAAAGTTAAAATTCCAACTTTAATCCCTTGACGAATAGCACGAAATTGAGTAGAACTAAAGATATTGTTTAGGCATAGGTTGTTCTTCAATGTTATAGATTTTAAATCCTCGTTTAAGATAATTATCAAGAGCATAAACACTATCAAGATTACAAGTATGCACCCAAAGACGTTGTATATTTTGAGTCCAAGCTTTATGAATACCATAACTCAGTAGATATTTCCCCAAGCCGCGACCAAAATAACCCGAACGTAAACCAAAATAAGCAATTTCCGTAGATACTCCACACTGACTGAGTTCAATATAACCTGCTGGCGCTCCATTGACATATAAAACATCAATCGTTGTACCCGCATTAGCCAATATATCAGTTAATTCTCCATCGCTCAATAATAACCGATCTCGCCAACGCCAAGCCTTCCCCACTTCTCGGTACAAAAAGCGATAAAATTGAATATCGGGTGTTTCTAAGGGAAAGATAGCAACTCCTAGAAGATCTTTAAGAATAGCAGGTTTAAATTCCGCAAAATCAGTCATTTCTAAATAACTTGTGACTAATATTTGAGCCATCTATTTGTTCTCCTAGACTAGAAAAGGAGCGTGAATTTCGATCTCCTCGCTCCCCGAACAATTGAATGATTTACAAAAAACACGTCAAGAAGTTTAAATCTAAAAATCAATCCATTGTTAACACAAACTTTCCAGTCATTCCTCCCGCTTCCAAATTTTGATGGGCTTTCATCGCTTCCGCTAAGGGATAAACATGATTCACATGAACTTTAAGCTTTCCTTCATCAATTAAACGCGCACATTGCTGAAGAATTTTCGCTTGATCTTTTTGTTCGTCAACCAATCCTTGTAACATCGGTGTTAGCATTAATTCCAAACCAATTCTTAGATTTCGTTTGCGGGCTTCTTTCAAATTTCCTAAATTTGTATCCGGTTCTAAAATCGTGACTAAATCCCCATAAAGTTTTACCGCTTCTATGGTTTTAAAAAAAGTATCTTTCCCGACTGTATCAAACGCTAAATCAACCCCTTCGCCATCCGTCCAGTCCAACACTCGCTGCACAAAATTGATTTGTTTGTAGTCAATCACTAAATCAGCACCTAACTGACGCACAAAATCGGCATTTTCCGGCGAAACAGTGGTCGCCACATCAGCCCCTTGTAACTTTGCTAATTGTATCGCCACATGACCCACACCACCCGCACCTGCATGAATTAAAACTCGTTGTCCGGGTTGCAATTTTCCGCGATCATAAAGAGATTCCCACGCCGTAATGACAACCAAAGGCGCCGCCCCCGCTTCTGCAAAACTCAATGATTGTGGTTTTTTGCTGACAAACTTTTCATCAACAACAGTGAACTCCGCATAGTTTCCCGTTTCATCTCCGAGTCCACCGTCACAAAAATAAACCTCATCTCCGACTTGAAACTTTTCGACTCCTTTACCCCCTGCTTCCACCACACCCGCCCCATCGCATCCCAGGATAGCGGGCATTTTTTCCGGGTAAAATGTTCCTCGGCTGCGGAGTTTCGTGTCGATGGGATTGACTCCTGCGGCTTTTAGGCGAACCAAAAGTTCTGTATCCGCTTTAATTTTCGGTTCTGAGATCTGTTTCAGCTTGAGAACTTCTGGCCCCCCAGGTTGGGTCATCACAATGGCTTTCATAACGATTTTATCTGTTGATTGAGCAATACCTAAGAATTAATCTACCGCTTTTTCGCTGTCCTGTAGAGGGGACTCCCACTAAAAATTTGTGAGTCAGTCGAAAATAGCTTGTAATATTAATGTAGTATAATTGGAGAGGAAATCATCCTTCATCGTCAAGATTTCTAAGCTTGATAGGAGAGGTTTTAAAATGCGAAAATTGAAATATTATGTTGCAATGAGTCTGGATGGATTTATTGCACACGAAGATGGTTCATTTGATGGTTTTCTGTTTGAAGGTGAACAGGTCAGCGATTATTTAAACTCATTGAAAGACTTTGATATTGTGTTGATGGGACGGAAAACCTATGAAGTTGGGTTAAAAGAAGGTAAAACGAACCCTTACCCGATGATGAAAAGTTATGTTTTCTCGCGAACAATTAAAGAAAAGCCTGACGAAAATGTTGAGATTGTTTCGGAAAATATTATTGAAATTGTCACAAGTTTAAAGCAAGAAACAGGTCAAGATATCTACCTCTGTGGCGGTGCAAATTTAGCGACAACCCTGTTCACCGCCAATTTAATTGACGAAGTGATTATCAAATTAAATCCTTTTCTGATGGGTTCGGGAATTCCTCTGTTTTCCGGTAAAATTCAACAAACGGCTTTAGAACTTACCCACAGAAAAATTTATGAGAGTGGTGTTGTATTTTTGTATTATCAGGTAAAAAATTAAACTAAAAATTGGAAAACTTGAAACCCATGATTACATCCGAGTATCTCAAAACAATGGCTTTGTATAACAAATCATTTGTACCTATCCTTTAATCGCCGTTAGGCGTTTCACAGAATGTCTGTTCGCTTTTGCTTTTTGCTTCATTCTATCACGCTAAAACTCATCACTCGCTGAGTTAAGATGACTTGAGGTGTGCAATTTCTTTGGCTTTTTCAGAGAGTTTAGCTTGTTTTTGCCCCTGTGAACGGGCTTGTACATTCAATAAATCGATGGGAGTTTTCACCAAATCCACTAAATCAGCTTTTTGAGCAATTGCCTTTATACTGTTAATGGGCATTTCTTTTAACAACCAACGTCCCAGTCGATAGAGATAATCTTGAGGGGTAAAATCTCTCATCAACTCAACCCCATGAAGTTCGTGTAAATAGCGGTTTGACTCGCCATAACGTCGCCATTGACTGCGTAATTGTCGCAATGTTTCCCGATGTTTATGTTTGATGATGGCGTCTTGGGCAAAATAGACTTGATATTCAGTTTGCTGTTGAATTCGCCAACAAATATCGGCATCTCCTCCAGTAGTTAAATAAGGACGAAATAAACCCACCTGTTCAAAAATAGGGCGACGAATTGCCAGATTAGCGGTTTGACCGTAGGGAAAAAACTTGTGAGTAATAGTATGCTTTTGGGAGAGAGTATCTTGGCGATCAGCGTGTTTTTCCAGTAACGTCTGACCGGGTAAGGCGACAATTTCTCCAACTACAATTCCAATCGTCGCATCCTCAAACGGTTTGACCAATTTTTCTAACCATTGGGGTTCGGGACGACAATCAGCATCGGTAAACGCGACTATCTCTCCTTGGGCGATGCGAATTCCCTGGTTGCGGGCGGCGTAGGAACTCTGAATGTGATTTTCCCAGAGAGGGCGAATGGTATCGGTTGCGAAGGCTTGCAACATCTCAGCGGTGCGATCGCGACTATTATTATCCACCAATAAATACTCAACTTGATCGGGCCGATAAGTTTGCGATCGCAGACATTGAATTAAATCCGGTAGATCTGCCTCGCCATTATAAATCGGTACGACGACAGAAACATTAATCATGTTTAGATTTGGCTCTTTCGAGAAAGAAAGTATGCTTCAGTCTAATTCTAACCTCTTTACCCGCTAAACGTTTCACGGTCTAAGCTATAACCAAACTAACCAACACCAAAATCACATTAATCAAATAAAACGTTCCGACGACCTGAGTTTCTGACCAACCACAGAGTTCTAGATGATGATGCAACGGTGCCATTCTAAATAGACGCTTACCAATGCCATCGGGGTTTTTCGTTGCCTTGTAGTAGCTTACCTGAGCGATAACAGACACCGTTTCGACTAAGAAAATCCCACTGATAATCAGCAGCATCCAGAGTGTGTTAGAAAGTAAAGCAACGGCCGCTAATGCCCCACCGAGGGCCAGTGAACCGGTATCTCCCATAAACACTTTAGCCGGATTGCGGTTGTGGCTGACAAACCCCAAACAACTCCCACTCAGACAAGCACAAAATACCATTAATTCTGGGGAAGTCGGCGCGAGATAAGCCCCTAGCCCAAAAAGAGTAATCGCCCCGAGTCCGCCCATCAGCCCATCGACACCATCCGTCAAGTTTGTGGCGTTACTTTCGGCAACCGGAACAAAAACAGCCAATGGCCAGAATAACCAGCCTAAAGGTAAGGCTAACCCAAAAGGTAGAGCAACCGTCGAAATCTCAGAAGATTGGAGAGATAGACTTCCCACTCCCCGAGTTGCTAATGCTAAACAAAATAATGTTGCTAACCCCACCTGCAAGGCTAACTTCATTTGGGGAGAAATGCCTTGATTGGATTTTCGTCTGAGAATTTGCCAGTCATCCAACCAACCGATAAATCCGTAAGCTAAGGTTAAAGTAGAAATAGCAATTACATTCGGGTCAAATCCAGACCAGATTAAACCTCCAACTACCCCAACCGGAATAAAAAAGATCCCCCCCATGGTGGGAGTACCTGCTTTTTTGAGGTGTGCTTGTGGGCCATCTTCTCGGATAAATTGTCCGGCTTTAATCCGAACCAGGAGAGGAATTACCCAATGCCCTAAAGCCGCAGTGATCAACCCACAGACGACTAAAGGAAAAAACAGAGAAGTTTGAGGATTGAGAAAGCGATCTGCTGTGATATCCAGACTGATCGCCAAAGCACTCAACCCTAGAGTCAGCAACGCCCAGAGATGGCGTCCTGATAAGTTTGATGAGCGAATTGGTGAAAATAAACTATCCACGGAAATAAATAAAATTAATCCTCAACACCAACTACAAACCGGGAGTTTAAGTTTGGATGACTACCCCTAGCGGTTGTTGCATCCTAATAATACTGCGGAAGTGCAACGCCTGCTAAACTCGATTTTTTTTAATCATCGAGATCATCATCATCATCGTCGTCATCGTCATCGTAGGAATTCTCATCGACAATCAATGCTGAGATCTCCTCTTCGGGGTTGACATAATTAGTGCTAGATTCTTGAACAATATCCCGAGGAATCAAACGACCCGTTGCTTGTAGCCACTCTAACAGGGAAACGTGCTGCTTTGAGGGAATTACATCAGCAGGTTCATGGACGGGAATTTTGCGTAAGGAAGGATTGTTTTCTGTCATTGATCCGATTTGATGTCAAATATTAGACGTAAACAGTCAGACGGTTTGTAGTTATTGCTTTCTACTCACAGACGAGAGTAAAACCGGATGGATACCAAGCCAACCTGCAAAAACACACAAACGATCCCACCATAAATTAGCACAACTGGATCAGGGATCGATCAAGTGGTGGTTGAAAGTTTGAAGAAATTCCGGACAACTTATCAATCAACTCAATTTAATGGGTTGGAGTTTGGCGAAACTTCTAAATTATTCATCACTGTTACTGCACCCCCTTCATAGGCTTCTTCTGTGGCTTGGGCGTATTCATACCAACTGTCAACGGTTCCAGTCAAACGGGCGACTCCATCATCGACGGAAACTTCTACTTGTTGTTCATCTACAAAGGGAGACCACAATAACTGAGCATCTATGGCGGTGGCGAGGGCTTCATCACTGCGATCTGAGAAAACCGAGTTGTCGTAATTGTAGTCATAGTCTTCGGTGATCGGGTCCCAATCATAAAAAGATGTTTCCTCCGCAGGTAAGTTATAGTCAACTTCCAACTGGTTAATCACACCCGTTACACCCTGGGCTAAGGCGGCTACATCTCCGGCTTGCCATTTTTCAAAATAAGATTCTACACTACCATTGAGCCTAACAATACCTTCTTCCACCGTTACTCCAATCTCTTGACGGTTGACATAGGGATCTCGTTGGAGTCGGGTGATGATCTTCTCAACAATTTCATTGTCTGTGAGTTCGGTTTGGGGTTGTACATTAATATTGCTTTCAACTCGCCAAACCCCAGTTGTATTTCTCGCATCTTGGGCGGCGGCGCGTTTGGCTTTAAGATTATCTACAGTACCGGATAACGTTACCGCCCCTTCATCTACGGCGACATTGAGGTTAAATGCCGCCACGCGCGGGTCATAGAGTAAAGCATCTTGAACTGCGTCTCGAATGGCTGTATCTTTCAACTCAGGAACGATTTCTGTTCTCATCCGTTCTTCATCAGCCCAAGGTTCAACTTCGAGGTCATTTGCATCAACTGACATCACACCAATCACATAAGCATCGGTAATGACTAAAGATTTCTCAAACGCACTACCGACAATTCCTGATAAGATTGCCTGAGTTCCATCCACTTCGATATTAATTAATCGACTATCAACTCGTGCATCCCATTGTAGGGCAGACTGAATATCTTGCTCAATTTCTGGGGCGGAGCGTTGAGTTTTGTAATTGATTGAGATTTGATTATCGATTTGTTTAACCCCAGCAACTCCCTTCGCAACTCGACTGGCTAGTTGTTTTTCTTGCCAAGAATCAACTTCACCGCCTAAAGTCACGACTCCGTTATTAACAACGGGTTCTATTTCCCAGACTTCTGTGACGGGATCATTGACTAAAGCACTGTTAATATTCTCTAAAATTTCGGCATCAGTACGGGGAACAGGTTCGACATTAATCTCATTAATAACTGCTCGGGTTCCTTTAATCATACTGGCAATTCGTTCCGCTCGTTCTTGAGCTAAAATATTATTGACAGAACCCGATAAGGTGACAATTCCTTCATTTGTAGCCACCAAAATACTCGCAGGTGAAATCCCCCGACTAATTTCCAACTCGCGTTCAATGGCTTCTGTGATTTCTGCATCGGTAAAGGGATCTTCACTCACCACCATTTCGGTATCATTGATGTCAGGTTCAGTTTCTAAGACTTCGTTATCGGAGTTGGTCAGAGTTTGGCTGGGAGACTGACAACCTGTCATTCCGAGAGAAAAAACGGTTGCTAACATCCCCGCAGAAAATAATCTAAAAATTTGCTTTTGAGAAGTTCTGTTTATTGAAAATTGCATCATAATCTCCGACAACTAAATTGAACAGGTTTTTGCAGCTTGTAAAACTTTGAAAAATTTAAAAACTAAACTAGAATAATAAAATTTATAGACTTACTTGCAGCTTATCTCTATCTTATAAAAATCAGTCGCCGTAATTCCTCTATCCCTAGAAAGAGTTCTCAGACCGGGACTGAAACGCTATCAAATATTCGATGAACTTCACAGAAAAACAAGAGCAAATTTTCAGATTTAGGCATTCTGAGTTTGACTTGTATTCTCAATTTTAGTCAAAAGTTGAGTAAAGTCTATCATTCGATAGATGAATTGAAAGCGATCACCCCTTATAATATAGTTATTAAAGATGATGAAATCAATCTTGAAAAATATTCTAGATTTGTCAGTTATCGGTTTGAAATAGATTTTATTTTAAGTTGACTTAGTGAATTTAAATAAAGTTTGTTTTAATCCTAAAAATAGAAACAAATTTAGAAGGATTGATTATTTAAAAATGGAGGAATACAAAAATGAGTAATATAACTCGACGATTTCAGGAAGTATTTGAATATATCTGGTTAGGCGCAAAACGAATCTTTAGCAGTAATACGGATCAATATCCACAAACCGGATTTCAACCCTACGAGGGAGATTCAGCGAATAAAAGCAATGCTGAATAATTTATCCCAAGGCGGAGGAAGAACGATGACTGTTAAGTTGAAGTGACTTCCTCCTTTTCTTATAGATTTTAGTTTGATTGAGTCATGAGTTTAATCAAGTTCTAGATTATTTATCATTTAGGCTAAAACCCTAAATTTATCTTAAAATTAATACTATTTAGTGAGTGGGGAAGGGTGAAACTGTGACATTTGGGAAAACTATTGGAATTATCTGCTTCTTAATTTCCCTCTATATCTTGTGGAAAATTAGACAAGTTATCTTACTTGCGTTTGCTGCTATTATTTTGGCAACATCCATTAACCGGATTGTGAAACTTCTCCAGAAACAGGGAATGAAACGAGGTATAGCTGTCGGTATTTCTGTGTTTTTTATTTTCTTGGTTTTAGCTGGATTTATATCTGTTATTGTACCACCAGTAATAGATCAATGGCAAGAATTAATTACACAAGTTCCGATGGGATTTGAACAGCTTAAAACTTGGTATCTGGGTTTACAAGATCTCATTCCTTCCCGAATTTTTGGTGATTTAAAAAGTCCTGAACGTTTGCTTGAACAAATACCCGATCCGGGTTTTGGATTATTTAATAACGTTTTTAGCTTATTTTCAACTTCATTAGGAATTACTTTAAACGTTGTGCTTGTAATTGCGGTGACAATTATGTTCTTGAGTGATCCCGTGCCCTACCGACGTAACTTCATTTTAATATTTCCGGCTTTTTATCGCCCTCGGGTTAATGAGATTTTAAATGAGTGTGAAGAAAACTTAGTCGGTGCTTTAGTCGGTCTTTTATTTAATATGACCGTGATTACACTTCTAAGTGGTATTGGCTTATGGATACTCGGCGTTAGACTGGCTTTAGTCAATGCTTTACTCGCCGGATTTTTAACCTTTATTCCTAATATTGGCCCAACTATTAGTGTGATTCCACCCGCTTTACTCGCCCTGATGGATGCCCCCTGGAAAGCCCTAGCGGTGATTGGTCTTTATATCGCCATTCAACAAATTGAAAGTAATATTTTAACGCCTCTTGTGATGAAACACGAGGTTTCTCTACTTCCGGCTGTTACCTTATTATCTCAAGTCATCTTTACCATCTTCTTTGGAACTTTGGGTCTACTTTTAGCCATTCCTCTCATCGCAGTCTTACAGGTTTGGTTTAGAGAAATGTTAGTTAAAGATGTGATGAATCAATATCAATAATAAAATCCCAAATTCAGAAAAATCCGTTTTAAAATCTGCTTTTTAGAAGTACCCGGATTTTTGAGTTGAACTTTAGATGTGAGCGAGTTACAAAAACAAGGTAAAATGCTTCTGGCTTTAATCGGCTTTCCTTGTTCAACCATCACACATCCACACATCTAGAGTAATGACAACCCGTGTAATTCTTGTTCGCCATGGTCAGAGTACCTACAATGCTCAACACCGCATTCAAGGTCGCCTTGATGATTCTGTTTTAACAGAAAAAGGCTGTAATGCAGCAAATCAAGTGGGAGATACTCTCGCAAATTTAACATTTGATGCGATTTATTGTAGCCCTCTCAAACGTGCTAAACAAACGGCTGAACTGGTGGTGTCCCACTTAAAAACACCTCCGCAACTACAACCGACTGAACTTTTGATGGAAATTGATCTGCCGTTGTGGGAGGGTTTATTTCGTCAAAATGTGATTGAAAAATATTCCCAAGACTATCAATGTTGGCACGAACGTCCTCACGAATTTTTTATGGTTCTTTCTGAACCCGAAGGAGAACGAAAGCATTTTCCAGTCTTAGCAATATTTGAACAAGCCCGAAAATTTTGGCGAGAAATTTTAACTCGTCATCAGGATCAAACTGTTTTAATTGTCGCTCATAATGGAATTAATCGGTCATTAATTGCTACCGCTTTAGGAATAGAAGCCAAATATTATCAATCTATTCAACAATCTAACTGTGGAATTAGTGTCTTGAACTTTTCTGAAGTTACACCAGGAGAACTTCCTCAACCCGCCTCAGTTCAACTTCAGTCTCTGAACCTCACCAATCATGTTGGAAACCAATTTCCCTCGGTTCGACCTGAACATCAAGGGCCGAGAATTTTATTAGTTCGACATGGGGAAACAGAGTGGAATCGCAATGGACAATTTCAAGGACAAATTGACATTCCTTTAAACGATAACGGTCGAGAACAAGCCCGCAAAGCCGCCGAATTTCTCAAAACTGTTAAACTCGATTTTGCCTTCAGTAGTCCGTTACTCCGTCCGAAAGAAACGGCTGAAATTATTCTCCAACATCATCCTAATCTTGAGTTACAACTTGATGCAGATTTGTGGGAAATTAGTCACGGTTTATGGGAAGGGAAATTTGAAGCCGAAATTGAACAACTTTATCCCGGACTTTTGCAACAATGGAAAGTCGCTCCTGAAACTGTTCAAATGCCAGAAGGAGAGAATTTAAAACAAGTTTGGGATCGGGTAGAAATCGCTTGGAAACGTATTGTCAAAGCTTATGATCAACAACCTGTTACCGGACTTGTGGTCGCTCACGATGCGGTTAATAAAGCCATTCTTGCTCAAGTTTTTAACTTACCTCCTCAACATTTTTGGAACTTTAAACAAGGAAATGGGGCGGTAACTGTGATTGACTATCCGAATGGAATTAACGGTGATCCGGTTTTACAAGCTTCTAATATTACCACTCATTTATTTGAGGGAATTTTGGATAAAACCGCCGCCGGAGCATTATAAAATCTTCGTAGGGGCGCAAGGCTTGCGCCCAAAACTCTTTCTTCAAACTTTAAACTCTAAACCTAAACTCTAAACTTAAATTATGAGCCATGAACTGCTTCAAAATGTTAGAATACTTGACCCAGAATCCGGAACCGATACCATTGCCGATATTTTAATTAAAGAGGGTGTTATTAACGCAATTCAAACGAATCTTTCTCCCTCGTCTGATGTTGAAGTTCAAGACGCCAAAGGTTTAATATTAGGCCCCGGTTTAGTAGACTTATATAGCCACACCGGAGAACCAGGTTTTGAAGAACGAGAAACAATTTCTTCTCTAATTGACGCCGCCACCGCAGGAGGATTTACTCGCATCGCTCTTTTACCCGATTCTATTCCGCCTGTTGACAATCCCGCAACGGTGAGTTTAATTGATCGTCTCGCCCAAACAAAATCCTCTTGTCAAGTTTATCTTTGGGGTGCTTTAACGCAAGGTGTCGCCGGAAAACAAATGAGTCAATTGGCGGAATTAGCAACTACAAAAATTATTGGTTTTGCTGATGGTAAACCGATTCAAGATTTAATGTTATTACGACGATTACTTGAATATTTAAAGCCATTAAATCAGCCTGTTGCTTTGTATGGTTGCGATCGCCAACTCGCGAGTAATGGAGTGATGCGAGAGGGAAATGAATCAATTTTGAGTGGTTTACCCGGAATTCCTGCTTATGCAGAAACAACCGCTATTTCGACAATTCTTGAAATCGTCGCCGCGACTCAAACTCCAGTTCATTTAATGCGAGTTTCAACGGCTCGAAGTGTAGAATTAATTCGAGAGGCTAAAGCCAGAAAATTACCGATTACCGCTAGTACCACTTGGCTACATTTATTACTCAATACTCAAGCTATTAGTGGTAAAAATAAGAGTTTACCTTTTTCAATGATCCCTTACGATCCTAATTTAAACCTCGATCCACCTTTAGGAAATATTGAAGACCAAATTGCTTTAATTCAAGGGGTGAAATCTGGCGTAATTGATGCGATCGCTATCGATCACACACCCTACACCTACGAAGAAAAAACAGTGGCTTTTGCCGATGCGCCAGCAGGTTCTATTGGGCTAGAATTAGCGCTACCGTTACTCTGGCAAACTTTTGTGAGTTCGGGTCAGTGGTCAGCGTTAGAATTGTGGCAAGCTTTAAGTACCAAACCCCTCAAATGTCTCGGACAAAAACCAACAAGAATTGCCAACGGTAAACCTGCGGAATTAACGTTATTTTCTCCTCAAACTCCTTGGAAGGTTGAAGCAAAAACTCTAAACTCTCTATCAATAAATACATCTTGGTTGAGACAAGACATTACAGGTAAAGTCTTAAAAACTTACCGCAATGATTTTGGTCTAGATTCAGAGATGTTCAGAATTGATTAATATATTTATTTGTAAAAAATTATCAACAAAAATTTATTTGATGATGAATTTATATTTCTGATCTATAATGATAGACAAAAGTGCTTTGTTTAAATTCCCATCATTACCCGTCAGATAATGTTTAACTCTATTCTATTATCTAACCTCTATATTCCTCATGGGCATTGTTATCTTTGGCAACCTTCCCTTGTTAGCTTACATCTGATCTCAGATGCTTTGATTAGTTTAAGCTATTACTTCATTCCCATTGCTTTACTACGCTTACTCAACCAACGCCAAGATACACCTTTTCGAGTGGTTTGGTTTTTATTTGCAGCTTTTATTATTACTTGTGGTACTACTCACTTTCTCGGTATTATTACACTCTGGTATCCGATTTATTGGATTTCAGGATTAACCAAAGCCTTAACTGCTGTTGTTTCTATGATAACAGCATTTCAGTTAATCTCGATTATTCCTCAAGCGTTAGCTTTACCCAATCCAACCCAACTTCAACAACTCAATCAAGAATTAGCAGAAAAAACACAATTTTTACAGAGTATTTATGAAGGGGTTGAACAAGCAATTTTTGTACTTGATGTAGTAGAAAATGGAATATTTCGTTATGTGAGTTATAATCCTGCGGCTGAACGATTTTCCGGCTTTTCAAGTTCAGAAATAAAAGGAAAAACAGCAGATGAATTTATGCCAACCGCCGTGGCAAATAAGGGTAATTATCAATTACGAACCTGTTTAGATGCTAAAAAAACTGTTACCTTTGAAGAATATTTATTTTTTCAAGGTAAAAAAAGCTGGTTTTTAACAACTTTAACACCCTTAAAAGATCCCCAAGGCAATATCAAACAAATTATTGGAACTGCAACTGATATTAATGAACGAAAACAAGCCGAACAAAAACTACAGGAAAGTGAAGAACGTTTTCGCAGCGCGTTTGATTATGCACCCATTGGTATGGCGATTGTTTCTCTAGAAGGAAATTGGTTAAAAGTCAATCAGGCAACGTGTACAATCACAGGTTATAGTCCATCTGAATTAGCCTCACTCTCTGTTCAAGAAATCACTCATCCCGAAGATTTTGAAATAGACTTTAACTATGCTAAACAACTTATTGCTGATCAAATTCGCACCTATCAAATGGAAAAGCGATATTTTCATAAAAACGGAAAATCTATCTGGATATTACTTAATGTTTCATTGGTTCGGAATGAACAGCAAGAGCCACTTTATTTTATTGCTCAAATTCAAGATATTAATGAACGCAAAAAAATTGAACAAAATCTACGACAATATGAACGGATTATCGCAGCAACCTCTGATGGGATTTGTTTAGTAGATTGTAATTATACTTATCAGCTGGTCAACCCTACTTATCTCAAGTTTTATCATAAATATCTTGATGAAGTTGTGGGAAATAAGGTTAACAACATTATCGGAGAACCTCTATTTACACAACTCATACAGCCTAAGTTTGAAGCTTGTTTAAAGGGTGAAGTTATTCAATATGAAAGATGGTTTTACAGTTCAGAAGATCAACCAAAATTTATTAGTCTGACCTATACTCCTTACCGCGAATTGGATAAAGAGATTACAGGTATTGTTGTCAGTATTCGTGACCTCACCAAACTCAAACAGGCAGAAGAAGCCCTACGCGAAAGTGAAGAACGACTTCAATTAATTGCTAGCAATATACCTGGGGCGATGTATACTTTAGTTGAAGGATTAGACGGTACATTTACTTTTGAATATCTGAGTGAAGGTTGTCGCGAATTGTTTGGAATGGAACCCCAAGATGCGATCGCAAATGCAAACCGAATCCTGAATAAAATTCATCCTGAAGATCTGCCAAAACATAATCAAGCCGCTACGATGAGTAAACAAAACCTGACTCCATTTTCTGAAGAATGGCGATATATTTTACCGTCCGGTCAAGTTCGATGGGTTCTAGATAATGCACGTCCTAGACACCGTGACGATGGAGAAATAATTTGGGATGGTGTGATTCTTGATATTAGCGCTAGCAAACAAGCTGAAATAGATTTGCAAAACAGTCAAGAAAGACTTTACCGCACCCTAGAAGCCGGACGAATTATTTGTTGGGAAGAAGATTTAATCAGTCAAGAAGTCAGAGGTTGGGGTAACAATATCGGGGAAAATTGGACTGCAAATTTTTGGGAATTTCCCTTAGAATTTGCTCATGAAGGTATTCATCCTGAAGATCGCGTTCGGGCTGTAGAAGCAAAAGAAAATGCGATCAAAAATAGAGGAGAGTTTCAAGTTGAGCATCGTTTGATAGGCTTTGCTGAAAATACTTGGATGTTGGCTAAAGGGAAAGCAGTTGTTAATGATCAGGGTGAAGTCACTCGCGTTGTTGGGGTGGCAATTGATATTAGCGATCGCAAAGCAGCTGAAGCAGAATTAGTGAAAGCCAAAGAAGCGGCTGAAGTCGCCAACCAAGCAAAAAGTATTTTTCTGGCAAATATGAGTCACGAATTGCGTTCTCCTCTCAATGCCATTCTTGGTTTTACTCAAGTTATCAGTGGAAGTTCTAACCTAACACCACAGCAACAAAATAATCTGAATATTATTCAACGTAGTGGCGAGCATCTTTTAAGTTTAATTAATGATATTCTGGATTTATCTAAAATAGAATCTGGACAGAGTATTTTCATCCAAGAAGCTTTTGACTTGTGGGATTTAATTGAAGAACTCCAAAATATATTTACAATAAAAGCGTCTCAAAAAAATTTACAATTAACATTTGTAATTAGCCCTAACCTCCCTCGTTATATTCAAAGTGATCGGGTGAAGTTACGTCAAATTTTAACAAACTTGCTCAGTAATGCGATCAAGTTTACAAAAGAAGGTGGTGTTCGCTTTGAAGCGGATGTGAGAGAAACTTTCTCAGTTGATTTGACGGGTAAAACTGACACATCAGAGGTGCAATTACATTTTCGGATCAGTGATACTGGAGTTGGCATCGAACTTGACGAAATCGATGATTTGTTCCGTCCATTTGTACAAACTCAATCTGGAATTCAATCTCAGCAAGGAACAGGTTTAGGTTTAGCAATTTGTAATGGTTATATTAAACTGTTTGGGGGTAAAATAGAAGTTTATTCTCAGCCCAAACTCGGAACCACATTTGATTGTCAGATGCCCGCTTTACCTGTTGAGTTTGCAGAGGTTATTCCCGAAAATTCTTTGTACAGTCGAGTGATTGGCTTACAACCCCATCAACCTGTCTATCGAATTTTAATCGTAGACGATGAACCCTATAACTGTCAACTTCTCGAGCAAATTTTAACTCCCGTGGGGTTTGAAGTACAAATCGCCAACAACGGGTTAGAAGCCGTTGAAAAATGGCAAGCATTTCAACCTGATTTGATTTGGATGGATTTTAAAATGCCTGTTCTAGATGGCTATGAAGCAACGCGGCAAATTCGCCAACTTGAACAACAAAATCAAGCTTCTGCTTCCTCCCGAACGGTGATTATTGCTTTAACTGCGAGTGCATTTAACGAACAAAAACAGGCTGCCATAGAAGCAGGTTGTGATGACTTTGTTTGTAAGCCTTTACAAGTTACGTTGATCTTCAATAAAATGACAGAATATTTGGGAGTACAGTATCTTTATCAAAAAATTGAGCAGGCATCCCCAACCGTGAATGGGGAAAATGATTTATCACAAATTCAGTCTCAATTGACAACATTATCATCCGAGTGGAAATTCCGGCTAGAGGAAGCGGTACTCTCACTCGATGGAGAAGCAATTAATCAACTCATCCAAGAAATTTTACCCGAACACGAAAAACTAGCAAACTATCTAAAATTTTATACTGAAAACTTCAACTATGAACCCATTCTTAAACTACTCGAAACCCAGGAGAACAATTTATGACACCTCCAAGTGAACCTTCAAATAAGTCTGAAACCATAAAAATTCTGGTGGTAGATGATTTACCTGAAAATTTACGTCTACTGCAAGAGATGTTAGTTAAACAGGGCTATAATGTCCGATTTGCCAATAGTGGAAAATTAGCAATATTAAGTTTAAGCCGTTTTCAGCCCGACTTAATTTTACTTGATATTATGATGCCAGATATAGATGGCTTTACGGTATGTCAACAGTTAAAAGCAAATCCTGAAACTGAAAATATTCCAGTAATTTTTATGAGTGCGTTGGATGATGGCACCAATAAAGTCAAAGGATTTCAAGTTGGTGGAAGTGATTATATTACTAAACCTTTTATCGCGGAAGAAGTTCTCGCCCGGATTCGTTATCAAGTTTCTCTCAAATCTTTACAACAGCAACTTCAACACAAAAATCAAGAGTTAATTCAGCAAAACAAACAATTACAAAAGGCGCAATATGAAACCAAACTTTTACTCGAAGCAACTTGGACGATAGAAAAATCACACACCCTCGAAGAAGCGATTAGTAGTATTTTAGATGTCATCTGTCAAAATATTGGCTGGGACTATGGCGAGGGTTGGCTACCCAACCCAGACAAAGATGTATTAGAATATATTCCTCAGTTTAAAAGTTGTTCTGCTGCTTTCGGGAGATTTCAAGAGCAAAGTCGCTTGATTACTTTTGCCTCTGGTGAAGGATTACCGGGACGAATTTGGCAATCTCATAAACCCGAATGGATAGAAGATTGTTCGACTTGTTCAGAAACTGTTTATCTGCGAACTCAACTGGTTGTCGATGCTGGACTCAAAGCCGTTTTTGGTGTCCCTGTTGTCGAGTCTGAAAAGTTGCTGGCAATATTAGTCTTTTATCAAACCCAAGCTGTTCCCTATCAAAGTCGGACAGTTGAATTAGTCCAAGCCGTAGCAACTCAGTTAAGTTCTCCTCTCCAACAAGCCCAACTCAAACAAGAACTTCAACGGGCTAACCTTGAACTCGAACTGTTAGCCAATCTTGATGGGTTGACTCAAATCGCCAATCGTCGGCATTTTGACTATCGGTTACAACAAGAATGGCAACGGATGCAACGACTCCAGTTACCTCTATCATTAATTTTGTGCGACGTTGATTATTTTAAACGATATAACGATTGTTACGGTCATTTAGCCGGAGATGATTGTTTAGTACAAATCGCTCACATCCTTTATCAGTCTATCCAACGAGCAGCAGATGTTGTCGCCCGTTACGGGGGAGAAGAATTTGCGATTATTCTACCCTACACCGATACCCAAGGAGCCATTTCTGTCGCCGAACGAATTCACACCAGAGTGTTACAGCAACAAATCCCCCATGCAGATTCTCAAATCAGCCCGATTGTGACAATTAGTTTGGGGGTGAGTAGTCTGATTCCGACTTCTACTGATTCTCCTCAATCCCTCATCCAACTCGCCGATGAAGCCCTCTACCAAGCAAAACAAAGCGGACGCAATACCTATGCTGTGGCGCCCGCTATTTAAGTTCAACAAACCCATTTCAGCGAGTAGAGCTTATTGAGGTTGAGGTTGAGGTTGGGGTGCAGACGGAGACGCATACAACGGACTTTCATCAAGCCCACCCACCCGGTTAGGTGGCCAAAACCGAACGATCGCTCGGCCAATGATATGATCGCGAGGCACATATCCCCAATAGTGGCTGTCGTAGCTATTATTACGGTTATCTCCGAGAACCAGGTAGCTATCTTTGGGAACCACCTCCGGCCCCCAGTTATACTGGGGTTCTTCAGCGATGTATTTTTCATCTAAGGGTTGACCATCGACAAAAACCAGTCCATCTCGAACTTCAACCTCTTCACCCGGCAAACCAATAATCCGTTTGATAAAAGCGTCTTTATACTGGGTTTTGAGTTGATCAGTCGGAGAGAACACCACAACATCTCCGCGATCAGGATTTTGAAACTTGTACCCCAACTTATCGATAATCAAGCGATCATTGATTTCTAAAGTCGGTAACATTGAACCCGAGGGAATATAACGGGCTTCTGCCACAAAGGTACGAATCCCCAACGCTAAAACAATACTGAGTCCAATCGTTTTAAACCCCTCAACCCAGGCATTTTCTGAATGGTCTTGAGGTGAATGATTATTGTGTGGCTCTTGATTTGGAAGGCTACTCATAGGCCGTATGTGCAAGCAATTTTAAGAAAGGTTGATATCGCGGACAAGAAACTCTAAATTAATAATTTGAGGTGTGCCTTGAATTATAGTGCAGAAATTGTCACTTTGTCGAAATCTGGACTTAATCGCAGCATAGCTTCTTGAGAAACCCAATCGTCTTTATTGTCTCTTGTACACCTCAATCTAGTTAGGTGATGTAGTCCATCGTACCAAATTGATCAGGCGATCGCCTATAGCCCCTTGACTGTAACAGATTGCAAAGGTTCCAGTTCACTGTTTACGGGTCAGCAATTGATCAATTGCTTTGACTTGCCCTTACACTATTTACTGATGATTATTTAAAGCCATGTCTAATCATACTCATTTGTTTATCCGTCAAGCTACAATTCTCCTCCCGACTGGTGAATTTTTGTTAGGAGATGTCAAGGTTCAAGGTTCACAAATTGTTGAAGTGGGGGCAAATCTTTCTGTTGATTCAGATTCCGCCGAAACGATAGAAATTAATGCTCAAGGGTTGACATTGTTACCGGGAGTGATTGACCCCCAAGTTCACTTCCGAGAACCGGGGTTAGAACATAAAGAAGATTTATTTACCGCCAGTTGTGCTTGTGCAAAGGGAGGTGTGACTTCTTTTTTGGAAATGCCGAATACTCGCCCTCTAACGACAAATCAAGCCGCTTTAACCGATAAGTTACAACGAGCTAGTCAAAAATGTCTCGTCAATTATGGCTTTTTTATTGGGGCGACGGGGGAAAATTTAGAGGATTTATTAACGGTGAATCCCACCTGCGGGATTAAAATCTTTATGGGGTCGATGAAAGGGCCGCTTTTAGTCGATGAAGAAACCGCTTTAGAACCCATTTTTGCCCAAGGCGATCGCTTAATAGCCGTTCATGCTGAAGATCAGGCTCGAATTAACCAACGTCGTCAAGAATTTGCCGGGATTTCTGATCCAGCAATTCATTCTCAAATTCAAGATAATCAAGCCGCATTATCAGCGACAAAACTCGCCTGTAAATTGTCTAAAAAGTATCAACGTAGACTGCATATTTTACATCTTTCCACCGGAGAGGAAGCCGAATATTTACGCCAAGAAAAACCCGCCTGGATCACCGCAGAAGTCACACCCCAACACCTATTACTCAATACCAGCGCCTATGAAAAGATTGGCACAAAAGCCCAAATGAATCCCCCCTTGCGATCGCCCCAAGACAATCAAATCTTATGGCAAGCCTTACAGGATGGAGTGATTGATTTTATCGCCACCGATCACGCTCCCCATACCCTCGAAGAAAAAGCCCAAACCTATCCCAATTCCCCTTCGGGAATGCCCGGAGTTGAGACCTCATTAGCCTTAATGTTAACTCAAGCAGAACAGGGACGTTGTACAATCGCTCAAGTGTCTAACTGGATGTCTACAGCGGTTGCCAAACATTATAAAATACCCAATAAAGGGGCGATCGCTCCGGGTTATGATGCAGATTTAGTATTAGTTGATTTAAACACCTATCGTCCCGTTTTAGCCGAACAACTGTTAACAAAATGTGGTTGGAGTCCGTTTGAAGGCTGGAACCTTACCGGATGGGCTGTTGTGACAATGGTGGGGGGTCAAGTGGTTTATGATCGAGGTCAGTTAAACACCGAAGTCCGAGGCCAAGCCTTGAGATTTGATGCCCAAACAGACTGACAGCCAAAAATCTGTCTGTTCGGGTTAAGACTGATCTGAGAGTAGAGATAGGATAGTTGAAAGGAAGACTGGAATTGTCAATTGCCTACTCAAGACAAGCCAATTCTTTGAGTCTAAATTTGAATTCCTAACTCCTGACGACAGACCTGCGAAATCAACTTATCTATTACAAACAGTCTCTATGAATAAATCCTCCTCATCTGATCTCAACTATACTTCGATTAGCGCCTTGCCTGAAATCTGGCCAATTTTAGCCAAAAAAGCGGGTCAAGGGATCGCCCTGCATGATCCCCACTGTCAACCCGAAGTCATCCTCAGTTATAGTGATTTGTGGCTTCAGATTCAACAATTTGCCGCCGGACTGCAAACTTTAGGAGTAGAAGCAGTTCATGAAGAAGCCTTACCGACTCGTATTGCCTTATTTGCAGATGATAGTCCCCGTTGGATCATCGCCGATCAAGGAATTATGACCGCAGGGGCGGCTGATGTGGTACGAGGGGCAACGGCTGATCCGGCTGAGTTAGTTTATATCCTCAAAGATAGCGGTAGTGTGGGGTTAGTGGTTACCGATCTCAGTTTACTCAAGCGTCTGCGATCGAGTATTGAAGATCTGCCGATCAAGTTTATTATATTGTTGTCGGATGAAGAACCCGACTCTAGTGAAATTCCAACTTTACCCGTACTGAACTTTACCCAACTCCTCAATCATGGTGGAGATTTTACCCTCAGAAGACCTGCGGTTTATGGTCAACAGAGTTTAGCGACATTACTCTACACTTCGGGAACGACAGGCAAACCGAAAGGAGTGATGTTAACTCATGGTAATTTAGTGCATCAACTCAATACCATTCCCGATGTTGTACAACCGGAAATCGGAGACAATGTTTTGAGTTTACTCCCGACTTGGCATAGCTTCGGACGCATCGGACAATATTTCTTGCTGTCGCGAGGCTGTACTCAGGTTTATAGTAGTATTCGCTATTTTAAGCGAGATCTCAAAGAATTTAAGCCCCGTTATATGACCAGTGTTCCCCGGATTTGGGAATCGATTTATGAAGCCGCTCAAAAGCAATTAGGCGAACAACCTGCCAGTCGTCAAAAGATTGCCAAGTTCTGTTTTAGCGTCAGTGAACAGTATGTATTAGCCCGTCGAGTTGTTCAAGGATTAACCCTCGATGGGCAATCGCCTGGGGGAATGCAAAAAGCGATCGCTCGTCTAAAAATGCTGCTGTTGACTCCCTTACATCAGTTAGCGGATCGGTTAGTTTATCAAAAAATTCGAGCGGCTACCGGAGGGATGTTTAAATTTGCGATTAGTGGGGGGGGTTCTCTAGCGATGCACCTAGAGACGTTTTATGAGATTGTCGGGGTTGATTTGCTGGTGGGATATGGGTTAACAGAGACTTCTCCGGTGTTAACGGCTCGGCGTCCAAACCATAACCTGCGAGGATCAGCCGGAAAACCGATTCCTCAAACTGAAATTCGCATCGTTGATCTCGAAACTCGGCGAGTGCTTTCTCGACTCGAAAAGGGTTTGGTGTTGGCACGAGGGCCACAGATTATGAAGGGGTATTTTGAGAACCCAGAAGCGACGGCGAAAGCGATTGATCCCGAGGGATGGTTTAATACTGGAGATATTGGTTGGTTAAGCCGACAAAATGATTTGGTGTTGACGGGGCGAGCCAAGGATACGATTGTCTTGAGTAATGGGGAGAATATTGAACCGCAACCGATTGAAGATGCTTGTGTTCGCAGTCCGTATATTGACCAAATGATTTTGGTGGGTCAAGATCAAAAAGTCTTGGGTGCGTTAATTGTGCCGAACTTTGAGGGGTTGGAAAAATGGGCAGCTAGTCAAAATCTGAAGCTGAAATTACCCCATTCTGAGTTAGTCAATGACGGTGAAGGATTGGATCTCGAAAGCGCTCCGGTTCAGGATTTATTCCGTAAAGAGTTAAACCGAGAGGTGAAAAACCGTCCGAGTTATCGGGTTGATGATCGAATCGGGCCGTTTCGCTTGATTTTGGAACCCTTCACGATGGAAAATGGAATGCTGACTCAAACTCTGAAGATCAAGCGTCCTGTCGTAATGGAACGTTACCGCGATATGATTAACGCAATGTATTAAGCTGTGTCAGGGATCAATTGTAAGTTGTCAGCAGTTGGGAGTCCCCAATGTCAATAGGGCTGAGTCTTGTTGTCTCTGAGGTTAGAGTCTCACACAAAAGCGCTTTTTCCCTTGACTACAGGCAACTGACGGTTCATCCCTGACAACTGCACCTACGTTCTGACTGAACGTTTATACTCCCGATCAAAACGGATATTTAGATTGAAAAACGGCTGACACTGACGATAGGACAGATAAATGTTTACTGCCTAGAAGGAAGCGAATCTGTTTTTCGAGTGACTATCCGTGATCAATGACACCTCATAGCACATCGCAAAAACCACGCAAAGTCGAGGATCATATCAGGGTAGGGCTTAACATCCCGTGAGGCTTCACCGAAGCCATTACTAAGTTGACCCGATAGGTAGAGAATCAATTCGTGGGATAAGGACAATAGACAGGCAACATACTCATGGATATCTCGAACAATCAACTTCTTCTCAAACGAGCAATTAATATCAAAGCGATTGTTACCCCTCGCTGGAAAGAAGAAGCTCAACAGCAACTTCAAGCTCAAATTAACCAACTCGATAGTCAGTTGCAGCAGCTCGAAATGCAAGGACAACGGGCGATTGGTGAATTAAAAAAACAGACAATTCAGCCTCCTGGCCCGGAAGTAATGCAGCAAATTGAGAGTATTCAACTTCAGATTAATGAGCAGAAAAGTAAGTTTCTTGATCAAAAAAATCAGAGCTTACAACAACTGCAACAAATTCAAACTTTTGAACTTGAACAAGAAGTGAGTCAGGGGCAAATTGAAAGTGTATTTGCAGTAGCAAAGGGTGATAATCTCATTCAGAAAATGCAGGTCGAAGTCTTGTTGCGCGATGGCGTAATTGAAGATATTCGCGGCGAGATTTAATTCAATTGACGACAACAGATAGAGCGCGAACGGATTCACTTTAGACTAGGCAGAATAGATTTATTCGTCTGAGGAGGCGTTAACGCCCATCCGTTCTGCGGTCAAAAGATCGGTTTGACTCAATCTGTTTTACTCAGTACCTTAGTCTCAGTTGAGGTGGACTGTAGAGACGTTGCATCAGACGTTGCATCAAATGTCTGGACTTAATCTGTTCTGCGATCGCAAGATCGGTTTCTCAGTGCTGAGAGTTGGGTTTTCATCTGACAACAAACTGAGCGCACCCCTTGAAAATTTTTCCCTGCTCCTAGTTTAACTATCTAGAACACCACACACCTATGATTCACGAAGTTTTCATGCCTGCCCTAAGTTCAACCATGACAGAGGGTAAAATTGTTTCATGGCAAAAAGCTCCTGGCGATCAAGTTGAGAAAGGAGAAACTGTCTTGGTCGTGGAGTCCGATAAGGCAGATATGGATGTAGAAGCCTTCTATTCGGGCTATTTGGCGACGATTCTCGTACCCGAAGGTGAAATGGCCGCCGTGGGTAATACGATTGCTTTGATTGCGGAAACAGAAGCCGAAATTGAGGAGGCGAAACAGCAAGCCCCGAGTAGTGGTAGTGCTGCATCGACTCCGAGTCCGGCTCAAGCCCCGACACCTGCTCCTGAACCTGTAGCCGCCTCCGCCTCCGCCACGACAACGGCTCAAAGTCCTAGCCGTCGCAATGGTCGTATTGTGGTGTCTCCTCGCGCTCGGAAACGGGCGAAAGAGTTAAAGGTTGATTTGAGTAAACTCAATGGTTCTGGCCCTCATGGTCGAATTGTCGCCGAAGATGTGGAAGCTGCGGCAGGTAAATCGTCTCAGACGGCTCAAAAACAACCAACTCCGGCTCCTTCTTCTCCTGGAGTGTCTCATCAGCCTCAGATGCAACCCGCACCCGCTCCTGCACCTCAACCCGCTCAAGCGGCAGCACCGGGTCAGGTCGCTCAAATGAACTCGCTGCAAAATGCAGTGGTGCGAAATATGATGGCGAGTCTGCAAGTGCCTTCGTTCCATGTGGGGTATACGATCACCACAAACAGTTTAGATGCGCTTTATAAGCAAATCAAGCCTAAAGGTGTGACGATGACGGCACTGTTGGCGAAGGCGGTGGCGGTAACGTTGCAGAAGCATCCATTAGTAAATGCCAGTTATGTGGAGTCGGGGATTCAATACAGTAGTAGTATTAATATTGCTGTGGCGGTGGCAATGGCCGATGGCGGACTGATTACCCCGGTGTTGAAGAATGCGGATCAAATGGATATTTATTCGCTGTCTCGCACTTGGAAAGATTTGGTCGAACGTTCACGGGCGAAACAACTGCAACCGGATGAATATAATAGCGGAACATTCACGTTATCGAACTTAGGGATGTTTGGAGTGGATCGCTTTGATGCGATTTTACCCCCTGGTCAAGGTTCGATTTTGGCAATTGGCGCTTCTCGTCCGCAAGTGGTGGCGACAGATGACGGAATGATGGGTGTTAAGCGGCAAATGCAGGTTAATATTACTTGCGATCATCGGATTATTTATGGGGCGGATGCTGCGGCTTTCTTGCAAGATTTAGCCACCTTAATTGAAACCAATCCTCAGTCTTTGACGATGTAAGGTTTGATCGCGTTATGGGTTAGGGAATAGGAAACTGTAAAAGGGTTTCAGAATTGAGAAATGTCCTAACCTCTCAGTGCGTAGCGTTTTAATTTCTCCCTTTAACCCCCTTTCCAAGCTGGTGAGGGGGAACTCATATTAAGTAACCTACTAAATTTCCATTTCTTTTCGAGTTTCTTCTTGAACCGTAGAAGGCTGTGAAAACTGCTGAATTGTCATTTGCATGGTAGAAATTCGTTGGGCTAAACTGGAGACTGTCGGTTTTTCAAATAGAGTGCGTAAAGGAATATCCATTTCAAAGGTTTCTCGCAAACGAGAATTAACCCGAGTTGCCAGCAATGAATGTCCTCCGAGTTCAAAAAAGTTATCGTGTATTCCGATTTTTTCTATTTTTAGAACGTCTTGCCAAATTGTAACTATTTTTTCTTCTATTGGGTTCTGAGGTGGAACATACACTGATATTCTTTGATTGGGGTTTTCAGCTTTAGGAAGTGACTGTTGATCGAGTTTTCCACTGGGAGTTAAAGGAAAGTCATCTAAAGTGATGAAATGACTGGGAATCATGTATTCTGGTAATTTTTCTGCTAAAAAATTATGTAGTTTTTGATGTAAATTTTCGGGTTGACTCGGTTTTTCTGGTAAAATGATATAAGCCACAATATATTGATCGTTTAGGCGATTATTCTGAGCGATTACTCGACAGGATTTGATTTTTGGGTGTTGTTGTAATACCGCTTCTATCTCTCCTAATTCTATTCTCTGTCCGCGAATTTTGACTTGATAATCTAGTCTTCCTAAATACTCTAATTTTCCATCGGAAAGATATCGCACTAAATCGCCTGTTTTGTACAAACGATCTGATTTTTGTTGAGAATTAAAAGGATTGGGAATAAATTTTTCAGCCGTTAATTCGGGACGATTGTAATAGCCTCGCGCCAGTCCAATACCGCCGATATGTAATTCTCCGGGTACTCCAACGGGGACGGGTTGTAGATGAGAATCCAGCACATAGATTTGAGTATTTGCGATGGGATAACCAATGGGAACTGTAGATAAGTTATTATTACGAATACACGTCCAAGCTGTGACATCAATTGCGGCTTCTGTGGGGCCATAAAGATTGTGTAATTTGGCTTCAAATTGTTCAAAAAATTGGTTTTTAAGTTCAATGCTTAAAGCTTCCCCGCTACAGAAAACTTGCTTGATTGATTTACACTGTTTCAAGTTCTTTTCTTCTAAGAATACTTGCAGCATTGACGGAACAAAATGTAGTGTGGTAATCTGTTGATTAATAATTGATTTTACTAAATAATAACTATCTTTGTGACCTTCGGGTTTAGCCATTACTAAACAAGCGCCATTCAGCAAGGGCCAAAAGAATTCCCACACGGAGACATCAAAGCTAAAAGGTGTTTTTTGTAAAATGCGATCGCCGGTCATTAATTGATAAGTATTTTGCATCCATAATAAGCGATTACATAATCCTTGATGGGTGTTAATAACTCCTTTCGGTTTACCCGTTGAACCGGAAGTATAGATCACATAAATGCTGTTTTGGTTGGTGATAGTGTTCGGAGGATTAGAGGATGGATGTTGAGCAATTTTGGCTTTTAAATTGTCGTCGAAAACTATAATATTTGCTTGGGTATTCGAGATTTTATCTAAAAGATTTTCTTGAATGAGGAGAGTAGAAACGCAAGCATCTTTGAGGACAAATTCTAATCTGTCTTGGGGATAAGAGGGATCGAGAGGAAGGTATGCGCCTCCGGCTTTGATAATGGCTAAAATTGCGATTAACATTTCTGGAGAACGTTCGACACAAACCCCCACCAAAGATTCTGATGTAATTCCCCGTTTTTGTAAATAATGTGCGAGTTTATTGGCTTGAGAATTGAGAGTTTGATAGGTTAAAGATTGATCTTCAAAAACCAGTGCGATCGCATCGGGAGTGTTTTCAACTTGTGTTTGAAATAATTCGGGTATAGTTAAAGTTTTCGGATGGTCAATTTGAGTGTTATTCCAGTCAATAAATAGCTGTTTGTGTTCGGTTGGGGTTAAGAAGTTCAATTCTCCCAAGGGTTGCTGAGGATTTGCTATTATTTGTTCGAGTAATATGCAGAAATGTTCTAAAAATCTGCCGATAGTTTTCGGTTCAAAAAGATGACCAGAATATTTAAGTTTAATCGAAAGTTCGGAACCCAGTCCGACTAATATTGTTAGGGGAAAGTTTGTCCATTCAACCGAATCTACCTCTTGAATTTTTAGGCTTTTATTTTGTTGTGTTAAAGTTTTATCTATCGGATAATTTTCAAAGACTAAAAGGGTTTTAAACAAAGGTAAACCGGCTGGAATATCGCTCAATTTTTGAATTTCTAATAAAGAGGTGTATTCATATTGTAACGCTTCAGATTGTTGGTTTTGGAGTTCTTTTAACCAAGAAATTAAAACCGCTTGACCGGGAACTTTGATTCTAACAGGTAGAGTATTAATAAATAACCCAACCATTGATTCTACTCCGGTTAACCCAACCGGACGACCCGAAGAAGTTGCACCAAATAAAATATCTTGTTCACCGCTATAACGGCTCAAAAGTATTGCAAAAGCACCTTGAATAATGGTGTTTATAGTCAGTTGATTTTTTTGAGCAAATGATTGTAATGTTGATGTAGTCGTTTGAGAAAGTTTTACCTGTTGTTCTTCGGGTTGGTTTTCGTGAGAAATAGAGTTTAAATTTTTCTCTATTCTTAAAGATGTCGGAGTTGTAAACCATTTTAATTGTTCTTTCCAGAATTGTTGAGCGGTTGATAAATCTTGTTTGTACAGCCAAGCAATATATTCGCCATAGGGACGGATTTTCGGTAAGGAAAACTGTTTTCCAACGGATAAGGCTTGATAAACATCTAACACTTCTTTAATCACTAATCCCGCAGACCAACCATCAAGAATCAAATGATGTTGAGTCCAAATCAGTTTATAAGTTTGGTCAGTTAGTTGTATTAAATTCAGTCGAATGAGAGGAGGTTTTTTCAGATTAAACGTTTGTTGGCTATCGGTTTTTAACAGATTTTTTAATAAGTCTTGCTGTTCATCGGGTGACAAATTTCGCCAATCTTGTTGTTGCCAAGGTAAGTTCACCTGTCGATAAATAACTTGAAAAGGTTGTTC
>NZ_AUZM01000040.1 GCF_000478195.2 Lyngbya aestuarii BL J | reverse complement strand
CATCAAATGTTGACCTGCCCAAACCGGGAAGGGACGAATGGTATCCCAAGCTTCATCGGGTACGTTATCCGGTGTGATTGCCTGTGCGTTACTGGCTCCATGAATCCGGTCATGGTCGAGGTTATGTGAACCATCAACGGGTGCAAGTCTGGACTCTGCGACAAACCCTAAAGCGTTCAATAATGACATTGTTTTTACCTTGATAATTTGACAATTGATGAGGGTTACACCTACCCACAAAACCGCCCAATCCCACTGATTTAATTGACTAGAAACTGTTGTTGATTGCCGAAATAATCCGAATCTGTGCGTTGAGGTCAAGCTGCTGAACGGCTTGCACTAACGGGTCTTGAGAGACTGTTTCCTCTACGATTGAAAAGAAAAACTCACTCAGAAAGTCTGAAGGTTGAGTCAACAGTTGATCAACTAATTGCTGTTCGTTCATTTTCGCTCCGAAAATTCCAATCTAAGTATCTGAATTTCTACGGGTGTGAAGGCAATACCCGCAATATAACCAGCGCAGAACAATCCCAGTATTAGCAGATTGATGAGAAATCTCAGTCCAAATCTGGGTGTTTTGTTTAACGCTATTGACTGGTTTGATAGTGATTCGGTGGCGAAAATAATGCAGCGAAAAAGTCCTGCAATGGAAGCTTTGGGGGCGTGCGTTTATGCAGGCTTTCTTCAGGTTTTTTGTAGTGAAGGAATGATTTGGGGGTGAAGACTCGTGAGGGGATTTCTGGGTTATCCGTTATGACCTGATAGGTTGTAGGGGTTTCCGGTTGAGTTGCGATCATAAATTCCGGTGCTTCTACCTCATCCAGTTCGGCTTCTGTCAGGTGTCGGATTCTGTCAGGTGTAACGTTGAGGATTTTCCCGCTTTCCTCAATCTGAATCTCAACATCGTTTTCAGCTAAAACGTGAGTTACCTGGCAGGTGTGGGCTTCATCCAGTTTGACCCAATCACCAATCACTACCCAGTAGTCACCGTCAACAGACTTGTTGATAAGCTTGCCGGGTTCGATTGGCGGTTGTAACAGTTCCCAAGTTTCCGGGTGAGACTCTGGGGTGATGTTGATAATTTCCGGTTCAACCAACGGCTCAAACAGGTCGTCTGAGACGGTTTCCTCAGTTTCCTGTTCTTCCAATGACTCGGAAACTTCACAAGCGTTAACGGCTGCTTGCCATGTTGACTTCTTACGCAAGTCTCCATGTTGGGAGATGAAATATTTAGATAGCCCAAGCGCTTGAGCTTGAGCTTTCAATTCTGATAAAGTCATAGTTACCTCATCCTGAGAACGGTTCAGTTGTTGAGGGAGTCTAGGGGTTACTGCGTCAACAGTCCCTGGACGTCCGGTAATTACGAATGATAATACATTGTCTCTCCAATTGCAAGTGTATTAAAGTTAAATAGAAGCTATATGAACTACAGATGCAAATAACCATAGTGGTTCCAGACGACATTGGGGAGTTGATTGGACTAATAGGAAGACAGACAGGCAGAAGCACATCTGGAATGTGTGCTGGCTGGATTAAAGATGGTGTTTACCGAGAGATTGAAAACCTTAACAAGGTTGAAGTTTATAAATCTCTCATCCGGAAACGCCAAAAAGAGGAGGCTCAACAAAAAGATGAAGAATCCCCAGAGGAATAATTGTGATCGCAACTGTTAACCTAAAGTTGAGTTCTATCTGATCGCTTCTCAGTGCATAGAGATTCTGATATGTTTTACCCCTAACCGTTGTGCAGTTAGGGGTTTATTTTTTAGGGGGTCAAGTTTTCAATTGACCTGATCAACTTCCCTGCTGAGTTGGACGTGTAACCCCTCTCCCGTTTAAGTTTGGGGAGTGTTTCAGCCAGCCAGTTCTCTAGGTGTTTACACCTGTCATTACATTGTACATACGTGTCATTACTGCTGTCATTACTTGTATGTACACCTGTATTGACACCTTCCCTGAGAGTCTCAATCTCTGCTCTCAGGGATTCAGCTTTTTTTCAAGCCGTGCCTCTATTTCAGCCATCCGTGTCTCTATCATTTCCTGTATTGACGGTTGTACATACTTGTCATTACAGATGTCATTGCTTGTATGTACATCTGTCTTGACATCTGTATGTACGCCTGTATTGACAACACTCTCCATGAACCCGGTCAACTGTTCAGTTAGGTTAGTTTCATTAGCATCACAAAACGTCTGAAACGCCTCTAATAACTCGGTTTCACACCGAAAGGATACCATCTTTTTAGCCATGTCATTACACTGTCATTACATCTGTACATACACAGTCTAGACTGTAATGACTGTATTGACAAGTGTATTGACGGTTGTACATACGTGTCATTACATCTTGTCAACAGGTAGACTAAGAAAAAATGGTATTGGCCATGTTGAAAGACTTAAGTTACGACGCCTTTGGATTGTTGGTGATGGCTCAGAAAGAGTTTGGCAATCGCCCCGACTAATCCATCCCTTGCCTCTCTCCTTTATTGAGGATGAGCCAGAGCAATCTGTTAATCAGCCCGTGCCAGTAAAGTTAAGTCAGTAGAGCAAAGTTAAGCATCATTAGTCAGCACCCTTCTGTTAGAGGGGTGTTTTACTTTGAGATAGGGCTGTCTTCTCTGAAAGCCTTGTTATACCTTACTTCTAGACTTACAAGACAACCCCCTGTCTAAGGCTGTCTTAGGGGTTGTCTTCTCTGAAACCACTGATATACATTAATCCTAAGACTTACAAGACAACTAGACAGCCTAAATAAGACTTTTAAGTGAATTTCTATACTTCCTTACTCCTGTTCTGTTACCATGACCCCACAATCAAAAATGGAGCGAAAATCAATTCGCTCCAAATTCGCTCCAAATTCGCGTCAAAGGGGTATTGTGTATTGTCTGAAAGTGCCTCTAATCAAAGCTGGCGGTCGGATTTGAACCCACAACCTTCCGATTACAAGTCGGATGCACTACCATTGTGCTACGCCAGCATATTTTGTCAATTTCTTGACCTTTAATACTATAGCACAAGAAATGAAACTTGTGTAAATTAATTACTCAAATTCAATTTTCCCTTACAGCTTCTGAAGATAACTCAGGAGATCAGCCATTTCTTGAGGAGTAGGCTGAAATTGAGGCATAGGAGGGGTTTGACCGCTAGTCACCTGATGAATAATGCCGACGGGTGATTTCCGTTGAGAAACGTCTAACAGACTTGGCCCGACTTGATGACTGACGTTTTGAAAATGACAGCCTGCACAGTTCATTTCAAAGATGGCATGACCTTTAACGGGATCTCCATTGAGAGATAAGACTTGCTCGATATAGGGATCTGAAACCTGAAGCCAGTTCTGTCCCACCACCCACAGCAATATCAGCAGCATGATCCCGACGGCGAAGAGGGAAACCCGTCTGAGTAGGACATCGATTTCAGTGCTAGTAAGCTGGTTATTCAAAGCGTCCTTATCTATTTGAGAAATATCTACAAAAAACTTTACTTATTCACTAGCTTAATGCTTTCAGGCGGTCAGAGCAAGTTATCTTCATAAATCTAGAATGACTAACCCCAAAGGAATCGGGCTGGAGAGAATAATTGAGTATTTTTGTCAAGTTTTGTAAACTCATGGAGATTAATCAAAATTCCATTTAGCAATTGAGTGATTGCCACCCTGAACGAATATGCGATATTAATAGGATTGAGATCTTTCCATCATATCAAGGAGAATTAACGTGGTAGAACCTTTACTTTCTGGCATTGTCCTCGGTCTAGTGACTGTAACCTTAGCCGGATTGTTCTTTGCGGCTTATCAGCAATATCGCCGAGGCAATCAGTTAAACGGTTAAAAAAATAGGTGGGGACACAGAAGTGAGAATAAAGATGATCATTCCTTTGTCCCTGCTAGTATTGCTTGGATCGGGTTTTCAAACCTCTGAAATACAATAAAAAGTCAAGGCTGTATTTCCATAAACTTTCTCCCGACAGATTTGTAATCCAGAAAAGGGTTGAACAGTCCATCGTTTCGGATCATGTTCGACGGCTAATTCACCATCAGAAGTGAGTAATTGATAATTGGCGATCGCTTCTATTACAGGTTGATACAAATCACTGGCATAGGGGGGATCAAAGTAAATTCGATGAAATTGCTGTCCAGCTAAGGATTTCAGTCTTCCCGACACATCACCCCGAATCACCTCAAAAGTTTGATTAGGACTAGCTACCTGTTGCCAATTTTGACGGATAATTCGACAAGCTGGCCCCGACTGTTCGATCGCAATGGTTCGGGATGCCCCTCGACAGAGGGCTTCAGCACCCATTGAACCACTTCCTGCACACAAATCTAACCAGTGACAGCCTGTGATGCTATTTTGCCAAATATTAAATACCGCTTCACGCACTCTCGCCGGAGTTGGACGAGTTTGTTGTCCAGACAAAGTTTTTAGCGGACGATTGCCGTAAATTCTCAAACTCATAGGAAAACAACAAACCAATTAACCGTTAAACTAACTATGGGAAATTGCCCGAAGCGGGGATTTTTGAGCAGATTTATCGTTGACAAATTCCACAAAATTACTCAACATTTGCAGTCCTGCGGTTGAGGATTTTTCAGGGTGAAATTGTACCGCCATAACGTTTTGATGGGCAACGGCTGCGGTGACAGTTTGGCTTCCATGAGTAATGGTAGCGGCTGTAATTTGAGGGTTTGTCGGGGCAACATAATAGGAATGAACGAAATACACCCAAGGGTTTTGATCAAGGGTTTTCCACAAAGGAAGATGGGGTTGAGTCAATTGCAGTTGATTCCATCCCATGTGAGGAATTGTCAGTCCAGGTTCAGACTGAAACCGTCGTACAGTTCCCGAAAAAATGCCGATTCCTGCTTCGTTACCTTCTTCGGACTTTTCAAACAAAATTTGCAAACCGAGGCAGATGCCGAGGAAGGGAACGCCCGCTGCAATCACATTTTTAATGGGTTCGACAAGGTGGCGCGAAGTCAAATGTTGCATGGCTGGGTCAAACGATCCGACTCCTGGTAAAACCACTGCATCGGCTTGTTGAATTTCCGCAGGAGAATCCGTAATTTTTGGGGTAGCCCCTGCTTTTTCTAAACCTTTACAGGCGGAGTGGAGATTTCCCATGTCATAGTCGATTACTGCGATGACCGCCATTTAACTCGCGTTCCTTTTCTCGAAATACCCTTATTATTGTACGTCTTTTCTGGCTCGGCAAAGTTATGATGCGATCCAAATTGACCCTCGTTGTAGACTGTCAAACAATTGATCAAGATGAACTTGTGTGCTGTATGAAAAGGATTGTTCCGATAGGATAGCAGATTTGAGGAGTTGGTAGTCAAGGGGGGTGATTTGACGGAAGGTGAGAACTCGCTTGATGATGGCTTCGAGGTTAAGAGTGGAGGTGGAGGTTTCAGTTAACATGGTTCAACTGCAATTTCGAGGTTAACAATCTCTATAATCTCGCGATCGCTAGATATGTTGTGTGATATGTTAATTGAGTTTTTGTGAATGTTGTCAGTCTGGGGATGTGACAGCATGGGTGTCTCAGGTGTGATCTGCATCCGTATGTTTACGGAGAGGTTGAAAATACAAGGGTTTGAATCACCGTATTTTTACGGATTATCTTTTCTCAACAAATTTGGCAACCCGGTTTATTAAAAGTTACCGGGTTTTGGGGTGTAATTAGGACTGTTCGGAGACAACTAAACTCGAAGATGCACTGCGTCCAAATTCTTCGGGGGCTTGTTGTAAATAGGCTTTTGCACCAGGCCAGATAAACTCACCGGGTGTTACGGAACGAACTAAATAATGCAGTTGATAAACTCCGGGTTGGAGATAGTCAGCATAGGCGAGAATGCGGTCGCGGTAAATAGTTTGATAGCTAATATTCCAACTATCAGTTTGGGCTTTTAAGGCAGAATTACTGGTTTGAAAACGGTTATCAATGGCTTCAAAACCAGCCGGAAGTGGGTCTGTAATCATCACATTGTTAACGGGATGGTCGGTGATAATTTCTAAGCCGATATCAAACACTTCTCCAGGTTGAACTTCTAGGGGGTCTTCTGCTGTAGAAAGTCCCATTGTTTGCAACACTTCACTCTGATTAACTCGTTTAACTTTGCGTTCAACTCTTAACCCATTTAACCGTCCGGGTTGGCTTCCTTCCAAGCGATATTCGTAGGATATCCAATAATTCAGTTTTCCGTTTCCAGAGGTTTGAATGATCAGATTATTCTTACCTGGGGGTAATTCCGACATGGGAATATTGAGGTTGAAACTGGAATTTTTGAAGCCGTTAAATTCGGTTAAACCCAAGTTTTTACCGCCCAATTTGACTTGAACTTGGAAGTTTTCGGGAGTGGGTTCTATGGCTGCATATTCGGCTAATGCAGTTAAGGCTTCAGCGTTATTGTAAGTGCTTCCCCAGGTTCCCTCGCGACGAAGATTGAGTAAACTTTGGACAAGTTTATCTATCGTTTCCGGTTGACTATTTTGACTCACAAATAAACGCAATGCTTCCGACTGGGCGGTGATATCTGAACTCATCCAGCCGTATTGTTGGGGAATATTAACGGTGGCGGTTCGTCCGGTTTGATAAACGATTTCTTGCAGTTTATTCACCAGTTCGTTAAATTCCGAATTCCACTCGGGGAAGTTGGATAAATAACGGGCGAGTTTAATTTGAGTTACCGTATCAAATTCATCCCGCAAGCCGTAAATATCGGACATAAAATCGTTGCGTTGGTCTCCCATTTCTGCTAACGCCATCAAGAGATTTAAACGAACTCGACTTTTACACACTAAATCATCGCTACATAATTCATTTTTTTCGGGGTTAGCTAAGGCTTGTTTAAGGTAATATTCAAGTTGATTGAGTTTATTTTCATCAACTTTAAATCCTACTTTTGAGGCTTGGGCTAAGGCTTCTCCGGCGTAAGCAGATAAGAGAGGATTGGAGGTTTTTTGTTCGGGGTAAAGGGCGAGTCCTCCGTCGTTTTGTTGCAGTTGGAAGATTTGTTCTAGGGAGTTTTCGGCTTGTTGATTGAGGTTTAATTCACTAAAATTTTGACCATATTTTTGGCTTAACTGTTGTAAGTTGGACGCAATTAACAATTGACTCGCCGCAGGTTCAAGGAAGGGTAAATCTTGATTAAAGATTTGTTTGGCGGGGGCGGTGATTTGAGGAATTAATGTACTGGCTAGGGAGATTGTTAAACCGCCTGTATCTCGCAGAGTATCACGAGTCACATTGATGGGAATATTGAGAGAATTGGTTGTGGTTCCACTTTCAACTACTTGTTCTGTAACCAGTACAGGTTTGACTTCTAACGGAACTTCAAAGCCATCGGTTTTCCCATTAAACGCGGTTTGAAACTTCACTTGAGAGGTTCCCACTTCTTCTACTAATACCGGGAAATAGTAGGCTTGGGTTCCAGCTTTGAGTGGGCGTTGAATCGTTTGGGTATTGGAGTTTCCGGGGGAAAGTTTAACGCCGCCTTCGACATCGGCTTTGACGGCAATCATTCCTTTGTTTCCGGTGGTGTTAGTAACGGAAACTCCGGCTAAAATTTTGTCTCCTGGGCGGGAAAATTGGGGTAAAATCGGGTTGGAAAGTAGGGGTTGGGTGGTGATAAATGTGGTTTCGCCCGAACCAAATTTAAAGTTTCCATCAGTAGCGACAACCATCACCCGCCAGGTGGTTAAATCGTCGGGGAGTTGAAAGTTAACGTTGGATTTTCCGCTATTGTCGGTGACAATTGAACCTTGATAATAGGCTAAAGGTTGAAAGTTTTTGCGGATACGAGTGTTGCCAATTCCTGCGGAGAAACCGCCGCCATATCCCCAACCTTTTGCTGATGCAGCTTGAGGTATTGCTAAGTTAACTTCCGGACGATTATCACTAAAACGAGTAGAAATCGGTTGTTCGGCGTAGACGGTTTCGAGTAAGTTGGGAGGGCGATAACCTGTTAGTTGTAACACCGCTTCATTAACAACCATCACGGTAAATTGTCCGCGTTGGGGTTGGTTGTTTGCATCTTTTAATTGCAGTTGCAGGGTTTGTTCAGCGCCGGGTTCGACTTCTAACTTTTCTGGCATAATTTCCAGTTGTAAAGTTTTTTCGGCTAAGTCAGTTTTAAAGGGAACAAACCCAATTTGAGATAAGTTTTCAACGCTTCCGGGTTCGACTTCTGAAAGGGGTTCGCCTGTACGAACTAATACCGCTTCGACTGCTGCATTCGGTAACATTTCCGAAGTAACAGTAAATTGAATTTGCGGGGCGCCGCCCGTGACGGTTGTTTGGGTTTCATACAACGGTTTATCGCGGACTACTGCAAAATATAACTCGCCTTCTGCGTAGGGAGATTTAATTAAAGCGGTGGCGGTTTCTCCGGGTTTGTAGGTGTCTTTATCGAGTTCAATTTGTAAGCGGTTGTCGTTATTTCCTCCCCAAAAAACAGGAGAATTACCAGTCGCCCAAATTTGTAAATCTGTTGCGGTAGCTTCGCCGGAGTTGTTGAGAAAATTGGCACGAATTCGATAGGAACCCGACTCTGGAGGGGTTAAAGAAACGGTTTTTGGAGTCTGATTTGATTTGACTTGTGTTGTCGCAACGGTTTTATATTCAACTTGGTTTTTATCGGTTTGTCCGCCTGCAACCACTCGGGTAACGTTGCTGTAATTCATTTTTTGCAATTCCAAACGGACTCCCATATTGGGAATTGGTTTTCCGTTGGGGTCGGTAACAATAACTTCGATGGGAAAAGCTTTGTTGGCTTCGGCGACAAAGGGTGTTTTTAACCCAATTAAACGGTTACTCGGTAAAGCAATTACACTTTGAGAATCAGATACCGCTAAGTTAGAAACATCGGATACTTCTACATCCACCCGATATTGCATTGGAAAGGATAAATCTTTGTCAATTTTAACGCTTTGGATGCCTTTTCCATCTGGGTTGAGAACCTCACTTTTCTGTAAGACATCACTAGGAACAGTGGGTTTTTCTTCCGGCCAAAACCATTGTCTACCAAAGCTATATTGTTGCCAATCTTTAGGGGTAAATTCTGTTGGGGTACGAGTGATATAGTATTCAGCCTTTCCACCTCCAACCGGAGAACCAAACAAATAGTTACTATTCGTGTTTACGGTGAGAGTTTCCCCTTGAATAGCGGTTTCTTTATCGAGGTTCAACTCAACCTTAAAGTTTGGGGGTTTGAATTCTGCAACTCGTAGGTTTCCATAAATTTCTACTTCATTTTCTGCTTTTGCACTTAAACGATAATCTCCCAGTGCTTGGTCAGAATCTAGCGTAAATTCAAAAGAAAATGTACCAAATTCATTGGTTGGGTAAGTGCCGAGGGTTTTTTCTGTCCCTTCTGAGGTTGTCAAGATAACGGTATAGTTGACGTTTTTATCTTGTTTTAATTCACCATTTTGTAGATAATACGCAACTCCTGTTAAAGCAACTTTTTCTCCGGGTTGGTAGAGTTGTCGGTCAGAAAAAATCACGCCTCTAGAAAGGGGTTTGCTATTTTCCCAGTCGCTATAAATTCCATAAGCGTACATCCCACTATAAGAATGAGTTCGTGCAAAAGCCCAGTCGTCTCCTTCTTTGGCAATTACTAATAATTCTGGGGCTTCCGTAAAGCGATCGCCGTTCATACATTGTTGGAGATTTTCGGAAGTTAACGCCAATATTCCGTTTTCGTTCGTGTTTCCGGATGCACAGGGTTTTGGGTTAGCAAAGCTTTGGGCTTCGAGTTGAGATTGATAAATTTCAACGCTAGCATTATTCACCGGGGAACCGTCTTCTAAATGATTAACTTTTATAAGTCCTGACTCGGGAAACCATTGGGAAAAAACACCTAAGTTTGTGAGTTGAACGAACCCATAAAATTCAGGTTCATTCCAGCGCCGTTTTCCTTCTTCTTGATAACGAGTGGTTCGCGCTTTAACTCCATAAGCCAGCATTCCTGTGTCTTTCCCAAGTTTTTTCCGTAAATTAATTGAGGTTTCTTGGGTTTGGTTTTCTGGGGTTTTTACGGAGAAGGAAGTCCAGTTTCTTTCGGCGGGTAAAAGATTTTTGCGGTTTTCTCGCGGATACGCAACATCGGTATAGACTAAATCAGTTGGCTGAACGATTTTATAGGCGGCTGTATATTTCGACTGGGGTAAGTTTGTAGTGGCAATATTAAGCTGTAAATTTTGGGTTGAGGGGAAAATATTTAACCCTGTCGGCGCCCAAAGGTCAGCCGCAACGTCTCCGGTTTGATAGGAGAGGCTAATAGGTTTTTCTAGGGTTTGACCAAATTGATCTTTAAGGTCTTTTCCAATTGTAATGGTATAGTTCGTTTGTGGTTCTAATGCCCAAGGATTGAGGTTAATAATATTACTATTTCCATAGGTTTGAATCAGAGGAGGTGCGTCTTTGGGCGGTGGGGGATTAATCTTAATATTTTCTCGGGCTGATGCTTCTAAAATTTGATTGTTAAATTTCAGTTGCGGACTGCCCTTTTCAAACCGTCCGTAGGTTCCCCCTCGACTCGGTTCGCCGTAGAATTGTAGGGGTTCAAATTGTAGAGAATCAAAGGTTTTTATTTGAGAGGAAATGATAAATTGACTGTCTAAATTTCCCTGCTTAGGATGCAGTCCAGGTGTGATTTGTAAGGTGTATTTTGTACTTTTTTGTAGATTTTGCGTGGGAGTTATGGTATACTGCCAGATATGGTTTGATGGGTCGTACTGTGTCTGAGGGGGTAAAGACTCCGAATTAAACTGATTTTTCGTGAGTTCTGCCTTAACCGGAACGGCTTGATTTGACGCTTGTGAAACGAGTTTAACGTGTTGCGTTAATGAATCTATATCTAGTTCGACGTTAGAGTTAAACGTCAAATCAGGAGTCAAACCCACAGGATTGTTTTCAGACCCTTGATTTTCTTCGGTTCCCGGTAGATTAGTAAGCTCAATTGAGTCGGTGTTGAACGTCCAGGCTAAATCTTGGTCTAGGCTGTGATTTTCGAGGTCAGACAAGCCGGGTTTGATTTTGACTTGAATACGAGTCGCTAACGGTAATGCTCGGTCAGCTTGAAACCCCACCATTCGCGGAGTAAGAAAGCGAAATTGTCCGGGAAGTTGGGGGGTAATTTCAAAGTGATTGAGAAGTTGACGCTGTTGGGGAGAATCCAAACGCTCAACCGGAATTAACGGGTTTTTAAAAATAATCTGAATTGGACTCTGAGAAGTCACAACTCCGGTTGGACTAATTTGTTCTATCCAGTCGGGAAGTTGGGGAACAGGCAGGGCAGAAACTGTCGGGAATGGTTCTTCTGTTGGGGTCAGACTCAAAAATCGACAACCCGCTAGCGTCACAATAAACAGAAATATTAATATAAACCGCTTCCAAATTTTGCGGTATTGGCGTTGGGTTCCCATAGCGTTTTTCATAAAAGCTCACCCCTTTGATAACAGATCAAACTCTCTCAATTCCGGAAAAGTCTACATTTTTTAACGAATAGCTTGCTGAGTCAGTTCACTCTTTTGTGCGGCTTCGGCGGGAGTCATCTTTTCATAGCGTTCAAATGGTTGATGAATCCAAGGAGAATCAGCTAAATATTCGACATAAAAATCAGGAACAATCACCGAACAAGCTTTATACCATAAAACAGCCGTTTTGATTTCCTGAATTTCAGTAGTATAGTTCGTTTTTAACCACGATAGACAGTCTTGTAAACTAATCCCAGAATCAACTAAATCATCAACTAATAAAACCTGACTTCCCAGGGTTTCTGTTGTCATTGTGAGATGATTCGCGATTTTAATTTGACCTCGAACTCGACCTTCAGAACCTCGATAGGAAGACGCAGAAAGAATCGCTAACGGTGTATCATAAATCCGCGAGAGCAAATCTCCAATTCTCAGTCCTCCCCTGGCTAAACAAACAATTTGATTAAATTGCCAGCCCGAGTGGTAGATTTTCGCCGCTAAGGACTCTATGGCTTGGTGATAATCTGACCAAGAAACGTATAAATCGTTCATCCTGATTTGCTAGTCGTCGTCAACAATTACAACAAAATTTTGTTACTGTTCTAGTTTACCGCTTCTCGATCAAAATAGTGTTAAAAAATGTAGAAAGGGTTGACACAGTTAGGGAAAAATTGTACCATCAGTTATAGTAGAATGGGAATATATTGTGTCCTGCAAGGTCGCTTCAGTTAAATCAGCTTGTTTGAGATTCGCTTGACTCAGATTTGTATAACTCAAATTTGCTCCAGTTAAATTAGCCCCTTCCAAGGTTGCACCCATTAATTGAGCATTACTCAAATCACTATCTCGTAAATCAGCTTGAGTCAGATTTGCATCACTCAGTTTGGCGTGAGAAAGATTAGCACCAACTAACTTGGCTTGGTGTAAATTTGCGCCTGTCATTACCGCTTGAGAAAGGTTAGCCAATAACAACTTTGCACCCTCAAGATTAGCATTTTTCAAGTTAGCTTGAGCTAAATTCGCACCCATCAAATTCGCCTCAGACAAACAAACACCCGTTAAATCAACTCCGACTAAATTAACACCCCGAAAATTCCGGTTTCCCTGATGATAACACCGCAACATTTCCCCTACATTTGTTAAGCCAATTTCTCGGACTCGGGGTTGTCGTTGGGTAAAGCTAAACCTATCGCCAGATTGAATCACTGCCATTTCATTATACATCGGATAAGCACCCGTTCCCGTTAATCTCACCCAACCTCTTGACCGCGTTAAAGCCACAAATAATTGATGACGAAAACTGAGATTTGCTTCATCTTTGGCTATTTGATCAAACCCAACTAAATAAACCATATCCGCTTCTTGTCCTTTCGCCCGATGAATACGAGAAATAGTAATTCCGCCTTCACACCAAAATTGATTAGGTTTCTCTTTCTCAGAGGTGACAATATTACAATCAACCGCCCCCGGAATATAAATATCTAATCCCTGTGTCATCAAAAAATTAGCGACATAAGTTTCCAACGCCATCGCTTCAAAAATATTTCCTAAAATAATAATTAAAATTTCCCGACTCGGACGCAGCCCATCTATCTTTAAATTGTGGTAAAGATGTTGAGAAAGGGCAGTTAATTCATTTTGACGAGAATGATAAGCTTCAAATTCAATCAGAGAATTTTCCCAAAACTGTGAAACCGGATGAGGACAGTTTTCTGACGCAAAAGATCAGGTCACTTTCGGAATAGGAGAATAAACCGAATGTTCAATATTCACTTGATAACCCATCACTTCCCAATCTTCAATTCTGGTCATCGCTGTTAATAATCCCGAGGGACGGAGTAACCCCAAGCTAATCCCATAAGCCGCATTTAAAATTTGACGAGGAACCCGATAAGAACGAGAAAAAATCTCTGTTTTGTTGATTTCCTTCGGATATTGACCTGTTAACAGATGTCCCCATTCATCCCCAAATAATTCACTAGCTGTCGGACTTTTTTGCAGTTCTAAACTTTGCATCTCATCCGCCGCCCAAATTAACAGACGTTGGGAGATTTTAGCGGTTTGATTTGCTTCTAAACTAACCAGACGTAAAGTTTGATACGCCATCCAATAAAACGGCTGTTTTCCTTCAAACTTCAACTCATCTTTAACGATTAAATCTTGACCTTCATCAATTAAAATCGCATCAAAACAGGCGGGAATAACTGTTTTTTGAAGTAAATCACAACAAGCTTCTGCTAATGCTTCATGGGGTTTAGAAGAATTAGTTTGACGAACACTCAAACTCCAAACACCTGCGGCTTGACAAATTGTATTATAAAGTCCGGGTTGTTGTTTTGAACCCCAAGCATGAAGCACCCGCAATTTTTGATTGTGAACATCATACCCGACTTGATGACAACTAAAGTGTCGCAACCACTGATCTAAATGTTGAATAATTGGTTGATATAAACTGCGATTAAAAAAGACTAAGGCAATATCCCAGTCCGGATATTTAAGGTGCATCTGGGCAGCTTTTTGACAGAGTAATACAGTTTTTCCAGACCCTGCTATTCCGCGAATTCGTTGTAAACCTGGGGGAATTTGTTTCGCAATCCGTTCTTGGTTTAAATCCAGTTTATAAATATGTTCTCTAACTTTAGCTAAGATTTCCGCCCGCATTTTTTGATGTTCTCGGAAAAAGAATTTTCGGGTTGGGGGACGAAATAAAGGGGTTCCAGAGATAATGGCTTGTAATAGCTCCCATTGGGGTGACGTGAGTGTTTTTCCCGGAACTAAAGAAGGGATTTGAGTGATTAATTCAATCAGAGAAGATGGACTTAAAAGGTCATTTTGAAAGAGAATAGGAGGAGAACTTGGTAATTTGTCAAAGCCTCGTTTTTCCCAATCTTGAGCGAGAATAAAAGGCAAAGCAACTATCGCCCGTCCAAAAACTTGATGTTTGAGAATCGGTTCAGAATTCCAATAGTTCAGCAAAGCAAAGAGTTGGTTTTCTGCTTGTTGGTAGGGCGTGATGCGAGTTGTGTAAAAATTTTGTAACGCCCAAACATGACCTGTAATAGTAACAATTTTATCAAGAGTGATAGACTTTACTTCTATGACAATTAATCCCAGTTGAGCATCTACAATTAAAATATCCGGTTCTTTACGAAAAGCTCCTGTTTTTGAAAAAATCGGATAACGCCAATATGCGATACAATGACGGTGAGCAAAAGTCTGGCGAATCGTTTCCCAAACTTGCTGTTCACCGAGTTCACCTCTTGGTCTGAAGGCTTCAGTGGTGATGAACTTTTGAGTCGGTTTGTGGGTGCGCTCTCCTGTCATTCGGAAATTTAATGGGTTTACTTTGTTGAAAAACGAGAATCTGGCTGTCAGAGAAGTTAGGATGGAGCTAGCTCAAGGTTACACCCGACTTGTGAACATTTTCAATAGCATTTCATGGCTTCTTACCACATTCCTCTACTCCTACTGACCTACTTGACTTTCTCGGGTTTTATCGACCATCCGAGTCAAAGTACGATATCTCAAAATTTGACTAACCTACAGCCTCCTGTTCTCTCCGATGAATCGACCCGTTCGTTAATATTGGCTCAAGAAAATTCAACTTCTGAAAAGCAAAAATTTCAGCTTCCGACTAAACTTCCGACCGGATTAATTTTACTCGGTGTGGGGTCAATAATTGTGACCGGAGGAGCTATTTTTATTATTGTTAAATTAATTGGTCATCAGCCTGAACCGGAAGCCGAAGACCAACTCTCGCCCGAGGAGACGGTTGAACATTCTTCACCCTATCTTGTTCAGTCTGAAAATACGTTAACTCCTCCGAGTTCTGCTTCTCCGTTTCAACTTGAAGATGCCAATACAGACCCCGAAACTTTATCCCCACCCACTCATAAATCTGTGAACGAACCTCGGGAAAATAACGGCTATGTAGATATACCTCGCCCTCAAAAAGAACCTCCAGAAAAAGCATCTATTCCCTCCCAAGTTCATTCGGGTGAGACTTTTTTAATCGCCGATAAGCCCCGTTTACCTCAACTTGACCGAGTGGAACAATTGATTTTAGAATTACAAAATACGAATCCAACTAAACGCAGTCAAACGATTTGGGAATTGGGTCAACAAGGCGATTCTCGGGCGATTCAACCCTTAGTAGATTTAATTTATAATTCTGATTCTAAACAGCGAAGTTTGATTTTAGCCGCCCTTTCAGAAATTGGAACTCGCACATTAAAACCCATGAGTCGGGCGTTAACGCTATCATTACAAGATGAAAATGCAGAAGTTAGAAAAAATGCCATTCGAGATTTAACCCGTATTTATGACTTAGCTTGTCAGATGAATCAGTTATTACAACGGGCGGCGGATGACCCTGATAGCGAAGTGAGAGAAACGGCTAGATGGGCGGCAGATAAGTTAAGTCGAATGCGTCCATTACCCACAATAGGTGATGAACCTCCTCGATAAAAAGTTAAAAATTAAAAAGGGTTTTCTAACAACATGAGTTCTAATTTACTGAAACTATTATTAATCTCAACTCCTGTCGGGCCATTAGGGTCAGGAATAGGTGGTGGTGTGGAATTAACGCTATTAAATTTGGCGAATATATTACAAGAAAGAGGTCATCAAGTTACCGTTGTCGCCCCAGAAGGTTCAATTTTAGAGTCAATTAATGTGGTGGAAATTTCGGGCAATCTCCAAATCATGGCACAATCTCAAGACCGAGATACTCCGATTATTTTACCTCCCGATTCGGTTTTAGAAAAGATGTGGGATTATGCCCGCCAGGTGCAGAATAATTATGATTTAATTATAAATTTTTCCTATGATTGGTTGCCACTCTATTTAACACCATTTTTTCATATTAAAGTAGCTCATTGGATTAGTATGGGTTCGCTAACAACAGCGATGGATAATATTATCAAAAAAATAGTAGAGCAATTTCCGAAAGCAGTTTTTTTTCACACAAAAACTCAGGCGGAAACTTTTAATTTTAGTCAGAAAAATTTCATTTTTTTGCAAAGTGGAATTAGTCTGGAACAGTATCAATTTTGTGCTAAACCAAAAAATCAGTTAGCTTGGTTAGGTCGAATTGCACCGGAAAAAGCCCTAGAAGATGCAGTTTCAGCGGCAAAAATCACCGGAATTCCTCTTAAGATTATGGGAAAAATGCAGGATGAAGCCTATTGGGATAAAATCAATCAAGATTACCCCAACGCACCAATAGAATACTTGGGATTTTTATCAACAAATGAGTTACAAAAACACCTGCGAGATTGTCGGGCGTTATTGATGACTCCCCGGTGGGTTGAGGCGTTTGGAAATGTCGCCATTGAAGCCTTAGCTTGTGGGGTGCCGGTGATTGCCTATCGTCGGGGAGGGCCAACAGAAATTGTCCGAGAGGGCGAAACAGGTTGGTTGGTTGAACCCGATAGCGTCGAGGGGTTGGTGGAAGCGATTCAAAAGCTTGACAAAATAGACCGTTTGTGCTGTAGAAAACAGGCGGAAACTGAATATTCTTTAGAAGTTTGGGGTCATCGCGTTGAAAAATGGCTATTTGAGGTCATACAAAGTTGATGTAAATCATTTAAAATAGATCAAAATAAATCACTTAAATTTAAAGTTTAGCAAACCAGGTTTGATTAATTTCAATCACTTCTATTGTCTTAGTTTCAATACCTAACTTCAAATCTTTAAGAAGTTGACAGAGTTGTTCTCCGTCAATTAAATCAATCGCAGGAGCGCCATCTCGGGTTGCTTCCTGTTGAGCTGAACGAGTAAAAGTTCCAGTTGTTAAAAATAAACCTTTATCAGTTCTCCCTACCATTGCACCTCGAAAATCTCGAATCTCTGAAGAACCGACAGAGCCAGAATAACGTTTACACTGAAAAAAAACTTGAAAACTCAACAAACCAATTTTCAAAACTCCAATTCCATCAATTCCTCCATCCCCCTTTTTTCCTGTAACTTCAACTTTCACAAATCCAGACTCTCTTAAGAGACGCTGACATAATCGTTCAAAAGCATCAGGAGAAAGTTTCTGTAAAACCTGAAGTAATTTCTCCACCCAAATATCAGATTCTACAGACATTTGTAAGGATTTATCTATTAAATCTAAACTTTCCTCCTCCTCTTGAATCAGAGCTTTTTCTTCTAGACTATTATCTAAGTTATTAGAGGAATTATCCTGGCGTTTTTGTCTGGCGTTTGATTGCACAAAACGCTGAACTTTTTTTGGGTCAATTGACTTTAGATTTCGTCCTTTCTCACTCAAAGACCATACACCTCTCCTTACACTCTCTATTACTCCATAGATTTTTAAATAACTTTTAGCCCAGGCTAATCGATAACTAATTTCTGTTTGTGGCCCTTCTTTATGAAGAACACTCTGCTGTTCCTCGGAAAAGTTTTCTAATTCACAAACTTTATCATAGATTTCCTGATTATTTCCCGAGCCTCCTAAAGCTTTTAAAGCGTTAAGAGTTGGCTCGAATAAATCACTATGTGCTGGAATAAACATCGATTTTATTTGACAAACTCCTTCACAAATTTACTGTGTTGTTTTCACCCATTCTACAATTCCATCCGCCAATGCAACCGCTAACTTTCTCTGTTCTTGGGGGTTAACAATCCATTCAAACTCAACCGGATTAATCATAAATCCCAATTCTAATAATATAGAAGGAGTCACCGCCGGACGAGTCAAAGCCAGATTATTCCAAAATACACCGTAAGACGGACGATCTAATGTTTCTACTAAATAATTATGTAAAAAAACCGCAAAACTGTGAGCTTGAGGATGATACCAAAACGTACCAATTCCCTTAGTATTTATCGCATCTCCGTTATCGGGTAAAGCGTTATAATGAACAGAAATCGCCAAATCCGGTTCTTCCTCATTAATCATTTTAACCCGATCTTTTGGAAATAAATCTTCCTCAGATTTACGAGTCATATACACTCTCGCCCCCCGTTTAATCAATTCATTTTGCAACAAATAAGAAACCACCAAATTCACATCTTTCTCAGGATATCCCGTCGGCCCCTTTGCCCCCAAATCATTCTCGCTTCCATGTCCGGGGTCAATCAAAATATACATCCCCGCCAACGGTTTCGGACTAAAAATATCTCCAAAAAAACTCGACTCAGATACTTCTTTAATTTCGGGGGGATGCTTTAATGATAAGACTAAAGTTGTGCCTTCATACCTCAGTTTATATCCCCATTGTTGGTTAGTTTTAAAGTGAAAGGTATATTGAACCGCCTGCTGTTGTTCTCCCATCGGTGAAAGAACAGGTTCCCAGTCCATCCGTTCAATTAACGGACTATCATCAAAGCGAATTGTATCTGTTTGGGCAGTGGTATTATGGAGAGTTAGTGTTAAACTTTGATTGTCCTGTTTAACGGTTACTGGAACTGGAATTTGTAGGGGAAAATAAACCTCTGTCCACTCTCCGATTTGACGAGAACTCGCACTTCTAATAAACGACTGAGGCGGTAATTTTCCTTTGAAAGTTCGGGTTTCATCTACTTTTATCCAGCCGCCATAATCTAAGCGTAAATAATCTCCTTCTCGCCCCGTAATTCTTGCCCGAGTTCCTTTGGGTAAAGGGGTTAAACGGGAATAGGTTGTACTGGGGCCAGTCCGCGCCACGCCTTCATCAACTGTAACTTCTGCGATTTCAAATTCAGCCGGAGAGATAATCGTAATATTTCCGGGTGCATTTTGGGTCACAGTTTCCCCTTTTAAGGTGAGTTTATATTGCGGTTGACCTAAATTAACTTGATTTCTGCGGTTAGAAACCGGAAAAATTTTGCCAATTTCTACACAACCTTGATATTTACTAATTTCTAACGCTATCGGTTGATTATTTCCCGTTAAAACTGCAAAGTTACTCGGCAAATCTAAGAATTGATTTTGACGAGATAAGCGTATAGTTTCCCCCCCTAACTCAACCGAAACTCGTCCGTTAGGCGGCGCAATTGCACTAAAACAAACCAACTCTCCCGGAAGTCTAGATAGATTAACTTTGGGTTGGAGAGAATCTTCTACAAAAGCCACCCCTTCGGGAATTTCAGGTAAGTTAGAAGTGCGATTAATTTTGAGTATTATTTCTTCGTCTTGGTGTCGGAGTTTGAAAATATTTTCTCCCATCTCTAAGGAAAAAGACGGTGCAAAATGACCCGCCGGAGAACGTTCTATTACTTCACCATTAACGGTGACTTCAGCATCGGGAGAGGCGCTTCCAATGAAAAAAATGCGGTTTGAGGTGGTTTCGTGTTCAGCCGGGGGATAAGCAATATAGAGGGGTTGTTCCGCCCAAGCGGGTGATACTATCATACATCCAAACGCCGCCAGTCCTAAAATTCGCTTCATTTTTGCTTCCGTTCACTCACACTTTATAATTGTATCGGATAGAAGTTAATTATAGTTCAAGTTTTCCCATGAGTGAAGAAAATTTTCGCCGCTTAGACTGCGATGATGATATTGTCATGCTAGAAAAAGATACATTTACTGTCGCCAGACTGAAAGAGTTATTGAGTCAAAATCTTAAAGAATTAATCGAGAAAACAGGACAACAAATAGACCGAGATGGAGTTAAATGTAATTTAAGTATAGCAGGTGTTAATCATCTAGCTTCTATTAGTTACTTATTTTATGAATTTTGCAAGCTATCCATAACCGATAAGTCAATTTATTTTGACCTTTCAGATATTAGGTTAGTTATTCCTCCAACGGGTATAGACTGTCAATTACTTGACTTAGAATCGCGAAAATGGATAAAAGGAAAAATTAGAGTTGTTAGTGATTTAAAAATTAAGGGTTTACATTCGGCTGATATCAATCTTGAATTAGAATTCTCTCCTGATCAAACTAATCTTACAGAAGAATCTACAAACGAAGAAAGATTAGAGGACTTAAAATCAAAATTAAATCAACTCAACGAAGTGTGAGGAACAACAACCCGGTAACTCATAGAAATCGGGTTGTTCGGGTGTAACTAACCTAACTCACAGATAAACATTCCATCGGTTGACGAACCTTTAAATAAGAGAGGATTTGAGAAGCCGCTTGTTGAGGATTATAAACCGTTGTATCAATCACCAAAGTTCGTTCACGAGCCATTTTTTCTAACGTTAACCGAGTCGATACAGCATCATAATTTTGTTGTTCAAGAACAACAATTTTTAGCTTTTGTTCTAACTCTTTCAACGTCACACTTCCCTGACGAACCCAACCTAATATTTCCTGTTCTTCTGCTGAGTTAAATACAGAACTTGCTTCTGAGATTCCCAACGCTGCAAAACTGGTTAACTTGTCTAAATCTACACTTTGATTTTGACTGTTGGAATTGATGGTATTTACAGAATCAAAAGCGTCATTTCGCTTTAAAATCCGCTGTAGACGAACTTTATTCGGAGCATCTAAAACAATAAAATTCGCCTCGGTAAACGCTTTAAGTGCATAATTTACCTCATCTTTTCCGCGTAAACCATCAAATATTAATTGAGTCTGAAGCTGTTGAGGATTAATCCAAATTTGACTCAAAACATGAGCCATTCCACCCGAAAAAAATTGGCGATATTGACGAGTATAATTAAACCGTTGAACTCGACAAAAATAAGATAAGTTCTGTTCATTTTCTGCCATTTGAGGAATAATAATTTCATCCGTTAATATGCGCCGATTTGGAAGCAATGATAAGTCTAAACGTTCCTCCATTAAATTAGAAATAACGGTACTTTTTCCCACCCCCGTTAAACCAACAATAATCAATACAGGCTGTGTCAGTAAAGATAACCAACCTTGAGGAACCGATGAACCAAAGCCAACCCCTAAGCTTAACGGTTGAAAAGCGGAGTGTTTTTGTTTTAATTCAGTTGTCATTTATCGTTAAAAAGTTGTTGAATAATCGTTGAAGTTTTGGTTATTTTCTGAAAACTTGGAGTTTTCACCCCATCAAAAAATCTTTCCTAATGACTCTAGTATACATACATTTACACACAGTCTCATCTATTTTTAGACTGAGGTGTTGGGATATCCTATTCAGTTGAGAAAGTTTTCTATTGAAAAACGGGTTAAATATCGACAGATGTAGCCTACCATCGATTTATAGCCATTTGTTATAAAATTGTTCAGGAAAACTTATCTTTCTGATAAAATGTATCAAATTGTTAACCAAAGTAGACAGTTTGTAAATTTATGCGGTGAATGTCTATCGCACCTTTTCTTTGTCAAACGGTTAAATTAATGAGATCATTAAGACTTGAGAAGGATTGACTTGTTAAACAAAATCTGTCTAAAAACTGGCTATTGATTTCAACACCTTACCCCATTCAAAAATTATGAACAATATTTCAGAGTACGTCCATCAAACCGCTAATTTAATCGATTTACCCATTAACCCAGAATACCATGAAGGTGTAATTTATAATTTAGAAAAAATTGCCGAACTCGCTAAACTGATCACCGAATTCCCCTTAGATGATAAAATAGAAATAGCCCCCGTATTCGATCCCAGTTTTGAGCCAGAAGCCACCCAAAAATTCCAATAATTATTCTTGAGTGTAACTCCGAAAAATGTCTTTTAATCTCAAACAAGCCGATGCTGTAAAAATATCCCTAGCTATTCGTTCCGGTGAACTCTCCGCCCAAGAAGTTTGTACCCGAACTCTCGACAAAATTAACCAACAAAATCCCACGTTAAACTGTTTTACAACAATCTTATCAGAACAAGCGATCGCCCAAGCAAAAACCCTCGAACAAGCGATCGCGAAAGGACAAGATCCTGGCCCATTAACGGGTGTTCCTTTTGCCGTCAAAAACTTATTTGATATCGCGGGTATCACTACATTAGCCGGATCAAAAATAAACCAAGAAAACCCTCCCGCAAGCCAAGATTCTACCGCAATAAAACGCCTAAAACAAGCGGGTGCGATTCTTATTGGGGCGTTGAATATGGATGAATACGCTTATGGTTTTGTCACCGAAAATTCTCATTATGGGGCGACACCAAACCCCCATGATTTGAGTCGAATTTCTGGCGGTTCTTCTGGGGGTTCAGCCGCTTCTGTTGCCGCAGGTTTAGTCTCTTTTACACTCGGAACAGATACTAATGGATCAATTCGAGTTCCCGCCTCTTTGTGTGGAGTATTCGGCTTTAAACCCACCTATGGACGCTTATCGAGGGCAGGAGTTGCCCTATTTTCAAGTAGTTTAGATCATATCGGCCCGTTTGGAAAATCGGTGCGAGATATTGCCACAATTTATGATATATTACAAGGGGAAGACGAGTGTGATCCGGTCTGTACAAAACGTTCGCCTGAACTCAGTTTACCCCAGCTAGAAACAGGAATTAAGGATGTTAAAATAGCTGTATTAGGGGGATATTTTGCCGAAGCTTGGGAACCCGAAGTTTTAGAAGTTGTCGCCCAAATTGCAACGGCTTTAAATGTTACTCAACAGATTACCATACCCGAAGCCCATCGAGCCAAAGCAGCGGCTTATTTAATCACAGCTTGCGAAGGCAGTAACTTACATTTAGCCAATTTGCGATCACGTCCCCAAGATTTTGATCCAGCAACTCGGGATCGGTTTTTAGCCGGTGCATTAATTCCCGCAACGTGGTACAATCAAGCCCAGCGATTTCGCCGTTGGTATCAACAGCAGGTGCGAGAAATTTTTCGGCAGGTCGATATCCTATTGGCTCCGACAACGCCCTGTGTTGCGCCAAAAATCGGTCAAGAAAAAATGAACATTGAAGGCGTTGAATTATTGGTTCGTCCGAATTTGGGGGTGTATACTCAACCGCTTTCGTTTGTGGGTTTACCTGTTTTGTCAGTTCCGGTCAAACGTTCGGGTCAACTGCCTTTAGGGGTACAAATTATCGCCGCACCGTACAACGAAGCTTTAATCTTACGAGTCGCAAAGTGTTTAGAAGCCCAAGGGATCATCGGAGTGGGAGAGTTCCCCTAAAATAATTAAAGAGAATTGAATCTAAGATCAATTAAAATAAAGGGATATTTTTACATTTTTTTCAAGCTGACTCAGTTCTCAAGCGGTTAAAACCGATCAAACTGCACCGGGTACGAAGGGTTCAATGAGACATCGCATTCAGAGATTGAGGAGGAGTTCATCGCAAGTCCGTGGCAAACGTGAACACAAAACTTTTTTACCCGAAATTCAGTTTAAATCAGTTTGACAACACTTGAGATCCTAAAGTCATTGAAGTTCAGGAAGTACACTACAGTTGGTGGGAAGAGTTCAAGTGGATGATATTAAAATTGGCCGAGGCAAAACAGCCCGCAGAGCCTACGGTATTGATGAAATTGCCTTAGTTCCCGGAACACGCACGCTTGACCCCGGTTTAGCGGATACCCGTTGGACCCTGGGGGGGATTGAGCGAGAAATTCCCATTATTGCCAGTGCAATGGATGGTGTCGTTGATGTGCAGATGGCCGTTCTCCTCAGTGAATTAGGAGCAATGGGAGTGTTGAATTTAGAGGGCGTTCAAACCCGCTATGAAGACCCCAAACCGATATTAAAGCAAATTGCCTCCGTTGACAAAACCCAGTTTGTGCCGTTGATGCAGCAACTCTATGCTCAACCCATTCAGCCGGATTTGATTAAAACTCGGATAGAGCAAATTAAATCACAAGGTGGGATTGCCGCAGTCAGTGCGACTCCAGCCGGAGCAATTAAGTTTGGTCAAGTCGTCGCTGAGGCGGGGGCTGATTTATTCTTCATCCAAGCAACAGTCGTCTCAACTGCATTTTTGTCGGCTGACTCTGTAACCCCTCTCGACTTACATCAGTTTTGTCAAGAAATGCCCATGCCCGTCGTTTTGGGTAATTGTGTCACCTACGAAGTCACCCTGAATTTAATGAAAGCAGGTGCGGCGGGTGTGTTAGTCGGTATTGGGCCAGGAGCCGCTTGTACCTCTCGCGGAGTGTTAGGTGTAGGTGTACCGCAAGCAACCGCAGTCGCCGACTGTGCAGCCGCTCGGGAAGATTATTATCAAGAAACCGGACGTTATGTTCCGGTGATTGCAGATGGCGGTTTAATTACAGGTGGAGATATTTGTAAATGTATTGCTTGTGGCGCCGATGGGGTAATGATTGGTTCTCCCTTTGCCCGAGCCAAAGAAGCACCCGGACAAGGGTTTCACTGGGGAATGGCAACGCCAAGTCCAGTCTTACCTCGGGGAACTCGGATTAGCGTTGGCACCACAGGCACATTAGAACAAATCCTGCGGGGGCCTGCTCAATTAGACGACGGCACTCACAACCTCTTAGGTGCCTTAAAAACCAGTATGGGAACCTTGGGCGCAAAGAGCATTCAGGAAATGCAGCAAGTGGAAGTGGTGATTGCACCGTCGCTGTTGACTGAAGGAAAAGTCTATCAAAAAGCCCAACAACTGGGGATGGGGAAATAGACTCAGCACCTTTTCATTGTCAGTAAAAAATTGTCGGGGTTGATGGGGAGAACTGCGGTGAGATTGGCCGATGAACTAGCGGGACTTAATAGGTACTGCTATTACTCCCTATCTCCCCACCTGCCCATCTCCCCCGGAACCCCATCTCCCCCCCATCCCCGCGAACCCTTGACAAAACTTGTTAATTTGTCGTAAAAATTAGGGCTTACCGACTGGAATTATTTGGAAGAAAATGTCACAATAGAGAAAGCGGAGACGTATGTTTCCGTTCACTCCTCACACCACACTCCGCCTGGACTATTGTTCGGGCGGTTTCTTATTCCCCTGTGATGCCCGGCTCAGGCCAGATCAAGGAGATCAAAACCACACCCCAAACGAATCAGTCTGCTATCAAGATAATCACACCCTGTTCGTTGATGCAAGTTTTTCGTCAAGAAATCTATAATTTTCTGGAGGGGACACCAAAGAGATTTTTTGTAATCCTTCGCTGAAATCCAAGTTTTACCTCTTTTTTAGCCTTCTGTAACTGATATACAGATATTAATGGTACCAATCTGGAGTAAAATAAACATGACTCAAGATCTCAGAAGTCGCCAACCTCTATCTCCAAAATGATTGATTTTGATTTGGAGAGCCATCAGACCGAACACACTTGTTGTGCTTTTCTGCTGAGGTTAGGGGTGAATTTGGAAGGATCAACTCAAGGCTTATGCCGCAATCCGTGCATCCTTGATCAATCCTCCCCAAGCGATGATTCGGAAAGAACAATGATCAACTGTGCAGCGAGAATGTTAATCTCAAACCAGTAGATCTTTCTGTTCGACTCCGCCTTGTGTTCGCGCAAGGAAAGTCTCAAGAGTAATACGACGTGTATAAGGATAGCAAGGCATGTCAGCAGCCCCACAAGTTACAGATGCTAGTTTCAAGCAGGACGTTCTAGAAAGCGACGTCCCCGTTTTAGTAGATTTTTGGGCACCTTGGTGCGGCCCTTGCCGCATGGTTGCACCCGTTGTTGAGGAAATTGCCGAACAATATGCGGGCAAAGTCAAGGTGGTGAAACTGAATACCGACGAGAATCCCAACGTTGCCAACCAGTACGGAATTCGCAGTATTCCAACCTTAATGATTTTCAAAGAGGGTCAGAGGGTGGATATGGTAGTCGGAGCTGTTCCTAAAAGTACATTGGCAAACACTATAGAAAAATACCTTTAACGTTAATAGCTCTGGGCGTGTAGCCGTCAGGTCAAGCAAGCCAGAGCCTTAAAGAGTGACAAGGGGTCGCGCCTTGGAATTATAGGTCTGAGGCGCGTTATAGAAGTTTGTTTGGAAAAGTATGGATTCCTCTGGAACTAACCTAACGGTCGATTCTTTACAAGCCGAAATGCGGTCATTAATTCAGCAGCTTCCGGGCTTGAAGCATGAAAAATGGATTTCGCGATCGCTCTCTAGCCTCGTTCGCATGGCCGGAGAAGAATTTGATACCCTTGATTGGAAAATCCTCTCCGCTTCCCTACTGGATATGGAGCGAGGATTCCAAATCTTTTATCCCTATCGCCACGTTCGCAAAATTTGTATTTTTGGTTCAGCGCGAACTTCACCCGAAGCCGAAGAATATCAAATGGCGGCAGATTTTGCTCGCTTTGTCGCTCAACAAGGCTTTATGATTCTCACCGGAGCAGGGGGCGGGATTATGCAAGCTGGAAATGAAGGGGCGGGGGCGGATCGCTCCTTTGGTTTAAACATTCAGCTTCCCTTTGAACAGTCTTCTAATCCCTTTATCGAAGGCGATGACAAACTGATTAACTTCAAATACTTTTTTACTCGCAAACTCTTTTTTCTACGAGAAAGCGATGCCTTAGCCATGTTTCCAGGGGGATTTGGTACTCTTGATGAAACCTTTGAGTGCTTAACTTTAGCTCAAACTGGAAAATTTGGCCCCGCACCACTGGTTTTAATTGATCATCCCGGGGGTGATTATTGGCATGATTGGCACGCTTTTATTGAAAAACAATTATTGCGAAGGCGACTCATTTCAGCCGATGATCCGAGTATTTACACGATTACCGATAATATTGAAACCGCTTGTAAAGCTATTTCGGATTTTTATCGGGTTTATCACTCTAGTCGCTACGTTAAAGAGTTGCTGGTGATTCGCCTCAAATCAGAACTTTCCGATGAGAATGTCGAAAAACTCAATGACGAGTTTCATGATATCCTCGTTCAAGGCAAAATCGAGAAATCTCTCGCCCGGCCCGCAGAAGCCGGAGATGAAAGCGAACATTTACCCCGTTTAGTTCTGCATTTTAATCAACTCGATATCGGTCGATTGTATCAACTCATTTCTACAATCAATATTTTAGGGGCTACCACACCGGAAACCTCTCACCCGGAACAAAAATAGCTGACCCTACAATTTACCCTACAATTTCAACAAACTAAACAATTGTATTCCTGATTTCCACACTAAATATCCTCTATCGTTGAGATGAAGACCATCGGTACTGAGTTCAGGTTGGAGTTTTCCCTGATCATCGGTAAATAAAGGATGTAAATTCAGATAAACCGCACCTTCGGCTAGAGCGATTGCTTCTAGTTCTCGGTTCAGTTGACGAATCCGAGAATTCGGAATGGCTAACAAGCGCGCGCGACCTTCCCAGGTTGCCTTTTCTGCACTGTGAGGCAAGATAGACTGCACAACAATCTGAGTATTGGGATGAACCCAACGTAAATCCCGTACAATCTCCCGATAGTTGTTTAATAGCGTTTGATCATCAATGCCCCGAATCAAGTCATTAATGCCAATCATAATAAAAACAGTCTCGGGTTGAGTCATATCCAAAGCTTTAAGTCGCTTCAGTAAACCCGTAGATGTTTCACCTGAAATCCCTTGATTGAGCCAAGTTCGTCCCGTTGGCAGTAAATCTGGAGGAAACCAAAGACTCAAGGAATCTCCGGCTAGAACCGTTAAGTGTTTTGGGGGGTCCATCGCCACAGCCTCGGCTTCTCGCTCTAACTGGGCAACCCACTCTTGATAAGTCCACTGATGACGTGGCCCTATTCTGGGAGAAGCAGTTTGGCGGGAGTCGAGATCTGCAAGGGAGTCAGTTTCCACTGTATTACTCATCACCGAAGCATTGGCTTGAGAATTCTCCGGCAAGGTTTCACCTCGCATCAAAAGCAATACAACAGCAAACAGAAGCACTCCGTTGCTAATCAGAGACAACAAAACCCAAGTTGGAATCGTTTTCAAGCGAATAGACACAGAATCGAGATGCAACTGAGAAAATTATCCATCTCCTTTGTAAATTTAGCATTCTGTCCGCCTTTTCAGTGAACAAGAGTTTGGAGATGGAGAGATGGAGAGACGAGAGAAAACGGTAAACTGTTCTGCTGACAAAAAAATCGTCCTTTTTCCAAAAATCGAGGGAATCAAGGACGAAGGACAATTCTAGCAGTTAAACAATGTGGAGAGCGTTAATAATCGCTCAGAATACTGCCCCCACTACTGGGAATTCCCGTTTCACTTCCACCAATACTTGCAGGGCCTACTTCCTTGAGGAACCCATTGTAAGCTTCCATACCATGTTCAGCAATATCGAGGCCTTCATATTCCTGTTCAGGATGAACCCGAATTCCAACTGTTGCTTTGAGTGCGAGCCAGAAAATGGTACTCAGAAGCACGGTAAACGCACCAATCGTCACAACCCCTACAATTTGGGCGGCGAGTTGATCAAATCCACCGTCATAGAATAAGCCAGTTTCGGTATTAAACAACCCTACCGCTAAAGTTCCCCAAATCCCACAAACTAAGTGAACCGAAGTTGCACCCACAGGGTCATCAATCTTGAACTTGTCAAAGAAGCCAACAGAATAGACAACCAAGATCCCTGCCAGCAAACCGATAATTACAGCACCCGAATAGCTAACACCATTACAACCTGCCGTAATACCGACTAAACCCGCCAGAATCCCGTTAATAATCATCGATAAGTCGGGCTTACCATCTTTAACCCAGGACGTAATCGTAGCTGCAACACCACCTGCTGCTGCGGCTAAGTTTGTTGTGACCGCAATATAGGGAACCGCTTCATTCGCCGCTAATTCAGAGCCAGGGTTAAACCCAAACCAGCCAATCCACAGAATTAAACATCCCAGAGTCGCAAAACCCATATTGTGACCCGGAATCGCCCGGGGAGTACCATCTTCAGCATACTTACCCATACGGGGGCCAAGCAGATAGGCTCCTGTCAAAGCGGCCCACCCCCCAACGGAGTGTACAACAGTTGAACCTGCAAAATCTGAAAAACCGGCAACACCTAACCAACCATTACCACTCCAAACCCAGTGACCCGTGATTGGATAGGAAATCCCCACCAACAAAACGCTAAACAGTAAAAAGGCGACAAATTCAATCCGTTCGGCGACAGCACCCGATACAATCGTGGCACCCGTTGCGGCGAAAGCCACCTGAAACAAGAAAAACACACTAACGGGTAAACCCGCCGGAAAAGGATCAAGTCCATAGTTTGCCGATTCTCCGGATAGGAAATAACCCCCTCCGCCAATAAAAGAATTATCGCCCCCAAACATCACCGAAAATCCAAAAGCCCAAAAAACCAGAGTGGCGATCGCAAATACAATTAGGTTTTTTGCCAAAATATTCACCGCATTTTTATGGCGACAGAAGCCCGTTTCGAGCATTCCGAACCCCGCATTCATAAAAATAACTAGAACAGAAGCAACGACAATCCAAATTGTGTTTAAAGCGCCCTGAACATCTTCTGCGGTTAGGGGTTGGGCATCTTCTTGAGCAACTGCGGCAAAACTCCACAGTCCGACAATCAGAGCTGATATCGGAATACAAGCAATCCAGCTTAGAGATAACCATCTGGGTTTATGAAGTCGAGAAAACCGGCTTGCTAACCGACTCGATATAGAACTTTCCCGAGAAGATGAGCGCTGATTAAGGCGTGTTGATTTTTTTCTAGAAAACATTGCTTTAAACATTACGACTCCATATCAAGGGCGTATACAACAAACACGCTCACAAAACATTAAACTTTTTCGAGTGCAACCTCAAAAGTCACGAATTCTCTCTAGGGTTTAGAACCGTGGGAATTGAGCATCTATAGGATTTTTCATCATCACTCAGCCCGAACAAACAGAGGGAAACTTTGGCAAGAGATCTAACCGAGAGATTTTCTCTGCACTCAGAGTTGATGATCTGGCGTACAGATTCGAGTAATTTTCTGTATGACAGACTACACTTTGGTCTGTATCGCTGTCTAGACAATCTCTGGCTCGATTAAAGCGGTAGAACGACCGAAAGTTTGTATCGCAAACTACAGAAATTTAGCCAGAGGAATCGACTTTATCCTGAATGTTGCTCTTGTTGTTCTTGCAAATACTGAGAATAGCCCAATTGTTCCAAGCGCTGTTGTTTATCAAGAACCGATTGTTTCAGCGTCTGGCGATAGTTTAAAACCTGCTGCAACAGTTCTGGCTGATGAGAAGCTAAAATTTGCACCGCCAATAAACCCGCATTTTGAGCATTGCCGATCGCGACAGTCGCCACCGGAATTCCTCGAGGCATTTGGACAATCGAATACAGAGAATCCACCCCTTGCAAATGGCGGCTAGACACCGGCACCCCAATCACAGGTAACGGAGTCAGAGAAGCCACCATCCCCGGCAGATGAGCCGCCCCCCCTGCCCCGGCAATAATCACCTTTAACCCTCGCAGATGAGCGTTTTGGGCGTAGTCTACCATCCGTTCAGGGGTGCGATGAGCCGAAATAATCGCCACTTCATGCGCTACCCCAAACTCTTCGCAAATGGCGATCGCTGCCGCCATACTGGGTAAATCCGAATCGCTCCCCATAATAATCCCTACTTGGGAAGACTCTTGATGTGCTGTGTTTGATAATGAATTCAAAGCTGAACTTGTAACCTACTATGACTCAAACCGCGACACAGACCGCCGCTTCGATAGATATTATCAATGCCCGTTTGCCAGGAGACGACAATCTACAGCAAATTTTAATTCGTCAAGGTAAAATTGCAGCGATTCAAGCCCACAATACCCAAAATTCAGACGATTTCCCCTGTTTGGACTTGGAGGGAGATTGGGTTTCTCTCGGTGGAATTGATCTGCAAATTAACGGGGCTTTGGGTTTAGCCTTTCCAGAAGTAACTCCCCAAGATTACCTCAAGCTGCACGAAATTTGTCAATATTTGTGGAATCAAGGGGTTGATGGATTTTTACCCACCATTGTCACCACAACTCTCGAACAATTTCAGCGATCGCTAGCGACTTTTGCCGAATTTATGCAAACTCCCGCTTCCGCCAACACTGCCCAAATTCTCGGGGTTCATCTCGAAGGGCCATTTCTCAACGCCGAAAAACGCGGCGCTCATCCTCAAGACTGTTTACTTCCCCTCACCTTGGATAACGTCAAACGAGTTTTGGGCGATTATGCCGATATTGTTAAAATCATTACCCTCGCCCCCGAATTAGATCCCACAGGCAAAGTCATTCCGTTTTTACGCAACTTAGGAATTACCGTCAGTTTAGGACATTCTCAGGCAACCGTTGAGCAAGCCAATTTAGCCTTTTCCCAAGGGGCAACAATGGTGACTCATGCGTTTAATGCGATGCCGAGTCTACATCATCGCCAACCGGGACTTTTAGGGGCAGCCTTGGTACATCCAAACGTTCACTGTGGGTTAATTGCCGATGGCCAACACGTGTCTCCCCCGATGATTCAGGTGTTGCTTCAAAGCGCTCGGGGAAAACTCGAAACATCAGGAAAGATTGCGGATGTTTTTCTCGTCAGTGATGCTTTATCCCCTTTGGGTTTAGCCGATGGCGTTTATCCCTGGGATCAACGGCAAATTGAAGTCAGACAAGGAACGGCTCGTTTATTGGACGGAACTCTCGCTGGAACCACTCATCCTCTGTTAGTCGGGGTACAGAATTTGGTCAAGTGGGGCGTTTGTTCGGTTTCTGAAGCGATCGCTCTAGCGACTCATGCCCCTAGAGAAGCTCGCGCCATCTCGGGGATGATCAATTCTCCGGCAACTGAGTTGATTCGATGGACTGAACACCCAGAATTGACCCTCAGTTGGGAACGCCTGTTTCCCAATCTCTCAAAAAGTACCCTTTGAGGGATAATAAAAAAATAGCAGATATCAATTGTGAGATGCTCACAGACAAAAATTATGGGAGATGCCAAGCGTCGCAAGGAAGCTATGGGAGATCGCTATGGTAAGGAAGAAAAGATCTTGCCTTGGCTCCCAGTTACCAAAACTCAAAGCGAACAGTTTGTTCAATGGACAACCCGAGGGGCTTGGGCTGGAATTGGGCTTTTGATTTTGTCCTGGCTGACGATTCGATTTGTTGGCCCGGCTTTTGGATGGTGGGAAGTTGATTAACTGATTTTTGAACCGGAATAGCGACTTGAGAGTCTAATAGGGTAAAGAATCGAGTTAGAGCTGTCTGCTGAGAGAATCACGGTTTTCTGAAAATTATGGGTAAGGGGGTGTTACATACGCCCCTAAGACTCACGGTTGACGGATCACTGTTAAAACTTCAAGTGGACAATCAACTTCACACAACTTCATTAGAAATTAACATCAGTTTTTCTTGAAGAAAAGATAAGTTAATTAAAACCCAAAAGCCCAGTTGATATCAAAATCTTTTTAAGAGTTCTAAAAAATGTATAATCTATAACTTATACTTATACTATCAGTTATTCTAATCTTCCTTCAAAAATGGGTGATAAAGACTGTTAAACCCCTGTTATCAGGGCAGTGAAAGTCTTAAGCGTAAAGTTTTTCAGGCTTCTATTGTCCGAGGTGACGAGTTGAATGATTTCTCAGATATCCGGAAAAAGAGTTCAGAATGATGATGATCTTTTTAGGAAATTAGAGTTATACTGTGCCAACATTGAGACACCAATTTCTTAAGATTGTGTTACATTTTTTAATAAATCTTAAGTGTGGTGATAGGAGGGCAGATTATGTTTCTTAGACTAGCGGAACAACACCGTAAATTCGTACAGGATCTCGTAATGAATCTTCAGGCTTTAGCGATAGTGCTAGAGCGTCAAGGCTATCTAGCCTCTTGCTATACCTGTGGTGGCCAAATGAATAGTGCTTCCTTCATGGTCAGTTTGGGAGATAATCATCTGATTCGTTTCCTGGTTTCGGACTATGGCATCACTTGGACTGAAATGCGAGATGATCGTGAATTGATGAAGTTAGAAGGAGCCGAAGCCATTAGTCAATTGCAAGAATTAGCGAATTTAGTCAAGTACAAAGTCGAACCGTCTATGGTTTTACCGAAGCTGGCTTAATGATTTAGCCAATGGTAATAGAGTCGATTCGATAATGACTTACTCATACAACTCTATCTGATTTTGTTGTTGGTGTTACACTTCTCCAGATGTTAACCTTGAATAAAGGACACTGCTTGAGATTGTGATGTCTATCTGACAAAGTAGGCAAAAGCTTCGGGCAGTGCTAAGTATCGAAAAAGGCGGTATATGGCAATAACATTGGAGTCTGAGTGGCAGCACTTGTTTGTTGAGACAAACAACATTCGTTTACATTCGGTCACTCAAGGTGAAGGCGAACTGGTTGTCCTCCTACATGGCTTTCCGGAATTTTGGTATTCTTGGCGTTATCAAATTCCGGCTTTAGCTCGTCATTATAAAGTCGTTGTTCCTGATTTACGCGGCTACAACGATTCTGATAAGCCAGCAACAGGTTATGATTTGGATACGCTGAGTGCTGATATTCAGGGCTTAATTGAGCGTTTGGGTTATACAAAAGCTCATATTGTTGGACATGATTGGGGAGGAACAATCGCATGGCACATGGCCCAAAAATTTCCCCAATATGTTAACCGTCTGGCGGTTTTAAACGCTCCTCCTCCTCATCGCTTTGTCCAAGAGTTGATGAGTAATATAGATCAACTGCGTCGGAGTTGGTTTGTTTTGGCGTTTCAAGTTCCCAATTTACCCGAATGGTTAATTCAACAAAATTTGAATAACTTTGTGATTGACTTACTGCGTGGACAGGCGATTCGTAAAGGGGCTTTTAGCGCAGAAGAAACTAAAATTTATCAAGCTGCATTAGAAAAACCAGGCGTGATTGCGTCAGCATTGAACTACTATCGTCAACTATTATGGCCACCGAACTGGCTTTCGAGTACAATGCGATCGCCTCAAAAGGTTGAATCTCCCACTCTGGTATTATGGGGTAAGGAAGATGAGTTTTTTAGTCATAAACTTTTAGAGGGTTTAGATCGCTTAATTGCAGCACCGTTTAAATTACAATTAGTTGCAGATTGTGGTCATTGGATTCAACAAGAAGTTCCCCAAACCGTTAACCGCGAACTGATCAGCTTTTTGCGAGATTAATTCAATTATTTCATTTTTTTGATTGAGATATTTTTTGGTGATCAGAGGCGACAAGTGTGAGACAGAATCTACAACGGTTTTTACTCCCGATATTCGTCTCTATCGCAACATTACCCGTTAGTGCCAACCTCAATGCTTCAGTTTTTGATTCTGAGCAACCTCAAAAATCGACTCAATTTTTGGTTTCACTTCCGGAAATAATTTATCCCTTACCATTAGGAAGATATCACTTTAGTTATCTTACCACTGACGATTCAGTTTTACAACAATTAAACGCAATTGTTCAACTCAAAGGACTCGACTTTCCTCCCCCTCGCACTCAAGGACAAGCTACAATTCCCTTGAAACAGCAGCTAGAAGGAAGTCAGGTTTTTACTGTTGAACTTACCCTTGGAAATCAATCCGGTGAGTTTCTGTTAGACACTGGGGCTTCTACAACCATGCTATCAACACCAATGGTTGAACGGTTAGGGTTGGAAGGAGAAAAAGTTGCCAATGAACAGTTAACCTCAGCCGTCGCGGGTGATGATTGTCCTGAAATGAGTGCGACAGTACATCAACTTCCAACTCTGACGATGGATGGAGTGCGGGTTGAAGAATTGAGAGGTTTAGAATTTACAAATACCCTGATTCCCGGTGAACTTTCGGGAGTGTTGGGGATGGATTTTTTACGACATTTTGACCTAAACTTAAACCCCAAAACCCAACAATTAAAACTTCTAACGCCTTCTCAACTCAATTCTATCCAAACTCAACAAGCTATTCCCTTAAAAAGTCGCTTAGGAGTAATGTTAGCAGAAATCAAAATCAATGGTCTAGGGCCGTTTACATTTATGTTGGATACGGGAGCAGATACGATTTTTATTTCTCCTTCCCTGAGCTTAAGTTTACAACTCGATCAAGCCTCTCGTCAAGAGATTCAAGTCATTGGGTTTTGTGGGTTAGAAATGGCTGAACGTTCGACGTTAAAACAAGTCAAAATGGGAGACAGCCAACAAACTAATCTAGAAGCAGTAATTTTATCTTCTCCTTCGGTATTAGATTTGTTAGAAGTTGATGGAATATTAGGTCAGAATTTTCTCAATCACTACGAACAATATTGGCGGTTTAATTTAACAGATGAGTCTAAAAGTGGGAACGCTAACAATTTTGAGGGAAGTTTGATATTGTTACCAATTTATCAAAACTCCCAACACTGAACTTTTGACTGACGACGAAAAGCTTCTCAAAAAACTACACTTGCAAAAGATGTAAATTTATGTATCGTATCCAGTTAGTAGGATTTTAGACATTATGATTAACGTTATTGCATTTTCTCAACTCAATCAATGTCCGTCTTCTCTATCTATTCCGTTAAAAGCGCTGTGGTATGACTTACAGGGAGATTGGAATCAGGCGCATATTTTAGTACAAGATGAAAGCGATTCTGAGAGTGCGTGGGTTCATGCTTATCTCCATCGCAAGGAAGGGGATATTCCCAATGCGCGATATTGGTATAAACGCAGCCAACAACTGGAATTTTCAGGGAGTTTAAAGCAAGAATGGGAACACATCGCCCGAAATTTGTTGTTAAGTGCGGATGAGTTGGATGTGTCAAAGCGTTAATGTTGTAATCTCATCAATAACTATTCAAAATTGATGTCTTGCAAACTTATGAGTTTGTAGTTGGGCTTTAGTCGTTGTTTTTGGCGTTGAAGTCTAACTATGAACTCATTGTTGTGTAGTTATCCAACCCTTAATATGATAATCTTATTCATAACTGATAGAACATTCTTTAACTGAAAGCATCATCCAAAAAGTGAGACGCTTGGACTTTTGTTTTCATTTTCACAGAAAATGTTATTGAGGATAATGAGTTATGGAAAGTATTTTCAATGATGGGTTTCAGCCTCTCAACTGTGATGAGGATGTTTTAATGTTGGGAAAGGATACATTTGTAGTCAGAAAATTTAAAGACATAGTTTTAAGAAATATTCAAAACAACATATATTCTAATTATAACAGTTCTAAGCACCTTTTTCTTTTACGGGAAATGACTGGCGCATTATCGGGCGGAAACATTCATTTTCAATCGTCTGAAAGTCATTGGAAGTTTTGTACTCAAGATGTAGAATGTCAATTATTAGGATTTGGATATTCCGCTTGGCAAAAGGGTAAATTAAGAATTAAAACAGATATTGATCTTTGTAATCACCAGAAAGTCATTATTCAAATCAATTTAGAATTTTGTTTAAAGGAACAGAATGAATACCAAGATCCGATTGACAAGCTTCGACAACTTTAATTAGACTTACAAATAGATTAGGATAAATAATGGGTTATGAAAAGCAATTTTAATAATGGGTTTCAATCTCTAAATTGTGATGAAGATGTTTTATTATTTACATATGATATAACATATACAGTCGGATTATTTGCAGAATTGATTTTAGAAAAAATTAGAGCTAATGTCTGCGATAATGCTCGAGTTATTGGTATAGTGAGAAGTGGAATTTTAGTTAATAACAAGGTTCCTTTTGAACTATTTGAAAGTCAATGGGAATCTTCCACAGAAGAATTAGAATGTCAATTATTAGGAGTTGGATATTCAGGATGGAAGAAAGGAAAATTAAGAATTAAAACAGATGTTGATTTTCGTTATCAAAATCCTGATTTTACTGCTCCCGTTATTTCAGCAAGACAATTAGAACTAGCTGGAATAATCATCAAAATTGATTTAGAATTCTCTCCCGACGAACCCAACGAATACCAATCACCTCTTGATAAACTCCGACAACTTGAATCTGATTTATAATAAGAATAATCAAGAACAATTATTAGGGTTGTGTAGGGGTGCAAGGCTTGCGCCCCTTGGTTGCGCCCCCAGGGGGAATTTACAATAAAAATAGATGTCTGTATATTGGCGTTTTTATTGGAAATTTCAATAACAGTTATTGGGTATTTATTATAAAAATAGATGGATTTATATCGGCGTTTTTTTATATTTCGACGGCTATGATTCGGGCGCAAGCCTTGCGCCCCTACGGAGAACCTGATTTTTTATTGATATCTCGTTAACTGAACACGATACCGTTCTTTTTTTGTCACAGCAACTTCCCCAACTTCTAAGCGCCCTTTTCCGCGAATTGCGATTAAATCTCCCGACTTAACTTGATAACTCGCTTGACTAATATCTTTCCAATTTACCCTGACATCACCCCCATCAATTAAACTCACCATTTTGCTACGAGACATTCCAAACCCCGCAGACGCCACCGCATCTAACCGCATGGAAGCTTCAACGGTTGTCATTTCTTTTTTCTTGGGTGGACGTATCTTTAACTCACTTAATTCTATGCGTTTTGTTTTGACGGGAACAGAACGAACTTGAGTCAAACTCATTTCTAAAAATTCGACTAATTCAGGAACAACAACCGCGTGGGCGCCTCGTTCTCCTAAGACAATAATATCACCTGTTTTTTCTCGTACAATACCTGTTCCGAGCATCGAACCTAAAAAATCTCGATGGGTAGCAGTATCAAAGAGAAAATTCCCCGAAATATCAATCGCTTCAACCGCAACACTAGAATCATCTAAAGGAAGTTCAGAACGAGCGATCGCAATGCGTTGACGTTCGGCTTGGGGATAACCGCCTCCTGTAACTAATTGTACCTCAGTTAGACGGTTAAAAATGCGTTGCGCCTCTGCCAGTTCCGGCGGTGAAAGAAAGTCTGTATAGGTGACTTCCCAGGTTTTTATCGCTTGTTCGGCTTGATCGATCACCCGAGCAATACAATCTCGATTTTCAACACTATTTAACAGTTCTTCTCTAGGCAGCATTCGTTGATTTTAGAGGTTTAAACTATGAGTTTTGCAGACTGAAAGTTTGACATTCAAGTTCACCATTATTATAACACAAATCAATGAACAAAGAATGAATCGTGTTAACTGGGTGCGGCATAACCTTGAATATTTTCCGGTTCAAACTGACGTAAAACACTGGTTGCTTTGCGAGTCGAACTTTCCGAACCTTCAACTACAATCAGATATTTTCCAGCATTTAATCGGTTGCGATAAGGTAAAGCATCACCGCCCCCAACAATTAAACCGACACCACCTCCGGCCACAATACTTCCTAAACCGCCAGAAATCCCTCCGAGAATCCCACCAATAATATGATTACCAATTTCTCCTGCCCAATAAAACGTATTTAATCCGGTGATCAAACTAAACGTATAACCCGCCACAAACCCAAAAGGAATCAACCAAAATGCCATAAACTTGACTTGTTTCCAGGCTTGTTCTTGGGGATCAATTAAGCCATATTCATCAGCACTTTTGTATCCTTGACCTAAAATGGCTACTTTCTGCATGGGGAAACCTTCTTTTTCTAGGGCAACATAAGCGGCTTCGGCAGAGATACGATCGCTCAATACGGCTACGAGATAGTTCATAGATGCAAAAAAAATGTTTTAATCCGTTTTTATTGATGAAAAAACTGCTCTTTAGAAAGCAGTCTTCCGTCATTTTACCTGATTTTATACGATTGAGGAGCATCAAGATCAATCAATTTGCCGAAAAAAATCCACCAATTATCTGCACTCAAAACCTTGAATTTCAACTGTCAAAAGAGAGAAATGGGTCGAGCGGAATTTTTAAGGATTCAAGGTCAATCGTCAAAGTCCAATCTGGGGAATCCAGTCGCCAGAGTGCAACCCTGTCGAATCAATTGACTATTTTTTGGATCAGAAAGCTTAATTTTTTCCAACAATCAGCCCAAAAAAGTCCCCGAAACCAGGTAGAATAACGTACTGCGGTATTATAAACACCAGAATAGAGATCTGATTCAACAGATTCTCCAAACGGTAAACACCCCAATCCATAACGGGGTAGCATCTCCCGCCCTACTGTTGCAACCCATTTGCATAATTATGCCTAAGGTTCTTGTCTCCGATTCAATCGATCCAGCTGGAATTGATATCCTTTCCCAAGTGGCGCAAGTCGATGTTAAAACAGGTTTGCCCGCAGAGGAATTAGTCAAAATTATTTCAGAATATGATGCTTTAATGATACGTTCCGGCACTCGCGTCACCCAAGAAATAATTGAAGCGGGCGTTCAGCTTAAAATTATCGGTCGAGCTGGTGTCGGAGTCGATAACGTCGATGTAGCTGCCGCTACACGAGCAGGAATCGTTGTCGTGAACTCTCCCGAGGGAAATACCATTGCTGCTGCTGAACACGCCCTGGCGATGATGTTATCCTTATCGCGCTACATTGCCGAAGCCAACCAATCGGTGAAAAGTGGTAAATGGGATCGTAAAAAGTTTATCGGCGTTGAAGTCTATAAAAAAACCTTGGGAATTGTTGGCCTCGGTAAAATTGGTTCTCACGTCGCCGCCGCCGCCAAAGCAATGGGGATGAAACTTCTCGCTTTTGATCCTTACATTTCCCAAGAACGAGCCGATCAACTCAGTTGTCGCTTGGTAGACTTAGAGCTATTGTTGCAAGAGTCTGACTATATTACCTTGCATATGCCCAAAACGAAGGACACGTATCATATGATTGATGCGAAAGCCTTCGAGATGATGAAACCCACCGCCCGAATTGTTAACTGTGCGCGAGGGGGAATTATTGATGAAGCGGCTTTAGTCGAAGCTCTCAAACAAGGCCAAATTGCCGGGGCTGCGATTGATGTTTATGAAAATGAACCCCTAGAAGCAGATTCACCCCTGAGAGCATTAGATCAAAAACTGGTTCTCACGCCCCATTTAGGCGCTTCCACCGAAGAAGCCCAAGTTAACGTTGCGGTTGATGTCGCCGAACAAATTCGAGATGTATTACTCGGTTTACCTGCACGTTCTGCGGTGAATATTCCCGGTTTGTATCCCGACGCCCTCGAAAAACTCAAGCCTTATCTTCAGTTGGCGGAAACTTTGGGAAATCTGGTTAGTCAGTTAGCTGGAGGACGAGTTGATTTCTTGGATGTTCGTCTACAAGGGGAACTCGCCACAAACAATAGTCAGCCTGTGGTTGTTGCTTCTCTTAAAGGCTTACTCTCTCAAGCATTGCGTGAACGGGTTAACTATGTCAACGCCAGCATCGAAGCTAAAGAACGAGGGATTCATGTAATCGAAACCCGCGATGCTTCGGCTAATGACTACACCGGATCGTTACACTTAGAAGCGAAGGGGTCTTTAGGTACTCATTCAGTCACAGGGGCATTACTGGGATCAAGTGAAATGCGGATTACCAATCTTGATGGTTTCCCGATTAACGTCCCCCCGACTCACCATATGCTATTTACCCTACACCGGGATATGCCGGGAATTATTGGTAAAATTGGCTCTCTTTTGGGCAGTTTTAACGTTAATATTGCCAGTATGCAAGTCGGCCGAAAAATTGTCCGGGGTGAGGCGGTTATGGTCTTAAGTATTGATGACCCCTTACCAGAAGGTCTCTTAAGTGAGATTATGAAAGTACCTGGAATTCGGGATGCTTATACCGTTACTCTCTAAGTTACATTGGCAGTAAAAATTATTCGGAGTTCGGAAGGTGTGATCGGGGGGTTCTCCTGAGCTTCTACTGGACAATGGTAAAAAGGCTCAGGGTGACTCTATATGGATGTCTGACGACAAGCCATCACAAATTCCGAATTCCGAATTTTGCAGGATTGACATGATACATAGCTGGTGGGAAATTCAAGTTCTATGCGATCCCGTGTTAGAAGAATCTGTCTTCTGGCGTCTGGAGAGTTTTGGCTGTCGAGGAACAGCGAGTCAGAATCAAAACAATTCCTGCCTAGTTTCAGCTTATCTTCCTGAAGAAAAAGCTCATTTATTAGATTTAGCCGCACTTTCCTTATGGCTACGTCAAGATGCGCTTTGTATGGAGACGAGCCTTCCCGTTGTTCAATGGAAATTGATTGATGAACAAGACTGGGCGAGTAGCTGGAAAAAACATTGGGAACCGACAAAGATTGGTGATTATTTCTTGATTTATCCGGCTTGGCTAGAAACACCTGCTGAGTCTGATCGGATTTTATTACATCTTGATCCGGGTGTTGCTTTCGGGACAGGCGCTCATGCGACTACTCAGCTTTGTCTAGAATCAATTGAAATGCGGTTGAGTATCAAACCTGAAAATTTGGTTGTCGCAGATGTTGGCTGTGGTTCTGGGATATTATCGATTGGGGCGTTACTATTGGGGGCGACTCAAGCCTACGCGGTTGATATTGATCCCATGGCAGTACGTTCGGCTCGTCAGAATCGTAAACTAAACAATCTTTCTTCTACACAAATGAAAGTAGAACAGGGAGGAATAGAAGAAATTATTCAGTTAGCAAATGAGCCAGTTGATGGCATTCTTTGCAATATTTTAGCAGAAGTCATTATTGATTTAATTCCTAAATTTACTGTGATTACTAAACCGACAACCTGGGGAATTCTCAGTGGAATTTTACTCGACCAAGCTAAACCCATTGCCGATACTCTCGAACAACATGGGTGGATAGTCGCAACACTTTGGAAACGCCAAGACTGGTGTTGTTTTAACATTCGACGGTCTTAAATAGGCAAGAGGCAAAAGTCAAGAGGCGCTCTTGCAACAGGCGCTCTTGCAAAAGGCAAAAAACTGGTCACTGTTAACTGTTAACTGTTTTCACTGTTTAATAACCCCTTGCATCGGCCCTAAATATTGAGTTAAATAAGGCGAAAATACCTCATAAATGAGCGTCAACGGTTTACCCTGATGCCAAAATAAATAATGACGCCCCCAAAACGGCCCCTCTTGTCCAAAAGCTAATTCTAAAGCCTTCGACTCCCCATAATATAATCCCTGTACATCCCGGTATAACTCTGTTCTCAGACGGGCTAAACTCGCCCAAATTGGCAAGGAACGGTTTTGTAAATACTCATCAACATGACTCGCTTCCCACCAAGACGCCGCATAAGCCAGTCGTTGTCCTGAAGCGGTTTTTAACCAAACTTGTCGTCGTAGTCGTGGCCCGGGTACTAATTCAATCGCATCCGGGGCGCTATCTCTATCTATCCCCACAGGCGACATATCAATCACATCTACCTCTGTCGGTTCGGTCGTTAACAGTTGTAAGTGACGAGTCGGAGAACCATCGCCTAGTAACAAAATTTGCCACGCGGGAGACAGTTGGCTATGGGGTAAACCCTGACGAACTTTTTCTTCTCCGCCCTCCCAGTGGGTACGGAGACGGTGCCAAGCGGTTGGCTGTTGAATCGGGTCAGTTGATTTTAAGCTAGCAGTCAAAGCTCTTTACATTTCTTAATCTTCAGTTTATTATCATAGCGTGTTTATTCTCTAAGAAGATCAAGCTCACAACTTAGCTGAACCCCAATACATCCTCATAGAGTTCACGAATAGCGCATTTAAAGCCAATTGAGGAGAGTTCGAGTTCGTCTTCTGCGTTGTAGGGATAAAGAACCCAAAACCCTTGTTCATTGCGGCGAAAACATTCAACATTAATCTGATCTTGACTAATTAAAATATATTCTTCTAAGGTTTCAATTTGTCGATAATCTGCAAATTTATTCCCTCGGTTAAAGGCTTCTGTACTCGGCGATAACACTTCCACAATTAAACGAGGGTATTTTTTGAAATCATCAGGATTTTGATCGCGAGAATCACAAGTTACAAATAAATCGGGATAATAATAAACATCGGCTGCTTCAATTTGGACTTTCATATTGCCGATATAGGCACGACAACCCTGACCCCGAACATGATTTCTAAGTAAAACAAATAAGTTACCCGCAATCGTTTCATGGGCATCACTTCCGCCTGCCATTGCATAAACTTCTCCGCGAATATATTCATGTTTGATCTGGCTAACTTTTTCGCCTTCGAGATAATCTTTGTGAGAAATAGTATAAGACTCTTGTAAACGAGAAACCATCACTTAAAATAATTAAAATTTGTTTTTTTGTATTATAGCATTACTCTAAAAGAAACGTTGTAGAGTCAATATATTCCTGTTTTATAACCTTTTTATTAAAGTTATACACTTCTATATTTAACAGGATTTAAAATAATCAGGAAAACGTTCTTTTAAAGCGGGTAAAATCGGACAAGGTTTTTGGGCTTGTAAATTCTCAGGTTTATGCCAAGAAAAAGGGGCTTGACGCGCTGCCGACATCCACAATAACTGTTTTGCCCTTGTCATTGCGACATACAATAAACGGTATTCTTCTGCTGTTTTTAAATAGCCTGCTTGTTCCCAAGCTTGCGTTACATTGGGTAAGGGATTTTGTTGATGCAAATAAGCCCGAATTTGCGCCCGTGCGACTTCTGATAGAGTAAACTCTCCTAAGAAGCGACTTTGAGGTAAAACTCGCAAACCTCCCGGAATTGTTTGTTCATGTAAAAACGGTAAAAACACATAATCCCAGTCTAAACCTTTGGCTTTGTGCATGGTAATAATTGTCAGTTGACCTTTGCGGGTATAGACGCTCTCATTTTGTTTATTTTCGTCTATATCAACGGTTTCAAATCGTTCGGAACTAACAATTTCATTCAACACGTTAACAATAGCTGGAATTGAATTATTGCCCGCAGTTTGTTTGACAATTCTTTCGGCTAATTTATCAGCCGTTGCCAACTCGCTGCGTTCGTATTGCAAGGTTAATGCTAAAAATGAGATCAGTTGAAACGGGGCTAACTCTAAACGGGCTTGTAACAAACCCCGACAAAAAAGCCGACATTTTCGCACCTGATCAGAGGGCGAACTCTCCAGGGGGCTAGGATAAAGAAATTCTTCCGGTTGAATCACTAAAGCGTTAAAATCTTGATTGGGAATTAATTGGCGATCGCTAAAGACTTTTAACGCAGCTTTGAGATAATCTGGAGAATGAGGACGATCAATAAACTGTAATAATGATAATATTTCAGCCGGAATACGCGAATTTCGGGCGGCTAAAGACGCATCATAAATTTTAATCGGATATTCTCTTAAATCAACTTTAAAATTAAATTCATCAGGACGAGTCAACAAATTAGAAATAAATTCCCCTTGTTTATTTTCCCGGACTAAAATTGCAAATTTACCCTCGGGATTGTCTTGAATTAATTGAATCACTCGCTCGGCAATTAATTCTACAGTCTGATAAACATCAACAGGTCGATAGAGTTCCAACCCCAAACCCGTCGCCGCCGGATTGGGATATTGGGGATCGCCTTCGGAAACCGGATGAATTTCTTGTTCTCGAAAGGGCTTTTCGCTTCCGGCTAACTGAGAATTATTCACCCATTTTAACACAAAATTAGCCGCATCAATAATAATCTGTGAACTCCGCCCCGCTTGATCCATGGTTGCCAAACGGTCTTGATTTTTACAGTCTTTACAAAAGTCACGAAAATAAATCGGATCAGCCGGAGTAAACGTCGAATTAATCGCTTGATTGGGATCACCAACTCTAACTAAATTTAAAATATTGTCTGAAGTTGAATCTGTTGCTAAAATTTTGAGTAACTCGGTTTGTAAAGGGGTCGAATCTTGGGCTTCATCTTCAAACACCGCAAAGACTCGCTGTTGCCATTGCTGACGAACCCGATCATTTTTGAGAACCCGCAAGGCGGCTAAAATCATCTCGTCATAATCCATTAACTGACGTTCTTTTAGCAATTTCTCGTAATTTTCATACAATCCCGCAGCGATCGCTAAAATCTCATATTCATCAGGAATAATTGTCGCTAAATCTCGTAAATCCGAAGGTTTTAAACCTGAACTTTTTGCCTCTTGAATCACCTTCCAAGACAAGTCTGGTAACACTTCTGTTCTCAACACAGATTGACGCCGCAACCGTTCGGTTTCTTCCCCATCAAACTGCATTCCTTCAATTAAGCGCTGATAGTGGCGAGGATAATTATTAATCCACAATTCTACACAAGTTCGGGTTAAACGATTACTCGGAGTCGGTAAAATTAGCGTGGAGTTTTCTAAATCTAAACCCGATAATTCTGGATGTTGGCGGGCGATATTCAAAGCCAGGGCGTGTAACGTATAGACCAAAAAACCGCCCATCGGTAAACCCAGATTTTTCAGTTTTTCATTAATTTTAGACCGAATATTCGCTGCTGCTGCCCGAGTAAACGTCACTACCACTAACTGACGATGAGTATTAAGATGATAACGGGCGATCGCAATAGCCGCAGCAGATGCCATTCCGGTAGACTTTCCCGCCCCTGGAACTGCCGACACCGCTAAAGGCCCGCCTTCCCAGTCTGCCATTTGTTGTTGTCCTGGGCGCAAACCGTCACGAATTTCCTGCAATGCTGCTTCTCTAGAGGCCGGGATCGCTTTTGAGTCATTCCCGGTCAAAGTCAATGAAACTGACGCCGGATGGAGGGTTTGCGTCGAGCTAGAAGGTGAATTCAAGTCTGAATCAAAATCGTCTGTCAAGGTTAGCGACTACTATCAGAATATTGAGGGGGGTTGATTTTTTCGGTGTGACAAAATGGATAAACTTTTACCAAATGTCTATAGTTGATTACAATATCGTTAATTGTTATCAGTCGTCAAGTGAACTATTGCCAAAGTCAGAAGCTGTGAGGTCAGAAGCCAGAAGTTTAGTTTACTCTGGGTTACTCTGGGTGACAGGATTAACACGGATAATTGATCAATGATCCCAATCAAACGGGTGACTGTAAAAATTCGCGCTCATTTAACGCTTAGAAATTCAATGATTGTCGAAACACCGCAAGACGCTTTAAATAAACTCTCCGAAGGAATCGCCCTGTTAATCGACTTGGCAAAGCGAGGAGAAATCGATCCTTGGGATGTACAAGTGATTGAAGTGATTGATCGCTACTTGAGTCAACTCACGCCTCAACAAAATTCTTCTCCGAGTCAAAATTTTACCGAATTGTCTCAGTCGGGTCAAGCTTTTTTGTATGCTTCAATATTGGTTTTATTGAAAGCTGACAGTTTAATGTCGGTTGATCCCTTAGAAGGAGACGGAGAAATAATTGTAGAAGAAGAATTTATCGATGCTGAAAATGGGTTAAATGGGCTGCAACGCCCCCAAAATCTAGAACGTCAAATTCGACGACGAACTGTTGGTAAAGTCCCCCAAAAACGCCGCGTGACTTTGCAAGAATTGATTGATCAGTTACAATTAATGGCAACTGCGATCGCCGAACAAAAAGCACGTCCGAAGCGTCGTCAAACCAGTTCTCAAGCCAAAGCCCAAGCTGCAAAAGCGATCGCTGAACTCGCACACCAAGAAAATTTAACTGAAACCGCAACTAAACTCGAACAGTTACTTAGTAATCAATGGTCAGATTTCAGTGCAGAATGGTTAGATTTAGAACAGCTTTTAGTGTTATGGTCAGATGCGACTGCCCCTGAAGCCTTATCGCCTAAGTTGTCTTCCGAAGATAGTGATGACAATAATGATGAAGCCAATTTAGTTCATCAACCTAATGAACGAGTCGGAGTATTCTGGGCATTATTATTGTTGTCGGCTCAATCTAAAGTCGAATTAACTCAAGAAGAATTTTACAAAGATCTTAAAGTTCGCACGTTACCGATTCCAGATTATGTCTAAGATTTAGGAGTATGTTTTCAAGACAACAAATTAGTCATAATAATTTTAATGTCTTTTTCATAAAAAATGTTAAAGTTAAATCAAAAGCTAAGAATTCATAGGAAAGTTACCCATGTATTACTGGTTTTCTAAAAAATATTATTTTTTACCTGTTCATTTTGTCTCAACTTTGACTTTTTTTAATCCTTTAACTTATTTAGTAACTTCCTCAATTCTAATCATCATAGTATACTTTATCTATAAAATCAAAAAGTCTAATTTTCAGAGCGATGATCGCTCAATAAAACCAGAAATTGAAGACTATCGTCAGACTGTCGAAAGATCTCCCAATCCAATCTTTTCAGTCAATAAACAAGGTGAAATCAAAATTTGGAATGTCGCTTGTCAGCAAAACTATCATTATCATCAAGAAATTATCGGTCAGTCTTGGAAAATCCTATTAGCTGATGAAAGTTTATCTTCTCTTGAATCACTTCTCACCCAAGTTTTTCAAGAAAAAAAGTCATTTAGTGGAGTTGAAATTACTTATCGAGGTGCAGATCAAACCCTACATTTTGCGATTTCCCGTCTTTATCCCTTGTTTGACTCTCAGCAACAAGTCAGTCAATGTGTCATTGCCAATACTCACATTACAGAACGTAAGCAAGCTGAACTTAAACGCGAAAAGTTACTCGCACGCGAACAGGCTGAAAAAACAAAAATAGAGAAAATTTTAGAGCGAATTAGTGATGGTTTTTTTGCAGTAAATCGTCAGTGGAAGATTACCTACTTAAACTCTCAAGCCGAGCCATTGCTCGGTAAAGACAACGAAGAATTAATCGGTAAAAATCTTTGGGAAGTTTATCCCGAAGCAGTAAATACTCTGTTTTACCACAAATATCATCAAGCTTTAAACACAGATAAAACCGTTGATTTTGAAGCCTTTTATCCTCCCTTTAATTGTTGGTATGAAGTTCATGCCTATCCCGACGAAGACGGACTTTCCGTTTACTTTCGAGACATCACCGAGCGTAAACAGTCACAAATTGCTTTAAAAGAAAACGAACAGTTTTTACAGACAATTTATGATAATACTCAAGATGGCATCTTTATTCTCAATGTTTTAGAAAATGGAATTTTTAAATATGTTGGACTGAACCCCATTCATGAGCAAGTAACCGGAATTTCAACCGCAGAAATACAAGGAAAAACCCCCGCCCAAATTCTTCCCCCAGAAATTGCCCAAGCAGTTGAACAAAACTATCGCCGTTGCGTAGAAACAGAAACCATAATCACCTACGAAGAATTTCTTCCCTTTCGCGGACAAGATCTTTGGTGGCTGACGAGTTTAGCACCCTTAAAAAATGACACTGGGCGAATTTTTCAAATTATTGGAACAGCAACCAATATTACCGCTCTCAAACAAGCCGAAACTCGTTTTCAAAATCTAGCCGCCAACATACCCGGAGCGATTTTTCGCTATATTTTGCATAGCGATGGTTCTGATTCAGTTATTTATATGAATTCGGGTTGTTATAAACTCTGGGAAATTGAAGCCAGGGAAGTTGAACACAATACCGAAATTCTCTGGAAGCTCGTACATCCCGACGATTTACCCGGTATGCAACAATCAGTATTGCTATCGGCTCAGACCCTAGAACCTTGGTCTTATGAATGGCGAATTATCATGCCCTCCGGTATTCACAAATATGTGCAAAGTGCAGGTAAACCCGAACAACAAACCAATGGTGATGTGATTTGGGACACGATGATAATAGAGGTAACAGCCCTCAAACAAGCCGAAAAGCGTCTGCAAAACCTAGCGGCGAATTTACCGGGAGTAATTTATCGCTACGTCTTGTCTGCTGATGGCTCTGATGCGGTGACTTATATGAGTCCAGGTAGCCGAACACTCTGGGAAATCGAATCCTACGAAATCGAACAAGATGTTAAAGTTCTTTGGAAGTTGATCCATCCCGAAGATTTACCTAGAATGCAAGAATCGCTTCAGGTGTCTGCGGAGACTCTAGAACCCTGGAGTTGTGAATGGCGAATTACCACCCCCTCGGGTTGTCAAAAATGGCTACAAACCTTAGCAAAACCCGAGCGACGACTCAATGGTGATGTGATTTGGGAAGGTTTAATTCTCGATATCAGCGATCGCAAACGAGCAGAAATGGCATTGCGCGAAAGCGAAGAACGCTATCGGTTATTGGCCGAAAATATGAGTGATCTCGTTTGTATTCACAATGCAGAAGGTCAATATCTCTATGTGAGTCCTTCTTGTCAGCTTCTACTCGGATATGACGACAAAGAACTGATTGGACAAGATCCTTATACATTCTTTCATCCCGAAGATTGCGATCAGATCTTTCAAACTTCTCATCAGGCAGCTTTGATCGGTCAATCCATCCCCATGACCTATCGGATGCGAAAAAAATCAGGAGACTATATCTGGCTAGAAACCCTAACTACACCCATTTTAGATGATACGGGTCAAGTCGTTCGTCTACAAACCACTTCTCGGGATGTCACAGATCGAGTCCAAGTCGAACAACAACTGAGATATGATGCTCTACATGACTCTCTGACGGAATTACCAAATCGTCATCTATTGATTGATCGCATTGAACTGGCTCTCCAACGTTTAAAACGCTATCAAGACTTTCAGTTTGCGATTTTATTTTTAGATCTTGATCGGTTTAAAGTGATTAATGATAGTCTAGGTCATGTCGTCGGAGATGAACTGTTGATCTCTGTTGCTCAGACCTTACAGGGATTAATTCGCCAAGTTGATCTGGCGGCTCGGTTTGGCGGTGATGAATTTGTGATTTTACTCGAAGAAATCGACAATATTAATGAAGCAGTTCAAATTGCTAAACGTATTATCACAGAACTCCAATCTCCATTTATATTAAATCAACAAGAAGTGTTTATTACACCGAGTATTGGGATTGTGTATGGTTCGAGTGATTATCACCAAGCAATTGACTTGTTGCGGGATGCAGATGCAGCCATGTATCGAGCGAAAGCAAAAGGGGGAGAACGCTATGAAATTTTTGATCCGTCTATGTATCTACAAGCTCTCAAACGTTTACACTTAGAAAATGATTTACGTCAAGCTTTAGACCAAAAAGATTTTATTTTATATTATCAGCCAATTGTTTCTGTAGAAACGGGAAAAATCACGGGAATGGAGGCGTTAATTCGTTGGCAACATCCTCAAAAGGGTTTAATTCCTCCGTCTGATTTTATCCCGGTGGCTGAAGAAACCGGACTGATTGTTCCGATGGGAATGTGGGTGTTAAAAACGGCTTGTTCTCAGATGAAAACTTGGTATCAACACTTTCCAAATACTCAAAATTTAAAAATCAGTGTCAATCTTTCCGGGCGACAACTACGAGAACCGACTTTAATAGAACAAATTAATCAAGCCTTAACTGAGATATATTTTCCTCCCCAACTTTTAACTTTAGAACTGACTGAAAGTATGTTATTAGATGATGTCGAAAATATTATTACACTACTCTCTAACATTCGCTCCCATTCTATTCAACTCAGTATCGATGATTTTGGTACGGGTTATTCTTCTCTGAGTTATTTACAAAGACTGCCGTTAAATACTATCAAAATTGACCAATCTTTTGTCAATTGTATTGGAGAACAGGGAGAAAATAGCGCAATTATAGACATTATTATGACTTTGGCAACGAAGTTAAACCTAGAAGTAATTGCAGAAGGAATTGAAACCCGAACGCAGTTTGAATACTTAAAAAACATCGGATGTCCCTTTGCTCAAGGTTACTTAATTGCTAAACCTTTAACGGTAGACGCTTTAACCACATTATTTCAAGAGGATTGGCAATATCAACTATAGCAGGGGAAACGGAGATCGCTAATCACAGTTAAAGTCGAGGTCTAAGCGAAAAATGACGATAACGTAGATAATCTTCTAAAATCCGATCATGATCAAAACAAAGATTAGTTGGAATACGCCACGGTTCAAAAGTTTCTAAATTTTTAGCATCATCGGCTGCGACAGGTTCTCCTTTTGCAGTTGCTAAAAACACAATTGATAAAGTATGTTGACGTGGATCACGATTCGGGTCAGAATAAACATAAAATTGTTCAATTAATGTTACCTCCAAACCCGTTTCTTCTTGAGCCTCTCGTTTAGCCGCAGCTTCTACAGATTCTCCATAATCAACAAAACCGCCCGGAATTGCCCAACCATAAGGCGGGTTACGACGTTCAATCAAAACTATCGGTCGTTGAGGTTTATCACTCAATTCAATAATAATATCAACAGTCGGAGTAGGATTACGATAAGTCATTGGGATTTAGATTATATTGAGGGGGTTTTGGAGATTCTGTTTTCAAAGCAGTCGGAATTTTTTCGAGAATATGATCCACCACCTGTTCTGGGGTATCATGGGGAGTAATCGTCACTTTCACATCCGCTTCAGCATAAAGAGAGGAGCGCTGTTCGAGCAATTCTTGCAATCGACCCAAAGGATTATCATGTTGGAGTAGAGGTCGGGTTGTATCTTCTTTTAAGCGTTGATAAAGGTCTTCAGGAGAAACATCCAACCAAACAATTAAACCATGACGGAGATAACCCCAGTTCGCCCGTTGGAGAATAATACCTCCTCCTGTCGCCACGACCAAACGTTGATGGGCGCATAATCCTGATAATACCTGAGATTCTAACGTTCTAAACGCTTCCTCGCCTTGTTCTGCAAAAATTTGGTTAATAGACTGACCCGCGACTTGAGTAATCACCTCATCCGTATCGATAAAGCGATAATTAAACTCTTTTGCCAACAATTTTCCGACAGTCGTTTTACCTGCACCCATCATACCGATGAGATAGAGATTAATTCCTCTCAATAAATCATTCACGAGATTTGTTTTCAAAAAACTGCAATTATTATAGCAATCTGCTCCCCAAACACAAAGGGAAATCAATTCAAACAGGTTATCATTGACACTCAACCCTTTTCAAACTGCAATAAATCTCGTAAACTTGACAAGGCTCAGTTCAGGCTCAAGAATGTCTAATCCTTACTCTCTGTTAACCGGAGTGAAGTCCCAAAGATCTCAACAGCAAACCCCGCCGACAACAATCCAAGTCCAATCTAAACGGGATAGACAATCCTTAATCCAACTGAGAGATTATCAACAACAGGACAAACAACAACTCTATCAACTGATTCAAAACGGATACAAGCGAGTCTTATTTGTTGCGCCTTGTGCTTATGGGAAAACTATTGTCTTTTCTTCAATTGCCTATGATGCTATTCAAAAAAACGGTAAAGTTTTAATTGTTGTTCCCTTTCAAGCCCTGATTCAACAAGTTTTAAAAAGTCTAGCATTATTTGATCTCAAAGCCGGGGTCATCGCCGGAGGTTGGAAAGAAGATCGACAAGCTACAATTCAAGTTGCGATGAGACAAACCCTCGAACGAGGTCGTCGAGAAACATGGTTTGATCCTGATCTGGTGATAATTGATGAATGTCATCAAGTCATGTGGTCAAAATGGGCAAAAAAACGATTTCCGCGTCTGAATAAAACCCCAGATTCATTAACCTATTCTCCATTGTTAATTGGGTTTACAGCGAGTCCTTGGAGACTGAGTAAACGGGAAAATTTTGGTCATATTTTTGAAGTTCAAATTGCCAGCCAATCTCCCGCCCGTTTAATAGAAAAGGGTGATTTAGTTCCAACTGTTTATTATGGCATAGCCGGGGCAGATATCAAAGGGGTTAAAATTCGCCAAGGAGACTTTGCCATTGGTGAACTCGAACTCCGATGTAACGCCCCTGGGGTGGTTAAGGCGACGGTAGACAACTATGAAAGATTGTGTCCTCAGCGCTTAACTCTCGTTTATGCAGTCGGGGTAAAACACGCTCAATCTCTTTTTCAAGAGTTTACAACTCGAGGTCATCCTTCAGCTTTAGTCACTGCTAAAACATCCGATGAAGAACGATTAAAAATCTTTGATTCTTTTTCTCAAGGTGATGTTAAAATCCTGATTAATGTGGGGGTTTGTTCGACGGGTTTTGATCGACCCGAAGTCAGTTGTATTATTCTCGCACGACCAACTCAATCTAAAGCCCTTTATGTTCAGATGATTGGTCGAGGAATGAGGTTATGTCCGCAGCAAGGAAAATCAGATTGTTTGATTTTAGATCAGGGCGGAAATATTCAGCGTCATGGGTCAGTTGAGGAAATTGAGTATGAACCTTTGACCGAGTTAGAGTTATCTCAAAACCGAGGAGAATCTGCGGTTAAAGCTTGTCCTGAATGTGGTCATGTAATCAGATTATCTCAAAAACAATGTGATCATTGTGGGTATGAATTCCCCTCTTTAGAAAGACCTGAACCGGAAGATGAACTCAAGTTACTATTTCATAGTAATGCAAAAAAATCAGTTCATCAAGCCTTTAGAACCCTGTTAGAACAGTGTTATTTTCTACAACTTTCTCCAGAAATTGCGCGTCGAGAAGCCAAGATTTTTCTGCAAGAACAAGGCTTAAAAAGTGTTCCGGTGTTAGCGTGGTCGCGAGAAATTGCCGGGTTAAAATCAGAGTGTTTTGAAGATCAAGTTAGTTATTTATCTTATTTATTGAAAGTTGCAGAGTCCGAGTTTTCCATTCATCCTCGACAGAATTCTTGGATTTTGTATTGGTTTCTGGCGGTATTTGGCTTTCCTCCTCAACAAAATCAGTTGTGGGAGTTAGCCCGATTGAAAGAAGAATAAATTTTGCTAAAAGCTAAAGTTTAATTGGTTTTCCACCTTGTTGGAGAGATTCACTTAAACCACAAAGAACCCGAACTAAATCCGTTCCGACTTCACCGGAAGAAACCGAACACACTTGATTTTGACGAACACAATTTAAAAAGCGATCGCAAACTTGGGCTAACGGTTCCCTCGGTTCAACTTCCACTTTTTCACATTCAACTCCTGCTGCTTTCCAACCGTCATTAATTGTCTCTAAATACCCCCGTTGCAAAGTTAACGGTTGATCTTTTAACATCTCATCAAAAATCAACGTTCCTTCACTCCCAACCACCGCTAAACGTCGCTGTTTATCTGGATTTAACCAACAAAAATGTAAAAAAGCTTGAAAACCCGACTCATAGCGAATCGTCGCCATCACCAAATCAGACAACCCCGAAATCTGATTAGAAACCGGAAAACTCGGACTATTGAGATCAAAACTGCGATCCGGTTGTAGCCAAACCGTCCCTGTCGCTTGTACCTCAACTGCTTTTTGTCCTAACCAAGTGCTAAAAATTCCCAGATCATGAATAGCCAAATCCCACAACACATCTACATCCTGTCGTATCGGTTCGAGGTGAGTTCGCGTCGCATACCCATAGCGCAATTGTCCTAAGCGTCCTTGTTCAATCACCGCTTGACCTTGAGCAACCGCAGGATGAAACAAATAGGTATGATCAATAAACAGTTGACGATTATGCTGTTTAGCCAAGTTACAAAGGCTCTGTGACTCCGAGAGTTTGAGCGTGAGAGGTTTTTCAGCAAAAACATGATAACCTCGCTCTAGAGCCTCAGAAATCAAAGTGTAGTGCGTTGAGGCTGGAGTTGCAATCACAACCGCATCCAGTTCATAACCATGAATCACCTTTAACCAATCCGTCTCCAACTTGACTCGCTCATTCAAGTTCAAACGTTCCTTCACCGTTTGTAGGCGTTGAAAATGAGGATCAGCGATCGCGATCAGTTCCGCGTGAGGATGCTGATTAAAATTGCGAATCAGATGCGTTCCCCAGCGACCCGCTCCAAAAATAGCAATCTTGATTGGATTTGTGATCACAATACAACCCTCAAATTAATCTGAATTTTGATTCTTCGGAGAAATCACCAAAGCCGTATACGCTTCTTGAGCCGCCACCTGTTCCGCTGCTTTAATTGAACGTCCGCGACCTTCACCCACCGATTTACCTTGAAACCAAACTTGCGCCGTGTACCGCTCCTCATCGCCCATCGGCCCACTTTCAGTCACGGTATATTCCGGTAAAACTTTATAATGACTTTGCGTCCACTCTTGCAATGCCGCTTTGTAGTTTTGACGAGCCGGATCACGTAAAATCTGGGTCGCACCCTTTTGGAAGTGAGGTTCCAGCCAAGGATGGATCAGTTGTAAATTGTGGGTACTCAAATAAAAAGCCGCCAATATTGCTTCCAAACAGTCAGCCAGACGAGACTGTTCACCCATGCGATCTTGCGCCGCACTCCCGCCAATCAGCAAATATCGACCCATGCCATAACTTTCAGCAATTTCTGCCAAAAACCGATCGCTAACCAACACTGAGCGAATTGCACTAAACTCTCCGACTGGTTGCTGGGGATAAGTTTCCCACAAAAACTCAGAAGCAGCTAGTCGTACAACAGCATCTCCCACAAATTCTAACTGCTCATAGTTAGCTTCCATGGAGATCGAAGGATGCGTTAGGGCCAAATCTAACAAATGCCACTGAATGGCGTCTTGTTCCGACAGTCCCAAACGTTCAACCAGCTTCTGTAACTGGCGTTGGCGGTTTGGATAGCCGATTTTCATCTTAACTTTTCTCAAGTATCATTAGTTCGGAGTTTTCCGAAAAAGAGAGAGCCAGACATAAGCCGGATTCTGTTTTCTCAACTGTATACAGTCAAGAAGGCAATTATCTATCTGGGATGTTTGTTACCAAACACCTCAAGCGGTACCTCTTAAACCGGAACGGGGAAAAGACCAACCTTAGTTCCTCCGACCTTGCTCCCACCTGGGGTTTACCGAGCCAACGCCTCTCGACGTTGCTGGTGCGCTCTTACCGCACCTTTGCACCCTTACCTTTTCCGTTTTCAATGATCAGTGATCAAAGAACTGTTCACGGTTGACTGAAAAGGCGGTATTTTTCTGTGGCACTATCCTCACGATCACTCGCACTGGGCGTTATCCAGCAGGTTTAGTCTTTTGGGAGTCCGGACTTTCCTCAGACTCAGGTCTTGAGTCCGCAATTGCCTTCGCTGACTCTCTCTAATTCATAGTATCTCACAACAGGATGCTTCTATCAGGGGTGAAAACCGTTAGCATACCGAATGTGACTCAGCGACATTTACAGAACTCTAGTTTGTGAGGTTTAATTAACGGTATTGTGTGAGGGTTGTATAAGGAGAACTAAATGCCACGACTATTTCGTTGGGCCACCACGGGGATCAGTAGTTTGGCGATCGCCTTTTGTATGGGGTTAACTCAAACGTTACCGATGTGGGGTTCATCCAATGATGTTTATGGTGCGCGTTCCTTAAGTGAATTAATTGAACTGCGCGATCAAATTATTCAGGAATTAGAAACTCCAGTTCAAGATGCTTCTGAATCGGGTTTTTTAAATTCTTTATTATCTGAATCTCCCGCATCGAATCCAGATAAAATCTTATTTCAAAAGTTAAAAGATGTAGAACTACAAATTTTAATTGAACAGCGCTCCAATGACAACTGGAAACAAGCCATTCATTTAGCCACAGAAGCCACAAAAGATAACTCAAACGCTTCAGATTCCCTTGCTCATAAAAAACAAATTAAAGTTCTTTGGCAACAAGCAATCGGTAATCTCGAAGAAATCCCTAAAACTTCATTAATTGCCGCTCAAGCGTCTCAAAAAATCAAAGACTATGAGACGAGCTTAACTTACTTAATCCAAGATATTCAACTCGCTCAAGCATCTTTCCTCGAAAATATTCGCACGGAAAGCCGATTATCAACAACAGCGATGATTAGTGTTTGTAATCTCAATCGAGATTGCGCTCATCTGCGAGGTGAAGATCCTCCCGCTAGTCCGGCAAGTTTGATTAAAGTTCCGATTGCTGTTGCACTCTTAGAGAAGGTTTCCAAAGACAATATTAGTCTCGAAGAACAAGTCTATGTCGATGGCGGAAACTTCACCGAAGATGCGTCTTCAATTAGAGCCAGAACTAGCTATTCTCTCAATCAATTAATGGGAGAGATGATCGATCATAGTAGTAATATTGCGACTAATCAACTGATTGATTATTTAGGTCAAGATTATATTAATCAAACCCTGGAAAAACAAGGCTATAAAGAAACTAAAGTTAAATTCAAATTAATGGGGGATCGGATTATGCCAAAACGCCCCGGAAGTGGTAAAAATCGCCTCACCAGTAGCGAACTAACGGAAATGATGATTAAAACCTATAATCACGAATATCCGAATGCTGATGCTTTAATTCAAGCTCTTAATCGTCAGTATGATCGAGAAATTGGTTATCAGGCTTTAGAGGACTTAGTAGACGCTCAATGGTTGGGTGAAAAAACAGGTCAAAATTCTCGTATGATTGGTACAACTTTAGCCGTGAGTATTGATGGAGAACCCTATGTAATTACGGTGATTGATAATAATACAGGTAAGATTCCTGAAATTCGTAAAGCGATCTCTAAAATCGCCGATCATCTTCAACAAAATGGTCATCTTTAATTCTTGTTTTTAATGATTATTTGGAACGATGGAACCTTTACCGCTTAATCTCCAAATTCAAGGCGAAGGATTTCCCATTCTTTGTCTTCATGGTCATCCGGGTTCTCGTCAATGTATGTCTGTTTTTACCGATTATTTATCTCGTCGGTTTCAAACCCTTACGCCAGACTTACGCGGATATGGTCAAAGTCGGACTTCTCAAAGCTTTCAAATGCAAGATCATTTAATTGATTTAGAGAACTTACTCGATCAACTTAATATTCAGCATTGTCTCATTTTAGGATGGTCTTTAGGCGGAATACTCGCCCTGGAATTGGCATTAAAATTTCCTCAACGAATTACAGGGTTAATTTTAGTGGCTACCGCTGCTTATCCCCGAGGAAACCATCCTCCCATCACGTTGCTCGATAATATTTATACAGGTTTAGCCGGAATCATTAACGGGTTTATTCCGGGTTGGGATTGGAATATTAATACCTTTGGGAAGCGATCGCTGTTTAGATATCTGATTCAACAGCATACACCCACCGCCTACCAATACCTCGCTCGCGAAGCCTTACCTGCTTATCTGCAAACCTCACGTTATGCGACTCAAGCTTTAAATCAAGCCCTGAGATCGAGATATAACCGTCAAGCCGATCTCGATCAGATCCAATGTCCCTGTTTGGTGTTAGCAGGTGAAGCCGATCGCCATATTACCGCCGAGTCGAGCCAAGCTACCGCTCAACATCTCCAAAATGCTCAGTTTTTTTGTTATCCTCAAACGGCTCATCTTTTTCCCTGGGAAATTCCGCAACAGGTTCAAAGCGATATTGAAAACTGGCTAAATACTGAAATTCTCTAGCCAGTACCCTGTTTTCTGTTTGCTCAACTAAGGTTGAGGACTAAAAGCGGGAATAACGCCTTGAGCAATTATTGGGGTTTCGAGATCTTCAGCAACCGTTAGGCGAGACGGTTTATCACGTTTTACAAAAACTGTGTAGGTGTTCGCGCCTTCACTTTCAATATCTTCTACATAACCGACTTTCGCAAAATGGGCATCTTGGGCGGTCAAAAACGGGCCAAAGTAATAAGTACAATCTGGATCTGTCGTGATGATTTTTACCCAAAATGCCAACCCCAAGAAATTGAGCAAGTTAATCAAAAGTTCTTTCATGTCTGTTTTTCCCTTGATCAAATGTTAGAAATGTCTGTTTGCAACTGAATCAAATCGGTCAGCGAGCGGATCAAGTGGGTAATGATGTTCTCTCAAGTTCTACTAGAATCAGTCTTCACACTTTGTTATACCAGTCTCGCATTTCTTTTTTCAATCATGTCATCGGACTTGCGACACGTTCACCTTTTCTCCACAGACACCCTTCTTCAGTGCCTCATAGAAGCCGATCTTACATCGTTACTTTATCTTAATCTTCTACTCTCAGACAGAGTTGATTTATACGGTTTAATCAAGACGGAGTTGGAGAATTATTGACCAGACCGACGCTGACGATCAATCTCATAGAGTGCCATTCCTGTCGCTACTGAAACGTTCAGGCTAGGGGTCTGTCCGATCAAAGGAATTGACACCAAAATATCACAACTCTGCTCAACTAACCGAGTTAAACCTTGACCTTCACTCCCCACCACTAAAACCACAGGGCCACTAAACTTAACCGTATATAAAGGTTGAGCCGCAGTTGCAGATGTACCATAAATCCAAAAACCAGCTTGTTTGAGTTCTTCGAGAGCGCGATTGAGATTGACAACGCGAGCAACGGGAAACGTTTCTAATGCGCCTGCGGCTACTTTCATCACCGTCGAGGTAATGCCGACAGCCCGACGTTGAGGTAAGATTAGTCCAGAGGTGCCGATC
>NZ_AUZM01000039.1 GCF_000478195.2 Lyngbya aestuarii BL J | reverse complement strand
CCCGTCCGCCACTAACTCCGAAGAGTCCGTTCGACTTGCATGTGTTAAGCAGACCGCCAGCGTTCATCCTGAGCCAGGATCAAACTCTCCGTGTTGATTTCACCACTTGAGTTGAGTTAGCTTGTTCATTATTGCTATATTTCTATATTAATAATGAGTCGCTTTTTCTCTCTGGCTAGTTTCTTTTTTGTGTAAATTAGATGACTCTTAGTTTCCTAAAAGTCCTCAAAAGAATATGTTCAAGGAACTGTGCTTAGGCTTTCAAACTCTTTTGTTATCTAGGTTCGGGCGCGTTGGAAGCAGTTGTCTGTTTCTCGAGCGCATTTACTAATGTAGCTGACTGTTCTGGGATTGTCAACCTTTTTTCTAAACTTTTTTTTGAAGTGGGCTAACCGAAAGATAAATCTTAGAGCCAGAAGGAGTTTTAGCGATTGCAGTCTCTTATTCCTTGTTGGAGAGCTATCTCTTTTTACGCTTGTGATTGTCTAACTGCTCAGTCCCAAGGCTCTATTGTGAAACCGTTCACTCTCTTGTTGTGAGTACATTCTTCTTGTGACTCCTCCCCAAAGCCAACAATCCTAATTCTTGAGAACGGGTACTCAGAGCCAATACCCTCGTTCTATATATATAAGTGAGAGAGTCCGCCCATTGAGTGTGTTATCGTTTTTTCAGAGAATCAAACCTATATCTATTAGGTGTCAGCGGTCAGGAACCCTACCGATAACGTAGTAGAGCTTGTTGAAACTCACTTTTAACAATGGCAGTCCTGACTCGCCCCCTGAACACCAAACCCGGGTGTAAGCTTCTGAATCCTTCTCTAGTTCGGACTCTCTATATAAACTCTGTTTTTTCTCATCAGTACCTGTTTCTAATTGTCCTTTGGAAAGCGAAATACCCATCTCGCCTCGCTTTCCTCCCGCCCTCAACAGGGATGGGTATCCAGCGAGATTTTCTATGAAACATCACGCTTGCATCACAATCGGTATTAACCAGTATCAGTATCTACAACCCCTCAGCTATGCACAGAGAGATGCTGAAGCTCTACAAAGCTTCCTTGTAGAAAGAGGAGGATTTTCACCTGACAAAAGCTTATTGATGAGCGACACTTCATCGGAGGTGTGGGGAATTCCAACATATCCCAATCGGGAGAACCTCAAGGATTGGATCGAAGCCATGTGTAAAGAACAACTGCGTTCAGGTGATCGGCTGTGGTTTTTCTTTAGTGGCTATGGTCTGACTCATGAAGGCCAAGATTATCTTCTGCCTATTGACGGTAATCCCGCCGATATAGAAGCGACAGGAATACCTTTAAAGTTCCTCTTTGAGAACCTCCAAGAAGCTCCTACATCAGAACTCCTTGTTTTGCTTGATATCAACCGCAGCCAAGGAGCGCGTGCTGGAAATACGGTTGGAGCCGCGACAATGGAGTTGGCTAATCAAATGGCAATACCCACTCTACTATCCTGTCAACCGGATCAAGTCTCTCGGGAAACCTCCGCTCTGCGTCATGGATTCTTTACCGCAGCAATTTTAGAGGGACTAAACTCAGGACAATGCAAAACCATTCAAAACTTATGTCATTTCCTCAGTGATTATTTACCGCAGTTAACGGATCAACATCTGCGACCCAAGCAAAATCCGGTTTTTATCCTCAATCCCGTAGGTAAAATTGATCAAACCCTTTTACCAGAACAACTTCCCGCTACCGCAGCAATGGCAAGTCCTAACGGAAACAATTGGGTTAACTCATCTCTAGAACACAAAAATAATGGAGTCAGCCCGAAAACAACTGATAACCAAGTCAATATTCCTTTAAAGCTTGGTAAAAATCACTCCAAACAAACACCTCAAAAGTCTTCTAATCAAAAGTCTTCCAATCAAAAAACTCATCAGCCCTCGAATCAAACTCAAAGTCAAATCGACTCCCCGGCTCAACAAAATTCTACAAAAGAAACTATGTCGGACCGATCGTTTTTACAACAGCTTGTTCTCTGGAGTGGAGCCACCGCCCTTTTATTACTATTCGGTGTGTTCTATACAAATCGATCTATTTTTCTGGGTCAAAATACAACCGAGCGAGTCTCAACTGCTCCCCTAGAATTAGTTGAAGATTCATCGACATCTACATCGGGTTCTGAACCTAACTCAAGTTCAACCGCAACTAATAACGAAACAACTCAAACACCACAAGTTAATAGTGAAGTTTTACTAGAGCGTTCCAAAGCTTCTTTACAAAGTGCTTCGGCATCTAGCTTTAGTAATGCAATTGCTATGGCTAGTCAAATTCCTCAACAAGATCCTCTTTATCCCACAGCTCAAGAAAATATAGAACGCTGGAGTCAAACGATTTTAGATATTGCTGAGGGACGAGCAAAAGCAGAGAATTTCTCCGATGCACTGGCGGCGGCTAAACTGATACCTCAAAGCAGTCGCCCAATTTATGAACAGGCGCAACAACGAATTCAAAAATGGGAACAGAGACAACAAGAAATTGAAAAAAGTTTTGCTCCAGTTAAAGCTGCACAAGCAGGGATAAAGCCGGGACAAGCTTCGTCTTATAATAATGGGGTTACGCAGTTGCGTAAAATTCAATCTGACGAAATTAGTTACCCACAAGCTCAACAATTAATTGCTCAATGGAGTGCCGAGATTTTAAAGATTGCTCAGTCTCGCGCTCAAAAGAAACAGTTTGAAAGTGCAATCCAAGCAGCTAAGTTAGTTCCTGTGGAGACATCTTCCTATGATGCTGCTCAAAAAGCGATTGCGAACTGGCAAACTCAGCTTAAGGCTAACCAGAACGACAATAACAATTGACAATTGTTGAGTTGAGGTGAAGCTTGTCCAGACTTACGTTTGGTAGGATGAGCAGAATAGATAAGAAAAAATATATGTATCGACTTGATTGTTATCAAAGATAAATCGGGAATATTGAGTCTTCCATCAATAGAAATCTTGGTGATCAGCGTATGAAATGAAGATCAGATCAGATAGCAATCTAGAAAAATTCGTGGCAAAGAATGGGATAGGTAATACCTATCCTATTTATTTTATTTAATTGAGCTATACGATAACCTTGATAGACCGATGTCAGGAGAGTTAAAATCTCCTGATCTCCCGATCTCCCGATAACTGTTTACTGTTTTAACACCACTCGTTCACCGTAACGAAGCAACATTTTTAGAGTTGCTAACCGATTTTCCCAACTTTCGACTTGATAGCCTCGTTCTAAGGCTTGTAGGCGCATAGACCGTTGAAACTGACTTTCAAACGCACTCAAGAGACTTTGAGCAGTCTTCAGATTTGCGGTCGTCGGATTACTCGCTAATTGGTTCAACGCTTCAGCTAACTCCTCAGCTTGCTGACTCAGCGCTTGCAACTCATTATCTCGAATCCATAAACGGTCATTGGCTAATAGAAAACTCCATTCCCGTTTCAAAGCCGTATACCGATCAGCGGCGGCGACAAACGGTTGACGGTAGGGAATCGCTATCGAACGACAACTTTGATCAATACATCCCTGAGTGCGGTTAAAAAAGGCTTGTAAATGATTACCAATGCTTTCAACCGCAAAGATAGAATATCCACCCGTTGGTAAGTCTCGTAACGCCTGAATTTGATCAATTGCCACAATTTCCGGAATATCCAGAAGCTTCACCGAAGGCACAATTAAAGTAGCACCGAGACGATCAGAATGGGTCAGCGGCTGAGTAATTCGCTGTAAACGATTAGTATCGAGAGAATAAGTCATGGGTACAACCAAATCGACATAATTCTGTTGCGCCCAAGTTTCCCAATGTTGTTGAATTTTGCGAATACGATCCTGTTCAGGATGAGGAAAGACTGCCACTGAGAAAATCACATCTGGATATTGCTTTCGTAGCAACTGAGACACTTCCCGAACCATCGTATTGACCTGTTCAACTCGGAAGTTCACCCACTGTTGCCACAACTGACTATCTCTCGGACTCACCGAGATCGGATCAACTCCGGTTAACTGACGAAACTGTTCTCGTCCGGCGGTACCATAACCAAAGTTAAAATTGCGATTGGGATCTTGGAACGGATAGCGAATATAGTCAAGCTGTATCCCATCAACATCGTAGTTGTAGACAATCTCTCCGACAAGCCGGAGAATATAACTGCGAACTTCGCGATTGGCTGGATCAAGATAAGCTTTACCATCGCGTTCATGCCAAACTCGACCTCGACTATCACGATTCGCCCAGTCGGGATGAGCGGTCAGAACAGGCCCTAAATAGCTAGTCGGCTGATTGACTAAAGTATTATGGCGCTGATTGGCGGTGGCAAATGTCCACAACCAAGCGTGTAGTTCCATCCCCCGTTCGTGAGCAAGTTTAACCCCACTGGCTAAGGGGTCCCAACCTTGAGTGAGGGGGTTTTGCTGCGGTGCAACTCTAGTCGGATAAATGGGATAGCCTGCGTTAACGGTTTCAAAGAAAACCGTATTAATTCCGGCTTGGGCGAGTTGATCAAAGATTTTAGCGAGTCCCGCTTCTCCCCGAGCTTGCACAATCGTACCGCGATCAAGCCAAACTGCGCGAATTTCTGCCCCTGCTCGTTCCCCATCAATGGGATAATTTTCCCAAAGTTTTTGTCGAGCCTCTAACCACTGTTGGCGGGCGGCTGCCCAATTTTGTTGATTGACTAATTGGGGAAAGTCTTTGAGAACTTGTTGGACATAGGCGATCACTTCTGTTGCGGCTCGATTATCAATTGGATTGACTTGAGCGACTTCGTTGAGTTGAGTTGATGCCACTGTCAAACTCACCGGGGTACCGCTAGAATTGGCTGCAACTAAGGCATTTTCAAACCGTCCTAACAGGTTCATCAACTCTTGACGCATGGTGTTTGCCATGTATTCATCGATAGGTTCATTTCCCTGAGTGACGCTTAACCCCGCAGGTGCGACTTGATCGGACGGATCAGCAAAATCATCGAGTACGCTTTGATTATTGGGGGTGCGGGTTCTAGCTATATTAGAATTGGGAGTTGTCGGGGCTGGAGATCGAGAGGTTGAACCGGATGATAGAGTAGACATCAAAGATGAATTGCTCCCCGACGTTGCAGGTGTTGCTTCAACCGATTGGTTTCTTGGGGTTAGTCGATTAGAACGGGTGTTGTCTCTGTTTGAACTCCCTTGACTAGCGGCTCGATTTTGAGAAGTTTGCTCTGTAGAACGATCAGAGGCGGTATTCTTAGAGTCTGAGTTCCGATTAGCTTCTGTATTCCGTCCCCGATTCCGAGTTGTCGGTTGAACCGCAGTCTCTCTTGTCGTATTATTTGCTTCTGTGCGGCGATCGCGATTTCTCACAGTGGGTTGAACCCCAGGCTCTCTGACTGTATTATTCGATTCAACAGAACGGCTTGGAGTTGTCAATGAGGGTTGTACCGGAGTCGGAGTATTATTGACGGCTAAACCCGGATTAACACTGCCATCATAGCGATTTACTGCCGCTTGCAACCAAGCCGCATCAATATCTGCTCCTTCACTACTTCCCCAGCGCCAACCGATATAAGTTGCACTCCGAGTGGTAATTACAGATGGAGATCCGCCGCTTCCTTGCCAAACGCCTGCGGTGTAGCTTTCTAAGCTAGACGGAATTAACACACCCCCATTCACACTTCCTTGACTTTCAAAAGAGGGCGACCATTCGGTTAAGTCCCGACAAATTTGTTCTCGACAACGATTTCTTTTGGCTTCCGGTTGAGCAGCACTACTTAATGGAAAAGCCCAATAGGAACCCAGTAACGTCCTCAAAAGTTGACGGGCTAAAGGAGTGGATTTCTGACCAATCGGCCCGCTGGCGATTAGTTTTCCCCCTTGATTAACCCATTGTTGTATAATCTTAATCTGATCTGTTTTTAAGTTTTCTACATTCGGCAAAAACAGAACTTGAATACCTGCTAAATCGGTAATACTCCGAATATTATCGAGATCAACAGTTGTATAATTAACTTGGCTTGATTTCAGCCGTCCTTCAATCTGGCTCCAATTGGTTGCACTGTCAGAGCGAACTACTCCCAACACTGCACCTGCCATTGCGGTTGATGAACGTAACACCCAGCAACCGATTAATGTACCCGCCAGAGTTCCGACTAAAGCTTGTGTGAAAAAAGATAGCGAGTGCTTCTGAATCATATCTGTTAATTTAATGCGTTAACGACGTTCCCTGCCTCACAGTTGCACGTTTGTCATGCCCAATTTTCAGGGATGACAGTTCAAATTTGATGAGAATTAACCGGGTTCGGCTAACTACATCATAAAAAACACCCCAATCACAGAAATCTTAGATGAATCTTCACTATTCTACTCTACAAGAATTTGAATCACTGGGGAAGACACCGTATTCTAGCTTGCTCTTTTTACTCAAAATGTTAAATCAGATAGTTTTCGAGAAATTGAGAGAATAATCCGATTTAAGAGAGGAAACTGGTATTCAAGACTACAGTTTAACCTAGATTTCAAGATTCAGGAAAAAACAAGAACAAGAATTAGACAATAGGAACTGATGGGTGACAAAAAAGCTCTCCACTAGACTCAATCAGTTTAACTATTTTCAGCCCCCGATGCGTATCATTAACTTGTTGCAGGGTATCACTTCAGGACTGCACGAATAGACCTCGTTTTGATAGAGTAGAATTGCTATAGTAATATCGCTATGGGTTTTTCGCGTTATGAGTTATTGCTTCAATCTTCAATGTCCTAATCCAGCAGATCCAGCGAATAAAAATCAATTGATTTGCTGTAACTGTGGTTTTGATCTACTGTTACAAAACCGATATCGTGCAGTACAAAAACTTTGTGGAGAAGACTCTTTTAAAGTTTACGCTCAAGAGAGCGGTCAATATAAAGTTATAACGATAAACCCTCTATTAGATAATCTAAAAATTGTTTTGATTATGCAACACAAAGTGAAAGTTTTTAGGGAAATTAATCATCCCGGAATTCCTAAAATGGATCAAGATGGATACTATACGAAAAACGATGATACTCACTATTTAGTGATGGAATATATTGAAGGTTTAACTTTAAAAGATTGGATGATCCGACGGAACAAAAAACCCATTAGTGAAAAACTGGCGATAAAATGGTTAAGACAAATGGTAAAAATTTTGGATAAATTTCATCGTAAACATTATTATTTTCGCGACATTAATTCCAAAGCTATTACAGTGAAACCCGATGGAAATTTAGCATTAACTGATTATCAAATGTTACCTGATAAATTCTTTGATAATAAGGGAAATTTTACGGGTATTAATTGCTGTAATTTTTGTAGCCCGTCCCAGTACACAATAGGTGTCCCGTCCCAGGAAATAACAAATGAATTTGACTTTTTCTGCTTGGGTCGGATATGGGTATTTCTATTAACAGGAAAACACGCAAAAGCTTTTCCCGAAAACCCCAGAACAGGTAAGTTACTCTGGCGGAAATATGCTCCCCATATTTCTCAACATTTTGCTGATCTACTTGATTACTTAATGGCTACTTTTCCCGGAAATCGCCCTCAAAATTGTCAAGTCATTTTAAAATGTATTAGAGAAATCAAGCAAGAACAAGCAAAAACAACCAGTAATTATCAAGAAACATCCCAGACAAAAACTCAGAAAAAACAGAAAACCAAAAACAAGAAGAAAAAAAATCAGATTATTTATTCCTTAATAAACTGGCTAAATCAATGTTGGATTTCGACTTGGAATTTCCTGCGTACAATCAGCCAATATTTCGGTTTAAGGTCGAGGTAAGCGCATCGGTAAGCGGGATAATTGCCCTTAAAAGTCCAGTTAACGGTTGACTAAAAAAGCAGAAATCCCCTACAAAATTCTCCATCTGTTATTCCACATCTTCATTAATCGGATAACGATCCAGTAACTTTTTCGCATCTATTGCTTTTTGTTTAAAGCTAGAATTCAAATGAGGAACATGAGGAATTTGGGAGAGAAAATCCAACGTTCTTCTAATCATTCTCACTAAATCCCCCTCATCCAAACTCGTATGTTCAACTAACTGTAACCAATCAACTCCTTGACCCCATTGTTCGATAATTGCACTCATATTTTGATGTTCCCAGCGTTCAGGTAACACCAAAAACTCCACTTGATAATGACTTTGAACTTTGATCAACATTTTCCGTAAACCCCAGAGTCGTTCTAAAGCAGACTGTACAGGTTCTGAGAGCTGATAATCTGTCCAGGTATCTGATCGCGAAATTTCTGTGACTAACGCCGCACAAGCTGCCGCTAATTGGGAGGGTTCTAACTCATAAAATTCCCCAGACATCAAGGCAATTCCCAACCATAATTCATTATCGCCCCGCAAAGCTGCCGTCGCCTGACCTAAAACAGTCGGTTGTAATTCATCTAAGGCTTCAAACTGCTGTAAAATCAAAATCAAATCTAAAAATTTCTGCCAATAATGACCTTGATTTGCCTCAATTTCTGCTTGTAATAACCGAACTTCATAATTGAGATCCGTCCACCTTTCTCGACGTTTTAACAACTTCTGCGGTTTACCCCATTCATACAATGGATGCGTTTCTAACTGTTCTTCAATCTCCCTAACTTGCTGCATTTGATGTTGCACTTCTGGGGGAACTTCTGGCATCGGCACCTCAGAAATTTGTTGGGCGACTGCTTCACTGAGATGATCTCCTTTCCGCTTCTGACCCAACTTATAGGGAATATCGGGAATATCCATATAGTCTACTGCGGTTAACCGAGGTAAGTCCCCATGCAGCCCCACCACATCAGACGCCCCTACCACATACCAACGGTTATCTTGACCTAAACAGAGAAAATAAGGCGCTTGACCCGGACTCGGCGTTTGGGCGACCAATACCGCCCCTAATGGTTGGTCTTCTGGGTTCCTCGCATTCGGAGAAACGTGTTTACCTCTGAGACTAACAAGGGTTCCTAACCCCGCAGAAACCAACGCCTGAGACATTCCCGCCGTTCGAGTTTCTTCGGCTTGATCTTGCAAAACCTTTAACAAGCGTCTTTCTTCCCGTAGACGGGCTTGTAGCTTCTCGTAGTTCGCGATCACGGTTTCGAGATCTTCTATGGTTTGATCTCCCTCTAAGCCCAAATTCGCTTCAATATCAGCAAGTTCGGCTTGGAGTTGCTGCATCTCCTCGGATTGAGGTTGGAGTGATGCGGTAGACAAATATTGACCAAAACTGCGTTCAATTAATGCTTTTGCTTGTTCTAGGCTGTGGGTTTGCAACAAGTTCAACACCATGCCATAACTCGGTGTAAACTGACTCACTAAGGGATCAGGTTCAGTTGTGGCTAGATAAGCGGCTTCTGTTGCCCCTTCAAAGGGAGTTTGAACTGTGACCACATGACCCAACAAGTCCATGCCTCGGCGTCCAGCCCGACCTGACATTTGCAAAAATTCTGACGGTTTGAGTAGACGGATACCCTCATCGGTACGTTTGGAGAGGCTAGAAATCACTGTTGTTCGGGCGGGCATATTAATTCCAGCCGCCAGGGTTTCGGTGGCATAAACAACTTTAATTAAACCCAGAGTAAAAAGTTCTTCAACTAAGACTTTCCAGGTGGGTAATATTCCGGCGTGGTGGGCGGCGATACCCAAATACAAGGGTTCGATACTACGAGAGGGAGAAACATCGGTATTGTGGGCGCAAAAGATATCGATTTTTTCTCTTAAAAGTGTGGCTTCTGCTTCATTCACCAGGGAAATAAAGCCCAGTTCATGGACGGCATAAAAACATTCTTCCACTGCTAGATCGCAACCTCGACGACTGAAGATAAAATAAATCGCCGGAAGCATTTCTTCTTCTTGAAGTTCATAGAGAACGTACAAGGTTTCAGGAACAAACAGAACTTTGACTAAACCCTGTCGAAATAATTCAGCAACGAATATTCTCCAAGCCGGAGGGAGTTCTAGATGATAAGTGGCTATACCCCGCGAGAGAGAGTCTAGAGACTTAAATTGTTTAAGTTTGGGGTTAGCATTTAAAAAGGCGTTAATGGCAGTATTTAAACGATCAGCTTCACTGGAGTTAACAAAAGAAATACGTTCTATTTTGGGATCGGTGACGGCGCGATCGCAACCTTTACGACTGGAGATGAAGTAAATGGTTGGGAGAGTTCCTTGCTTTTGTAGTTGCTTGAGGGCGCTAGCCAAGCTTTGACCTTGTTGTTTGTGTTTATTGTGGAAACGAGAACGACGGTTATCAAATCGATTATTGCGTCGTTTTTTGGGTTCTAAGTGGCGGTTGATCTCAGTACCCGAGTCATTTAATAGAGGATACAGTCCTTGAGTGTTGCAAAAGTGAAATTGTAGGGGAACGGGTCGGAAGTTAGAATGGATCAGTTCTGTTGGCCCGTGAACTTTACACAACCAGTCGGTGAGTTGATCGCTGTTGGCGATGGTGGCGGAGAGGGCTAGGAGTTGAATTTCGGGAGGACAGTAAATAATTGATTCTTCCCAAACGGTACCGCGAGTGCGATCGTTCATGTAGTGACATTCATCGAGGACAACCGCTTCCACGCCTTCGAGGGAAGTCCCCACTTCACCAATCGGTGTCCCATAAAGCATATTCCGAAAGATCTCGGTTGTCATCACCACGACAGCAGCTTCTCGGTTCATGGAGAGATCACCCGTAAGCAAGCCCACGTTCTCGACCCCAAACCGTTCTTGAAAGTCTCGTAATTTTTGATTGGATAGGGCTTTGAGGGGAGTTGTGTAAAACACTCGTCGTCCCCGACTCAAAGCGTGGTAGATGGCATATTCCCCGATCAGTGTTTTTCCCGAACCTGTTGGGGCGCAAACCACCACAGATTTACCTGCATTCAAAGCGTCGATCGCATCTTGCTGAAATGGATCGAGTTGAAAGGGAAAAAGTTTGTCGAGTTCGAGCGGTTGAGAATTTGGGGTAGAGTAGGACACTAGGATAATATTGAAACAATCAAAGGACTGAGTTATCCTTCTTAACCTGAGTCAGTTCAGGCAATAAGGTCTTTATAATCAATTTTAAGCTTTTCTTTGAGAAGTGTTGGAATCCAAAGGCTGATGAGGGTCAGGGGCTAGCAACGAAGGCAGACTTTCTCCGCAGGGAATATGGACGGTCATCAAATTGTCACATTAAACTGGAGTCTGCTCTGCGATTCCCCTGACAATGAGATTAGCGTTTAACTGTCGCCTGCTCCCTGCCATATCTTGATGGTGGGGTCATTTTATGAGTTCATGTCGGGGAACGTCCTCGTTGGGTGAGAGGGCAGTTTTAGGATTGTCCCAAGGCTTCAGGGGTTAAGACTTGGTTAAGTTTACCACTACGATATCCTTCCAGGTCTAAGGTGACATAAACAAAGCCAAATTCCTGAAAGATTTTGACGAGTTGCGACAAATCTATGGTTAATACAAATTCCTTGATTTGATCGGGGGGGAGTTCGATACGAGCGGTATCTTTTTCTGAACGCACTCGTAAATTTTGCCATCCCAGTCGGCGTAAATAGACTTCTGCTCGTCCGACTCGTTGGAGTTTGATCACAGTGATTTCTTCTCCGTAGGGAAAGCGAGAACTGAGACAGGGTTGAGCGGGTTTATTCCATCTTGATAAACCGAGTAATTTTGAGAGTTCTCGCACTTCGGCTTTACTGACTCCGACTTCAGCTAAAGGCGATCGCACTCCGCGTTCAATCGCTGCTTGTATTCCCGGACGATAATCTCTTAAATCATCAGCATTGACACCATCAACGATGTAAGGATATTTCCATTGTACCGCCAGAGGCTTCAATGTATCATGGAGTTCACTTTTACAAAAGTAGCATCGATTGACAGGATTAGACGTATAGTTGGGATTTTCCATCTCATGGGTAGAGATTTCTTGATGACGAATTCCAATTTCTACAGCTTGAGTTCGGGCGTCTTCTAAGTCTTCGGGGAGTAATGACGGGGAAACTGCGGTTACGGCGAGGGCGCGATCTCCGAGTACATCATAGGCGATTTTGGCGACTAAGGTGCTGTCTATTCCTCCCGAGTAGGCGATTAATGCCTGTTTCATCTCCTGAAACAAAGATTGGAGTTGTTCTAACTTTTGGATAACCATTGCCTGCTTTAGATATTACGTGGATTGTCCTGGTTTATAGTTTAAAAGATTTGTTAAAATTGTTCATCTAATTTGAGAAAGTTATGATTTTTAGCGTGGAGCAAGCTAGAGGCGGGTTGAAGAAATGCTGAACGGGGGCGAGTGATGCTCGGATTGAGTTCGGGATTGTTTTCCATCTGCTGAACCAGTAAAATATAAAGTTCGATCCAGCAACTTAACAACACATGAATTAAGATAATTGTCACTAAGCTTGTCCGACTCAAAAGCGGTGGTGAGTTTTCCGGAGAGCGACTTTTAAACCCTTCCATCACGGCAATGAAAACCGCAGCAATTAAAGGCCATGCTTTGAGGGCGAGAGTTGGATCAGTGTCTTCTGTGAGTTGATAAATAAGTAAGGAGATAAAGGTGGCAATTACCCAGGGACTTAAGGGTAATTTGCCGATAATAAAAGGCGGTAGACTCGTTGCCCAACCTATACTAATGGTGATTAAAATCCAGCCAACACCAGCAATGAAATCTTCACCTCCATCGAGGGCGAAGAAAGATAAAATCCAAATAACGATGCTGAATAAAAGCAGGGTTTTCCAATGAACGAATCGGGGCGGAACTGCCGGACTAATCATCATTTTTGCCCGATCCATATTTTTTTTAAAGTCCATGATTTTTAGAAGTAAAAGACACGAATTTTCAAGAGGACAAAGAGTAACGTTACAGTATAACTAATAGTATGAGCTTTAGTAACGATTTTAAATTGATTTCCCCATTGTGTGCTTCTTTCTAGATTTGAAGTTGATGTCGCTTGGTCTGAAACGCTGTTGTCGTTGTCAAAAACAAACATATCTAAGAAAAGCAAGCCAATCCACTTCACAAGCAAAAATAGCAAGAAATAAAATAAAGTCAGAACTATAACATCAGGAGCAAATTTTTGAAAGTCATCTAAGGTTAAATAAATAATGAGGTGTCGAGCGGTGTTAAACGGGAAAAAAGTTTGTAAAGAAGTAAAGACAATTGCACCAAAAACTTCGGCAAATAAATCAATAATTATTGCATATTTTACTCCTTGTTTAGGAGATATTTTAAAAGATTTTTGATAAACAAAAGACTCAATGGTAATGGTCATTAAAAGACGTAATAATCTAAATAAAATTGCTCGACCTGCTAAGATAAATGGCTGCATACATCAAACCTTTTTCACTGAATGATTACAATCTTCGTTTTTCGGAAACATCAGCCAGAGATCCAAAATCTCTACCTGTGGTTTTAGAGTCGTTGGACGACCTCAATTGATCATCGAGACTTCATCTTCTAATTTTTTCACGATGTTGCAGTTGTGAATTGATCGAATTTTGATCTAAATTAGATTCAAGCATTGTTACTTGATCCCAAAGACTGAAATAAGTCCGGTCAATTGAGTTGAGGTGATTGCTCTGTACTGAACCGTTCTGTCGGCTTAAAGAGAACAGTCAACCTCTGAATCTCAATCTATCATGTTGATGTAAACTCGTAGATTAAACTTATCTCATTTTATTGACCGCAGCAGGCGGTCACAGGCAAGCCCGCAGCACGCGCAAAGGCTGTGCAAAATCGGAGGCAACCTTTGATTTGTACCGAGCCGGATTTTAAATCTGGGGAACCTGTGACTTTGAGTACAAGGCAAGTAATGACCTGATTGAAATTGCCCTCACACTATGAATTATCCCATTCCAAAAAGTTTGACAGAAATGATCACTCTGAGTCAACAGCCTGTCAGTGAAGAACTGGTTGCCTCTGCGATCGCAGGTGTCATTCAAATTGCTCGTTCTCAGCATCTATCTCTCGAAGATCTTAAAGCCGAAGTTCTCGCCGATGACTGTCTTCTCAGTTTAGAACAACGCTTGTGGTTAAGTGAATTAGTTGTCCTAGCTTGGAACGGCTTCTCTTGAGTCCTCAGCACCTCTCAGTGAACAGTATGACCCGTGACCCTCTACTGTTCACCGTTCAGTGAACTATCTACGCAGACGCTTTGCTTTCTGGCGTAGGCTTCCAGCTTCTTGATCAATCTGACAAGACCGCATCAACAGATCGATCATTGATCGGAAGTTGCCGCACAGAGGATTTCCGCCCCCTGGTTGGTCTTACACTTGCTCCACTGGCAGTCGCCCCTGTTCCAGAGGCGATAATTCTTAATCCTTCCCACGCGAATAATTAAAGTCAGCGACTCCCGAAGCGAGAGCCACTGCTCTCCAGAACGGGCGTTGCATAATCGCGGGATGATTTACAATTGAGGAAAAAGTTAAGCTTTGGCGATCACCTGCTCAAAAAATGAGTATAAACTGTCCAAAATGTCAATCTCGTAGCATTATAAAAAATGGTCACAGAAGGGGCAAACAGAACTATCAATGTAAAAGCTGCGGTCGCCAATTTATTGAGTCTTATTCAGAAGTAGGTTATTCCCGAAAAGTCAAAGAAGACTGTTTAACTATGTACCTAAATGGTAATGGATTTCGGGCTATTGAAAGAATTACTAAAGTCAATCATAACACAGTAATTCGCTGGGTGAAGCAGATAGGTAATCAGCTAGCAGATAGCAAGGAGGATTACGAAAAACCAGAAGTGGTTCAACTAGATGAACTCCAAAATTTATAGGCAAAAAAAAATAAAGTCTGGATCTGGACTGATTTAGACAAAGACTACTCCGGGATTTTATAATATGTAATCGGAGATCGAAGTGCAGAAACATTTAAAAGATTGTGGCAAAAAATAAAGCATTGGAATTGCTATTTTTGGATTACAGATGGATCTAAAGTTTATCCGAAATTTATTTCAGATGGAGACCAGATTATTAGTAAAATATCGAGGACAAGAGTCGGAGGATAAAATAGCTGTTTACGTCATTATCTAGCCCAACTTCATCGCAAAATATTCTGCTACTCTAAGTCAAAAGAGATGTGATTTTTATCAATAAAACTACTAATTTACTATCTCAAGGATAAGAGCATTGCTCAAATAATTTAGGTTCAAAATCAGGGCAGTATTTGGGGGCGAGTGCTACTGAATAAAAAACAGTTAAGTTTAATAAAAAATCCAAATCATCCCGCAGTAATGCAATGCCCACGATTGATTTAGAGTGAATGCACTTTACCATCACACAAGCCTGGAATTGATCAACTCGCGGAGGCGATTTATCCCACACTGACACTGCGTTTTCAGATCTGGGGCTTCTCGTCGCTCATGCTAAAATAGAGGTTTGGTAATAAATATTATGGAGAGAGGAAGTTAAATGTCTCGATATAGAGGCCCCCGTTTAAGGATTGTTCGTCGTTTAGGAGACTTACCCGGATTAACCCGAAAAGTCGCTAGACGCGCTTATCCCCCTGGTCAACACGGTCAAGCCCGTCGCAAACGCTCTGAATATGCGATTCGTTTGGAAGAAAAGCAGAAACTCCGGTTCAACTACGGTCTTTCTGAAAAGCAATTGCTGCGTTATGTGAAAAAAGCACGTCGAGCCACAGGTTCAACGGGTCAAGTTTTGCTACAAATGTTAGAGATGCGTCTGGATAACACCATCTTCCGGTTAGGGATGGCTCCGACAATTCCCGGCGCTCGTCAACTCGTCAATCATGGTCATGTTACCGTTAATGATCGGGTCGTCGATGTTGCCAGCTATCAGTGTCGTCCTGGAGATATTGTTGGGATCAGAAACAAAGAAAAATCCCGCGAAATGGTCAAAGCCAACCTCCAGTATCCGGGTCTGGCGAATGTTCCCTCTCACCTGGAGTTAGACAAAGAAAAACTGCTCGCTAAGGTGAATAGTGTTATTGATCGCGAATGGGTCGCACTCCAAGTTAACGAACTATTGGTGGTTGAGTATTACTCACGTCAAGCTTAATTATGGTCTGTGGGTTGGTTGTTCGTAGAGGAAGGAAGAATTTGAGAAGGGAATCAAAACAATAACGCTGCTTTCTTCTCCTCTCCCCTCTCAACAACTAACCACCAATTTGTGACATGGTGCGACTATAACCGTCGGTTGTCCCTGCTTCTCGTTGTTTGAAGTTAATATCGGGTTTGATCCGAAGTCGGTATTCTACCCGTTCTCGCAACTCCTCAAAGGAAACGCCTTGACGAAGCGGGGTTTTAAGGTCTATCTGACCCGTTTCATTGAGGAGACAGGGACGCAACCAACCATCGGCCGAAAACCGCATTCGGTTACAGCGATCGCAAAAACATTCCGACATCTGACTAATAAAGCCCAGTGTTCCTTTGGCGCCGGGAATTTGAAACACATCAGCAGGGCCGTTTCCGCGTACATGAGACTCCGTTAACCCCCAACGATCGCGAATTTGTTGTCTGAGGTCAACTGAAGCGATCCAGCCGCAATCATCAAATAATTGACCATTCCCAATTGGCATAAACTCAATAAACCGCACGTGCCAATGTCGATCTATCGTTAAAGCAGCTAGGTCTAACACTTCTTGATCGTTCACCCCTGGAATTACCACCACATTCAACTTCAGGGGATCGAACCCAACTCGATAAGCGGCTTGAATACCGTCCCAAACCTGTTGCCAGCGATCGCGTCCTCGATTACCAATAATCTGATTAAACGTATCAGGATCGAGAGAATCCAAACTAATATTAATCCGCCTTAATCCTGCATCATACAACGGTTGCGCCATATTTGCAAGTAAAAAAGCGTTCGTGGTCATCGCCAAATCTTGGGTTTCGGGAAAAGCCGAAATTTCTTCAACTAAGTTTACCACTCCCGGACGCAGCAACGGTTCACCCCCGGTTAGCCGAAAGCGAGTAAACCCCACCGGAATAAACACCTCTCGCAGCAACGTCAACAGTTCATCATTGGTGAGGAGGTTCTGCTGCAAAATATAGTCCATCTCCGCCCCTTCCGGCATACAGTATTGACATCGGAAGTTACAACGGTCTATTAAGCTAATTCGGAGATAATCGACTGTATTCATAGAGAATTTATTACCCTGGCTTCATCTATTCTCTTATTATGTCGAATTTAGAGGCGATCATCACGATTACATTCGTATCTGTAAATTGGGTTGAGGCTACGAAACCCAACAGATATTCTAGATTAGTAGATTGGTAGGTTGGGTTGAGGCTACGAAACCCAACAAATATTTGAGTGGGTTCTTAATCATTGACACTTCTCTATCGCCGATGTATTTTTAGTACAGAAGCGTTGGTAATTTGAAGCTTGACCTCTAATCAGTCTGATGTATTCCTTCAATTGCAACAGATCTATACTCTGTTGAACCAAGTCAGTGAAAAAATTTCAGCAATTGAACAACGAGAGGCTGAAATTTTATCTATACTCAAACAATTTCAGCCTTTTGATCCCTCCGAGATTCAACTTAAGCTCTTAAATCTTGAATCACAACTCAAAGAAGCACAGAAAGAAAGGACTGAACTGAACTCTCAAATCGCTAATATTCCATCATATATAGAAAAAAATAATAGTGGCTTAACAGAAAACATTGTTCAAGAAATTTCGCGGCAAGTTCAGCCAAAACTACAAAATATCCAAGAACAACTAATTTCATCTATTCAAGCCAATCTCACAGCAGAATTAGAAGATATAGAAAAACGTCAATCACAGGTAATTGTTGAAAAATTATCATCCATCCAAGAAAATTTAGAAAGGAATCAAACTCAATTTTTTAATTCACAGGCTAATCAAGTTAACGAATTTTTAAAACAAGTTTCTGATTCTGTACAAAAAACCCAAAATTCTGAATCCAAAGATGAGAATATATTACAAACTAAAAAGTTTTCCAGAAAAATAGAAGAACCAACTCAAGACTTCAAGTATAAAACGTTAGAGAACTTACTCAAAGATAAACAATGGCAATCTGCTGATAGACAAACATTGATTTTAATCAATCAAGCTTGTAACAAGTTAGCTGATGATCTGCTTTTAGATAAAAAGGATATAGAAATTCTGCCCTGTACAACTTTACAAGCTATAGATGAACTTTGGCTTAAATATAGTTCTGGTAAATTTGGATTTAGTGTACAAAAACAAATTTTTGAGTCGTCAGGCGGGAAAATAGGAGTTGATAATTATAACGATTACTGTAATTTTGGTAAAAATGTAGGGTGGTTGGTAAATAATAGATGGTTTTATGAATCTTCCATTTATTATAGTTCCGACGCTCCTAGCGGACATTTACCTTTATTATTATTCGTTAAAATTATTCGAGGAATACGTTCTAGAAAATTATATTTTTCGGACTTTTTATCAAAATTGAATAAATGTAGAATTGGCTAATAGCATTTTTGGTTGTTTGTTCAAGAGTTTATTTAGGAGTTTAACATGGAACCAGAAATTACTAGATTGAATAATAATCCAGAGCTTGAAATTAAAAAGCCTAAAAATGTTAATAAAGAGTCTAAATTTGAAGAAATAAATGTAGAGGTAGAAAAGCCTTTTGATCACGGGTTAAACGAAAATTTGTTTCAAGAAAATGAGAGTTATAAAGAAAAGTTTTTATTGTTTGGCTATCAAGCGTCAAATTTTATTGATAACGTACCAGATTACATAAAATACTTTTGGAGTGCATACAAGCGAGTTATTTTTGTTTTTGTCTATGCTTTGTTAGCCTTGCTAATTTTTGTTATTATAACAACTATAATAAAAGCTCTAGATGGTTTACCTCTTATAGCGACGTTTTTTCAATCCGTAGGGATATTATATACAATTTGGTTTTCTTTTAGGTATATAATCACCGCTGAAAAACGCCATAAACTAATTAGCAATTTTAATGAACTCAAAAAAAATGTTATAGGTTAAACAATTTTATAATGGACTTAATTACAAAAATCAAGTCCAAATTTATTTTATCTAAAGATCATTTATATCGTTGATTTTAAGTAATTTAACGGATTAAAATTTTATTTTTTTACGCTACTAAATTTGAGATTATCCGTAAATTTCCGTATTGTATTTTCAAGATTTTCAGGCTAATTTGAAATTAAATAAGTAAACAACACAAATATAAAGGAAAATTAGTATAGGATTTTAACTGTTAAAATAAACAATATTCCTTCATGCTCAAATTCAATTAATGAACCATTCTCAACCGCGATCAGGATATACTTTACCCGTGTTTGCTTGTGCAGCAGCTATAGCAGCATTCAAGTATTTATCTGAAAATAATCAACCTATAAATACTGTTGAACTTGATTTAATTGAACCCGCTCAAACTGTCGAAATTCCCATTGAACAAATTGCTAAAATTCAACCTAACACCGCCTTAGCCGTTACCCGTTCCGATCCGGGAGAGAATTTAGATTTAACCCGCAATACTCCCATTTGGGCGATGGTAGAATTAATTGAAAATACGGTTAAAACTTGTGAGAATCAAACAAATATTATCCCAGAACAAAACGAACAAATTACCTTAATTGGCGGCGAGGGAATTGGTTACGATAAAAATAGTGGAAATTCAGCAATTTATCGTTATGCGAAACAATTATTTAAAGAAAACTTAGAACGATTACTCAAACCAACAGACAGAATACAGATTACAATTATCTTACCAGAAGGTCGTCAACTGGCAAAAAGAACCTCAAACGAAGCCTTTGGAGTCGTAGAAGGATTATCCCTACTCGGTACAACAGGCATCTCCCAACCCCTCAGCGCACCCGGACAACTCGAAGCCTATTGCGAGGAACTCAACCAAAAAGCCACTCAATATAAATCCTTAGTTTTTTGTGTGGGAGAAAATGGCTTAGATCTCGCCCAAAAATTAGGAATCTCCCCCGAACAAACCGTCAAAACCGCCAATTGGTTAGGGCCAATGTTAGCCGCAGCCGGACTCGCAGGAATAGAATCTATTGTACTCTTTGGTTATCATGGAAAATTAATCAAGTTAGCCGGGGGAATTTTTCATACTCATCATCATCTCGCTGATGGACGTCTAGAAATATTAACCGCTCATTGCGCTAACTTAGGTCTATCCACCGAGAATTTACAGACAATTTTTCAGTGCGAAACCACCGAAGCTGCATTAAACCACCTGCGAAGCCTCGATCAAAATTCCGGATCACAAAACTTGAGTTGGGTCAAGCAAATTTATGAATCGATCGCATCTACAATTGACCAAAGATCAGAAGCATATATCCGCGATCGCGTACAGCAACAGGTTATGGTGGGTTCAGTATTGTTTGATCGTCAGCGCAAAATCATTATAAAAAGTGCAGCAGGCGATACACTTTTAACGAAAATTTGCTATTCTAGTCAAAATAATCACTTGCTCTAATCAGTCGAAAAATCGAGTTGTTACCCCAGCTCAAATCAGTCGGAAAAAAGTATTTGATTTCCCAGCCCCAAGCCCCGATGAAAGAGCAACTCACAACTGGTCTTCTGGGATATTCCCAGACAACGGTGCGCGAATCTGTTCCTCACCTAGTCAGTAACAGAAAAAACCCTCTCTATTGGCTGAATTCGGCGAAGATAGAGAGGGTCTGGTTATAGTTATCCAAGTTCTTATTTATTCATTAATCCCAACCTCGATATGGCTCCCCAGACCGAGACAGTAACTCAACCCCAATCAGACACCCCTATTGTTGGGGAAGTCAACCGACAAATGATCGTCATTATGGATTTCGGCTCACAATACTCAGAGCTAATTGCTCGCCGGATTCGAGAAACAGAAGTCTATTCAGAAGTTATTTCCTATCGCACCACGGCTGAACAACTCGCCACCTTAAACCCCCAAGGCATTATACTCTCTGGCGGCCCGAATTCAGTCTACGATCAAGGTGCGCCCCATTGCGATCCCAATATTTGGAACTTAGGTATTCCCATTTTAGGCGTCTGTTATGGGATGCAATTGATGGTACAACAGCTTGGCGGTCAAGTCGAACGCGCTCAACGGGCTGAATACGGAAAAGCCTCTTTACTGATTGATGATCCGACTGACTTACTCACCAACGTCGAAAATGGTTCAACCATGTGGATGAGTCACGCCGACTCTTGTACTGAGTTACCAACTGGCTTTGAAATTCTCGCCCATACTGAGAATACTCCTTGTGCGGCGATCGCAGAACACGAACGGAAACTCTACGGCGTTCAATTTCACCCCGAAGTCGTTCACTCAGTCGGCGGTTTAGCCCTAATTAGAAATTTCGTTTATCACATTTGCAACTGTCAACCCACCTGGACAACCGAAGCCTTTGTCGAAGAAGCGATTCGAGAAGTTCGGGCTAAAGTGGGTGACAAACGGGTTTTACTAGCGCTTTCCGGTGGTGTAGACTCCTCAACCCTGGCGTTTTTAATGCACCGAGCCATTGGTGATAATCTCACTTGTATGTTTATCGATCAAGGCTTCATGCGGAAATATGAACCCGAACGCCTGGTCAAGCTGTTTGAGGAACAGTTTCACATTCCCGTACAATACGTTAACGCCCGCGAACGTTTTCTCACCAAACTCGAGGGAGTCACTGATCCAGAAAAAAAACGTAAAATTATTGGTCACGAATTTATCGGAGTATTTGAAGAAGAATCCAGCCGACTCGGGCCATTTGATTATCTCGCTCAAGGTACCCTTTATCCAGATGTGATCGAGTCAGCCGATACCAACGTTGATCCGCAAACCGGAGAACGAGTCGCCGTCAAAATTAAAAGTCATCATAATGTCGGTGGTTTACCCAAAGATTTACGCTTTAAACTGGTTGAACCTCTGCGGAAATTGTTTAAAGATGAAGTTCGTAAAGTCGGACGTTCGATTGGTTTACCCGAAGAAATTGTTCGCCGCCATCCATTCCCGGGGCCAGGACTTGCCATTCGGATTATCGGGGAAGTGACACCTGAACGTCTAAGAATTTTGCGGGATGCAGATTTTGTGGTTCGCGATGAAATTAGTAAACAGGGAATTTACCACGATTTTTGGCAAGCTTTTGCGGTGTTGCTTCCGGTTCGTAGTGTGGGGGTCATGGGAGATCAACGTACTTATGCTCATCCGGTGGTTCTGCGGTTTGTCTCCAGTGAAGATGGGATGACAGCCGATTGGTCACGGGTTCCCTATGATTTATTGGAAATCATCTCAAATCGGATGGTCAATGAGGTCAAAGGGGTTAATCGTGTGGTTTATGACATTACCTCCAAGCCACCTGGAACGATTGAATGGGAATAGATCTCAGTGACCAGTGATTAGTGATCAGTGACCAGTTAACAGTTAACAGTAAATAGAGAATATTGATAACTGTAAAAGCTGGTTACTGGTGACTGTAAATTAGTTAGCCCGCCAGCGTCTTGCTTGCACTCCTGTTTTCAGTACAAATGAAAATGCTTTCTAATTTCTACACAGATTTCAACTTCCCGGAAAATGTTAAGAAAAATTCACTAATAGCTTAAGAACAGGTTATATTTTGTGGAAAAGCTCAAAAAGTTTGTGGAAAAGTGGAAAAGTTTTGTGGAAAACTTAATCCTAGTTAGGAGAACAAATGAGTCAATGATTGTCTTATTCGTGACCAAGTGTTGAGAGTTCTATGGATTATAAAACAGCCCGCAACTTCCTGATCACTCAAGGAAAAGCCCTAGAAACACAAAAAAATCCCGATGCTTTTCTGATCCGCCTCAAGCAAGGTCAGCCTCCTATACCCGGTCAACTCACGTCAATTTTGTTAGCGTTGAAAATAGTCTTTGATGCGGCGAAAGACAGTTCAGCCCTAGAACGAGAATTAGTTTCTGCTTTGTATAAATTATCAATAGAAAGTCACCTGCTGTTTGAAGAAGGTCGGAGTCGGGGCGTTGAATGGCCACCATTGTTAAAAGAAGATATCAAGCGAGTTCGTCTGGCGGTTGGGAGTATTTTTTCGGGTCAATGGTCTTGACACTGGAAAATAAAAATGAGAGGTCAAGAGGACTGAGTTTTGAATGACGGGTGCTTTTCAGCCCTCCCAAGCGATCAGTCGTTTTCAGTTTGTACAATAGGGCGTAATATCTTCCCCACAGACATCAGCTAGATAACACAATGCTCGAAACCGTAGGCTAACGACTTCTTCGTAAACCGGATTGAGTTTGCATAAGGGGGGAATATGGACAATTACTCGACCTCTAAACTGAATTGTCCGCTCAAAAGGACATTGGGCGGGAATCAGTTGACATAAAAGTTTAGCAAGTTTAGGGTCTTTGACTTCAATCCCCTCAAGCGACTGTCGCAAGGGTTTTAGAGGAGCAAACTGAGGTTTTGAACCTAAGAATTGCTTTAAGCTTTTAGAGATGCCTTCAGAGGCATTTTGTCCGTGAGACTTGACCCAACTCGCAAGGGCTAGATGGGGCATTGTATAATATGCAATATTCATTAGTTAACTCATTCTATGCCGACAAAATGCAAAAGCATCCTACTATTAGGGTCTACAGCACTTTGTCGATCAGATCCGAATAGCTAGGCAAAATCAACTCAGGAGTGAACCATCCAATTCTTGAGTCTGCTGAAGTTCCCGACCGAAAAACTGAGGGGGTGAAACAACAGCATGACAACTCCCATGAACCATCTTGCCCTATTTGGGAATATTTATGTCGAAATTTGAATCAAAACTATAAATAAAATATATATATTCTATAATTTATTTATATCTTTAAGTGGTTGACAGAGTATTTTAAGTGTGATAGGTTAACCAATTTAAACAGACTATTTCAGAAATCAAAAGCTGCGGGAAAGTCAAACTCGGGTGTGTGAACCCAGCAGAACCCACAGAGGAAACTCGATTCAAAAAAGAACAAAACCTTGTTCAGTCGGCAATTAAAATAGAAAAATAAAAAGTCAGCACTCAGAAGTCAGAGGTGGCAAATGCCAGAAGAATTGACCTCCCTAGCTCTCCCTTTAAAATCTTCATCTCCTGCAAAACCAACTGCAACATCCCAGTCCAGACTATTTGGTATCTTTAAAGCCTATCCCGAGTTTAGGCGCGGAAATCGGTTATACGCACTCGAGCGCTTTGAAGCCGCATTTTATCACTATGACCAAGCCATTCAATACAAGTCAGACTGGTATGCAGGCTGGTTGCGACGGGGAAATTCCCTCAGAAAATTACAACGCTACAAAGAAGCCCTAGCCTCCTACGATCGCGCCATCAAAATCAAACCCAAAGACTATTGGGGATGGACATTTCGGGGAATTACCCTATCCAAACTGGAACGATACCCAGAAGCGATCGCCTCCTTTGACAAGGCCATTAAAATCGAACCGCAAAATTTTGAAGCTTGGTACGAAAGAGGACTCGCTTTAGAATCAACTTTTCAATTTTCCGCCGCCGCCGCTTCTTATAAAAGAGCCATCGAAATTAAACCCGATATGTCAGCCATTTGGTACCATCAGGGCAATGCGCTGATGAATGAAGAACGCTACGAGTCGGCTGTAGAATCTTATGATCGCGCCGTACAGTTGCAACCCGATAACTTTGAAGCCTGGTTTAATCGGGGTGAAATGCTGATGAATCAGTATAAATATTCCGAAGCGGTAGCCTCCTATGATCGCGCCTTGCAACTCCAACCCAAAAGTTACCAAGGTTGGTTTAATCGCGGGATCGCCCTGCAAAAACAACACAAATATGCTGAAGCCGTTGCTTCCTACGAACAGGTCATTCAGCTTCAACCCCAAGACTATGAAGCCTGGTTTTATAAGGGTATGGCGTTAAAATCTCAATGGCCGGAAGCCGCTTTAAGCAGTATTGATCAAACCCTACAAATGAATCCCGACTCCCCGGCAGTTTGGATCAGTCGCGGTCAAATTCTCCTCGATCTCGGACAATATCATTCTGCGATCGCCGCGTTTGATAAAGCCACCCAAATTAACACAAACTTTCCCGAAGCCTGGTTGGGTCGAGGGATTGCCTTGTGTGAGTTGGGACAATATCAAGAAGCAATCATCGCCTATGATAATGCCTTACAAATTGAACCCGATTTTCTCGAAGTCTGGAACTGTCGAGGTGAAGCTTTAGAACAGTTGGATCGCTATGAAGAAGCGGTAATTGCTTATGATAAAGTATTACTCCTGACTTCAGAAAATCAAACCCTAGCAACACAAGCCGGATTACAACGAGGCGAAGCGTTAGAAAAGTTAGAGCGATACTCTGAAGCGATCATTGCGTATAAAAAAGTTGTTCGACTCCGACCCGATAATTTTGAAGCTTGGATCAAACTCGGACAAGCTTGTGAACAGGTGCAGCAGTATTCTAGTGCCTTTGAAGCCTACAGCCAAGCCATTCAAATTTGGCCGGATAATTATACGGTTCGGTTGATGTTGGGGAGAGTGTTAGAAGCAACTCACCAATATCAGCAAGCGATTAATACCTATGATCGGATTATCCAACGTCAACCCGATTGTTGTGAAGCCTGGATCAGACGAGGACAAACTTTTGAACAGTTGCAGCGCTATCCAGAGGCGTTTGCTTCCTATGGAGTCGCTCTAGAACTCAAACCGAATCATTCCGAAGCGATCGCAAAGCGAAATCAACTCTTAGTTAAGTTGCAAGCAGGTAATGGTGCTTAGGAGATTCGCCATCTTCTGATGCCCCTTTGTGCAACAATATGGGGTTAGTATTTGGAACGCATGACTCCGCAACAGAAGGCTCGATTCTTCTCAAAGTTCGCGACTTTGCTCAACTCTGGCTTTAGTATCCAAGAGATCATTGACTTATTGGTTCAACAAAGTGATGATCGATTGGCTCGTTATCTCAATAAAGTCAGTACAGCCGTTGCTTTGGGAGACGATCTCGCCTCAGCACTTGCTCATGCGCCTCGGTACTTTGATCGCTGGACAATTAGTTTAATTCAAATTGCTGACTATAGCGGTGCATTGCCAGAAATGTGCTATCGTTTGTCACAAATTGCTCAACAAGAACATGATTGTCAGAGTCTTTACCGTTCTGTTAAAGTGGCTGCGATTACAACGATAGTGAGTATTTCGGGATTAATTATTACTCTGCTTTATATATCTAAAAGTCCGATTTGGGTTTGGGTGTTGGTGGGAATTTTTCTTATTGCTTTGGGTTTTATCGCCCCTAAAATTGCACCTCGTTTACCTTTAGTTCGGCGAATTTTTACCGCCCGTTCGATGCTTGACCTCGCAGAACTTGAACTTCCTCTCAATTGTGGTATTCCGGTTTTAACTGCGATTGAACTGGTTCGCGATCGCATTCCTAAGTCTTCCAAAATGTCTGGAACGCTGACAATTGCTTTAGGTCAAATTCCAGCCGGGTATACTTTCAGCCAAAGTGTGGAAGGTCGTCTACCCTCTATTGCTATTCAAATTCTGCGGACTGGAGAAGAAACAGGTCATCTCAATATCGCTCTACATAAACTCGCGAATTATTATAATAAACAGTTTGAGCAAACGATGTATTTATTGCAAGCCATTTTAATTCCGTTGAGTCTTTTAGCAGCAGGTGGTTTAGTGGCTATTTTAGCAATGGAAGCCGTTAAATCTTTGTTTATTTTACTACCCGATTACTAATTACAGTAACCTGTGAACAGCTAAAAAAACGGGTCACTGATCACTGTAAATTGTAAACGATTTAATGTCCAGTCGCTGAACGTCCTTGTCTTCCGAGTTTGACCACGACAAAATAGCCAAAACAAATCAGATAAACCACTAAACCCGATAATCCAAAAAAACCTAAGAATTGTGGTGTCAAATTGGGATGAAACATCTCCTTATACATCCAAGGCGTATCTAACCAAATGCGACAAGTTTGATCAGAAATCAACCCATTCGTATCCAAAAATGCACACCGTAAAAAGGGAATAAACAGCAAAGCGCCCAACCCATTATAAACCGATACAGCCCATCGCCAGGATGTAAAGCTCAACTTCAATAGAGAAGGTTGTAGATCTTCAAGTTCTTCATTGAGATCAACCCAAAACCATAAACTGACCACAATCAAAATTCGGGCGAGGATCGAAGTGATAAAGCTAATCGGAAAAGCAGCAATCATCAAGTACAGCGTAATGACCAGTAAACTAGACACCCGCCAATAAATCACGAGTAAACGTTGGATCGCATCAATTTTTTGCAGAAAAGCCCAAAAAAGCAAAATTAACGGAGCAATAACTGTAAATAAAACAGCTAGTCTATAGTCCATCCAAATAAAAGATTCCAATACCGGAATGTTAGCGAATGGTAAAATATTTAACATCTCCTAATATTTAGAGCAACAAATTCAACATCAATCAAAAGGGAAGCAACTGGCTCGACATTTGTCAAGACTCAGTTGCTCACATATGCTACAGCCTTTAGTTCACTCGAAGACGTTTCCGCCTGAACAGCTTTTAGTCTTCATAAACGCGACACTCAGCCGCATCAGGATTATCATCACAATAGACTTCAAAAGAAGACTTAGGTTTCTTCTGTTTTTGATGAGCAGCTTCAGCTTGTAACTCCTCGACAGCATCCCAAGCGGCTGCACATTCGGCAGAACTAGAACCTTGAGTATCGCAAGCAGAGCGAGCCTGTTGACGCTCCTGCTCAATCATTTCATCAATATTATTATTATTGGTCATTGTGGATTCGCCTCAACTACATATTTCCTTACAAAGAATCAGCCTAACTGAAAACTAATGAGTCATCAAGTTCGGCTATTTCGCTAGACGGCTTTGCTTAATACTCTAACCACTACTGATCAGTGATAACTCAATCCCCAGCTTGAGCGAGGTATTCCTCTTGATTTTTTAAGGTTTGCTTCTTCACATCTGCTACAAATACAGCTTAAGCTACCAATCGTATATATTTTATCTAAACAAAGCACTCATGTCCCCCACCATAAGCGTGATTTGTCAGTACCGAGAGATGGAGAGGTGGGAAATTGGGAGATCTTGCTTTGTGCCTTCTAACTTCTGCGGGACAAGTATGAATTTCTAGATAAGATGAGGCAATTGTGAGCAACTGAATCAATTCAATATCGGAGAGTTTAAGATGCTAGAACCAACAACAGAGCAAATTCAGTGGGTTAACGCCCTCTCAAAACGCCCTTCCCTAGAAGCTGCAATAGATGAAGTCGTCGAACAAATTCAACAAGCACTCCCCGCCTCGCCCAATTTTGGCTTAGTCTTTATCTCCTCTGCCTTTGCCAGCGAATATTCTCGACTGATGCCTCTTTTGCAAGAGCGACTCAACCTTTCAGCAATCATCGGCTGTGGTGGCGCGGGTATTGTCGGCGTCAATTCTAACAGTCAAGCCGAAGAAATCGAAGGAGAACCCGCCCTCAGTCTGAGTTTGGCTCATTTACCAGGTGTTCAAGTTCACCCCTTTCATTTGTCGGATGTTAGCCTACCCGATCTCGATAGTCCTCCCGAAGCCTGGGTTGATTTGATCGGAGTCGATCCAAGCGAACAGCCCCAGTTTATTCTGCTCGTTGACCCCATGTACAATCGGATTAATGATTTACTCCAAGGGCTTGATTATGCTTATCCCGGTTCAGTCAAGGTTGGAGGTTTGGCCAGTGGGGGTTTGAACAATATCACAGCCGTTTTTCACGATTCCCAACATTATCAAGGAGAAGTCGTGGGTGTGGCTCTGTGCGGTAACATTGTCTTAGAAACTATCGTGGCTCAAGGTTGTCGTCCGGTTGGTCTGCCTTATCGAGTCACCAAAGGAGAGCGTAATATTATTCTCCAACTGGAGCAAGAGTACGGTTCTGGTGAGTTATCCTACGGTGGCTCGGGAGAATCGCTCTCACCCTTAGAGGCTTTGCAAGAATTGGTACAAGATTTGAGCGAACCTGATCGACAACTTGCTCAAAATTCCCTCTTTGTGGGCGTTGTTCGAGATGAATTTAAACAACAATTAGAACCCGGAGATTTTTTGATTCGCAACTTATTGGGGGTAGATCCACGGATTGGGGCGATTGCGATTGGGGATCGGGTTCGCCCAGGACAACGAATTCAATTTCACCTCCGAGATGCTGAAACCTCAAAAGAAGACTTGCAAGCATTACTGACTCGTTATCAACAGCAACATCCAAATTCATCTCAACTGAGGGCAAATGCAGGGGCTTTGATGTTTTCCTGTTTAGGACGGGGAGAAGGTCTCTACGGCGAACCTAACTTCGACTCTAGCCAATTTCAACGTTATCTCAATATTCCGGTCAGTGGTTTATTCTGCAATGGGGAAATCGGCCCGGTAGGAGAAGGGACGTTTCTACACGGTTATACTTCTGTTTTTGGAATTGTCCGTCAACCCTGACTATTCTTTGACTGAGGCTCAAAATTCCTCTGTTCCGTTGTTTGGGTAGCAGTTAGCAATCGGGATCAGGTTGACAGACTGTATTCGCTAACTGCTCATTGCTCTAAAATTAACGGTAAGAAAAATCTGTCGATTTGTTCAAGCTAGAGCTGTTACTTCAGAACTTATGAACCAAAATGCCGAGTCACTTGCTCATCTCCAGCAAGTTTTTAAAGTAGGCTTGGAAAGATCCCAGATGATGTTAGAAACGATTGCCAAGTCTCCGATTGAGTTAAAACTAAAAACTTTAGAGATTATTCCTCGTGAACAATTACTTTCTCAACTCAAGTCTTCCCTCAATTTGACCGAAATTAGTGCGATGGAACTGATTTTTTCAGGACACTATGAGGGCATGGCGCAATTGGTTTTTCCGACTGAAAGTGCAAAATTATTGATTAATCTCATTGAAACCCAAGAACGACGAAAATTGGATCAAGACCAAGTTGATCAAGGAATTTTAAGTGAGGTGGGTAATATTTTTTTTAATGGTGTTATGGGAGTGATGAGTACGCTCAGTAACTATAGTATTACTTACATGATTCCTAAATATAAAGTGGGCAATATTGGACAACTTCTATTGTCGAGTTGGTCGAAAAACTATTCTTCTGCCCTGATCGGTAGCGTTGAATTTTCAAGTCAAAGAGAACTTTGGTTTTGGTTTCAGGTTAGTAGCTTAGAACCCTTGTTAGAACAAAGTCAAAAAATTTCGGATTATTTTGAAACCTGATTGCCCAATTGAATAGCTTTTGCTCAGTTCGCTCTTGATTCGCTCAAATAGACCAGGCAGGACTTGATGATGAAAAAGGAAGAACTGAAGGATGTCACAACTCTTTGTACTCCTAGAATGAACTTCCAATTTAGAATTGATCATTGATCATTGATAATTTGAACAAAAACTGGGGATTGACATCCTCACTTTCAGGTCATCAATTTATAATTTATCATTCATAATTCTGTTAAAATTATAATTTTGGTGACGTCTCCAAGCTGAGATACTATTTATTCTTAATCGCATCATTGCAGTTTAACCCACCCCCCATGATCGAAGTCGAAAATCTGTGTAAGATCTATGGTTCAACCCCCGCCCTTCAGGATGTCTCATTTTCAGTGGAAGCCGGAGAAATCTTAGGATTCTTAGGGCCAAACGGAGCCGGAAAAACCACCACATTGCGAATCCTCTCCGGCTACCTCCCCGCCACCAGTGGCACCGCTAAAATCGCTGGTTATGATGTCCATGAACAGTCGATAGCCGTCCGTCAACGCATTGGTTATCTCCCCGAAAACCCGCCATTGTACCCCGAAATGAGCGTGGAGAGCTTTTTGTACTTTGTCGCACGGATCAAACGAGTCGTCGCAGGCGATCGCAGACCAAACGTCGAAGCCGCCCTGAAAAAATGTGGACTGTGGGAACGGCGAAAATCCCTAATTCGCAAACTCTCCAAAGGCTACCGTCAACGGGTTGGTATCGCTCAAGCGTTGGTTCATGATCCCCCCGTGATTGTCCTTGATGAACCCACCGTCGGTTTAGATCCTCGTCAAATCATCGAAGTCCGTAACCTGATTAAAAGCCTTGCTGGAGACCATACAATTGTGTTGTCTACCCATATTCTGCCAGAAGTGAGCATGACCTGTAATCGGGTGACGATTATTAACCGAGGTCAAGTGGTGGCGACGGGAACCCCAGAAACCCTCATGGAAGAACTCACCGCCGGATCAGGATATGAACTCGAACTCGACAGCACGATCGATCCCGAAAAATTAACCAGATTAGAACAAATTTCAGGTGTGCGATCGCTACAATATCTTCCAGAGAGTCTAGAAGATCGCCGACAAATTCAAATCTTCTGTGAACCCAACAGCGAACCCGGGCCGGAAATCGTCGCTGCCTGTGTCTCTTGCGGGTTTAACCTCTATGAAATGCGCCGCACTCGCGCTAGTCTAGAAGATGTCTTCCTAGAACTTACCACTCAACAAGTCACTCCGACTGCCGAAGATATGATCGAAGTCGAAGAAACTCAACCCGAAGTACCCGAACCTCTAGACGAAAAACTCGATCCCGTAGACAATAATCAACAAGACATCGACGAACCCGACTGATCGCCAACCCCTTAACCAATCATTATGCTTGTCACCCTAAGCAGCCTTGTTGCGATTTATCGTAAAGAACTCCAAAGTTACTTTGCCTCTCCGCTGGCCTATGCGATCGCCGGAGTCTTTTGGGTGTTGACTGGATATTTCTTCGTTGCCGTTTTGTTAGGGCCAGATGGTTTAATTCAACAAGTCGCCCTTCTCGATCAGTCGGGAATTACTGATCCCCCTATTGACTTACCCTACGAATTTCTACAAGTCTTTTTGCGACTGATGGGTTCGATGTCATTGTTTGTTCTGCCAATGCTGTCGATGGGACTCTACGCTGAAGAACGTAAACGGGGAACCCTAGAACTACTCGCCACATCTCCGGTGACCAACTGGGTCGTCGCCACGGGCAAATTACTCGGCGTTCTGACGTTTTACGCCACGATGATCTTACCGTTAATGGCATTAGAAGCAGTTGCCCTGAGTGCGGCTGAACCCCCCATGTCTCCCGCAATTTTCCTCACTGCCCATGCCGGGTTAATATTACTTGCAGGTGGGGTACTCTCATTGGGAATGTTCATCTCATCTCTGACCGAAAGTACAATTTTATCGGCAATTTTGACCTTTGCCTTAGTTTTATTTTTGTGGGTGATCGATATCATTGGTAATAGCGTCGGTGGCAACTTTGGAAATGCTTTAGCTCATCTATCGTTGATTTCCAACTATACCAATTTAGTTAGAGGGGTTTTAGATACCAGTAGTCTGATTCTATTTGGGAGTTATATTATTTTAGGAGTGTTTCTCACCGCCCAGTCCATTGATGCCTTGCGCTTCCAGCGTTATTAAATCTTATGAAACAGAAAACAGCACCCAGTTGGAAGTTTTTTAAATATACCTTTTGGCTAGGCCCATTTTTAATGATTATGGGCTTGTCCGCCGGGTTTGTTTCCGGCAGTTGGGAACCAGTTCCATTGGGGTTAATCATCGCTGGGGCGGTAATTATTGGGTTGTGGTTTTTGTTTCGTGTCTATTTTCGTCAAGGCGATAGTCTCAAACATCCCTATTGGAGTCGTCGTTCTACTCAAGCCGGAACAAATGCTTTTGCGGCGACGGTTTCTGTCTTTTTAATTGTAGGGTTGATTAACTTTTTGGCGGTTCGTCATGCAGTTCGTCTTGACTTAACTGAAAACCAACAATTTACCCTGGCACCTCAAACTCAAACGCTTTTAACGAATTTAGAACAACCGATTAAAGTTCTGGTTTTTGATCGTTCTGGAAACCCCCAAGCTAAAGAACTTTTAGATCAGTATCGTCGTATTGCTCCCGAACAGTTTAACTATGAATTTGTCGATCCGCAAGTACAACCGGGAGTCGCTCAAGAGTATGGGGTGAGTGAATTTGGTGTAGTCTATTTAGAGTCAGGAGATCGACGCCAGTCGCTGCGAAAGGAAAGTTCAGAAGCACTCACCGAAGCCCAACTCACGAACGGGATTGAACAACTTCTCAGTAACCGTATTCCTAAAATATACTTTCTACAAGGTCATGGTGAACGTCCGTTAACTGATGGACAAGGCGGTTTAAAAAATGCGGTTAATGCTTTAGACGAGAAGAACTTTGTGATTGAACCTCTGACTCTCACTCAACAGTCTACGATTCCTGAAGATGCCGATGTGATTGTGGTTGCTGGGCCACAACGTCCGTTATTTGAAGGAGAAGTTGAAGCGTTAGACGAGTATTTGGAACAAGGGGGGAGTTTGTTGGTGATGATTGACCCCAAAACTGAACCGGGGTTAAATGAGGTATTAGACAAATGGGGCGTGAAAATTGATGATCGCCTGGCGATTGATGCGACAGGAAGCGGTCGGTTAGTCGGACTTGGGCCGACTGTTCCCATTGTACGAGAATATGGTGAACATCCGATTACTCAAGAGTTTAATAATGGCATTTCTTTTTATCCTTTAGCTCGTCCGGTGGAAACTCGCACTGTCGAGGGGATTACAGAAAGTCCTCTGATTTGGACAGAAGCAGAGAGTTGGGCGGAAACAAACTTAGCGAGTCGGGAGTTAGAATTTAATCCAGATAGCGATCGCAAAGGGCCGTTATCATTAGGAGTGGCGTTAACAAAACCTGTAGAGGTAGAGGTTTATCAAACTTCTTCTCCAACGTCTGAAGCCGCAGAAAACACCGCAGAAACTTCAGAAGAAACAACCGCAGAAACTCCAGAAACTTCAGAAGAAACAACCGCAGAAACTCCAGAAACTTCAGAAGAAGCAACCGCAGAAACAACTGAAGAAACCCCAGAAACTCCAGAAACTTCAGAAGAAACAACCGCAGAAACAACCGCAGAAACTCCAGAAACTTCAGAAGAAACAACCGCAGAAACAACCGCAGAAACTCCAGAAGAAACAACCGCAGAAACAACCGAAGAAACCACAGAAACCACAGAAGCAAGGTTAGTGGTATTGGGAAATTCTCAATTTGCGACAAACGGTTGGTTTGAACAACAACTCAATGGAGATATGTTCATCAACACAGTGAGTTGGTTAAGTAAACCTGATCAAGTCACACTTTCTATCCGTCCTAAACCTGTAACTAACCGTCGCATCGCCATGACTCCGGTTTTAGGACGATCAATCAGTTGGGCTGCTTTAGTGATTTTACCCTTATTTGGATTGATCACCGCAGCAATTTTGTGGTGGAGGCGAAGATAATACCCGATTCTTTTTTCGGCGCTATTCTTTCTCTGACTTGAAGCGATAGGAATTATATGTTCGCTTCATCTAATTTTCATCTAATTTAGGGTCAAAAATTATGACACATCTGAGAAAAATTGATATTGATTTTTACCCTGTTGTTTAGCTAAATACATGGCTTTATCGGCGTTTTTTAGCAGTTGGTGAGGATATTTTCCATCTTGAGGAATCAAAGCAATTCCCATACTAACTCCGACGTTAACTGTTTTGCCAAATAAGTTTATAGAAGCATTTATCGTCTCGACAATTCTATCGGCAATTTGTTGAACTGTATTAGTCTCATTGAGATTGTGCAACAAAACCACAAATTCATCACCCCCCAGTCGCGCAACAGTATCGACTTCCCTGACACAAGATATCAGACGTTTTGCAACTTCGATCAAAACCAAATCCCCGGCTTCATGTCCGAATGTATCGTTAATAGGTTTAAAGCCATCAAGATCTAGATAAATAATCGCACTTTGAGTATTATAACGATGAACTGTTGCTAAACTCTCCGCTAATTTTTCCATCAATAATAGACGATTATCAAGTCCAGTCAGCGAGTCATGTAAAGCCAGTTGTTCGAGGTAATGTTTAGCTGTTGTTAGTTCACCAATAGAAGCGGCTAAGACTAGACTAACAATCGCAGCAACATTAATAAATAACCAGAGTAAAATCAAAGTATTCAGTAGTGAAGGGGAGATGAAAGGGCCTACCTGATGAGCAACTCCAAACAAAGCAAATCCAGAAATGAGAAAAATAGCCGTAGAAGCACCCCGAGTCCCAAACCGCAATGGCGCCCAAACTAAGAAAGGATAGACGAGAAAAGCAGGTAAAACGATACTTTGAGACAAAAACCAACCGTTAAAAACAATTCCACAAACCAAAGTTAGAGAAGAAAACAGAAGAATCGCTTCAGTTTTGCGTTGTAAAGATAACTTGCGGTTACGCAGGGAAGCCCAGGTAATACAAATCGGAGTGATTACTAATATTCCCATTGCATCTCCCATAATAAACTGTAACCAAAATGAAGCTAGTTCTTCCTTGGACATTACCCCTGCTAACCACAAACTCGGAACATCAATGAGTGAACTAATAATAGGGCTGAAACCTGCTCCGTATATAATCAGGTTTAAAGCATCTTTGATGCGATTAAGTTCGGGGTGAAAGTGTTGTTTTTTTAGCAAATAAGCCCCCGCAACTCCTCCCAGTGATGAACCTGTCGCCATCGCCAGTATTGTCAAAACAGGTAAGGAAAAAAAGAGATTAGCAAGAACGACGCCGCAAAAAATACCCAGCCATAAACGATAACCATAAATTAATAAAGCCGCTAACCCAATACCCGCAGGAAGCCAAACAAGAGTAACGCTTCCCCCAACGACTGAAAAAATCTGCCCAAACTTAGCAGCACTGGTGTAAAGTAGGGAGAGAACAATAATGCGGATAATATCAATCCTGATCTGAGAGTTGAGCATTGCACAAAAAAAATGGTATTGCACTACGCGAATACATGATTGTCATTTCTAAATCCTAAAACCCCTTCCCAGTCTACTGTTCCCAGATCCGGTGTTCCCTGTTCCCGATTCAAGTAGCGCTATATTGCTCTTTAAGGAATGAGTGTAAACCTATCAGGGAATATTTAGAGAATTTTTCTTCCCTTTGTTGACAAATTGTTATAACCTCTTAAAGATAGATTAAATTAGTGGCTCAATTCTGAATGAAACAGTCGTAATTTTCTCAAGATGATTCTAGCTCAACTGTCAATTCGGTTAAATGGTTATCTGAATTGTCATCAATATTTGATAGAATAGAACATTCAAGTCACTCTTAAGAATGACCCAGTGATTTTAAATCTTGTAAAAATCCCATGAAGTTTCAGCGTTCTACTCTGATTTTAATGCTTGTTGCGCTCGGTTTAGCCGGATATGTTTATGTTTTTGAGGTTCAGCAAACATCTCAACAGCAAAAAATTCAAGCTGTAGACAAACAAATTTTTTCCTTTTCCCGAGATGATGTTCAGTCAGTCACAGTACAAACACCCGAAGAAACCATAACCGTTGAACGAACTTCTACAGAAGATAACTCTGAAGAATCTCCCTGGAAACTCACTCAACCTGTTCAAGTCTTAGCAAATCAAGCAACTGTAGACTTTTTATTAAATCAATTAGTCACGGATCAAAGTATTCCTGAAGAACCCAGTTTAGGTTTGCGTCGCCTCACTGTTTCCCCAGAAAAATTATCTGAATATGGTTTAGAGAATTCTCAACAAATTGTCGAAGTTAAACTCAAAAACGAAGAAATATATAAGCTAACGATAGGAACAAAAGACTTTAGTGGTCGTTCAGTTTATGGTCAAACAAATACACCCAAAACCGAAGAAGAACTCTCAATATTAGTCATTCCAGAAGGGATTCTCTCCGCGATTAACCGCCCGTTAGAGGAGTGGGAACTTCCCCAAGCTGAACCCGAACAAGCCGAAACAGAAACTCCTTCTCAGCCCTCCGAAACAGTACCCGAAACTGAAAGTTCTGAACCTAATACTCAAAACTCACCTGAAACAGAAAATCCCTTTTCAGAACCCAGTCTTGAACCGCTTCAAAGCCCAGAACCTTCCGAACCCGAAAATACACCTTAATTAAACAATTCCACACAGTGATTAAACCAATCTTGTGCGCCTTCACTGATTTGATTCGCCGTAAAAGTATGAGAATAGTCTTCCACATCTAAACTCTGATTAGAAACATTCATTTCCCAACCCTTTACTTCTTCATCTCCCATCACGGGGTAAGCATAAGTTAGGTTTTCAATTTGACGAGTTGCTGACTGATAATTCCCTTGAAAACAAGCCCCAATATCAGAATTTTGGATATAAACCAAACCCCGAACTTGGTCATTTTTGTCTTGCATATAAACAATATATTCCGCTCCAGCTTCAGTCGCCGAGGGGGTTTGACCCCGGAAATTCACTTGAGAAGATTCTCGTTGAAGGAGAGGTGTTTTTACAGGAGTAGCCAAAGACATCTCAGGAACAACAATCAAACTTAAGATAGTTGTCGCCAGAGTCGCAAAGATGCTATGAGAATAGAATTTTAAGTCCATATTAATGTCCCCGATTAGTGGTGACCTCTCTATAACCACAACTCGGGAAAGTTCAATTCCTGAAAGTAATCAAAAAAGACTGTAAATCTATCCTTTCTCAAAGAGAGTGTGTGTTTGTAATGTTATATTTCAATTTCTGCTCACAATTGCGAAAAGGTAACGTTTCACCTGTCCAACTTAGTCCACTTCACTCCACATCCAGAAAAACTCATCTAATCAATTTACCACTACATCGGTAGATTATTTCTAATATATCTACTGTTGAATGCTTCTAAATAATCTTTGAAATACACTCCCAAAGCCTGATTGATTTATCGAGAGCAGGTTTTTTTCTGATCATAAAGTTCGGGGAATTCCCCTAAGTTTAACGACCCCATCAAAGCCTCAAATGAATAGTACAAAGTATTTGCAGGCGTTTCAAACAGTCGCTTGCTTCGGGGATGTTGTTTCATCTATTTTAGAAATGAACGAATCAACTAATCAATAGAACTCTGTCATGTTGAGCCAAACGAAACATCTAATAGACACGCACATTGCACTTCGGGTGACAGTTTCATTAAAACATAAAGAGTTAATGAGATTCGTCTTGAACTCATTGGACATCCCTTAATATTGGAGGAAAAATCGAGTTAGATTACCAATACTCAGCAACGTCTATCCCAAGCCCTCACCGGACACAATGGCCCGGTCTATAGCGTCAGCATCAGCAACGATAACAAAACCATAGTTTCTGGCGGTGGTGACAGCACCATCAAAGTCTGGAATCTCCAAACCGGAGAATTAATCCGCACTCTCACCGGACACAATGGCTTGGTCTATAGCGTCAGCATCAGCAACGATAGCAAAACCATAGTTTCTAGCAGTCATGACAACACCATCAAAGTCTGGAATAGAGAAACCGGAGAATTAATCCGCACTCTCACCGGACACAATAACCCGGTCTATAGCGTCAGCATCAGCAACGATAACAAAACCATTGTTTCTGGCAGTTATGACAGCACCATCAAAGTCTGGAATATAGACTTGGACTGGTTAATGGAGCGTAGTTGCGATTGGGTGAGAGGTTATTTGCAGAATCCTACTGTTAAAGAGGAGGATAAGGGGTTGTGTGATTGAACCTCTCCCCCAACCCCTCTCCTGCGAGGCGAGGGGAGTAGAAGGCGAGGGGAGTTAGATAACGGGTAACTGGTTGACTGTTCACTGAATATGGTATCCTCCAGTTCAGATTGTAAATTTGCTAATAACCGTCCTTTTCCAGAGGATCTTCGATGAAACGCAAACATTTGATTTGGCAGGGAATGACATTATTACTCGGGACAATGTTCTTCGGAACGGCTTTTGCCCGAGAACTTTCTGAACAAGAGAAAACCGTCGTTTGCAGACTCAATGAGGTGGTAGCCGAAGCCGGGAGAGACGGTTATGAGTTGATTTTCTGGCCGGTTGTTCGCAAAGGGCCTCCGAATATTAGTGCGCCTCTAACGGTTAAACTAGATCCGTCGGTGGAGTATCTATTTGTGGGGTATTGCGATGAAAATTGCAGTGATGTTCAACTCAAAATCTCTAACCTGTCTGGAGAGGAACTCGGCGCCGAAGAAGATGTCTTGTCGGTGCTAACCTTTGAACCGCCCTACACGGATGACTATGAGTTAAGCTTGCGAATGGCAGACTGTACCACCGAAGATGGATGTTTCTTTGGTTTGGGTATTTTAGCCCCCAAAGGTGCGGCTGTTCCCTATGCGTCTCGTTTACCGCGAGAGTTGGCTCAGTTTGAGTTGTGTGACTCCTAGTTTGACGCTCCTTGAAATAATAATACTATCCCTGCGATCGCTATGATTGCCCCGAAAATTGCTCTAAGGCTGACTCGATCTCCCAGACTCGCTGCAATGGGTAATACAAACAGAGGACTGGTGGAATTAAGTGCCTGAGCAATACCCGCAGCCGTAAATTTCAAAGCCGTTTGTTGCAACCAAATTCCCAAGTATGTGCCTAAAAATGTTGCAAGTCCGATCAGTGCAAATGTGCGTTTAGACTGCAAGGGTTTAAAGACGAAATTAAAATTTTCACGTTTAACAAACAGCCACAATAATAATACCACAGTTCCACCCGATAAGCGTAATAATGTACTCCATAACGGGCTAATTTCGGTTTGGGTGAGGGCGAGGTGAGATAAAAGAATTCCGACTGCCTGACAGATTTCTGCAAGTAACCCAAATAATAATCCCCGTCGTAAATGGGTTGAACCAACGACCCCTTCTCCAACTCGTTCTGTGATCACCCAAGCGACTCCCAAAACCGTTAAAATAATCCCCAACCAAGCCGAAAGCGAAAGTCGTTCTTGCAGAAAAATAAACGCTAATATTGCCGTCAGGGGCGGGGCTAGGGTTTCTATTAATAAGGCTCGTCTTGGCCCCAAACATTTTAAGGTGGTAAAATAAGCACTATCTCCGATTGCTATTCCAATGATACCACTGAGTAGCAATAATCCAATAATCGTTAATTCGATATCAGGAAATAGACTCCCTCGCAAAACAACTGTTAACAGTAATAAAGCGATCGCAATTATACCTTTAATTAAGTTTAATCCAATCGCCGGAATTTTCTGTCCAACTTGACTGTAAACCACTGAAGACAGCGACCAAAAAAAAGCGGCAAGTAAAGCGGCAAATTCACCTTGAAAGTTTGTTAAAATAGAAAGTTGCATCATCTGAAATGCTCAAATCTCTGAACACAATCAACGCATGATAACAGGTTCAGAGCAAATTTGTTATAATCTAGAGCGAAGTCAATCCAAGTTTTTGATCTCTGTCTTTTTATAGATGAGTTTAAAAAGAACTGAGTTCAGATTAAAAGTGGATTATTGTTTTAGAGCAAAAAAGGATGGTAAACTCTCCCGAAATCAAACCAAAAGAAAACGTCGAACAATTTCAAAAAACGTTAAAAGATATCTATTTTATTAGCGGGTTGGGTGCGGATAGACGAGTGTTCAAACGATTACAAATTGAAGGATATCAGCCTGTTTATATTGATTGGTTAGATCCAGAAAAAGGAGAATCTCTAGAAGATTATGCCAAACGTTTAACCACTCAAATTAAATCTGATCATCCGATTGTGGTTGGGCTTTCTTTTGGGGGAATTGTTGCGGTAGAAATTGCTAAACAGATTGAAGTCGAGAAAGTTATCCTGATTTCGAGTACAACAAATCAGTCAGAAATTCCGCCTTATTTTAAATTTTTTAGACAATTTCCCATTCATCGCATTTTTCCATTTAAAAGCTTACTTTGGGCGGTGTATTGGATATTATTTTGGTTATTTAGTTTAGAAACGATTGATGAACGTCGGTTACTCAGAGCAATTTTGCAAGATACGGATGCGGGTTTTATTAAGTGGGCGATTGACAAAGTTGTGATGTGGAAAAACGAGACTATCCCAGATAAATTATATCATATTCATGGGTTGAATGATCGCATTTTCCCGGTTCGTTTCCTCAAATCTGACTTTTGGAGTGAAGGCGGGGGACATTTTATCGTGTTAAATAAAGCCGAACAAATCTCTAAATGGTTAGACAATCTTGTTCACCCTAGGAATGTTATCCCAAAAAATAAAAATAAATACAATTAAAGGGGCTGAATTTCTATCCAAACTCCTGTTTCTTTGGTTCCCGAAACATATTCAACGGTTAACCGAGGAAGACAACTTAAGCGATCATCCATTAACACTCCCGCCCCATTTAAGGTTAGGGCATCTAAACAGGCTCCCGCCATATTATCTAAGTCAGAATTAGTGCGATGATTGCCAAAGAAACGAAGGGCGACTGCGGCTTTTTGCAAGGGGAATTTATGAGTTGAGTGAAACTGAGACATTTGACGATAGAGTTCAATTTCTGCCCGATTTCGCCATTCTCGATAACGATTGGGCATATACGTTCCATTGGAAGTTACGCGAGGACGAGCTTTAGGAACGACTGTTCCAGAAAGACAAAATCGAACTAAATCGCCTATAGAATTGGGTTCAGAATTAGATTCAGAATTCCCAGAAATCGGGGTAAAATCAACATCAATAATAGATTCGATCACCGATTCCTTGGGGGAAGAAACAGGGCTAGGTTGCTGTTTTAGCTGCTCTGGAGAAGGTTTAGACTGAGGTTGAGTGGGTGATGAAGTTGGTTTGACAACGACTTGAGATTCAGTCTTAGACTCGGTTAAAAAGCGAGGTGAATCAGCTTGACTCGGGTTTTGAGGAGATAAAATTGAACGTTCAATATTGTCTTGAACTTGAGGATATTTCCCCGCCATCCGCATATACATTTGAGCGGTTTGTAACGTGAGATTACACTGAGTTTTTAACCAATTTTCCCAGGTTTGAGTAGAAACAAAAGGTTGAGCTTTGAGTAACAGCGCTCCTGCATTGCAAGCATGAATGAGGGAAGTTTTGGGAGATTGAATGCAAAGTTGATGTTCTTGATGAATGCGAGTAGCAAATTGATCAAGTTGATCGTTTTTGGGTTTGGGGAGTGCAAAAATGGAATCTGTGATTACGTTTAGGGGGCTGTTCACATCTATCAACTTTGAATAATCAACTTTGGGTTTTTGAATCGTTCATCCAATATTGCAACTTTTTCGTTTGGAGATCCGACTTTACCAAAACCCCGGGTTCACTTTGAATCGGTAGAACATCTAGGGTATCGGTTTGAGCGCAATATTTCAAGTCATCATAGCATTTTAATCCGACTAAACGTTGACCGTGACTCGCACAGTTCATCAGTTGATAGAGTTGAGATTGCCATTGCAAATACAGTGAAATCGCCCCATAAACTTCATCATTCCCGGCAACATCGGCTAAAGGATAACCCATTTCCGTGACAAAACTCTCGGCAATAGCCCCCGCACAAACGGTATCCTCTAGAGAATAGCTTCCTTGCCAACCTGAACCCACAATCCAAACCGTTTCCGGCTTTTTCGTAATCAAATATTCGACTACAGCCCGTCGATTCACCAAAGCAGAAGTAATCACCACAGGCGCAGTTTGAACCCGTTGTAAAGCCCGAGTTCCGTTGGTAGTCGTCATAAATAACCGTTTTCCCTCGACAATATCAGAGGTGACATTCAGGGGAGAATTGCCCAAGTCGCAGCCTTCAACCTTATTCCCGCCTCGTTCCCCAATTCTTACTCGTTTGTCAGCCGGCCATTTTTCGCTGACTTCCATCAATTCTTGAACATCGCTAAAAACTTGCACCGCTTCAGCCCCGGCGTTGAGTGCAGTGGCGATAGTGGTTGTTGCCCGCAGCACATCGACGACAATGGCGCATTCAGGCATATCCGTGGGGGTAAGTTCGGGAGTGTGATAAACAAACAGCTTCACAATTTCAGACCGTGGTAAGTAGCTTGGCGACTTTATATCTTACACGAATCACTGTATCTAAAATCATAAGACTTTCTGCATCTTTGATAGGTGTCCGTTGGTGACGGTAGCGCTTAGAATCTGTATTTTGGAAAATCCAGACTCAATTTAGATGAAAAATGATTAAAAATTAAGCCACCTTTTCTGTTAAAATTTTGAGCAAAAATTTATCGGTGGCTGTGTTAATTGCTTTGATTTTAACCCTTCAGCGATTGTGGATCAAATGATTTTTGAAACCACCGTTTACGCCAATTGGTTACAGTAACCATTACAATCTCAATCAGACTCAATAGACTGCTTGGATGAACGATTGCCCAAGCATTCATCGCCAAACAAAGGCTACCTAAAGAGAGCAAAATATAGGTGGGCATCATTACGATCCCAACATTAAACCAAGTGTAGACGTGTAATATCATTAACACGGCATAAAAACTCGCAAATCCCACCATTAATCGTAATCTAACGGGAGAATATTTCGCGCCCGTAAAAATGAGAGTTTGCAACGTCGCCAGCACATTAGCCGGAACTAGAAACGCACAAATTGTCCCACAATTCGCACGAGAAAACTCTGCAATTGTATTCAAATCTAGCATTTTGTGGTTCTCGCTGAAAGAGTTTACAGATGTTACTTACAGATATTTAGATTGAGTTCCGACTAAATGAAGTAAACACTTCGGCTTATTTGTCTTTGTTTAAACCACTTGTCCAAATATTGGTTAACATCATCAACATTCCGCCAATAAAAATGACAATCGCTAGTCCACCGACAATCACATTTTCCCAATCTATTGTTTCCATAGGACTCCTGTGAGATCTACACCGATTTACCGTAACACAAATACTTGGAATCTGTGACAGTCTCCTGGCGTAACTCAGTCTCAGGTATGAGAAGGGCGAAGGTTCCCAGAAATGACCATCTTGACTGGATCACCACCGGCCATCTCTCAACCGTCAGTTTGTAACGTATCTTAATATGGAAGACAGTAGAATTAACACAAGAGGCAGGGTAATCCAAATGTCAGAACAAACAAAAGCAAATTGGGATGCAGGACGGCTTTTAAAAACCTTAGGTTACTTTGGTGTGGTTCCCTTTATAGGAAGTATAAGCTGGATTCAGGAGCTATTCGGTAACAAGAAAAACAAACCTAAACCCAAGCCAGAAGTTGTATTAGTTGCAGGCGCGACTGGAGGCGTGGGAAAACGAGTGGTGAAGCGGTTACAGCAACGGGGGATAAATGTTCGGGCGTTAGTTCGAGATGCAAAAAAAGCGAAAACAATTCTCGGAAATACGGTAGAAATGATCGAAGCTGACATTACCATTCCCGAAACATTAACTCCCGCAGTAATGAAAGATGTAACGGCGATTATTTGTTGTACGGGAACCAAAGTTCAACCCGTTGAAGGGGATACTCCCACCCGAGAAAAATACTACCAAGGCATTAAATTTTATATGCCGGAAGTGGTAGATGTACCGGAAAAGGTTGAATATGAAGGAATGCAAAATTTAATCAATGCTGCCTTTCCTTACCTCAAAAATAGTGGTGAAAAACTCATCTTCGATTTTAGCAAACCAACCGAAGATTTAAAAGAAACTTGGGGTGCATTGGATGATGTGGTTATGGGGGGTGTGAGTGAAAGTTCGATTCGCTTAATTGAGAATACGGCTTTATTTACTGGAAATGTTTCAACGGCGAATTCTGGGGGATTTGCTTCGGTACGAACTCGCAATTTTGATCCGCCCCTGAATTTGTCGGGTTATCAAGGAATTGAGATGCGGATTAAAGGAGATGGAAAGCGCTATAAATTTATTCTGCGGAATGATCCCAAATGGGATAGTATTGCTTACTGTTACTCGTTTGATACGGTATATAATATTCCGGTAACGATTCGGATTCCGTTTGATCAATTAATTCCGGTATTTCGGGCAAAAACCGTTAAAGACGGTGATCCCTTTGATCCCAGTACGGTTTATTCTATTCAATTAATGCTGAGTAAATTTGAATATGATAAAGCACTCAATCCTAAGTTTTCCCCCGGAAATTTTCAACTGCAAATTGAAACGATTAAAGCCTATGGGGGTGAAAAATCTCCTCGGTTTATTCAGATTAGTTCAGCCGGAGTCACTCGCCCCGGAAAACCCGGATTAAACCTAGAAGAAGAACCGCCAGCAGTGCGTATGAATGATCAATTAGGGGGAATTTTAACCTGGAAACTCAAAGGAGAAGATGTGATTCGTTCCAGTGGAATTCCTTACACAATTATTCGACCTTGTGCGTTAACAGAAGAAGCGGGAGGTAAAGCATTAACCTTTGAACAAGGGGATACAATCAAAGGTCAGGTCAGTCGAGAGGATATTGCTGAACTTTGTATTCAAGCATTAAATGAATCTCAAGCTTGTAACGTTACGTTTGAGGTCAAAGCCGAACAAAATGGTCAGAAACCGGGGGATTGGATGGGTTTATTTTCGAGTGTTAAACCTGATGATCAACATTAAGTTTCAGTAGAGAGAAGACGAGAGGATAGGACACTAAGACACTTAGAAATTTAGTTTTTTGTGTTTTAGTGTTTTTTCTGGATTCTTTTTAAAGAATATGAATTTACGTTTGTACATTTTTATGTTATAGTTCAAGATTGTTTTTATCGAAATCGATGAAGCTAAAAATAGACCCAAGATTTACGCCATATTTGTTTTTATTTCCCGCCCTGTTTGTTTTGGGCTTAACTGTATTTTGGCCTGCATTACAAGCGTTTTATTTGAGTTTATTTAGTTATGATTTGTTGCAACCTCCGCAATGGATAGGGTTTAAAAACTTTCAACGGTTGTGGAGTGATGAAGTTTTTTGGAAAACGTTACAAAATACATTTATTTATATTATTTTTGTTGTACCAATTTTAGCGATTTTTCCGTTAGGATTGGCGATTTTAGTCAATCAAAAAATTTGGGGAATTCGTTGGTTTAGAACTGCTTATTATGTTCCCGTTGTGATTTCAATGGTTGTAGCGGGATTAGCATGGAAATGGTTATATTCAGAAACAGGTTTACTCAATCAACTCCTCCAATATAGTTTATCTTTTGTTCTCCCGGATTCAAAATTACCCACAATTCCCTGGTTAACCAGTCCCAATTTAGCCTTATTTAGTGTGATGGCGGTCACGATTTGGAAAGGGTTAGGATATTATATGGTTATTTATTTAGCTGGATTACAATCTATTCCCGCAGAATTATATGAAGCAGCGAGTTTAGAGGGGTCTGAGGGTTGGCGAAAACACTGGGATATTACCCTTCCCTTGATGCGTCCTTATATTGTGTTAGTGGCGGTTATTTCGGCGATTTCAGCCACAAAAGTATTTGAAGAAGTCTATATTATGACTCAGGGTGGCCCGCTAAATAGTTCTAAAACAATTGTCTATTATCTCTATGAACAAGCATTTCAAAATTTAGAAATTGGTTATGCTTGTACGATTGGGTTAATTTTGTTTTTAATTGTTCTCGGATTATCGATTTTACGATTATTTTTTACTCAATTTACCTCAAGTGATACTCCAACTTTATAACCATTTCCATGAATTGCCCTTCACAACACTGGTGGATTTAATGACGCTGTTGTTGCTGATTTTTTCCGGTTTTTATATTAGTCTTTTTTCGTTCTATTTATGGGCAAGTTCACCGAGTTATTCCCAAGCAAAATATGCTAAAATTTTAACGTCTGACCTCCCACTGCAACGCAAACCAAAAGAAACCTACACCGTCATTACTTATAATATTGGTTATCTTTCCGGTTTAACGAATAATCACGCAGTCAAACGAAAAAAAGTGTTATTCGATGAAAACTTAGAACTAGCAATTACAGCTTTAAAACCGTTCAATGCTGATTTTATTGCCTTGCAAGAAGTAGATTTTGCTTCTCAACGTTCCTATGATGTTAATCAAGTTCAAGCCTTAGCAACTGCGTTACAGTTTCCGGTACAAGCAACGGCGATTAATTGGGATAATAATTATGTTCCGTTTCCCCTCTTTCCTATTTCTACACATTTTGGTAAAATGTTGTCAGGACAAGCAGTTTTGAGTCGATATCCGATTGAGTTAAATGAACGCATTGTATTAGAACGAGTTGCTAATAAGCCGTTTTATGAAAAGCCGTTTTATTTGGATAGACTCGCCCAGGTTAGCCGGGTTAAAATTGGGAACCATACTCTGATTTTAATTAATGTTCATTTAGAAGCATTTGATCAACCTACTCGCCTAAAACAATCTCGATTTGTCTTAGAACTCTTTCTCAGTTTTGCTGACAAATATCCAGTTCTTTTAATTGGTGAATTTAACAGCGAACCGCCTTCAGAAATGAATCTAGAACCGACTGTTAATCTATTTCTCAATACACCGGGAATTGAGTCTGCTTTTCCCCCAGAAACGCTAAATTATCCCGAAAATGCGACTTATCCTTCTGATAAACCCCGTCAAACTATTGATTATATTTTCTACAATTCAAATCGAATTCAAGCGATAAAATGGCAGGTTATTACAGATGTTATCGCTTCTGATCATTTACCTGTCGTAATGAAATTTAGATTTTGTTAATTGGAGAACGTGTTAATTTAAACACTCTCAACCATTGGCTGGATGTCATGTCAAGCTTAGATAGTGATCAGGTAACCCAAATGGAACCCGAAAAAATTAAAGACGTTTATTCCCTCTTTTTAGGCTTAGATTACTTTAAAAAACTGGGTATGGCAAATAAAATCCTAAATTACTGATCACTGGGGTTTGATTAACTATCTTTTAAGATTTTTTGCTTTTTTTTGCTAAGTAACTTTTGCATTCATTTTCAAAGAGCAAAAAGTATCTTCTTAAGAAACTAAACGCTGTCCAACTTGTTTAAGAATCGCGCTCGCGGGATATACCTTACAATGGTAGTTAACTAAATTAATAGTTGTAATTATTTCAAAAACTGAGGAATTAGACGCTCAATTGCGAGAGTCAGGAATAAACCCGAATAAACTCTAATCAAACATCATTTCTTAGATTTGTCTAAAGAGATAGCCAGATCTCAAACTAGGTGCTACTATATAGACGGCTCACAATCTATTGTTAAATCTTTGACAACAGGGTGAGTAGCATTGAATTCCATTGAGATAGTTGCGCTGCTTTAGTCAGGTTTCAGGGCTAGAGCAGTTTATTTTAGGAGCAAATTGAGATTAGTGGGAAACTCCAACTTGACGCGCTGCCACAATATAACGGAAGATATATTCAGTCAACTCGATATAATTTTCCGCATCAAAGGCCGAATTTGCCCAAACCGTAACCCCATGATTTTTAATCAATAACGCCGGAACATTGGGTTTTGATTGTTGAAAGCGAGTGCTAATTTCTTTTGCTATTTTAGAGACATCTAAATGATTCTTAAATACAGGCATCACCACTTTCGGATGTTCCTCCCAAACCCCCAACCCTTTTAACATTTCTATCGGAGGTAAATTTAAGTGATCGCCTTCGGTAAAGTTCGTCACAAGTTTGGCTTCTACAGAATGAACATGATAACAAGCTTTTGTATCGGGAAACAGCGAATAAACCGCTTGATGAATACTCGTTTCCGCCGATGGACGGTTGCCTAAATTTGGATTTTCCATCACTTCTCCTTGCAGAGAAACGCGCACAAAATCCTCTTCGGTTAACTTACCTTTTTGTTTGCCACTTGCGGTAATCCAAAAACTGCCATCATCGACTCTAGCGGACAAATTTCCGGCAGTTCCCGCCATCCAACCCAGTTGATAAAATTGGCGAGAAGCGGTGATTAAATCTTGACGTGGATCGCTATTCATCTCTGTTTTTCCCTTATTTATTTCCCCATTTTTCCAGCGCTTGACGCAACGCCCCGGTTGGGACTTTTTCTAATTCAAAAGAATCTTGATTTTCACACCGTTCTAACGCTTCAAAAAACGCTTTTACACCCGCCGCAGGATTCTCTGGATGATCCATAATTCCGGTTCCTGCATTTAAAATTACATCATTCCCATAATCTCTTAATGCTTGGGGAACAATACCCGGATGAATTCCCGCAGAAGGCACCGGAAAAACATTTCGCGATCGCAAAATATCTCTAATTCTACCTTCTTCTACCGCATCAAATGGTAAACTTCCATAATGCGCCGGATAAAGCACCGCATCCGCCCCACCATGCGCCATTAATGTTCCTAAAACCACCGAATAAGCTAACCCCGTATCTGCTGAAGCACACATCGCCCCCGCCAAAGCTGGATGAGCAAAAATCGGCACATTAATATCTGGATCTGCGGCTAAAGCTTCCAACACTGAAAACCCATAAGTTAGCACATTTAATAATAGAGCATTTGCCCCATTTTGAACTAAAGTTTTAGCTTTTTTGATTAACTGTTCGGCTGAACCTGTAACATTCACTGCATACAAAACGGTTCGCCCGGTTTCTTGTTTGACTCGTTCTAAAACCGGATAACAAGCTTCTAACCGTTTCAACGTCGGGGCGACATCCAAATCTGCCATAATTTCATCATCTTTAATGATATCCAACCCGGCAAAAGCCACCTGTTCTAAAATATTAGCATGATCAGTTGCTGATAACCCCAAAGCTGGCTTATAAATTGCCATAATTAAGGGGCGATCAAAGACATTCAATAGTTTTCTAATTCCCTTGATTCCAAATTGAGGAAACTTGCCATAATTTTCATCCAAACGCAAGCCGACAACCTTACCCACACCCGCCATTGAATACTTCCCAAAAATCATCGTCAGCAGGCTAGCAATATCATTTTCAACGTTAATTTCCGGAAAGGAAACTGTGGCAATACTGTCCCCATTTTCCTCGGTTTTAATCGCGATCACTTCCCCCAAATGCGATCGCATAATTTCCTCTCGGTGACTAAACCTTGCATCCCAAGTTCCGGCCGTTTGTCCGATAGCAATCACTTTTGCTTGACGTTCAGCATCAACACCCGCAGGAAAGCGATAATCTACTTCTATTGTCATTCTTTATCTTAACATAAAATCAACAAATACTCCTCCAATCTTGGAGAGAAAGGAGGATATTATTTTAACCGATTAATAACGAGTTTTTTTGAGAATCTATGCGAATTTTTGTTTCCGTATATTCAGGAACCCAACCCTCTGTAGTGATAAAGTAACGCACGGCTTTAATGCGTTTTTTATCGGTTAAATGAAACCAATGTTCGCTTCCGGCTGGAACATTAATATATTCTTCAGGTTGAATGGTTAACTCCATTTGTGAACCATCGGGACAAACAAACCCAAAAACCCCTTCCCCTTCAATAATATAACGAACTTCATCATCGGCGTGAGTGTGACAACTTTCAAATTTTGCCATTAATGAATCAAGATTGGGAATATCAGGATGTAACGCAATTAAATCTCGAGATTGATAACCATCCGTTTGTTTTAAATGTTCAAAATAATGATCTAATTCCAGAAGCACTTGTTCTTTTTCTTCGTTATCTAAAGCGGATTGATTTAACAAAGCTTTCAACTCTGGATCTTCTCCAACTTTCCAATAATTTAACCGCACATTCAACGGTTCTAATCGGCGAGAAATTTCCTCAAGTTCAGTGTAAGTTGTTCCGTCTTCTAATTGTAAAATTGCCATCGTTTCTATCTTCCCTTACAAAACACATAAATAATAATTTAGCACTAAGGAACGGCAATGACATAAAATCGTTCTCGTACCGATGGCCCTCGCACTGTCACTTGTAAACGCTGACTCACGGGTAAACGTCCGATAAAGTCAAAATTGCCCTCAGCATCCGTCTGAATTGGTTGGTTATTAATATACACTAAATCCATCGGATCGACTGTTCCTCGTAATTGTACCGTTTCTAAACCCAATCTTGTTAAACTTCTCACCCGCAGTTGAGATATCGGGGGAATATTGTCAATTGGTGTCGGTTTTTCGGCGGAGTTAACGATAGCAACCTGACCCTTTTCTAGTCTGACTTCTTCCCCAGCGTTGACAACTCCAACTGTTCCTTCAATGGTGTGAATTGCTGTTTTTCCATCGGGGGAAACATTGACACCAAAAGTTGTTCCTCGAACTCCGATAATTGTCGTTGGTGTTTCGATTCTAAAGGGAGAATTAGTCACTGAAGTTTGACGTTGATTTTCAGGAATTGTTTCACTCCAAAAAGGCGAACTGACAAACCGAGAAACAGATAATCTGACTTGTCCTGCTGTTACCGATAAAACTGTGATTTGATTGGGATTAATTCCCACTTCTCCCGCAAGCGTTTTAACTTCAACGGTTGTATTTTCGGCAACTTCAACCAACCCTATATAACTATCGACTCGTAAATTAACAACAGTATTTTGACCTGTATTAATTTGATCACCCACTTTTAAAATCTCTCCAACTTGGGCAGATTTTCCGTTCAGGGTAACAGATTCTCCGTGAATTTCTTCTATCGTTAATCCACGAGTTTCTAAGCGTTGAACGGTTTCTGTTATCAGATTAGCAAAAGCGACATCTAACCTAAATAAAGGAATACACAACGCCAATATTCCCCCGGTTAACAGCCTCAGTTTGTTTTGATAAAATAAATTCATCATTAACTCTCAACACAATGCTTTAAAATATTATAAACCAGGGTGACAGTTTGCCAAAATATTTGTCATTTTGAATGGAGTGAAGAATCTATCAGACCCTTCGTTTTACTCAAGGTAATCAAAAAAAGTACAATATGAGTTGAAAAACACTTGAGAATGAAAAAATGAAGATTCAACATCCTCAAACTTGGCCAGAAACCGCAGAAGAAGCAATCCCTATTCAAGAACAATTAAAATCTCTGGTTGTGACAACCGATCAACTCGAATCGATTCAATATGTCGCCGGAGTTGATGTCGGATTTTTAGACAATTATACCATTTCTCAGGCGGCTGTAGCGGTGTTGAGTTTTCCCGATTTACAACTGCAAGAACAAGCGATTTCTCAACGTCAGACGACCTTTCCTTATATTCCCGGTTTTTTATCCTTTCGGGAAGTTCCAGTGATTTTAGAGGCATTAGAAAAACTCACGATAATTCCTGATATAATCATCTGTGATGGTCAAGGAATTGCTCATCCTCAACGTTTTGGTTTAGCTTGTCATTTAGGAGTATTAATTGATCTTCCCACAATTGGCGCAGCCAAATCAAGATTTATCGGCACCCATCAAGAATTAGCCGCAGAAAAGGGCAGTTGGAAGCCTTTAATTGATGGCGGAGAAGTGATCGGGGCTGTAGTGCGATCGCGAACCCATGTGAAGCCATTGTATGTCTCTCCTGGTCATCGAATTAGCTTAGAAACGGCGATTAATTTGGTCTTACAATGTACATCAAAATATCGTTTACCCGAAACGACTCGTTGGGCGGATTATTTAGCTTCAAAATCAGACTAGAAAAGTCTAATCTCAGCTTTTATAATTAAGACAAATACTATTCTTTTTGCTCAGATGTCAATTCAAGAAAAACAAGATTTAATTACCCATTTAAGTCAGTTTGTCACCGAGACACGTCACCAAAAAATTGAGACTGTTGTACAGCAGCGAACCCGACAATTGACTGTGATTTTAGAAGATATTTATCAGCCTCACAATGCCAGTGCGTGTTTGAGAAACTGTGATAGTTTTGGAGTTCAGGATGTTCATATTATTGAAAACCGGAATGATTTTGATCTCAACCGCGAGGTGAGTTTAGGTTCACATCGATGGTTAACGATATCTCGCTACAATGAACCCAAGATTAACAATACCAAAATCTGTTTAGAAAAACTGAAAAGTCAGGGCTATAAAATTGTTGCGACAACACCTCACGAAGAAGAAATAACTATCGAACAGATATCAGTCGAAGAAAAGTTAGGGTTAATGTTTGGAACCGAGTTAAATGGTTTATCCGATGATGCTGTGTCCCAAGCCGATTATTTAGTCAGAATTCCGATGGTTGGATTTAGTGAAAGTTTTAATATTTCCGTGAGTGTAGCCCTGTGTTTGTATGAAATCACGACAAAATTGAGAGCATCCAATCTAGATTGGAAACTCAGTGAATTAGAGCAAGCCGAAATTCAGCTTCAGTGGTTGCGTCAATCCATTCGAGGAGGTCAATTTATTGATAATCAGTTTATCAATTAACCTCCGGTTATTGAGAGAGATTGACGGGAACTGACTGCAAATCAATCTAATTTTGAAGACGAAGAAGAATAGGGATTTGACTCCGGCGGAGCATTAACAGCATCCAATTCTCGCTGCAAAATTTCCTCATAAATTTTAGGTAAATAGGGAGTCATCACATTATCTTCAATCCCATAACCCAAACTGGTCCAAGTATCGGAGAGAGAACGTAAGACCTCACTGAGTTGACCCTCTCGCAAATCTTGAGCAATATCCATCTCCCAAAATTCAACATCGGTTAACCAACGGTAAATCACAATATCTTGATATTGAGCGTCAAAATTGTAAGATTGACGAAACCAAGACTGATTCGGTTCAGGATGATAGTGACCGGCGATTCGTTCCCAAGTGTTAGTCAGGAGTTGATAGCGACCTGCGGCCGTTGTACAGCGTCCTTTGTTCGGGCCGGCAACAATGGTTACACAACGGTCAGGATGATGACTCAGATCAGAAATATGACGCCCACCGTAGAGGACATGATAGGGCTTAGAGGAATTGGACTCACTGGCGGAGATCGTTCGCATCAAGGCACGCACAAAGGGATCACCGCCTTCCATGACCAAAGGCGGCCACCTGCGATCAATATCTCGATTGATTTCTTCGAGAACAATATCAAGCTGATCCCCTACATATTCGTCTAACTGAGCTTCCGGCCAATAAACGACAATTCCCGCCAAGACCAGACTCATCAAAATCAAGCGTTGGAAAACACGACCTCGGCCGACCGTCCGTCTTTGACGACGTTCTCTCAAAGCTAGGGCTGTCCTCTTTTGGGAAGCAGACGAAAAATTTTGAGGGTTCATAGGAGTTCCCGACGGAAGATTCTGCGGTTGAACTCGGTTTTTTGTTCTTCTTGTTCGACTCATGAAGTTTTAAACGACACTAGCGAACAACTGCTCAAAAGAAGGTTGAGTTCCTTCCGGCTTGGCAATAATCTCAACAATTTTATTACGAGCCGTCGGGATAGACAACGCTTCAACACAAACCTCAGCCACCTTAGTCCGGGGAATACTCCCGTCAAACAGGGTATCGGCGGACTTCATCACAATCGCATCTTCGTTGTCTTCGTTCTTAAGACCCCCCGGACGAACAATGGTGTAGGTTAAACCACTTTGACGGATGTAGTCTTCAGCTTGCTTTTTCCAAACCAGAATCAACCAGAATAGATTAAGCGGGTGAAACAACTGCGAGACACACAACGAAGAAACCAAAACAAAATGTTCTATGCCCTGTTGTTTGGCCACGTCTACGAGATTTCTCGTACCTTCATAATCTATTTTATACGGCCCGGTCGGATCAAAGCTCGGGCTAGCTCCTGTGGCACACAATAACACCGTACTGTCTGCGATCGCCGCTTTTAAACTTTGAGGCTGAAGAACGTCTCCTGTAACCAATTCAGCCTCACTCGGAAGAATTTTTTGAGCCGTTTCTAGGTCACGAACTAAGGCTCGCACGGGAACATTTTGTTCCACCAGTTGTCTGACAATTCGGCGACCTGTTTGACCTGTTGCACCCGCTACAAATGCTTTCATCATTCGTTATCCTGTTCGGTAGATGAATATGCTGAGTATAGAAGTTAAACTGTATCAGGGTCAATTTCAAAAGTTCAGTATATTCATAGTAGCGATCAGACGTTAACAAGAGGCATCCTAGAGTTAGGCAGATTAAATGGCAGGAGAACCCACAATGCACCAAAATTCGATTAACCTACAATCTCACGCGATCTCTGAGGAATTTTTGAGTTTTCCTCAAGCTGAACACTCTGACAGAGTAGGATTAGAGCAAGTTGAACCGACATGGTTTTACACCCGCTTTGAAGATTGTATGGAAATGTATGCCGACCCAGACACGGTTGCGGAATATCTCAGCAATCATCGGGGTTGGTTTTGTCGCTGTGCGGAACCCATGCAAACTCAGCCCATCGGAGAGAATGCTTATGATTTACTCATTGGTCGTTTTGGCTCCTTTGGCTATCAGGTTGAGGCTCGGATTGGTTTAGAGTTACTTCCTCCTGATGAACAGGGAATCTATCGGATTCGCAGTGTTCCCGTTCCGGGCTATACTCCTCCAGGATATGAAATTGATTTTCAAGCCACAATGAAATTAGTGGAATTGCCGATTGATGAATTTTGTCGAGAACAGAAAATTAAGCCGAATCAACGTCCATCCGCAATTACTGGGGCGCAATGGACGCTAGATTTGTATGTTGGGGTGAAGTTTCCCAAATTTGTTCGAGCAATGTCTGAGTCGATTATTCAAAAAACAGGCGATGGAGTTCTTGCTCAAGTTGTTAAGCAGGTTTCCCGACGCTTAAGTTACAAAACCCAGATGGATTTTCATACAACTGAGAATATTCCCTTTCTAACTCAAGGAAAGCGTAAAAAAGGCGTAGGTTGAGAGCAAGTGACAATCACACAGAAGAAGGCAAAAGGTAAAAGGCTCTTGAAACGTAGATTGTTCTTCGGTGTTCCTTTCCCTCTTTGCCTCTTACTGAAGATTCGCCGCAGTTTCAGTCAAAAATCAAAGTCTACATTTTGCTGATAATCCGTTGCAGAATTTCAATTCCAGTTAGAGCCTGCCAGCTAAATAAAGCAAGTAAGGTGACATTGAGAGCAATATGAGTATATCTAGCCCAATCAAATCCTTTTTGCATCCAGGGCGTGAGAGAGGCTGAAATGGCAATCATACCTGTCATTCCTAGCCCTGCGAGTAGATGAGGGCCGACGAATAATTTCTGATTGTTGATATAGGTAACTGCCATTCCTCCAATCGTACCGGACACCATGAATGCTAGCAACAGAGAGCCAGCCTGATGGTGTTTGAGATTAAATTTACCTTTGATTAATTCTTTTTTGACCTCACCTTCGGCACTGCGGGTGCGGCGAATTTGAATCCCCAGATACAGCGCATAAACGGTCAGGGCGAGCAAAATAAACATTAAAACGGGATGAAAAAAGTTAAGCCAAGGTTTGACAGACTCGGGAATGGGTAACTCCATAGTGTTATCTGGTTGGGTTAAGAAACTTCATAAAAGTTAGCATAACAGTCTTTGCCGTGACCAGTCACCAGTGTTAAGGGGATTGACGGTTTTTGAGGGTTCCTGGGAATATGCAAGGTGTATATTAAATTGCGTAACTCTCCTTTTAGGGGAGTATTTGTGCAGTCGGTCTTTAACGACGAGTGGGATGAGAGACATTCATGGGTTCTACAACACAAGACAGTACATTAATTCGAGCCGTTAAGACGGGAAACCTGATTCATACTCGCGCCTTACTCGCCAAAGGGGTCAACGCCAATGCTAAAGATCAAGATGGTGTTACGGTTTTGATGCTTGCGGCTCGTCAGGGTTATACCAATATCGTACAGATTTTATTAGACAAAGGAGCATCTGTTAACTACACCAGCAAACGCTATGGCTTAACGGCTTTGATGTTGGCTGTTGCTCATGGCAAACTCGACACTATGGAGTTATTGTTAGCTCGTGGGGCGAATGTCAATGGGACGAACCCGACGGGAAGTACAGCGTTGATGGTGGCTTGCTTAAAGGGAAATGTAAACGTGATCCAGTTGCTCTTAAATGCCGGTGCTGATGTTCATCTGCGGGATCATCAACACCAAACAGCTTTTTCTCTGGCGTTATCAGGCCAACATTGGCAGGGAATTAAAGCTTTACTCGAAAGCAGACTCGGGAGTCCAGAATTTATTTCTGCTGTGTTAACCGAAGCGATACAGCAACAAAATCTGCAACTCATTCAAATAATCGCCAGTGTCGGGATTGATCTGAACCTCCCGAACGATCGCGGTGAAACTCCCCTGATGCAAGCCGTAGACTTGAATCATCTCGAAATTGTCAAAACTTTAATTCAGTTGGGTGCAGAGGTCAACACCAGTACAGACGAGGGATTTACAGCGCTGATGGCTGCCGCTGCTTCGGGAAATGTGGCGATCGCTTCTCAACTTTTAGATGCGGGTGCTGATGTTGCAGCTTGCGATCAAGATGGAGAAACGGCTTTACATTTAGCAGTAGTCGAAGAATATGCCCCGATGGTTGAGCTTCTCGTGAGTCGAGGAGCGGATATGACGGTTGCCAATAAACTCGGGGATACGCCTGTGATGGTGGCGTTATTACAGGGTTATCGCTCCATTTGTGGTTCTCTTTTACAGCGGCTTTCCCCTGAAAATCTCTCCCCTCTCCTGACGACTAAAATTTTAGGGGAAACTGCTCTGACCCTGGCGACGCTGCACAATGATCTCGATACAGTGAAGGTGTTATTAAAGGCGGGTGCGGATGTGAATGTTCCGGCTGAGGGGGGAAAAACAGCGTTGATGAAAGCAGCAGAACGCGGATATACTCAAGTTTTGCAGGAGTTTGTGGCTTCAGGAGCGCAGGTTAACCAGCAAGATGAGGTGGGAGCAACGGCGTTGATGTGGGCGGCTCACCGAGGGCATTTAGAGGCTGTACAGGCTTTAATTGAGGCGGGTGCTGAGGTCAATCTGAAAAATCAAGGTGGATGTACGGCTTTGATGTTGGCAGAATTTCAAGGTGATAAAGCGATCGCCAAACTGCTCAGAAAGGCAAAGGCTATAGACTAATTTTTATTGTTTTAAAGGTGAATTACGGGGAGATATGCGGATTTTTGCGGAAACATTCGTTTTAAATAAACATACAAAATCCGTAAATCTTCTGAGGACATTTATCCCCGGTATCGGTTATTAATAGAGATAGGACTCAAAAAGACAACCTAAACTGAATTTAGGTGTTGACGATGCACTCAATCGGTAGATCATTGAGTCGTGTAGGCTTGACACTTTCTAATCGTGGCTGGCTGAAAGTGTCAACCTACTTATTTCTTAATTACTGCTCAGGGTGATCAAACTTTAGAACTTAATTTTCAGGGTTTCCAAGGGTGTATCTACCTTCAATTTTACTCTTGGAGACTTTTGAATGATGATCATTTGCTCTAAATTAAATTGCAAACCAAAGTAGATATTCTGTCTATCTCTACAAACTTACGTTTAGAAATGAGGTTTATCTAACCTTACTATTTACTGCTCTTTATCTAGAGTGGAATAGGCTTATTTGTATTTTTTTGTAAGACGATAAATATAAACAATGGCTAAATTTTTAGCCTGAATTGATCACTCCAGGGACGTATCTACCAATACAAACCCTCTTGGAGTATCAACAATGTTCCCTTCATTTTGTGTTGATAAAGTTGCCGATAACTGTGACAATTTTCAGTCTGCAACACTGGTTTTTATCGATGCTAGCTTAGATTCTTATCACGACTTAGTAGCTGGAGTCAATAAAAATGCAACTGTTATTATTCTCGACTCTCAGGAAGACGGTATTCTGCAAATTACTGAAACACTAAAAACCCATCAAATTCAGTATCAGACAGAAATTGATGCTATACATATTCTATCTCACGGTTATCCCGGTTGCTTATTACTCGGTAACACCGAACTCAAACTTGAAACTATTACTCGGTATCAAAATCAGTTAAAAGATTGGCAAATTTATCTGTCTAAAACCGCCAATATTCTACTTTACGGATGTCAAGTTGCAGCAGGTATAGGTTCAGTATTTGTTCAAAAAATCAGCCAACTGACTGGCGTTAATATTGCCGCATCAACAGATATTGTTGGAAATAATCTACAGGGCGGAAGCTGGAATTTAGACTATAAAACCGGAGAAATTCACGCAAATTTACCAATTAATCCTCAGAATTTAATTGCTTACGAGGGAATTTTATTAGCCGCAGTTTTAACTGTTAGCAATACGAATAATAGTGGAGTAGGTTCATTAAGGGAAGCAATTTCTCTCGCTCAACCTGGAGATTTTATTCAGTTTGACTCTAGTTTAGCTAACCAAAAAATTACCTTAACCAGTGGTGAATTAGAAATCAATAAAAATCTTATCATTGATGGTGGAAATGCTACAGGTTTAACTCTAAGTGGAAATAATACCTCCCGAGTTTTTCATCAACAGCCTGACACCACATTTACCCTGAAAAATATCAAAATCGCTGATGGTTATGCAAATGACCCGAACGAACTTTTAGGAGATAGAGGCGGTGGTATTTTTGCAGAAAAACGGACAAATATTACCATTGAAAATGTTGAATTTGAAAATAATACAGCCGGAGAAGGCGGTGCGTTAACCGTTTATCACTTTAGCAAAGCTGTTGTTATAAATAGTCGCTTTATTAATAATGACGGAACTCTCAGTTTAAGTGAACAGGGAGCAGGAGCTATTCATGTTCGAGATGTAGAACTAATTGTAGAAGACAGTATTTTTGAGAACAATAAAGGCATTAATGGCGGTGGAATTAACAGTTTAGCCAGTTGGTTAACCGTCAAAAATTCTCAATTTATTAATAATGATACTACAGCAGGAGGGCCGATTGGCCCCAACACAATGGGTTATGGAGGAGCAATTTATACTGATGGTTTAAAAGTTACCTATCCAGACGGAACTCAAACAGGGGGTACGGCTTTAATTCAAAATAGTTATTTTCAGGGAAATATTGGCGCAGGAAGTGGTGGCGGTGCATTTTTATTTGGTTATGATAATGACGAAATTTTGATTGAAAATAGTCGTTTCTCTCAAAATACTGTGATCGCCGATAGTCGAGGAATAGGTAATGGTGGTGGACTCAGAACAGGAAATGTTGCTTTAGCCACAATTAAAAATACCACCTTTGATAACAATTTAGCCATTAGTGGAGGTGGTGTTTGGATTGATGTTAGATCAACTCAATCTAACATTATTAATAGCACATTTTCAGGAAACAAAGCCGAACATCCGACGGGAGAGGCTTATGGAGGTGCAATGACTATTCAGTCTCCTACTAATATTACTAACACCACTATTGTTAATAATACATCACAAGGAATAGGCGGCGGAATTTTTAGTTGGGACCCGGATAATCTTATTCCAATTACCGTTAGTAATACGATTTTTGTGGATAATTTTGCTAACGGTAATGACTTTACTCATCATAGCAGTCGTCAACTCATTGATGGTGGAAATAACTTACAATTTCCAGGGTTAACAACTCATCCAAAATCAGAATTTGTCACACCAAATATTATAGTTTCTGACCCTCAATTAGGTGCATTACAAGAAATTAATGGAATATGGGTTCATCCTTTACTCGCTGGAAGTTCAGCAATTGACGGGGGAACAAATACAAATGCACCAACCACAGACCAACTCGGTCAAACTCGTCCGTTAGATGGAGATAATAACGGTGTAGCAACCGTTGATATTGGGTCTTATGAATATCTGTTTCCCACTCCCGAAATAGAAGTTATTCAAAATGCGACTAATATAATAGATAACAGTTCTTTTGACTTCGGAACTTCGACGGTTGGAAGCGTAGTTAGCAAAACCTTCACTATCGAAAATAACGGAACTGCTGACTTAACTCTTTCGGAGTTAACGCTTCCCACCGGGTTAACTTTAGCGGGAACTTTCCCAACCGTTATTGCTGCGGGTTCTCAAGGAACTTTTGATGTTCAACTTGATACAAATACCGCAAATACTTTTAACGGAGAACTTTCATTTACAACCAACGACACGGA
>NZ_AUZM01000038.1 GCF_000478195.2 Lyngbya aestuarii BL J | reverse complement strand
CCCCACCTCCCTATTCCCTCTTGCCTGCGGCAGTGCATTCCGCACCAATTCAGATGCGGTGAACGGATGACTTAGAATGAAACAGCCCTGCCTGCACCCCCATCTCCCCCGGAACCCCACTTCCCTACCTCCCCCGGAACCCCCGGAACCCCACTTCCCCATCTCCCCACCTCCCTATTCCCTCTTGCCTATTGCCTTTCCTGCGTGAACTGAGGCTAGCTTCTGATACTGTTGGGCGTGTTCGATCAAGTGTTCGGCTTCGGCTTCTGACACCGCTCGTAGAGGCTTGGCAGGAACACCTGCAACTAAGGTTAGGGGAGGAACATCTTTGGTGACAACAGCCCCCGCTCCGACAATACTACCCCGACCAACGCGCACGCCGTTCAAAATCACCGCCCCAATCCCGATCAAGCTTCCTCGTTCGATGTAAGCTGAATGCACAACCGCTCGATGTCCGATGGTCACAAAATCTTCCAAAACCGTAATCTGACCGGGATCACCGTGTAAAATTGCCCCATCTTGAATATTAGTATTCGCTCCAATGGTAATCCGTTCAACATCTCCTCGGATGACTGCTGAGTACCAAATACTCACCCCGAAAGCGACTTCTACCCACCCGATCACAACAGCGTTAGATGCGATAAAAGTAGCGGTCGATAGATCAGGAACAGGCCAGTCTGTGGCATCATTACAGAGAGATTGATTAGCGTCATTATTCATTCGTTAATCATTAATTCATTACTAAGTCGGCTAATATTCGCCGGAAGGGGAGAATAGCCCCCGCTATAATAGAGTTTACAAGTTAGCAGTGCGAAACTTAATTTCAGCATGAATTCTGCCTTGCAGTATCCTATATTTGGCCCGGAAATTCGCTGTCCTCACTGTCGTCAAAAGATTGCTGCTTTGACGTTGACAGATACTTATTTGTGTCCTCGTCATGGTGCTTTTGAAGCTGATCCTAAAACCAGTGAGTTAGTTCATCTTCAGTCCGGACGGCATTGGCGCCTGTGGAACGGGGAGTGGTATCGACAACACACCCATCCTGATGGGATTCGATTTGAAATTCACGAGGCGTTAGATCGGCTTTATACTCAAGGCTATCGTGCGACTCGCGTGATTATTGCCCAACGTTATCAAGAGTTGATTAGTTCCTATCTCGAACGCAGTACCCCCTGGCGAGGAGAGTCTGATACGACTCAACCTAAACTCTATGGTTTACCTGTAGAATTTAGTCCTGATCCCAAAGACGAACCGTGTTGGGATGTGATTAATTTTGATCTGGAAAAAGAACAAGGTGTACCCATTCGCTATCCTTATTTTCGATTGTTTGAATAGGTGATTTTGAATTGATCGCTGTTTCTTAACTCATATCAGACTCTCAATCCCATTTTTTTATGCACCATGTTTCTATTCGCACGGCTAATATTCATCGGGCGATCGCTTTCTATGAACAACTTGGTTTTCAAGTCTGTGAACGCTTTACTACAGGTTACACACTGGCTTGTTGGATGGAAGGTTTAAATGGGCGAATTGAATTGATTCAAATTCCTGAACCTAAACCTGCACCGGATGCTTTTGGTGATGAGCATTATGTCGGATATTATCACCTTTCGTTTGATTTGAGTGATGAGACTCCTCATTTACCTCAATGGTTAGATCATCTCAAAGAACAGTTTGAGAAAGCAACTCAAGACCAACCTGATTTATACCAACCGTTGAAAATTTTACTCGAACCGACTCAGCAAATGATTGGGAACTCGGTTTATGAAGTGACTTTTATTGCAGATACGGATGGTTTACCCTTAGAGTTTATTCGCTTACTGAAAGCGGGATAACAAGAGTTCAATCGTATTGATTAACAGTTCGAGAGGTTGGGGGACGAGTTTGAGTCGCATTCAAGATGAATTCGCTATAATCTGCTAACTCATCAAGTCCCATCACTTAAAATTTCCAACTCACTCTAGAGTTAACTGTAAATATTAGGTATTTACTCCAATAAATACAAAACTTAAATTTGTCGTTACAGAAAATCTCTAAACTTAAATTGTCTGTTTTTCTCAGGTGTTGCTAGGTTTAACCGTCGAAAAAAAGTAATCGCCTCACTCTTAATTAAAAGTGAAGCGAACTGTAATCCCTAAAATAACTGGATATTTCTGTGAGGTTAGACCTGGAATTTGGCGATGAATCGGGGAAGATTTCCCCCTCTCACTGAGAATTATTCGCCCAGTTTACGCCAAGTTTGAACCCCAACAATACCGTCAACTTTTAAACCTTCACGGTGCTGGAAAGCTTTAACGATTTCGAGAGTTCTCAAGCCAAAATCGCCATCAATGAACAGTGAGAAGCCTTGTGCATAGAGGCGTAACTGTAAACATTCAATTGCATCACCGACATGACCCTGATAAAGTTCAGGCATATTAACATTGTAGGGATATTTTGTATTTTTTAACGGAGAATAGAACGTCCAACCTAAGCGAGAAAATTCTTGATCACACAGCCCACGCCAGGTATTTTCTCCGATGATTCCATCGACAACTAAGCCTCCATAATAAGCTTGAAAATGCTCAATCGCCGCTTTCATTTGAGAGCCATATTGTCCGTTGAAACCAATCCGATATCCGTAAGCCATTAAACGTTGTTGTGCGAAACGAACCCCCTCACCTGCAACGCCTAAACTTAAAACAGGTAGTTCAACGCCGTGAGATAAAATCGCCCCAGATTGAACAGATGTATAAGCAGGAATAGTCGCAGCGTGAACTGTTGATTTACCGTTGGTTTCGATGTTTGTCATTGCACTCATGGTTGATCTCCTAGATTGATAAACAAGGGTGAAAGTTGTTTTTCCTTGTTTGCTTTACAACTCTAATATAATCGCTAATATAGGAGTACAAACAGTCACTTTTTTATGTTACTTTAAAGGTGTTATATACTCTAAAAAAGTGAATAAGCTCATTTCAGCAAGAAAAAAATAGGTTGTTATTGAAACAAATGAAACAGTGCTTAAATAACTGATGTAGTTTGACTTTATTTGTCGTGTTATAGGATTTACACGCTCATTCAGTGCTAAATTACAATTTTTTAAATGCAAAAATAAATCGCCTCACTCTTAATTAAAAGTGAAGCGAACGGTAATCCCTACAATAACTAGATATTTCTCTGAGGTTAGATTTGGAATTTGGCGATGAATCGGGGAATATTCCCCAATTAACCGAGAATTATTCACCCAGTTTACGCCAAGTTTTCTCCCCAACAATACCGTCAACTTTTAAACCTTCACGGCGTTGGAAGATTTCCACAGCTTCTTGAGTTCTCAAGCCAAAATCGCCATCAATAAACAGTGAAAAACCTTGTGTATACAGGCGTAACTGTAGACATTCAACCGCATCACCTATATGACCTTGATTGAGTTCAGGCATATTAACATTGTAGGGATATTTTGTGTTTTTCAATGGAGAATAGAACGTCCAACCTAAGCGAGGAAGGTCTTCATCACAGAGTAGACGCCAGGTATTTTCTCCGAGGACTCCATCGACAACTAAGCCCCCATAATAAGCTTGAAAATGTTCAATCGCTGCTTTCATTTGAGGGCCGTATTGTCCGTTGAAACCAATCCGATATCCGTAAGCCATTAAACGTTGTTGGGCGAACCGAACTGCTTCACCTGCAACACCTAAACTTAAAACAGGAAGGTCAATTCCTTGAGATAAAATCGCCCCAGATTGACCAGATTGAACAGATGTAGAAGCGGGAGTAGTCGCAGTATGAACTGTTGATTTACCGTTGGTTTCGATGTTGGTCATTGCACTCATGGTTGAACTCCTAGATTGATAAACAAGGGTGAAAGTTGTTTTTCCTTGTTCGATTGATGAATCTAATCTAACCGAGGAGATAGGAGTGCAAACAGTCACTTTTTTGTGTTACTTTAAAGGGGTTAGTGGCTTAAAATCAAGGGAATTAACTCATTTGAGTGACAAAATTCCGGTCAATTTAGGGAAGAAAAAACATCCGCAGACTCTAATTCTGTAAGGATTTCTAACCTTCTTTTGAGCAGCAACAAAATAATCGAGATTTTTTTGATCCTGAGCTACTTGAGTGAAAAGGATTGACTGTATATTCTATCAATTTCAAAGACTATAGCGGTTTGATTGCTTTCCCAGGTGAGTTTACGAATCACAATATCAGCGTGAGCAAGCCAATTTTCATCCACTAAGGGAATAGGAACATCTATCGGGATAATTCTATAGCCCTGCTTAGAGGCTTGATGTTGCACTCCGAGATGCAATTGTTCTGGATAACCTTGGGATGGCTTCAGTTTGACAATACTATTGACTTCACAGGGCATACCCATTTTGATTCTCCCCTCGCTTTGATGACGAGTAACTTGATCGACTTCATCACAATGGATAACGTTCTTCTAACTGTTGAGCTAAATTCAGAATATCATCTTTTCTGGCGAGTACCTCGACCCATTCTGAGGGAATATTTTCTAATCCATAATAAAGCCCGGCTAATCCTCCTGTTACTGCTGCGGTGGTGTCGCTATCATCGCCTAAGTTAACGGCTTTGAGGACAGCTTCGGAATAGGAAGATGTGGTTAGTAAACACCACAAGGACGCTTCTAAAGTATGCAAAACATAACCACTTGATTCTATTTTTTTGCTGTCTACTGTCTCAATCTCTCCGGGTAAAACTCGTTTAAAATATCTTAATTGATCGGCAAATTCCTCTGTTTCGTAGAAGGGTTTAATCCGTTCAACTCCGGTTAGATAAGCTTCTTTGAGTGTCATTCCTTGTAATAAAGAAATGGCGATGCTAATATAAATTCCGCAAGCCATTTGCGATCGCGCATGAGCATGAGTAATTTTAGAACAGTCGTGAACTTTGGCAATTAAATCAGGAAATGACTCTTGTTTGTACAAAAATGCGAGGGGTAAAATTCGCATTAAAGACCCATTTCCATTACAGCGATCGCTTGTTTCTCCGGCTTCTGTGGGGGGAACGCCTTTTCGTAGACGATTAATGGCAATTTGAGTCGTTACCCCAATATCAAAAACACCGCCTCTGGCTGTCCAAAACCGTTGTTTATACCAGCGACAAAAGGAGTCGGCGATCGCATCTAAATCATACCCCTGATGACATAAAACATCCGCTAAACAAAGCGTCAGAGAACTATCATCAGACCAAGTTCCCGGCGGTTGATTATAGGTTCCGTAGCCAATCATCGTTGTGACGGGATGAAGGCGTCGTTCGGATCGGACATTAAACTCTACCGGAACGCCTAACGCATCTCCCGCACATAACCCAATTAATGCCGATGTGATTTTACCCATGACATCAGATTTAATAAGTATCTACTGCTATTTTACAGCCTGTTAATTTCTCTGAAAACAAATTAATAAAAAAGCAGAAGATTGATCGCCAGAGATGTAAACTTCACCCCAATCAAATTTGATTAATCAATCGGCTGAACCCGATCAAGCCAAGCTTGCAATTCTTCCCCTTCAACCACTTCTGTTGCTAATAACTGATTGGCTATTTCATTTAATAAAGCCCGATTTTGGGTTAAAATATCCAACGCCAACTGATGAGCCTTCTCAACAATGTCCTTCACTTCTTGATCAATAGCTTCGGCGGTTTTTTCACTCAGGTTTCGACGACTATTAAACTCATTTCCTAAGAAACTCGCTTTGCCCCCTTTCCCATAGGCTAACGGCCCTAAAACCTGGCTCATCCCGTAGGTTGTCACCATTTTTTCTGCGAGGTCTGTCGCCCGTTGGAGGTCATCAGAAGCCCCGTTCGTGACACATTGAAAGACAATTTCTTCCGCCGCGCGACCTCCTAATAACATCGCAATTTGTTCGCGAAATTCGGTTTCATCCATCAAAAATCGGTCTTCAGTTGGCAGTCTCAAAGTATAGCCTAACGCCCCCATTCCACGAGGAACAATAGAGATTTTAGCAACCTTTCCGCCTCCCGGCATTAACGCCCCGACAATAGCATGACCCACTTCGTGATAGGCGACAATTTTCTTCTCTTTTTCATTGAGAACCCGACTTCTTTTTTCCAACCCGGCTACGACTCGTTCTATCGCTTCTTTAAAGTCTTTTTGGGCAACCTTAAGACGTTGATTTCTGGCTGCGAGTAACGCCGCTTCATTGACTAAATTCGCTAAATCTGCGCCGCCAAAACCGGGAGTTTGTGTGGCAATTTGATGTAAATCAACATCTTCTCCTAGCTTAACTTTTTTAGCATAAATCTCTAAAACCGCTTTCCGTCCTGCCAAATCTGGACGGTCAACTAACACCTGTCGGTCAAAACGTCCAGGTCTGAGTAATGCTGCATCTAAAGCTTCCGGGCGGTTGGTTGCAGCGAGTACAATCACGGTTGCTTCTCCAACACTAAACCCATCCATTTCTGTTAACAATTGATTCAGGGTTTGTTCCCGTTCATCACTGCTACCACTTTGCATCCCGCCACTACTTCTAGACTTGCCAATTGCGTCTAATTCATCAATAAAAATAATACAAGGCGCCTTCTTTTTTGCCTGTTCAAATAAATCTCGAACTCGCGCCGCACCCGTCCCGACAAACAATTCTACAAACTCCGAAGCCGAGATACTAAAAAAGGGAACTCCCGCTTCTCCGGCTACTGCTTTTGCCATTAAGGTTTTCCCGGTTCCAGGCGGCCCAACTAACAGCACTCCTTTGGGAATTCTCGCCCCAATTTCGGTGTAACGTTGGGGATTTTTCAAGAAATCAACAATTTCCGCCAATTCTGTTTTTGCTTCTTCTACTCCGGCAATATCAGCAAAGGTAATTTTATCGGATTCTCCCTCTACATAAACTTTAGCTTTACTTTTACGAATTGACAGGGAACCTTCTGAATCACGTTTTCCTAAAAACTGAAACGCCGCTACTAAAATCAAGGGTGGAATTACCCAACTCAAAAGCACATACAACCCACTATTTTTCGGAGGGGGTGCCGCTTGAAAAACAACTTGATTCTGTTCTAAACGTTTGGCTAAATCGGGGTCAAAAATCGGAGTGGTTGAGAGTAACGGCCCTAACTCATCTTTATTTTCTCCTTTGATGCGATAGCGAATTTCATTATCCCCCACCTGCACCCCGGCAACTTGCCCATTTTCGAGTTGTTGAATAAAAATACTGTAGGGAACGCGCGGCACCCGTTGTTGACGGGGTAGAACCAGATAAGCCGCAAATAATATCCCCGAAATAATTAATAAAATTTTACCAATTTGTTGGGAGTCGGGGAATCGAGATTTCTTTTTCTTAATACTCATCGCAAGTTTAGGGGTAGCAGAGAATCAGTAGGGGTGATAATTCCCCTACTTATAGTTTATCTTTTTGAGGGGGTTTGGGGCAGCTCTAAGACCCACATCGTACCTGTACTCAGGTCGGTGTTGGGACGGGGCGTATAAACTGCGCGGGAAACCCACGCAGACAGCCCCTCATCCATGGACTCCCCCAGTTAAGTTTACGGGATTCAATGTCCCTAAACTTAACATTTAGTGCTGTACTATTGTCCAGTAAAGCTACTAGAATACTGGGATGCTGACACTTACTCACCGTTACCGAATCTATCCAAACACCACCCACGAGCAACAACTCCCAATCGTGGATGGAAATTTGTCGTGGTGCATTTAACTATGCGTTGCGAGAGATCAAAGATTGGTGTAACAGTCTTCTGTGCTTGGTCGATAGATGCTCTCTTGAAAAGGAGTATATCCTCTCTGCTGAGATGAAGTTTCCTAGCGAAATTCAACAGCTTAATAACTTGCCAAAAGCCAAGAAAGAATTCCCTAACCTGGGTAAAGTTCCTTCTCAAGTTCTTCAACAAACTATTAAGCAATTGCATAGAGGTTGGGAATATTTCCAGAACAGAGGATTTGGTTTTCCACGCTTCAAGAAGTACGGGCAATTCAAGTCGTTACTTTTTCCTCAATTCAAGGAGAATCCAGTAACGAACTTGCACATTAAGCTGCCCAAGATTGGAGCAATCCCAGTCAACCTGCATCGTCCTATCCCAACAGGATTTGTGGTTAAGCAGGTGAGAATTTTAAGGAAAGCTGACCGATGGTATGCGTCTATATCTTTGCAATGTGAAGTCAGCGTTCCTGACCCAGTTCCGCACGGTCATCCCATCGGAGTGGATGTTGGACTGGAAAAGTTTTTGGCAACGAGTGACGGTGTTCTCGTCAAACCTCCTAAGTTTTTCAAGAAGCTGCAAAGCGAGTTGAAATTACTGCAACGCAGACTTTCTAGAAAACAAAAAAGGTCTAAAAATTACGAGAAACAACGACTTAAAGTTGCTCGACTTCACCACCAAATTGAGAACACGAGGAAAGACTTTCATTACAAACAAGCTCATGCGCTTTGTGACGCGGGTGATATGGTCTTCATGGAAGACTTGGATTACCGAATAATGGCGAAAGGTCTGTTCAAGAAACATACTCTTGATGCTGCATTTGGACAGTTTAGAACTATCGTCAAATATGTTTGTTGGAAACGTGGAAAGTTCTTTGCCCAAGTTGATGCAAGGGGAACTTCCCAAGAGTGTCCTGAATGTGGTGGTGAAGTTAAAAAAAATCTAAGTGTAAGAATCCATAATTGTCCTGATTGTGGATACAAAACAGACCGCGATGTAGCCGCCGGTCAAAATATTAGAAACCGAGGAATTAAGTTAATTAGTACCGCAGGGCTTGCGGGAAAGGAAACTGCCTGTGCAGACGTTCTACCGGGGGCTGTTAAAAATCAGTCTAGGCAAGTGTCGAAATCCCGCAAGGGGAAAACCAGGAAAACCAAGCTGTGAAGTTTGGAAGCCCACACTGTAATTTTCGATTCAGTGTGGGAGGATGTCACTCTAAGCAACCGTTGCAGATTCTTTGTGTTCAAATTGAATCTGGTTTAAGAGATTTTGCAACTCAGGGCCTTCAATTACCTCAATATCAAGGATTTTTTGGGCAATGGTTTCCAATAAATCCCGATTACTTTTGAGAATATTCAGGGCTTTATTGTGGGCAGATTCAACAATATCCTTGACTTCTGCATCGATGGCTTTTGCCGTATCATCGCTGACGTTACGACGGGGGTTTCCCATCATATTATCGCCCAGAAAACTGTTTTGTTGTCCTTTTTCGTAGGCAAGCGGCCCCAACACCTTACTCATCCCGTACATCGTCACCATGCGTTCAGCCATGTCTGTTGCCCGTTGCAGGTCATTGGCTGCCCCAGTGGTAATACTGCCAAAAACGACCTCCTCGGCCGAACGTCCGCCCAACAGTGTGGCAATTTCGGCTTTTATTTCTTCGGAACTCATCAAGAACTTGTCTTCGGTGGGCAGTTGCAGGGTATAGCCCAAAGCAGCCATTCCACGCGGGACAATCGAAATTTTAGCAATTTTTTTCGAGTCACCCACAGCAGCGGCTACCATCGCATGACCGACTTCATGGTAAGCGACAATTTTCTTCTCTTTTTCATTGAGAACTCGGCTTTTCTTCTCTAACCCGGCGACAACTCGTTCAATGGCTTCTGAGAAGTCTTCTTGGGCAACTTTTTCCTGACGACGACGGGCGGCTAACAGGGCGGCTTCGTTGACTAAGTTGGACAAGTCAGCCCCGGAAAAACCGGGAGTTCTCGCGGCAATGGTTTTCAGGTTCACATCGACATCGAGTTTCACTTTCTGGGCGTAAATTTCCAGAATTTGTAAGCGTCCACTCAAGTCAGGGCGGTCAACCAAAACTTGACGGTCAAAGCGTCCGGGACGTAACAAAGCGGGGTCGAGAACTTCGGGGCGGTTGGTTGCGGCCAGTACAATTACTGTGGCGTCTCCGACGGAAAACCCATCCATTTCGGCTAACAGTTGGTTGAGGGTTTGTTCTCGTTCATCGTTTCCCCCGTACATACCCCCGGAATTTCGAGAACGACCAATGGCGTCTAATTCGTCAATAAAGATGATACAAGGGGCCTTCTTTTTCGCCTGTTCAAACAAGTCTCGAACTCGCGCCGCACCTGCCCCGACGAATAATTCCACAAATTCTGAACCGGAAATGCTAAAAAAGGCAACTCCGGCTTCTCCGGCTACGGCTTTTGCCATCAGGGTTTTACCTGTTCCGGGAGGGCCGACGAGTAACACGCCTTTGGGAATTCGCGCCCCAATTTGGGTAAACCGTTGGGGAGATTTTAAGAATTCAACGACTTCTTCTAATTCGGCTTTGGCTTCTTCGACGCCTGCAACATCTTTAAAGGTGACTCGGGTTGATTCGTTTTCGACGTAAACTTTTGCCTTACTTTTGCTAATGGAAAGTGCGCCTTGCGGCCCCCCAAAACCGCCGCCGCCTCGACTTTGTAAAAAGCGGCCAATTCCAATCCAAATTCCCACGAAGATTAATGGCGGAATTACCCAACTCAGCAAGGTCGTAAACCAGTTATTTGTAGGGGGTGGGGCTGCTGCAAATTGTATGCCTTTTTCTTCTAAACGTTTAGGAAGTTCGAGGTCAAAAATCGGTGTTGTGGACAGCACTTGTCCTTCTTCTTGGTCGCCTTCGGGTTGGAGTTGATACCGAATTTTATCTTGGTCAATGTAAGCTTGAGTAACTTTTCCGTCTTCAACTTGGTCAATGAATAAGCTGTAGGGAACACGCGGAATATTCTCTCCGAATAAACCGGGTAAAAAGGTATTGGCAAGCAAGACTAGACCTGCTAACCATAACAAGATACTCCCCAGGGGGATATTGTTCGGAAATTTGGGTTTGTCGTCTTTTACTGGCATAATTTTTGTTTTTCTGTGGTCTGTCTTATTGGGTGCGTCAAATCGTCAACATTTGGGTGACTTCTATAAGATTAATGGGTTGGATACATTCTACCCGTCTATCTTTAGATAGAGAAGAAATCGCAGAATTTTAACAAGATATGTTTAAAGGGTTTGATTATCGGGGATTGAATACACAAAGATATGTTTTCAATAATCTGAGAAATTGAATGACATCAATTCTTTAACACCTTGCATCTTAGCGATGTTTTCTCTATTTTAAATATTGCCATAAACGGGAATCGTTGCACCTCGAATATCTTGGGCGGCAACGGAAGCCAGGAAGCAAATCACTTCTCCGATAGATTCAGGTTTGACCCATTGGTCAGCATCAGCATCACCCATCGCTTCTCGGTTACTCGGTGTATCAATCACACTCGGAAGCACAGTATTGGCGGTGATATTCGTGCCTTTGGTTTCTTCGGCAATAGACTGTGTTAACGCCACCACAGCAGCTTTTGAGGCACAGTAGGATGCCAGTTGCGCCCCCGGTTGGACGGCACCTCGTGAACCCACTGTCACAATCCGTCCATAGCCATTTTGTAACATTTTGGCGAGGCTATGTTTACAAACGAGGAATGTTGTATGGAGGTTTAAATCAAAGTCTTTTTTCCAGTTTTCATAACTGTATTCGTGAACTTTTCCCATCGCAAATCCTCCGACTAAATGAATTAAAACATCGACTCGTCCCATATCTTCTACCAGTTGTTTGACGGCAGATTCTTCGGTGAGATCAACAGAAACAAATCGAATCGTTTCAAAGTCATTAGGTGAGAGAATGCTTTTTAAACGTTCAACTTCCGCTTCGCTACGATAAGGTATTGTGACTTTTGCACCTTGGGAAATAACGAGAGGAGTAACGCCCATGCCGAGACCCCCAGTTCCTCCAGTCAGTAAGACTTGTTTACCTTTCATGGGTTGATTATATTGACTTCTTTTGTTTAAGATAACGCGATATTTGTTTAAAATCGGGTGAGGTTTTCTCGACATTGCGATCGCATTTTTCGGCTTGACAAAAAGTTCAAATTGTGGCAAGACCTGTATATAATAAAAGAAACTAACACTGAGGTTCGTTTGATGGTGACACAAACTCAAAAACAAACTTATACCCCAGAAGAATACCTAGAACTTGAAGAACAAGCGGAATTTAAAAACGAATATCGGAATGGAGAAATTTTACCTATGGCTGGTGGAACCACAAATCATAACAAAATTGCTGGAAATTTCTACAAAAGATTTCCCTTAACCATTCAAGAACAAGATTATGAGGTTTATATTGGTGATGTAAAATTATGGATTCCTTCTGATCAAACTTACACTTATCCTGATATTATGGTAATCGAAGGAGAACCCATTTATCAAGAAAATCGCCGAGATATTATCACAAATCCTCTGTTAATTGTGGAAGTGTTATCAAAATCTACTCAAAGTTATGATCAAGGGGATAAGTTCCGTTCCTATCGTTCAATTCCGAGTTTTAAAGAATATATTTTAATTGATCAATCTAGTTATTATCTCGAACAATATTCAAAACAAACCGAAAATCAATGGTTATTTAAAGAGTATGAGGGCGAAGATTCGGTGTTAACTTTAGATTCCGTTGAGTTACAGATGTCGTTAGGGGAAATCTACGAACGAGTTGATTTTGAACAAACTGAAGAATAAGGAAAATTAGAACTTCTATCTTTCATCAATTTCAAGTTCTCGTAGGAAGTAAAATTGATCGCTTTCGTCAACACGACCCAAATAACCCGTTAACGGTGATGACAATTCTATCAGCAACTCTCGAACTTTTTCTTCCGACAGTGTAGAATTTATGTCTGTTGCAAACATCGAATTATATTGGGTTCTGGTTTCTGTAACTGTGGGTTGATGACTTCCAAGTTCTCCTAGTTTTTTAACAGCTTCAATGACTTGACTTCGCAGTTGAAGGTTTTGTTTTACTTTCTCAATATATTCATCAATTTTACCATCAATTTGTCCGGCTGTTAGATAATCTTTCAGTTCAAATAGATTAACCGAACCGGGATATTTTGCTTCAAGTTCAACCAAGTTTTGTAAAGTCATGGGATTAATAATACTGATAATTGATTGTTGTGCAGATTTCTCAAGATAACTGGTAGGTTTACCAGGGCCAATAATTAATTTTACAGCAGTTTCATAGCTTTCTCTACCCAGATGTCTCGTACCAATTCGATAAAGTTGTTCTGCTGTAGAGTCAGGAAGACTCTTTCCGGCTTTGCATTCCCCCACCATTGGATAGGGTTTAGTACAATACAAATCCATTCCACCTGCACCCCCTTTTGCATCGCTATCAACCTCAAAACCCAAAAATACCAAACTTTGACGAACGATATTTTCAAAAGCGGTTCCTTTTTCATATTTTCCGCCTATTGTTGCTGTTCCCAACTCGTTAATTGTAGAAATCCAATCGGGTAAATGTTTAGTTGTTTTTGGCATTCTCCAACCGATAAATTGTTGAATATTCTCATCGAGTTGTTTCGCCGCAGAATCAGTTATGGCTAACTGAGAAATTGCGGTTTGTAGTTCTTCTAATTCGGGATGTAATGGGGGCTGGCGGTCGAGAATTTGACGATAGCGTTGATCAAAAGCCTCATTACTTAAAATCGGGTTATCTTCACTAACCGTTAAAGTGGGGGAAAGCGGAAGAAAACGAGGACTAGAATTAACCGCAACTTCCAACGGTTTACTCAGTTGATAAACCCGCAAATAGGTTAGAAAAAAATGTCCTCGCTTGGCTAAACTTGCGTGTAAAGCTTCCTCTGTCCAAACCGTTAACGCAGATAACAAATCAAACCGTTCGGCTTCGTTAACGATTTGACAAAGTTCACATTTTGCCCAACTTTTAATTCTGACTCTTTCCGAACCCAATTCGGCTAAACTCTGATGAACCGTTGGTAAAAAATTCGGGCGATAATATTGTTCGTTTGGGAGAGGGTTGGAAGATGTATCTGCGGGATAAAGAGCAAACTGTCTGCCAGGATTGATAAAAATTCCGGCGATAATTAAGATAGTTCGCCCTTGGTTTAAGGCTTCTATTTCGGGAGCGGGTAGACGCAAAGCTGTTGATAATGAAACCATGATTAATCTTGCGAGTTTAAGAAAGATCTAATTCTAACAATTGAGCAGATGCAAGGACAGTTTTAGGAACGCTGATGGAAATATTATCATCGGTGATTATATCAGGTTCCTGTCCCGAAGGATCGCTGAGAATTTCTTGAATTAATGGATTGTTTATTGCCAATCCCTTCTCATCGATATAGCTCTGAATATCTTCTGAAGTCAGTTCGTAACTTTCTCGTTCTTTATCAACTTGGAAAATCGCCAAAAGGGGTTTAATATGTTCGGGTTTTAATGCCACCCATTCACCACCTTTTTTATGCAAGAGTTGGTTTAAATACTGTCGTGCCGATCTTGCATTCGGACTAATTTTCTTAGAACGAACGAGACAACCTCGGGTTAGATTAAATCGTTCGTAGTCGGTGAGTTGATTTAATCGGGCTTGTACTCCGATACCGTTTGGCTGTTGAATAACTGCGACTCCTATTTTGACATCTTTTCCGTTGTCTTTGCCATTAATTTTAAACTGCACATAGCAGTTATTTCCGGTAAACTTATCAATGCTTTCAACTTCAACCCCATTTACAGTTTTTTCAATTAAATTCTCGAAACCCATGAGTAAAGCAGAAGCAATCGCATCATTATCTTCCATTGCATCATCAATTGATTCCTCAACTTCTTTTAATTCTCGACGAAAAGCAGCTTCAACAGGAGATTTATGAGGCGGTTTAACCGATACGGAAGAAGTATTAGGATTTTGCTCAACAGTGATTTTTTCTTCTTTTTCATCTCTCGGAACAACCCAGTGATGAGAACACCAGTTTAAAATATCTCTGACAGAAGGTTTTTGCTTTCCAAATTCTCGAAGCTTATTTTCATCAAAAGGATAAAGATGAGAAGGGGGTGTAGCTTGATGAGAATCATAAAACTCTTTCAACCAGTAACTAACAACCGTGACTACACTCTCCGAGTTTAGATAACTCAACTTGATAGTTTCTTTGGGAGTGGGATAATTTGCAATTCGCTCTATAATTGCTTCCGCTTGGGGTAGAACCTTAACTTGATCTCTCCAGGTTTCTTCATACATTGATAGTAAGAAAATTCCCCGTTTTAAATTGTTGTAAAAGTCTTTGGATAAACTCGCAATAATTTGAGCAGTGGTAAAACCATTATCATCAACATCTGTTCGATCCAATTCATCAAAACAAATGACGGGGAGTTTATAATCACTAACCAAGTCAAGAATTTGACAAGCAGTAGTAAATGCTTCAGCTTCTTTATCCTCCTGCTTCGGATTAGGTAAACCTAGAGCATTAGCTTGCTTTTCCGCCAATTCATGGCCTGCAAGCCAATGATTTGCATAAATAGACAACGATTGAGGAGCCAGTGTCCATAAAATCGCTCTGACGAGATAGGGATTATTAATTTCTGGTTTTGTTTGTAGAATCTGATTAACTAGACTTTCAACAAGTTTGCTTGAGGGTTTCTGAAACTTGGCAATATACTGATTTGGTGAACACTTCAAATTTTTGGCTTTATTGATTAAATATGCTGCTATTTCTTGCCACTGCATCACCCCCTGATATTTGCCATACGCTCTTAAACTAGAGGCGACCGCTTGCAGAAACTCACATTTAATCTTATTTAAAGAACCGTATTTACCCAGGTAGATAAATAAAGTTTTTTCATCGCTTTGCAATTGATGTCTGATCCGGCTGATAACTTGAGTTTTACCTAATCCTTTTTCTCCAGTTATTGTAATTCCAACCGTTTCTAGTTTACCTTGACGAACTTTAGAAACTGCTTCGAGTATGGCATTAGAAGCATGGGCATTAATAGACGGAACATCGGGAAAACTCTTACCCCAAATTTGAGACGATCTGACAACAGTATTGCCTTCAAAAGGATTGTGTTCTCGGATGATATTGTCAATAGCAGATGAGTTAGTATTCATGGAATTTTGATGATAAAATGAATTAAGTAAAAGAAAACAAAGCTAAAATTTCAAAAGCTTGGCATAGCATCGCAGCCCTGCCAATTCGGTAGTAATAGAATCCTGAATTTTGTCGGGCGCACTATCTTCTACACTACCTCCCTGAAGCTGAAAAATATCTTCGGCTTGCATTTCCAACATCCAATCGCTAAACTGCGATCGCGTGACTTTTTCCCCAATTTCCCGGCGAATGCGATAAATTGGCACCAGATTGTCATAATTGAAATCACGGTTGAGGCGATCGTAAACCTCCAAGGCGACGGACTTAAACTCATCATAAGATGTAATCTTATTTTCAGGGGTAGACGGTTGAGAATTGACCTGTTTTGTGTTATTATCTGTTTGTCGCAACCACCGCAAAATAGCGTTAAAATCCTTCGTTCTCACCCGTTGTCTGGCGTTATATTCAAAGTCAGGACTTTTGAGACAAGCCTCTAAAATCTTCAAACCGATATCGGTTAGAGAAACTTTAACAGATCGGTTTTTCGTTGTGATCGCGATCGCACCTTTTTCGTTTAATTCGTCTAGTACGGGTTGATAAGTGGCGACTTTATCTTTACCTTGTTTAACCGAATTGATCAAATCACTTTTTTTTATTTCATCGGTTGCGCCGCCTAAGTCCCACAGCATCAGCAATAGACGAGTTTTGATTTTTGAATCTACAGAATTGGGCATGAGTTTTATGGTACTAACTGAAGCTGTTCAAACTTGCATCAGCCTAGATTCTCCTTCTATCTAATATTGTATGACAGGTCATTTTAGATTAAAATCCGTAATATCACGGAAATATAGTTATTGTTTGTTACTTGGGTGTTGATGTTACTTAGGTGTAATCAATTATGAAAATTATTCAATCTCTCCATGCAGCGATTTCAGTTTCCGATTTAGAAAAAGCTGATTATTTCTATGGAACAATTCTCGAACTTCCTCAAGTTGAACGTTCTCTCAAATTTGCGGGAAGTTGGTATCAAGTGGGAGACTTTCAAATACATTTAATTCAGGCACCTGCGGTAATTCCTGATGTGGTTAATAATGAAAAATGGGGACGAAATCGACACCTGGCATTTTCTGTTGATCAGTTAGAAGAATTCAAACAAAAACTCACCGAAAATAACTGCACCTTTCAAATGAGTTCATCCGGGAGAGCGGCGTTATTTGTTCAAGATCCTGACGGCAATATTATCGAACTGAGTCAAGTTTAAAGCATTTATGAAAATTATTGCTTATTCCTACAGCGATCCGTTATTAGAAACGCCCCCGAACCGAATGATTTGGGGTTGGGAAATCGATCAAGTTTATCAAGATTTGGGAGAACGTCAACAACTGGATCAACTGTTAGCAGACTGCCAAGCAGAACCCACAGAATATCTGTTAATTCGACGGTTTGAAGAATTGGGAGATTCTTTACAACAAGTTAGCGATCGCCTCTTGCAATTAGAAGCATTAAATGTTAAAATTATTGCCATAGAATCTAACCTAAAAAACTCAATTTCTGATGCAACTCAAGTTGATTTAATTAAACTAATCGCCGAAGTTCAAACCAGTCAACGCAGTCGCCGCATCCGTCAGGGACACGCCCGCAACCGCATCAAAGCCACACCACCTCCTGGAAAAGCCCCCTACGGTTATCGTCGGGGAAAAGATCGCTATACCGTAGATCGAACAACCGCCCCAGTCGTTAAAGAATTTTTTGAACGGTTTTTAATATACGGTTCGTTGCGGGGTGCGGTGCGATATTTAGAAAAGCGATATAGCAAGAAAATTTCGGTGACAACCGGGAGAAGATGGTTAACAAATCCCGTTTATCGAGGAGATTTAGAATACAAAAATGGTGAAACTATTCTCAATACTCATGTGGCGATTTTGTCTCGGGAAGAAGCCGCCCAAATTGATCGACTGTTGCGCCGCAACCAACGAATGCCACCGAAAACTGCAAGTGCGCCTCGTTCTTTAGCGGGTTTAGTATTCTGTGGTGAATGTAGCTGTTTGATGACAGTTAGCCGAGTCACAACCTATCGAAAAAAACGTGAATATCTTTATCTACGTCCCACCGCTTGTCCCCGTCAATCCAAATGTAAAGCCCTATCTTATAATAACATTTTAGATGCAACAATTCAACAAATTTGTGAGAATTTACCCCGTGCTGTTTCTGAGTTAAAAATGCCCAATCTAGATAACATTAAAATAGAAATTAAACAGGCTATTGCCACAAAACAAGAAATTATCTCTCAGTTACCCCAGTTAACCGCAACGGGAATATTAGATGAAGAAACCACCCAACTGCGAATCTATAAGCTAAAAACAGAAATTGCCCAACTACAAGGAAAATTCGCTCAATTTCCCCCCGTGAGTTTAAAAGAAACCGCCCAAGCTGTGTCTATTCAGCAATTTTGGTTAGACTTATCGGAAACTGAACGACGCTTTTATTTTCGAGAATTTATCCGTAAAATTGAGATTATTAGACAAGAAAAAAACTGGAAATTAAATGTTGAGTTTATTTTTTAATCGTCGAGCAAAAATTTAACTTAAATATAATAATAAAGCCTCTTTTTTAGACTGGGGTTGAGTTGGGGAAACAGAATCCACTTCAGTTTTAGAAAAACGAGCAAGTGCGGCTGGTGATGTCGAGTTTTGTCCAGAATTACTAATCAAAATAAAACGATTTAAAACTTCTAACTGAGCATCAACAATTTCATCATATTTTTCATACCACTTCGCGATCGCCACGGATAAGGTTTCAAGCTCATCTTCCAAAGGTTCTATCAACTCAATTAGTTCTTGACGTTTTGACTGCGGAAAAAGTTGAGGTTTTTCTTTCAACAATTTCAGAAAAGCTTCGAGGTTTTGATTATGAAAAGACATAGACAAAATTTTATTATTATATTAATTCTAAGATACAATAAATTGGGTACAGTCCTGATTAACACTAATGTTGAATCGGAATATTTTCTCACCTCACAACTCAACACCACTGATCAGAAAACTGCACCCCAGTTTAAAGTCTAGCCTTTAGTCAGGCGAATATGCTCCATGACTCGACGTTTGCGTTCATCTGATGAACTCAAAGGGTTGTACGAGGTGGATGAAGCTTGAGTGAACTTCCCTAGACTCCGGGCTAGGTGTTCTTTAACTTTCTGCTTTTGTTGGTCTGAACTGGCCATAAGAGTTGAGTATCAGGAAGTTGCGTCATGTGTTCCAACTTTATATTCTTATACGATTCGAGAACTTTTGAACGAAGAAAATTTGAGAATTTCAGAAAGGGGAATTTTGAGTCACCCTCAACTCCGGGTTATCGGTTCATCCCGCAGGTAAGAGGCTGAGACGTTTCCCGATGGAAAATTTTGGTGATTTCACCTTGACGAAAATCCAAGTTTAGGGGATATTTATACTTAGAAGAAGTAAACCTAATCATAACCCTATAACTTCAGGAGGTATTTTCATGTTCTTTCCCTTGTGTGTATTTTCATTCTTCGTTCTCGCCGCCTACCTGACAGTTCCTTTAGTTTAAATACTGGTTAATCTTGAATTTCCTCTTGCTAATTTCAAAAAAGTGAGGGGATTTTTTTTGATGTATTCAGATGATTTTATGAGATTAAAATACGACTAGAAGATCATTATGTCATCTACAACTTCTATCACCCCGGACTCGCCGCGTAATCTTTGGATTATAGGGGTTCTAATTCTTACACTGTTCATTCTTATTTTAACCATGATTGTTCTTTTTCCGCAACCCAAACTTTTAACTGATCCATTTTTACAACTTCCGACAGAAAACTCAGTTCGAGTCGTTTGGTTTACAGAATTTCCCGGTTCTCGTCATTTCGTGAGTTATGGTGAAAATATTCAACAAAAAGTCGCTGCTAAAACCACTAAACTGAGTCGTACTCGTGAAGATAAAAACTCCCGAGTTGGAGAACAAACCTCAGACGGAACTGTTTATCAAAAACCAACTCAACGTGAGATTTGGCGACACGAAGCCGAAGTTACAAATTTAACGCCGGGTGTGCGAGTTCCCTATCAAGTTAGTAGTATAACAAATCAAGGGGGAACAGTCAAAAGTGAGGTCTTTTCTTTGGCGGCTAAACCCCAAGCAGGAACGCCTTTAAAAATATTATTAACTTCCGATCATCAATTAAAACCACTGACGGCGGCAAACTTACAAAAAGTTGTAGAAACGATTGATAATATTGATGCAGTTTTCTTGGCTGGAGATTTAATAAATATTCCTGATCGGGCTTCCGAATGGTTTGACGATAACCGAGGCGGTGCATTCTTTCCACTCTTGCAGGGGCGAGGAAATTATCAACTCGAAAAAAATGGTGTAGTCACGACATACAAAGGAGGTTCGCTGATTCAAAATGTACCTTTGTTTCCGGCAATTGGCAACCATGAAGTGATGGGAAAGTTCTCAACTGAAGTTGGACTAAATGAACAGTTTAACAATCCTTATCCTCGTCAAGCGGCTGAGAAGATTTATCAACAAAATCAGCAAACTATCAACCCTGAAAACAAACCTGAATTCCAGACGGAATGGATCAAAAATAATACTTTTAACAGTGATACCTACACTGAAATTTTTACCTTGCCAAACGAGAATAAAAACTATTATTCTGTTACATTTGGGGATATTCGTTTAGTCAGTTTATACATTACCAATATTTGGCGAAATCCGGGATTAAATCAAAATATTCGAGGCAAATATCGAGAACGAGATCAAGATTTTAATCAACCCGAAAATTGGGGTTATGGACAACATATATTTGAACCGATTAAAAAAGGTAGCGAACAATATCAATGGTTACAGCAAGAATTAAATAGTGCTGAGTTTAAACAAGCAAAATATAAAATCGTCATGTTTCATCATCCGCCTCATTCTCTGGGTGACAATATTCTTCCTGCTTATACCGATCCGGTACAAATTATTGATCGAGATGAAGCCGGAAATATTCAAATGATTCGTTATGAATATCCCAAGTCAGATGATTATATTATTCGAGATGTGATGCCTTTATTAGAACAAGCAAATGTGCAGTTTGTCTATTACGGACATTCTCATTTATGGAACCGTTTTGTCAGTGAAAGCGGAATACACTTTTTAGAGTCATCTAATGTCGGGAATACTTATGGGGCTTATTTAGAAGACAAACGACGGTTTATTCCGCCCGGTTTTCAAATTAAAAATTATAGTGCCGTTGGTGATCCAAATAACCTCGAACCTGTTATCCCCAATCTTAGACCTATCTTATCAGAAAACGGTCAACCTTTACCCTATATTGCTAGTAATGACGTTACCGCTTTTAGTATTTTTGATACCGCCACTGGAACGGTGAGTAGTTATTATTTTGATACTCGAAAACCGGATTCAGAAGTCGTAAAATTTGATGAGTTTGTTTTAAAACCGTAAGCTTTTGAGTCTAGTAATACTTAGATTCTAATTGAAGATTCGGTTGAAATTGATATTTCTGCAATCTATACATATGTTCAAATAATCTCCAACAATATTCTTCTGTCAAACCACAAGTGATCGCACCTCGCATCACAACATCAAAATACCAACCATTAGCTACAAGTTCCTGCTGTAACTTATTAATCACCGTATAAGTGCGAACATGAGTATAGACTTGACCCTTGCAAAAGACTTTGACTTGTTCCGGTTTATCACTGCCAAGATGAATCCCTATTTGATCCGATATCCTCACTTCAACACCCTCAATACTCAGTTCAACGTTCAGTGTGGTATCCTGTCGTCTAAAATGTGGAGACGCATAATTATATAAAGTTAGTTTTGAGGACAGCGGATACATCCTAACGGACACCCTTTGCAACCGGAACTTAACCGTATTGATAGATGTCCAATGTCCCAGACTCACTTGATCGCATTCCATTCCCCATATTCTCAAGTTGCTATGCTAATTGTTCAAAAATACGGTGGTACCTCAGTCGGATCAGTTGAACGCATTCAAGCTGTTGCTCAACGGATCATCAAAACAGCCCGCGAACATTCAGTTGTTGTCGTCGTTTCGGCGATGGGAAAAACAACCGATCAACTGGTGAAGCTGGCGACGGAAATTTCCACAACACCTAACCGTCGGGAAATGGATATGTTGCTCTCGACTGGGGAGCAAGTTAGCATTGCGCTGATGAGTATGGCGATCCAAGAACTCGGACAACCTGCTATTTCCATGACTGGCGCCCAAGTGGGTATTGTCACTGAAGCCGAACATACTCGCGCCCGCATTCTCCACATTCAAACTGATCGAATTGAACGTCACCTCAAAAAAGGTAAAGTTGTCGTTGTTGCAGGCTTCCAGGGGATTACAAGCCGGGAAGAATTAGAAATTACCACGCTAGGACGGGGCGGTTCAGATACTTCCGCCGTGGCATTGGCAGCAGCCCTGCAAGCCGATCAATGTGAAATTTATACCGATGTACCGGGAATTTTAACCACCGATCCGCGTCTGGTTCCCGAAGCACAGTTGATGACGGAAATTACCTGTGATGAGATGTTGGAGTTAGCCAGTTTGGGGGCGAAAGTGTTGCATCCTCGGGCGGTGGAAATTGCCAGAAATTACGGGATGCCGTTGGTGGTGCGATCGAGTTGGAGTGATCAACCGGGAACTCGCGTTACTTCCCCGACTCGTCAACCTCGACCCTTAGAAGGGCTAGAATTAACCCATCCCGTTGATGCGGTGGAATTTGACACCAACCAAGCGGCGGTTTCCCTGTTGCGGGTGCCTGATCGTCCGGGTATTGCGGCGAAATTGTTTGGGGGAATTGCGGTACAACAGTTAAATGTGGATTTGATTATTCAGTCGATTCACGAAGGTAATATTAACGATATCACCTTTACTGTCGGCAAGGGTTCCTACAATCAAGCGATCGCCGTAGCAGAGGCTTTATTACCCACTTTGGGCGAAAACGAAGATGCGAATTTAGGACAACCAGAAGTCAAAGGCGATCAAACACCCATTGCCAAAGTCAGTATTGTCGGGGCGGGAATGATTGGGCGTCCGAATGTGGCATCGGGGATGTTTACTACCTTAGCCGAAGCGGGGATTAATATTCAGATGATTTCGACTTCCGAGGTGAAAGTCAGTTGTGTGATCTCAGCCGAAGATTGCGATCGCGCCGTTGAAGCTTTATGTCAACACTTTGAAGTCAATTTAGCTTCCTCTGCATCCTTAGCTGCTTCTGCTTCTCCTGTTTCGACCACACCTTTACCGCCTGTGCGCGGAGTTGCCCTCGATCGCCATCAAGCCCGTTTAGCTATTCGTCACATCCCAGATCGTCCGGGAATGGCCGCTAAAGTGTTTGCATTGTTGGCTGAACATAGTATTAGTGTGGATATGATTATTCAGTCCCAACGTTGTCATCAAGTTAATGGGACTTTAAGCCGCGATATTGCTTTTACCGTCACACAAGTTGATGCCGATCAAGCCCAAAAGGTGTTAGAACAAGCCATGGGTGAGTTAGGGTGTGGGGAAATTGTGGTTAATAAAGCGATCGCCAAAGTCAGTGTTGTTGGGGCGGGAATGATCGATCATCCCGGAGTGGCGGCGCGAATGTTTGAGGCTTTAGCCGCAGAAAAGATTAATATTTCGATGATTGCCACCTCTGAAATCAAAATTAGTTGTGTTGTCGATGAAGAACAGGGAACACAAGCATTACAAGCCGTTCATCAGGCGTTTGGGTTATCCGGCGATCGCCCGATTATTGTCCCTGAACCCCTGGTGGTGCGCTAAGTTTTCTGGCCCGGAAAGGGGACAATTATCTGCTTGAGGGTTTGATTTGTTTGAAAACTCAATTACCACGTCAATGGTATTATCGGATAGAATAAGAGTTTCTAAGCAAAAATTGTGATCCCATTTTTATAATGTGACCCGCCCTCTAACGTTTGAGTCATATTTTCTGCAAAAATCGTCAATCTCCCCGTGGGGTGAGGCACGTCTTCTGTACAATGCCACGCCAATTCCCAACTGGGTGCGCCCTGTTCAAGCTTGATGAGGCATGGAATCAACCTTAATTAATCAACTTAATAGCGGATTTACGCTTTTCCTCAGCTTACTGGTTGAGGCGTTACCATTCCTGCTATTAGGAGTCTTATTCTCAAGTGTTCTCAATCAATTAGTCGATGAACGCAAACTGCTGTCATTAGTTCCCTCTCATCCGCTATTAGGGGCTTTATTTGGGAGTTTAGTCGGATTTCTCTTTCCGGTGTGTGAATGCGGTAACGTTCCGGTTGCCCGTCGGTTTATCATTCAGGGAATACCCGCTTCAGCAGCTATTGGATTTTTATTTGCTGCCCCGACGATCAATCCTATTGTTATATGGTCTACCTGGATAGCTTTTCGCGACCAACCGGAAATTGTTTTTCTACGTGTCTTGTTATCGCTGATTATTGCCACTTTACTCGGTTGGGTATTTAGCTTTCAAAAAGACCTACGCCCAATGCTTCAACCCACTATCGCCCGTCTGTTACCGCCCCCTCGCTTGAACGACAACAAAACAGCGGAGGCGAGTGAAAGTTCTCCTTTACTACAACCCGGAACTTATTTGTTGGGTTCGGCAGAACAACCCGTTCGATTAGAGTCTATTCCGTTTTGGCAAGCTGGACAAGGCATCGGAAAACCTGACAAAAAGACTGCAAAACTCGAAAAACGCCAAAAAATTCATTTGCGATCGCTATTCTTGCGTCCTTCTAAAGAACGTCTGGGTTTGATGGTTGAGAATATGGTACAAGAATTGCGGGAGTTGGGGGGAATCTTAGTGATTGGGAGTTTGATCGCCGCGATTATACAGGTGGCGATGCCCCGTGAAATTATTCTCAGTTTAGGACATGGCCCCGTTTCCTCCATTGTCGCGATGTTGTTATTGGGGGGTGTGGTTTCGATTTGTTCAACGGTAGATGCGTTTTTTGCCCTGTCTTTTGCTGCAACGTTTACCAGTGGTTCGCTGTTAGCGTTTTTGGTATTTGGGCCGATGATTGATATTAAAACAGTGGGTCTAATGTTATCGGTATTTAAGCCGCGAGCTGTGGTTTACTTAATGGTATTAGCGGCACAAATGACCTTTTTATTGACCTTGATTGTGAATTTAAACATCAGCTAAGAGGGAACAGGAAGGATCGGGCAACAGTTCAGAATAAAAAAATGCAAAAATGTCAGATATTAATGACTTTAAAGATTTAAGAATTTGGCAGAAAGGTATGGATATCGCTGAACAGTGTTATTTCCTTACAAAACTTTTTCCCAAAGATGAGTTATACGGTATGGTACAACAAATTAGAAGAAGTGCCGCATCTATTCCTGCTAACATAGCTGAAGGATACGGACGAAGATATACGGCAGAGTATGTGAGATTTTTAAACATAGCCCAAGGTTCAGTTAATGAACTAGAAACCCATCTCATTTTATCTAGACGGGTAAGATTATGTGAAGAAAAAGATCTGGAAATGATTGTGAATTTATTAAAAGAGGAAAGTAGAATGATTATTAGTCTAATCAAAAAATTAGAGAATTAAAATCTGTTCCCTGTTCCCTAAGATTGCAAACTAAGTCTCGCCGGAAACCGCCGGGCCGCAAGGCAAGCGCTGTTCCCTGTTCCCTGTTCCCTATTCCCTTGATCTTTATGGTTAATCGTCGCTTCAAGACTATCCGTCGCCGGATACTTCCCATCTGGGAAACCGTTCAACCCTGGCTTGATCCGATCGGAATTTTGGCTTGGGGTATTTTATTATTAAAATATTGGATAACAGGTAAACTCAATATTCTGATTCATCCGAATTATTTTGCTTTAACCATTCTGGGTGGAATTGGCTTACTGGGTATTGGTAGTGTGAAATTTTGGCAAGTCGTTCAAAGCTATACCGTTGAGTCGGAAAAACCCAAAACATCCCAAAATCTTCAACATATTAGTTTGTTTCCTCCCGGCTGGAGTAGTGTCTTGTTCCTCGCTGCGGCTATTTTGGGCTTATGGGTCACACCCCAAACTTTCGGCAGTCACACAGCTTTACAACGGGGGCTAACAGAATCTTTACCGACGACTCGCACCCAACCCCAGGAATTTCGGACTGCGGCGACACCCGAGGAGCGATCGCTGATAGAATGGGTACGGATGTTAAATGTTAACCCCGAACCCGACGCTTATACAGGTCAAAAGGCAAATGTAACCGGTTTTATTATTTATCCGCCTTCCCTTCCTCAAGGGTATTTGTGGTTATCTAGATTTGTAATTACTTGCTGTGCGGCTGATGCTTATCCGGTGGGTATACCGGTATTACTTCCACCCGATACTAGCCGCCAAGATTATCCTCAAGATAGTTGGCTAGAAGTCGGTGGGGAAATGACCACGCAAACCATTAAGGGGGAACGAAGATTAACGATAAAAGCCACAAAATTAACTAAAATTCCCGAACCCAGAAATCCTTATGAATATTAAATTATTATAATTTTTGGTTAAAGATATGATCAGAGTGCTGAAGCACAACTACAAACCATAAGCCAACCAGTTAACATCACATCCCCAAACTTCAGTATTTCCCCAAGTATGAATTTTTAAAAAGAATCCTTTGCAGTCAATATCAACAGCTTTAACTTTTAATCGATGAGTAGCTTCTCTAGAAACGTTAGCATAAGAGATTCCCACTACAACTTTTGGAGGGTTGTTAAAGGCTTCCCCAAACTCAATGTATTGTCGAACACAGCGATTATCTCCTTTTCCATTAGTCAGAGTTCCTTTCCATCCCTTAGTTTTGTTAATGCTTCCCGCAAAAACACCGCTTTCTATTCTATATAACTTTTCTTTTTGCTTTTGTAATTCGGCGTTGGTGGCTTGGATTTTTTCTTGAAATTCGGCTTTACTTTTTGCGAGTTCATTCTGTGTGGATTTGAATTCATCCTTCAACTGTTTGATACTTTCTAACTCAGTTTGAAGCTGTTCGCGAGTATTTGTTAACTCTTGAATTGCTCTTTCGTAGTATTCGAGAGGTGTTTTGTTGTCGTTGGAATTCATTAGATTTACCCTTGATTAAAATTTTACTACCAGGGAATTCATTCCCCGAAAAACTTCAAATTCCACAATCAATCAGTCTCGATAAAAGAGGTTTAAAAGAACCAACACCACCTTTATCCCAGTTATCCCATATTCTCGCAGGTAAATGTCCCGAAGGAGCGGAAGTTGAAAAATTTACAGATTTGTACCAAAGCCAGGTATTGTTTACACACCATCCAACTTTCTCTCCAAAAGCATTCCAGACTCGATCTTCTTTTTGGTGAGTATTTCTCAAACTGTGATAAATTTTAGTTTGTATACTCAAGCCAAAATGTCCATCACTAGATTTTATCCAGAGTCGATCAATAGTTCTCAAATCTTCAGAGAACAGTAAATTAAGATCGGTTTCCAGTAATTTTCCTTCTTTTTCTCTCCCGATTAACTCAAGCAGTTTTTTAAATGTTTCCTCGTCGGCTTCTTTCCACATTTTATTTTCTAGAAAATACTTCAGCTTTCGATAGTTCAAGGATAAACAACCTGCGGAAATATCGGAAGTTAAGCTATTGATCTGATTTTTGATATTTTGAGTTTCTGAATAACAGTAGTTAACTTGTGCTTCAATTTTATTACTCAAATTTTTCAACGGTTCTGTTTTCTGTTGAAGTTCTTGTTTGGTTTTTGATAACTCTGCTTGAGTGCGATTGAGTTGAGCCTTCAAGAGTTGGCTTTCGTGTTGAAGTTCTTGTTTGGTTTTTGATAATTCTCTTTGGGTGTGGTAAAGTTTTGCTTGGGTTGTTGCAAGTTCATCCTTCAAGGTTTGATAAGAAGTCTGCATTTTTCTGAGACTTTCTAACTGAGTATCCATCTGGTTTTTGACATTTTGAGTTTCTGAATAACAATAATTGACCTGTGCTGCAATTGTATTACTCAATTTGTTCAAAGGTTCAGTTTTCTGTTGAAGTTCTTGTTTTGTGTTTGATAATTCTCTTTGAGTGTCATCAAGTTTAGCTTTGGTTTGTGCGAGTTCATCCTTTGTAGATTTTAATTCGGCTTTTAAACTTTCATAGAAAATCTGCATTTTTTTGAGACTTTCTAACTGAGTATCCATCTGGTTTTTGACATTTTGAGTTTCTGAATAACAGTAATTGACCTGTGCTGCAATTGTATTACTAGATTTTTGTAAAGGTTCTATTTTCTGTTGAAGTTCTTCTTTTGTATCTGAGAATTCTTTGCGGGTTTGATGAAGTTCGGCTTTGGTATCTTCAAGTTCTTTTTTTAACGTTTTATAGGAAGTCCTCATCTCGGTGAGACTTTCTAACTCGGTTTGAAACTGTTCGCGAGTGTTGGTTAACTCTTGAATTGCTCTTTCGTAGTATTCGAGAGGTGTTTTATTGTCATTGGAGTTCATTAGATTTATCCTTGATTCAAATTCTATTGATAATTAAGTTCGGGGTTGCGATGCACGCGCACAAATTCAGCTATGATAATGCTAAAGAACAACAACACATTACTAAACTTATTCAGTTGGTTTAGAAAACATTTGCTGGAAGTTTGAAAATGATTGAAAAACTTGTGTTTTGATGTCTTGATAATTTAACTGTTGTTGTGAGGGAGAAGACTCAATTTCTAACTCGGTTGAATCATAAATTTTGATAGTATTACTCCAAAATTGACACAACACTCCATACTTTAACCAATCTTCAACGGCGAATTTTCTTAACTCCGGTGCTTTCCGTGTTAAAGCAACCATTCTGGCTGCATTCAGTTGAAGTTGACCGTAGGTTTCAATAATGGTTTGTACGGGAGTAGTTGGGGTTAATTTCGTTAGTTCATAACATTCTATCAACCGATAATATTCAATATCTGATAACTGAAAACCTGGTTTTAATCCCAACCCTAATTTTTGACGACAGGGATCAAAAGGATTAGGAATTAATTCTGCACTGTGTCGCCGTAATTCTCCACGAACTTGTTCGATGGTTTTATCGACTATTTCTTCGATTTGGTCGATAAAATAACTCGCATCATTGAAAACTTGAGTTTCCAATAATTCAACATCTCGAATTAAACCTTTCGCTTCAACGATTGATTCCATCACCACTAACGAGATTTGATTTATCCGGTTTTCAAGATAATAATCGGTTTTTTTAATGGTCTGGTTGACTTCTTCGATAGTTTCCCGACGAATGCGATCAATTTCTCGCAGGTTTTCCTTGACTTTTTCATCGGCTTTATTTATAATATTGTCAATATCATTAACGGTTCTCGTTTCAAGTTTTTCTATTTTTTCCGTTACTTTATCGGTTCGTTTGGCGACGATGTAATCAATATTATTGGCGAGTTTATTTAACTTCTTAGCCGAACGATCAACAAAATCTCGTTCTACTTTTTTCGTCGAACGTTCTAGCTTTCTAACCAAGCCGCCAAATATCCATCCAAGCATGAGTTAAACTCCTGGAAGCAAAATTTATAAAGTTAGATAAATTAACCGATAACTCTAAGATACTCGTTAGATTCTCATTAAGCATCCGTAGATTTACGGAACTTTAATTAAACCTATAAAATTAGTAAAAAATAGCCTCCCCCTGTAGGGGGAGGTTGGTGGGGGTTGAGAGGGGTTGGGGGAGAGGTTAAAAGGGATGAAAATTCGGGTAAAATATTAGGGTAAAATCAACTTACCAACCCATTGTTCCGGGGCCACCTTTAAACGGGCCAACAATATTTTTAGTTACCCAACCGCCATAGAAGTCACCCGCTTGGGGTTGAACGAGTTCATCACCGACATAACAAGCATCCATCAGACTTGCATAGAAGCTATAACAGTCTTTAATGGAAACAAAATTAGGTGTCGGTTCAAAGTAACGCCAAGCCGCTTGACGGACGTGTTTATCGCCTACCTTAATATCAGAATAAACACAGCGTCCTTTCCATTCACACATTGTTATTCGAGATGTTTCAATCAAATACTCTAGTTTAATATCGTCTGCGGGGATATAGTAGGTGGGAGGATGACTGGTTTCTAAAACTCGTTTTGCGTTTTTAGTGTCTGCGATAACTTCACCATTAAAGATGATTTTAATGGGTTGACTGACATCTTCGCAAATTGCGGGACGGGGATAGTCCCAAACAGACTCTTGACCGGGTTGCGGAGGAATTCGTTGTGGTCTCATTTGAACAGATGCTTGACTTTAGGTTTTCTAAACTGTTATCGTCTTAGAATTATAACTTAAGTTCTATTTTTATGCTTTTAAACTTGAGAGTCATATTCTATGATTTTCAGACAATCAGTTAAACTTTAAACTAAAAAAATAATGCAAATCGAAACTGTTAAAATTCTCACCGTCAAGATTCAAGACCATCATTTAGAAATATTGTATGGTATTGATGAATTTCAGTTCTCAACGAAAATTTTTTATCACGATGTCTCTTTGGATTTTTTAATTCAACGATATTCAGCCGAAACAATTCATCGATTTGTTGCTTATATTGCCTTGTTTGAGGGAATGAAATTTTGTTCTCTGTATCCTAAAAAATTTGATATTTCTGTAATTGCTGAGTGGCTTTCACCTCAAACACCAAAACTGTTTAATCAAATTTATCGCGGGGTATTTGCTCAAAATTTATATGAAAACCAAATGACGAATTATTCGGGAGCGGTTTTAGTTTATAATCAAGACTTAACAGAAAAAAAACCCCTAAAAATTCGGGGTGAAAACCCGACAGTATTAGCAGGTTGTGGTGGGGGGAAAGATAGCTTTTTAGCAATGAAACTGTTAGAAGACTCTAACCTGACCTTTGCATCAATGCAGTATTCTCACAGTGTTTATGGAAAAGCTGATTTACAACATAAATTGATTGATAATGTTCTGCAACACGTTCAGCCGATAAATGCTCATAAAATCTCGATTTTTGATGATTTTGTTGACTATCCTTTTGTACAGCTTTATTGTCCTCATCTGTCGGGAATTACGGTTCCTGAAACCCCTGTTTCTATTTTTGAGTCTTTGATTTTGATGTTGAATTTTGACTATCAATATTTAAGTCTAGCTCACGAAAAAAGTGCAAATACTGGAAATTTATTTTCAGCAGAACTTGGTCAAGAAGTTAACCACCAATGGGGGAAAGGATACGAAGCCGAAAGAATAATTAATCAATTTATTAGAGACAATTTACTGGATAATTTTACTTATTTTAGCATTTTACAACCGCTTTATGATTACCGCATTTTTAAAAATTTGAGTCGCTATCCCGAAGTTTTACCCAGTCTTCATTCTTGTAATATTCAGAAACCTTGGTGCAAAAAATGTCCAAAATGTGCTTATGTTTGGTTGGGTTTGATGGCGAACTTTGAACCGAATGTTGTTGATGCTGTGTTTCAGAATAATCTATTTGATGATCCTGATTTACTTCCCATTTTTAGACAAATGCTAGGACTTGCAGAACATACCCCTTTTGAATGTATTGGTGAAATTAATGAGAGTCGGTTGGCGATGAAAAAATGTCTAGAAAAAGGGTTGTCTGGTCTAGCAATGGATGTATTTGTTCGGGAGGTTTTGTCGGATTTAACGATTGATTGGCAAACATTAGAAGACAAGTATAACCGAGTATATGAGAGTGAACACGCTATCCCCGATAACATTTTTCAGGGAATTGTTAATCAACTTTAGAGGAGGTTTAGACAGAGCTTTCTGGTTTTTGTATAAATAGTAAAGAACCTCCATAAACCAAGAAACCTGCGACCATTCCGGGTAACACTTCATAAATCGAATTAGAGAGTCCTAAGACTCCATTCCAAACTGCTGCAACGGTAATTCCAGTAATCATCATCGCCACTCCTACACCTGAACTCACCGGACGTTTCCAAGCTCTTAAAACCAGTAATGGCCCTAAACCAGCAGCCAGTGCAGACCAAGCAAAAACACCCAAAGCAAACATATTTTTATTACTTCCTAAAGCAATGGTAAGGATAATGAAAGTAACAACTAAAGTTGCGAGTTTTGCAAATTTATAGGAGTGAGCCGTTTGGGGAAAAATATCTTGACTTAAAGCCGCCGAACAGGATAAAATTTGAGAATCAGCAGTCGAAACAACCGCCGAAAATAATCCCGCTAAAATCACGCCGACCCAAACCGCAGGTAACAGTTTAATTGCCATTTGAGGAAGGGCTAATTCTGGATCTCCATTCGTCATTAAATCAGGAATTAGAATTCTAGCGGCGAGTGCAACGCCAATAGTAGCGGTGGAAAAAATAAAATACAAAACGGCATAAATATTGCGGGTTAATGCCATATTCTTGGAGGAGTCTAGTGCCATCGCTCGTACCATAATATGGGGTTGACCCACCACTCCAAAACCTGCACATAACCAACTAAGTAAAAATAGCCCAAATCCAAACTGAAGATTAGGAGGAACAAGACTAATTAAAGAGGGATCAATCTGTTCAAGTTTTGACCAAAGTTCTCCCATTCCTCCACAAGCTGCTATCGAAATAACTAACAACCCTAACATGGAAAACATCATCACCACAGACTGCACCGCATCCGTCCAAATCGAGGCTCGAATTCCGCCCGAAAAACAGTATAAAACAACTATAATGGCTCCGACAATAATTCCGAGGGAATAGTCCCAACCGAAAACAGCATGAAGGGCTTTCCCTCCCGCGATCAGTTGAGCGGCTGCATAGGCACCGAGAAACAGGATAGTAATAACAGCAGAAATAACCGCAATAGATTGATTTCCTTTAGGGTTATTATTTAAAAAAGAACCAATGGTTTCTGAGTCATTTTCTTCAGACACTTCTCGCAATTGTTTGTGAACAATAAACCAAGCCAGATAATCTCCGAGAAACCATCCGATGAGTAGCCACATAGAGGAAATACCCGCTTGATAGGTAAAGCCAATCATACTAATGAACATCCCGCCACTGTGAGCCGTTGCAAAGGCTGAAAGTCCGGTAAGCCAGGGGTTAACATGACGACCCGCGAGTAGATAATCACGAGTATTATCTTGTTTTTGAGTAGCCGAATAAATGCCGACTCCAGCAAATAACAACAGAAAAATAATAAAACAAATGGCAATAGTAGTTTGATCTGACATAAGCTTTAAATAAGTGATCATCGACTAACTTCAAGAACAATTGAGCAGAACCAATCTGTTTTCGTCTCCGCCTATAATGTTAATCCAAAGGCTGACTTAAGGGAAAATCAAGAAATCGCCGGAAAGTTAAGATCGAGTGAGTGATGAACATCAGATTTTGTTTGCTTTCTCACTTTAACTTAGATCCCAAGTTGCCCATTGACTCAACTCAAAGATCCTAACCGAAATTGAGACTTTACAAAACCCTGACCGCCAGAGAACGCTACACTGATATTTACACCCCCATAATTGATGACGTAATAGCAACACCGAAAAAAGGCACACCAAATATGAAAAGCCGCTGGAGACAAGTATGGAAAGAACAGCTTGCGACTGGTGCTTTCACAGTTCGATCCATGACAAACCGACACCTATGGCGAATTTTGGGCAGTTGGATGATTGCTCAAGGGATACTCTTGGGAACCCCTGCCCTCGCCGATAACACACCAAAATCCCTAGAATACAGTGAACTCTTGCAAAAAATTGAGGCGGGGGAAGTCGAACGTATCGAAGAAGATCCCGCTCGACAAATTGCTAAAGTTACACTCAAAGGGGGTGAAGACGGTGATTCTCCCTACGTTGTCCGGTTGTTTGACCGCAACCCCGAACTGTTGCAGGCAGTCCGCACGCAAAACGTTGGTTACGAAGTGACACCCACCGCTGATAATAGTGCGGCAATGGGGTTAATTGTCAACTTATTGGTGATTTTTGTCGTCTTGGCATTTTTGCTGATGATTCTCCGTCGTTCCACTCAAGCCTCTGGACAGGCGATGAATTTTGGCAAATCCCGAGCAAAATTTCAAATGGAAGCCAAGACGGGGATTTTGTTTGATGATGTGGCTGGAATTCAAGAAGCCAAGGAAGAATTGCAGGAAGTGGTCACCTTCTTGAAACAACCCGAACGCTTTACCGCCATCGGCGCCAAAATTCCCAAAGGCGTTCTGCTCGTCGGCCCGCCTGGAACCGGAAAAACCCTGCTCGCTAAAGCGATCGCCGGAGAAGCGGGGGTTCCGTTCTTCAGTATTTCGGGTTCGGAATTTGTGGAAATGTTTGTCGGGGTGGGCGCTTCGCGAGTTCGAGATCTATTTAGAAAAGCCAAAGAAAACTCTCCTTGTATTGTCTTCATCGATGAAATTGATGCGGTAGGCCGTCAGCGAGGGGCAGGAATTGGCGGAGGCAACGACGAACGCGAACAAACCCTCAACCAGTTACTCACCGAAATGGATGGTTTTGAAGGCAATACAGGGATTATTATCATTGCCGCCACAAACCGTCCTGATGTTCTAGATACTGCTTTATTGCGTCCGGGTCGTTTTGACCGACAGGTGATCGTTGATTTACCTAGCTATAACGGTCGTTTAGGTATTTTACAAGTTCACGCTCGCAATAAAAAACTTGATGAAGATGTTTCCTTAGAAGCGATCGCTCGTCGGACTCCGGGCTTCTCGGGGGCGGATCTGGCAAACTTATTAAATGAAGCGGCAATTCTCACCGCTCGTCGTCGGAAAGAGGCGATTTCTCTGGGGGAAATTGATGATGCAGTTGATCGGATTACCATTGGTTTATCTTTAGCCCCCTTACTCGATAGTAAGAAAAAACGGCTGATTGCTTACCATGAAATCGGACACGCTCTATTGATGACGGTGTTGGAAAACTCCGATCCGCTCAACAAAGTCACGATTATTCCTCGTTCGGGTGGGGTCGGAGGCTTTGCCCAACAAATGTTTAATGAAGAGATGGTTGATAGCGGTTTGTATACCCGGGCTTGGTTGATTGATCAAATCACGATTGCTTTGGGGGGACGAGCCTCAGAAGACGTGATCTTTGGGGATTCAGAAATTACTGTCGGGGCGAGTAACGATATCCAACGAGTGACTAATTTAGCTCGGGAAATGGTGACTCGGTATGGAATGTCTGACTTGGGGCCACTTTCGTTAGAAAGTCCCAACGGAGAAGTGTTTCTCGGACGGGGATGGCCGGCTCAGTCAGAATATTCTGAAAAAGTGGCAACTCAAATCGATCAAAAAGTTCGTGAAATTGCTTTTGACTGTTACAACAGAGCTTGTCAAATCATCCAGGAAAATCGGGGGTTAATTGATCAACTCGTTGATTTACTTCTCGAACGAGAAACCATCGAAGGGGATGAATTCCGCCGCCTTGTTTCTGAATATACAACTCTCCCCGAAAAGCAACTGACTCAAACTCGCGGTTAAAATCAGCAACCTCCTTGTTAAAATTCTTTCTCCAAGACGACTGTGAGGGGTTAGCATAGGGAGAGAAAACAGTAATTCAACAAGGGGGTTCTGATGTCACCTTGGCCGAGTCTCGTCACTGCGATCGCTCTACTGGTCTATTTGGTTTTAACTATTAATGTCGGTCGATCCCGAGCTAAATATAAGATCATGCCACCGCAAATGAGTGGAGATCCCAATTTTGAGCGGGTTGTCCGAGTTCAACAAAATACTTTAGAACAACTTGTTCTTTTCTTACCCGCCTTATGGCTATTTTCAGAGTTTATTAGCCCAGTTTGGGGCGCAGGTCTTGGCGCAGTTTGGGTGGTTGGGCGCATTGTCTATGCTTGGGGTTACTATCAAGCGGCTGAAAAACGAATTCTGGGTTTTGCGATCGGCAGTCTGACTCTTTTTACTTTACTCGGAGGCTCGTTAGTTGGAATTCTTTTACCTCTCGTTCAACCTTTAGTGTAGTCAAAATCAAAAGTTAAGATTCAATTACTGTACCCGTCAATTTTGAGTGGAGATCAAGCATGAAAATGTCTGAGCAAAATTCCACAGAAGATCCCCTCTTTCAAGTCAACGAAAAAATGTATCAACAGTTGCTAAAATGGCAACAAAAGCTCGAACAATCTCAACCGGAAAATCAAGCTTCCCCAGACTGTGACTCAACAGAAAATCCCAACCCGCTCCGAACCCAAACCAATCAAAATGACCACTAAGCTTGATGTTCTGAAAATTGCCCTCTTAAAGGCTCAAACCCCCGCTCAACTAAAGGCATTAATTGTTGATCATACTCATCAAGAAATTCTGCAAGCTTATGATCGGCTTTCCCTAGAGCAGCAGATAAAAGTTCAGAAAATTTGGCAAGGAGAACTTGAGTCGGGAATTGACTCAACCGCACACACCGAATTTCAAATGCGGTGAATGGTTGAGTTTTAGTTATTTTACTGATAACCAGAGTGCTTCCATGTCAACTCCCCAAAACCAACCCCCACCCTCTCAGTCACAGAATTTTTTAGACTCTGTAAGTCATCATGATGAGAATGATTTTGAGAATGATTTTGAGGATCAAAACCCCGAAATACTGCATAAAATTCCTTTAATTTTCTGGGTAATTGGATTCTCTTTTCTCGTGGCTTGTTTTATGTTTGGAAATGGGAACTCTATCGGTCAAATTTTTGTGGCGATCGCTGCCATTTTTTGTATTACGTTTTCTTACCGATATCCTCGCCAAGCCCTGTGGATTTTCCTCATTTATATCCCCTTTGCCGGAACCATTGCTTACTGGATTGGTAACGATCATCCGATTTTTCACTTAGCAAAAGATGGCTTGTATTTTCCCGCCTTGATTGCCCTGATTCAAACCGCAAGAAAACAACATTTACCCCTGATTATTCCCAAGTCATTAAAAATACCGTTGTTGAGCTTATTGGCAATTGCTTTGTTGACATTCTTCTACGTCAATGGCGGACAACAATTGAGTTCTAATCCGGGTGGACAGCCTTTATTAATGGGGATTTTTGGTTTGAAAGTCTTGATGGGATATATTCCCCTGATTCTCTGTGCTTATGTCCTGATTAGAAATCGAGAAGAACTTCATTTTCTAACTCGTTTGCAGGTAGTTTTGGCGATTATTTGCTGTGTTTTGGGAATCATTCAGTATTGGTTAGTGGTCACAGGTAAATGCCCTGATAATACAGGACTTCCAGATCATTTACTACTGCGAGCTAACCTTCAACGAAAATGTTTAGTTGGGGGAGCATTAGGCTATTATCCCGCAAATAACTTTATTCGTTTGCCCGGTACATTTGTAGCTCCTTGGCATTGGGCTTGGTTTTTAATTTCAAGTAGTTTTTTCTGCTTTGCCACCGCATTTAGTGATCCAAAACTCTACTGGCGGATAGCAGGCTGGTTGTCTTTATCTCTGGTGGTACTCAATGCTATTCTTTGTGGTCAACGTACCGCTTTATTAGGGGTTCCAGTTATTATTATTGTCTTGGTTATTGCTACCAGTCACATTCCTCAACTCAAACGCTTAGTGATTATTTTATTAGGAATTGTTTTATTTATGGGGGGAACTCATTTATTTTTTCCCAGTATTATTGCCCAACGCTTAGAGAGTCTGGTGTCTCGTTGGAATGCTTCTCCACCTACAGAATTTGTCACCGAACAAGCTGAATGGACGGTAAGAAAACATCAAGGCGCTTTGGGAAATGGTTTAGGACGGGCGACAAATTCGGCGCGTGCGTTGGGGGATACCAAACTGGTTGAAACCTACTATCCAAAGTTACTTTATGAAATTGGGCCGTTGGGAGTAATTGCCTTTTTTGCGGTGGTCACAACTCTAACTTTTCAAGGGTTTAGGGCTTATCATCAAGTTCAAGATCACAGTTTACGGGGTTATGGTGTAATTTTCTGGGTGTTGATTTTTCTGATTAGTTATAATTCCTATTGGTATCCTCTTGATACCGATCCGGTTGCGGTTTATTATTGGTTTTTTGCGGGGGTATTATTGAAGTTACCCCATCTCGAACGAGAGGAAATCAAAACTTTAGCGATGGCAGAAGAAATGGATCAACAAATCTCACAACTCTCACCCTCTCAAGTCGATTAATTCTAGAGATCAAAAAGAAGATCCGGGCTGTTCTAAAAACTCTTTTTCTTCCGATGTGCTTTCCCGTCCTAAAATCGAGTTGCGATGGGGAAAACGCCCAAATTTTTTGATCACTTCCCGGTGACGAATGGCATAATCTATCGATGATTTGCTATCAGGATCATCACTTAATTTATGGGTTAACTCGACCGCTTTTTCTTGATCTGCTAAATTTTCACTATGTTCAAAAGGTAAATAAATAAACCACCGTTGTACAGGTAAAAGTTGCAGATCAAACCCTTGACTTACTGCGTATTTAGCAACTTCTAAAGCTTGAGTATCTGTCGCAAATGCTTCAGGCTGACCTCGAAATAAGTTCCGGGGAAATTGATCTAAAAGCAAAATCAACGCTAAACAACTCTCGGGTGATGCTTTCCAATGCTCAAGTTTACCTTGTGCGGCTAACTCGTAATCTGCTAAAAAATGGCTTCTGATTTGTGCATCAAACTCGGGATTTTTTTGAAACCAAACTTTACGAGGTTTTCCATAATTTGAATGTTCAGGACTTCCAAACCAGAACGCTAAAATTTCTGCCTCTCTCAACATTGATTCTGAGTTAATAATTCAACGTTAATTTACTTTTTCTTTCCCTAACAATTGATTAACTAAGCGAGTATGATAATCAGGTGCGGTTTTTGTTCCTTCATCGGGTTTTTGGGGTGAATTTGTTGTTTCTTTTTCCTTCTTGAGTTGAGGAACAGGTTGCACAATTGCATAAGGACGACCAAACCCTAAAAACGACCAAGGATCACGCCGTCGTCGCATCACTTCTCCGCCATTAGAATCATTACCGATCGCTGTATTTCCTTCAATACTAATAATACTACCATCAGAATTCACCGACTCGACAATACCAATATGATCGGCAACCCCATCCCCTCGCCAACAATAAAACACCAAATCCCCCACTTGAGGTTGAGAATACCACTGACTTTGGTTTTGAAACCATCGCACCCCATCGGGACAATATGCAAACCCTTTCGGAGTCCGAATCGGTAAATAAATCCCGGCTTGATCAAAGCAATAGGAGACAAAAATTGCACACCAAGGAACATGATTCATTCCGTACCATTGACCATACTTAGTGGTATTGCTACCGGAGGGATATTCAGTATATCCAACTTCATTTGCTGCGATTTGAACAACACGAGCTGGACTGGTCATTGAAGACTCTCCTATTGTTTAAGTGAAAAGGTAAGGAATATAGAATATCTAGTTTAAACTATTCTTTTTGTTTTACCACAGTTTTATCCGTTTTTCTCAAAGTCTTAATACTTAGTGATTTTCGACCTTACACTTCTGAAATTTAGTCAGCAAAATTGGCCCCAACAAATGATAATGACCGACACAAGACCATCCAACATTTTGACCAAATTCTGCCCGTTGCGATCGACTGTAAAACCTTAACCCTCCTGGAGAAATGGGAACTTGGGCTTGGCGAGTTGAATCATTTGCGCTATAGTCTGCTAAAAAAAAGTATCCACCTGGATGCAAAACCCGGTTAATTTGTTCAAAAACCAATTGAGGATGAGGATAATGTAAAAAACTAATCGTACAGAATACTGCATCAAACTGATGTTCTACAAAAGGTAATGACTCCACATTTCCGGTTATAAATGTCAGACGTTGGGGGTAAATATTCCGGGATTGGGCTTGCAAAATCATCTCATCGGAAAGATCGAGTCCGGTTGCTGTCACTGTTGGAAATTGTTTGGCGAGGCGATCCAATAACCGACCTGTTCCACAACCGAGATCGAGAATATTCGCCTGATTTGGAAGGGAGGCGTATTCTAACAACCGCTTGTGAACGGCTTGATAAAAGACCGTTGTCAGCAAACAGTCGTAACTCGGTGCCCAACGATCAAAAAACCATTGTTTGTTTCTTAAGAATGTTTCTGTCATTGTATTTTTCTCTTATTTGTTTAAATTCTTTCTTTGGATAAATCCGTTTAATTCTCAGAGTGTTAATATCTAAAGTGTAAAAATTTGTAATAGCTAACCTCCTAACGATAAAAGAAAAATGAAAACTGCATTAATTACAGGTGCTTCCTTTGGAATTGGTGAAAAGTTTGCTCAAGAGTTGGCTTCCCGTCAAACCAACGTCGTTTTAGTGGCGCGTTCAAAAGATAAACTCGACGGACTCGCCCAACAACTCCAAGAAAAATACCAAATCCAAGCCGAAGTCATTGCCAAAGATCTGACTGAACCCGGAGCAACCCAAGCCGTTTTTGACGAGGTGACTCAAAAAGGAATCACAATTGACCTGTTGATCAATAATGCAGGTTTTGGAGATTATGGCCCTTTTGCGGAACGGGATCTTCAAAAACAGGTAAAAATGATCCAACTCAATATTACCGCGTTAGTTGAACTCAGCCATTTGTTTTTAACTCCGATGAGACAACGACGTTCAGGATCAATCATCAATGTTGCTTCAATTGCAGCCTATCAACCCATTCCCTATATGTCGATCTACTCAGCCACAAAAGCTTTTGTTCTGCATTTTAGTGAGGCATTATGGGCAGAAAATAAAGATGCAGGCCTTCATATTTTAGCACTTTGTCCGGGGCCTACAGAATCTAACTTTTTTGAAACGGCTGAATTTCCTTCGACGTTGGGAAGTGGTAATAAAAAAGACCTCGTTCCGGCGGAGTCGGTGGTTAAAGATGCACTCCAGGCGTTAGAGAAAAATCAGTCTACCCTCGTGACAGGCGGCTTTGGAAATCATATTATCGCCAATATCTCACGCTTTATTCCTAGAGAGATGGTGGTCAGTTTAGTGGGGAAACAGTTTAAAACCCCAAAATAGTTAGTTCACGAGTGGAGACAGTTGATGAATTTCCCTCTCGGTTACTATTGCCTGATCAAGTCTCGGGTGTTCACTATGATCGCAATTTCTGTAACAATAGATCGGGTAGAGGATGTCACATTAATCAGAATTCGAGCTATGAAACGTTATCGTTCTATTCTCGCTTGCCTATTGGCGTTTGTCATGGCATTTATCGTCAGTTGTGGTTCTCCAGAAGTGAAAGAACCTCCCACTTACAGCAATGCTCAACTTCAACAAATTCAGGGCTATCAATCTGATATCCTAGAGTTACGCGATCGCATGACCAGTGAATTACCAGCCTACATTAATAACCGTAAATGGGTTGAGGTCGATAATTTTGTTCATGGGCCGTTAGGATCTCTGCTTCAGGAGATGAACTATTTAACTAAAAATCTCCTACCCAATGATCAACCTCCCGCTCGGAAATTAGCCCGAGAAGTGTTTGAAGATTTGCTTCAGGTGGGTGAAGCCGCAGAAAAAGCAAATAAACCTTTAGCTGCTTCTAGCTATCAAGCTGCATTAGAAGATCTGAATGCTTTCTTGGATTTAGTTCCTCAAGTTCCTCAAGCCTAAAGTGTAATTAAACGGTTAGCCGCAGATGAGTATTGGTGAATACGAGTTCTATTGATTTTTTGTATTGATCAATATTAGTCTGCGGCAAATTTTGTATTAATTCAGTTCAAAACTCAAGTCAATTAAAGCTAATAATTAAATTTAAAATAAATTTAAAATAAATTTAAAAAATTATGACTCATATTGTTGTAATTGGATGTGGAGTTGTTGGGGCAACAATTGCTTATGAACTGAGCCAAATTCCTCAATTCACCGTCACCGTTCTCGATCAACAACAACCCGCTCAAGCCTCTACAGGGGCGGCATTAGGGGTATTAATGGGAGCCATTAGCCACAAAACAAAAGGACGGGCGTGGCAAATGCGATCAAGCAGTTTACAGCGTTATGAAACGTTAATTCCTGAACTGGAAAACATTACAGGTCGTTCGATTTTGTTTAATCGTCAAGGGATTTTAATGTTATGTTTCGCCGGAGAAAATGTACAAAAATGGCAAGAATTAATCGCCACTCGTCAAACTCAAGGCTGGGATTTACAACAGTTAGATGTCGCTCAAATTCAATCCAACTATCCTCAAATTAACTGTGAAAATGTGATCGGGGCGATACATTCGTCTCAAGATCGACAAGTTGATCCGACTGCTTTAACTTTAGCATTAGTAGATGCCGCCCAACGAAATGGGGTTAACTTTCAGTTTGGGGTGAAAGTCGAAGCTTTTAAAACCGTTAATGGTCAGCAAACTCAATCAATTTGTTCACAACTTTTAACAACAGGTGGAGAATTAAATGTTGATTGGATTATTGTCTCTGCCGGACTCGGAACAACACCTTTGCTTCCGACAGAAAATCATCAAAAATCCGTTAAAATTCGTCCGGTTCTCGGACAAGCAATACAGTTAAAATTATCTCAACCTTTGAGTAATATTGAACCTGTAATTTCTGGGGATGATGTGCATATTGTTCCCCTCGGAAATGCTGAATATTGGGTCGGTGCAACGGTTGAGTTTCCAGACGATAGTGATGAAATTGTAGCAGATACAACCCTAATGAATCAAGTGATGGAAGGAGCAATTCGGCTTTGTCCGGCGTTATCTCAAGCGAAAATTATTCGTCAATGGTCGGGGTTACGTCCTCGTCCTGATGGAAGACCTGCACCCGTGATTGATTATTTGTCAGGATTTGAAAATATTTTATTGGCAACCGGACATTATCGCAACGGTGTTTTATTAGCCCCGGCAACGGCGCAAACCATTCATAAAATGATTGTAAAAAAATTAGGGATTTGAAGTTAGAAGTATTAAGATGTGTGAGTGAGGAAATGTTAACTTAAACTAATTATTGAAAATTGTTCGCTGTTAACAGCCACCTGAAGTCTTTATCGAAAGGAAATCTATGAATAATCGGGATTGGCTAGTTGGGGAAGATGGCAACTGTAACCGTTGTAAATCAGCCAGAGAATGGGATTTACTCAAAAGTGAGTATCGCTTACATCGCTTTCTCACAGAAATAGAAGATGTGCTGAATGAAGGGTTTGAAAAAGGTCTAACTGAAGTTGATTTTTTACCAGATTTACGCCGCTTAGTCCGTCAATTAATTACAAATTCCTATTGGTTGAGAACCCAAGTTCCTGAACCCTGCACCAAAACTGGAACTTCGATTATTATGTTGTATGATGAGTTGGGATTTCCCCTAACTGTCCAGACAGAAACGGTCTTACCCGGTCGAGGTTCTCCTATTCACAATCATGGCACTTGGGGAATTGTGGCGGTGTTAAAAGGACAACAAAAAAATGTCTTTTGGCAACGTCAACCCTCTGCGGATTTTCCGGGTAATATTGAAAAAGTCGGAGAACAAATTCTCACCGAGGGGGAAATTATTAGTTTTACCTCTGACGCCATTCATCACATCGAAGCGGTTGGGGAAGAACCCTCTTTAACCTTTAATTTGTACGGCGAAACCAATGCTTCTAAGCGGTTTCAGTTTGATGTCGAGAGTCGTTTAGCCAAGCCGTTTTAATCGCTAGCTGAGGTTAATCTTGAACGAGTTGCAAATTTCTCTGACTGCATTTGCCCACCCTTGACAACCGGATGCAGTCGCCACTTTCCATCCCCGATTTTCTAAACCAGGATGAGGGCCTTTGTGACCGGGGATAATAATAGGAATTTCGACAACTTCTAACATTGCCAAATCGTTGGGGCTATTTCCCAAACCCACTGTAATTATTTTAGCATGAGGTTGATGATTTTGATAGTGTTGAATTAACCATTGCACTGCTTTTCCTTTTCCTGCTTCTTGACCAATTAAATGAGAAAAGCGATCGCCCACAACCACTTGAAATCCTAACTTATTTACCGTTTGTTCGATTTCTAGACTGGTGAAGTTTTTCGGGGTAACAAAAGGTTCGCTAAACTCCCGACTTTTCGCCCGTTTTACATCTTCTGGCGGTAAACCTGTTAACTGATGAACGTCGGCTTCACTCAAGTCTGCAAACCCTTTTAACGGTTGATTTAAAGCCTCTGCTAATTTTTGAAGTCCCTGACGGGCTTCTGTATAGTTAAAACCAAACTGCATTAAATCATAATCACCCCAGTTTTGAGTTTGGGGAAAAGCTAAATTTTGTTCGGAAATCGGGATAAAAACTGCACTCCCATTTTCTACAATAAACGCATCCGTTAATCCAATTTGTTCGCGGATAACTTCAACTTCAGATCGGGTTTTACTGGTAACAGGAATCACCGGGATTTTCAGATCTTGGAGTTGTTTAAGCACAGGTAAAGCCGCGTCATAGCGATAATCGTCGGAGTTGAGTAACGTTCCATCCAAATCTGTAAAAATCAGTAGCATATTCCCACACCGAACACCAATATATAAGTTTACCTCAATTGGCGATCGCGAAGTTGACGATCAACCCAGGCTGCATCTTCTGGTGTTAAACGGGCTACAGAAACATAACTGATTCCCACTAATACTGAACTATCTGCAACAGTTTTATAGATTCGTTCTTCGACTGCAACAATATATTTAGGTCGAATTTGAGGTGCAACAGAATTAGCGATCGCAGTAATCAGTCGATGATGAACACCAGACAAAAATTGCTCTAAATAAGGGTTTATTCCAGGAAAAGGAGAGAGCATCACTCAAATTCCTGCAACTTAATTTAGAAAAATTATATCATTTTCCGGTTACAAATCAACCGAATTCTGACGAGATTGAGCAATTTTCAAACTCATAAAAAGAACCGGAATCATTCCGACAGCAACTAAGGCTAATGCTGGCCCTGCGGCTTCTGCGAGGCGTTCATCTGCGGCTAAATTATAAACTCGCACGGCTAAGGTATCAAAATTAAAAGGTCGCACGACTAAAGTTGCAGGTAACTCTTTCATTACATCAACAAAGGTTAGCATTCCAGCAGTTAATAAACCGCTCCCCATAATCGGTGCATGAACCTTAATTAAGGTACTGCTTGGGTTATGACCTAAACTGCGGGCAGCATCATCTAAACTCGGTTTAATTTTACTCAAACTAGAGTTCACCGCCCCAAAAGAAACGGCTAAAAATCGTACTAAATAAGCAAAGATTAAAGCGGTAATAGTTCCACTGAATAATAACCCCGTAGAAATGCCAAATGTTGCCCGCATAAAGCTATCAATCGCATTATCAAATCGACCCAAAGGAATTAAAATGCCCACCGCAATTACAGAACCCGGTATCGCATAACCCATCGCCGCAATTTGTACCGAGAACCGCATTCCTAAACTGGGTTGTAGCCGGACACCATAAGCCATAATTAGAGCAATTACTATCGCCAAACATCCGGTTAGGGTCGCAACCAGTAAGCTATTTCCGGCAAACTCAAAAAAGCGTCTATCAAAAACAGTTTCTAGATTTTCCAGGGTCATTTTAAACAGCAATATTCCCGGAAGCAACAATCCTAAAAATACCGGAATAAAACAAGTTAAAAAAGCAAGTCCCGCTCTGATTCCCTGAAGTTTAAACGGATTTAACTGTTTAAATCGGCTGTTACTTTGATAATATTTAGCTTGACGGCGTGACCAAAGTTCAAGTAAAATTAAACCTAAAATAAACAACATTAAAACAGCCGCAAGTTGAGCCGCTGCGACCCGTTCTCCCATGCCGAACCAGGTGCGATAAATTCCAGTTGTAAATGTATTAACTCCGAAATATTGAACAGTACCAAAGTCATTTAACGTTTCCATTAAAGCCAAAGCCAAACCCGCCATAATCGCAGGTCTAGCGAGAGGTAAAGCAATGGTGAGAAAACTTCGCCACGGGTTACAACCGAGACATCGACTCGCCTCTAACATACAGGTTGCTTGTTCTAAAAATGAGACTCGTACTAATAGATAAACGTAAGGATAAAGGGTTAAAATGAGTAGGGCGATCGCTCCGACCATAGAACGAATACTGGGAAACCAATAATCTCCTACCGCTGTCCAACCAAAAATCGCTCTTAAACTGCTTTGAACCGGGCCATAAAATTCTAACCATTCGGTGTAGACGTAGGCTAATATATATGCCGGCGCCGCCAGAGGTAGCAACAACAGAAATTCAAACCAACGACTCCCCGGAAAACGACACATTGTCACCAGCCAAGCGGTTCCCACCCCCACGATAAAAACGCCAAAACCCACACCCAACATGAGAATGAATGAGTTTTTGAGATAACCGGGTAGGACAGTCGCCGCCAGATGACCCCAAATTTGGCTAGAGTTGGTGAAAATACTACTGAGAACAAATAAAACCGGACTGGCAATCAGCAGGGCGATAACCGTCACAAAAGCTGTCCAAGCGTTAAAGCGAAAAACCCGAAACATTCTTTTCCTCAATGGGGTTAACAATGATGACCCGTTGTAGCACACTCTACAAAATTTTACAGAATATTAATGCGAAGGTATCTTAAGAACAGAGTAGTATTAATCGCAGCTTTTTGATTTAAAATTGCAATAAGCTAGTCTAAATATAGGAGTTGGGTTAGTCAAGTTGAACATGGGCCAGTCTGTGATTTTACATTTAGAGCAAGTTAGCAAGCAGTTCTCGCGTCAAGAGATCCCTGCGGTTCAAAAAGTCTCGCTGAACTTAGCTCAAGGGGACATCTTAGGGTTATTAGGACCCTCGGGTTGTGGGAAAACAACACTATTGAGAATGATTGCTGGATTTGAGCAACCTCAATCTGGAATTATTACAATAGCCGAACAGGTCGTTGCGAGTCCAGACTGTTGGCTTCCTCCAGAGCAACGGGATGTGGGAATGGTATTTCAGGACTACGCCCTGTTTCCGCATTTGAGTGTTGAGAAAAATGTGGCGTTTGGCTTGCAAAATATCAAGAAAAAGTCATCGGTTCCCCGCCTTCAAAAGGCGGGGCTTGCCGATGACCGCGTGCTGCGGTCAAAAGAAGACGTTAAACAGCGAGTCAGTGACGCTTTAGGGTTGGTCGGGTTGTCGGGGTTGGGAAACCGTTACCCTCACGAACTCTCTGGGGGTCAACAGCAACGGGTCGCATTAGCTCGCGCCTTGGCGCCTCGTCCCGCTTTAGTCCTTCTCGATGAACCCTTGAGTAACCTTGATGTTCAGGTTCGTCACCGACTTCGCCAAGAGTTACGAGATATTATCAAAGCAGCAGGAACTTCTGCAATATTTGTGACTCACGACCAAGAAGAAGCGCTGTCTATTTCCGACTGGGTGGCGGTCATGCGTTCTGGATGTCTCGAACAATGTGGCACCCCTGAAGAAATTTATCAACAACCTGCTTCTCGGTTTGTGGCTGAATTTGTGACGCAGGCTAACTTTATTCCGGCTCAACGTCGGGGGGATGTTTGGGAAACAGAAGTCGGATGTTTTGCCATTGATGGTAATATAATTGAACAGGCATTGAACGGCAATAGCAAAAATTTAGAGCAAGTGGAACTGATGGTGCGTCAGGAAGATTTTATTCTTAAACCCGATGAAGATGCACCTGTAATCATTCGTGATCGTCAATTTTTAGGGCGAGAACTTCATTATAGTTTACAAGTTCCCTCTGGACAAGAATTAGTCGCTAGAACGAGATCAGGCGCAGCTTTATCGATTGGAATGCGAGTTAATGTCTCTGTTGCCAACGATGCGGTGCAAGTGTTTCCTGCGAAGTCAAAGTCAACTCAATCTAATTGGAAACCTTTTGTTCGCGTCAAGAGGTGAAAATCGCATCAAAATCAGTTCTTCATCGACAAGGAGGATAACGTTACAAATCTTAGAAATCTTTGCTCCCACTCAGCAACTATACTTTTAATACAGTATTAACGTTAAAATGCTGAGGAGAAAGCAATGTCAAGAAAGAAAAAACGTGGGGTTCCAACCTTGTATTCAGAAAGCAAGGTAAAAGTCGGGGTATCTTTGACTCCTACTGGGGCGAAGCGGTTGGGTGACATTGCTAAACAGCTTGGTTTATCAAGATCTGAGTTCGTTGAACGCATTGCTAGAGGTCAGTTTGATGTTTCGGAAAGTGGTAGCGAAACAACTATTACACTAGCGACAAAAGCAGACGCAAAAGTCATCAACTCAGTCACCAATTCAGAGCAAGAATCTGTTGATCCCCAAGTCGAAAGTGAAGCAAGTCAACCCTCTCCCAATCAAGATAATAATGATTTGGTTAAACTCCAAGAACGCTATCAAACGCTTCAACATCAATCAGAGGAACAAGCAAACACCATTAACCATTTAGAACAACAACTCACTAAACTGTCTCAGTTAGAAACACAACTGGCTGAAACTGTTCCGACTCAAGATTATCAACAGTTACAACAACAGTTAGAAACCCAACTCGAAACTGTTCAAAATTTAGAGCAACAGTTAGAAACACAACTGGCTGAAACTGTTCCGACTCAAGATTATCAACAGTTACAACAACAGTTAGAACAACAACTCGAAACTGTTCAAAATTTAGAGCAACAGTTAGAAACACAACTGGCTGAAACTGTTCCCACTAAAGATTATCAACAGTTACAACAACAGTTAGAAACCCAACTCGAAACTGTTCAACAGTTAGAACTGCAATTGGCTGAAACTGTTCCGACTCAAGATTATCAACAGTTACAACAACAGTTAGAAACCCAACTCGAAACTGTTCAACAGTTAGAACTGCAATTGGCTGAAACTGTTCCGACTCAAGATTATCAACAGTTACAACAACAGTTAGAAACCCAACTCGAAACTGTTCAACAGTTAGAACTGCAATTGGCTGAAACTGTTCCGACTCAAGATTATCAACAGTTACAACAACAGTTAGAAACCCAACTCGAAACTGTTCAACAGTTAGAACTGCAATTGGCTGAAACTGTTCCGACTCAAGATTATCAACAGTTACAACAACAACTCGAACAACAATTAAAACAACAGCAATCTAAAGTTTTGGAGTTGAGACATCAATTAGAACATCAAAATGTTTCAATCACTCACTTAGAACATCAACTCACTCGCATCCCTGAACTTGAAACCCAACTCGCTCAGAGTCTCGCTTCAGCAACGACAAAATCTCATGCGGTCGTTTCTGTAGAACATTCTTCAAGTCAGACTCAAAACAATCACCAACCTCAGACTATTTCTCATCACTTAAAAACAAACATAGGGTTCAATGACTCAGGAGAAAGTTATGGAGCATTAAAACAAAAAGTAGAAGAACAAGAAAAAACAATCAACAATTTACGACAAGAAATCATCGACTTAAGACGTCTAGCCAGTATTGCAGAATCTCATCTAGGAAAATGGCGTCATAACACGTTCTCCCATTAAATTGTTGAGTTAAAAATAGGGCGCATCAAACGGTTATTCTTTATTAAACAAAAAGTAAAGATATCTAGTCTTTGATGTCCCTACTGCTATCTTTTCTATAAGTCAGAGTTAATCTTAGTCTCTTTTTATAGTGGTTTTGATTGTTTCTCTTGATGGTATACATAAAAAAATCCCCCAACTGTTTGTTTAGTGGAGGATTTTTGTTTACTTAAGCGATAGTTTTAGGCTTCGCTTTCAATGTGAATGAACAGCAAACCCATAATTACAACGGGCAGTAACCAGGTAACAACTGGAATCAAAATCCAGGGCAAATATGCAGCAGCGTATGAACCTGTCATCTTAAATTCTCCTATTTCACAGTAGCAAGATTGTAACCGAAACTAGACTAAGTTGCTTTAACCCGTGTTAAAGGTTAGTCAAGTTCAAAAATTCAACTCAGAGGGGGAATTAGTTGTTAACAATTCCTCGGAAAATATCATCAACAACCGAGAAATTTTCCAAGAGGAAAAAGGCAACAAAAGCACTACCCATTCCACCAATAAAGAAGCCACCTGCAAATTGACTCCAGCCTTCAGAAGTCTGCAAGAAATCAGCACCTTCAGATTTTTTCTGGAAGGAAACTAACCCATAAGCCGATAAACAAGCGGTTGCAATTAAAATCAGAGCAATTCCGGAAATTAATCCACCTAAGTTGGCAGTCGCACTATCGCGTAATGGCCCAAGTTTGACCCAGGGGCCAATCAGAAAATAGCCATGAGCCATGCCAATTTCTAAGCCCCGAAGTAGGGGAGAAAGGCCTTTGCGATAGGCAGGTAAATTACCGATAAATGCCCGTGTAAAATCAGAATCACTGATAGGTGTAGACAGGTGTCCAGTGAAGGGATCACCTTTATAGGGTTGAGCAAATCCAGAATCTCTGGCGTCACTAGCCGCACTCATATTGATTTTCTCCTGTATGCTTGACAATTTGTAGTAAACTTAAGCTCATATTTTACGCATCCATGAGTCATCTAGTCGCACAAATCAACAGGAGCGTTAAAAAAGTTCACATCTTTGTTCATTAATGTTTACTTCGGTACCAATTTGCGAGTCTGCTCGGAGAAACGCCCAACAAATAGGCGATAATGATTATTTGATTGATTAACGTTGTCCGCAAGACCCCTAACTTTTGCCAACGTCGCCCCGAAGTCGTCACCGCCACAGGGACAAGGGCAATTTTTCCCCGTCGCCGTAACTGATTAACCAGTTCAAAATCTTCCATCAGAGGGAGTTCCCGAAAGCCACCCACGTCCCAAAAAGTGCTAGCTTTCAAAAAAATCGCCTGATCTCCGTAAGGCATTTGGAGAAAGTGCGATCGCCATTTTACACCTTGTTCTACCCAACGCAACCCCCTCACAGATGCCGTTATTTTCAGTTCAAACGCCCCCGCAATCACATTCGGTTCATCAAGTACCTGACGCACCCACTTCTCAAACCTATCGGGCAATTGTGTGTCGGCGTGTAAAAATAGTAAAATTTCCCCTGTTGCTGATTTTGCCCCCATATTCATCTGATGGGCGCGTCCTCGAACTGTTTCTAAAATTTGCACTTCGACATCTGTATTTTGCCTGAATATCTCGGCGACTTTTATTGTATTATCTACACTGCCGCCATCTACAATAATGATTTGAATATGAGGAGAATTTATCAATTTTGCTAGCACAGATGTGATGGTTTTTTCCTCATTTAAAACAGGAATAATGATAGAAATTTTTGCTTCATTCATTAGGTCTTTTGAGGGTTCAAAGTGTAACACCCATAACGCTTATGTTTGTTGTTTTAATTGTTTTGACTGAGAAATACCCTCAACTTAGATGAGAGATAGATAAGAGATTATTTTAAATCTTCAGGACGATCAATATCCGCTAACTGCGGTAGAAATCCAACTAATAAATCTAACTGTTGACAAACCGTTAAAGTTTGCTGAAAAACCTCAGAACTTCCCCAACTAATCCCGGAAAATACTTCTGGAAATAACCGACTCAATCCAATTAAATAATAACCGCCATCATCCGCAGGCCCTAAAATAATATCTTGTTGTTTTAGCTGATCAAATGCCTCAGACAAAATCTCAAGACTCAAATCCAGACAGTCAGTTCCAATCGCCATTACCGCCGTTTTTTTTAACTCAAAAGCTTCTCGAAATGACTCTCGTAGGCGATCACCTAAATCTCCACTTCCCTGCAAACTGTACCGTAAATCTACACCTAACCACGCTTGCATCAATGCCAGATTTCCGCCTGTATAACGAATTTCAGTAGAAACCGGATAAGATGCAGCAAATTCTCTCACCATTTTAACTGTTTTTTCAGTCATTTGGCGATGAAATTTAGCCGCACCTTCTGCCCCCAAAGCCGGAATTAATCGGGTTTTTGTTGTTCCCGGTTCCGGATAGCGAGTAAAAATAATCAGATGTTGCATTAATTCCAGGTCAAATCAAAATCACCTATTGACGAAATTCATTCAACTTAGTAAACAACAAAACGACCTCAGTTGTAAAGTCTCCCCATTGATCAATAGGAAGGCTATTAGAGTCAAAACTACGGATTTCTAAAACGGCACCTTGCTTGCGGTGAGTGACAGAAACCCTTTCAGGAGAAGTCGTTTCCCATTCGGGGCCAACAGATTCCATCGCAAAATCTTGATCAGACCATTGTTGATCTTCACCATTAAACACTCCATTCACCCACTCAGAAATACTGATTTCTGGATTAGCATCTATACTTCGACCTGTTTCTTTTCCAGCCGTCAAACTATGAGGAAAAAGAGGTATATTGGCTTGTTTTGCAGTCATTCCTGCTGCGATTAAAATATGATTTAAAAAATCTTCTTGCTTGTCAATATTCACCTCTTGTCGAATCTTTCCCAAATTTGTTCGACTTAACACAGGTACTAACATTTTACCTGTTCTAATTTTAGGGTGTAAACTCATTTCTGGATGCTGGTGATTGATAAATCGATATTGACCCCCAACATAACATCCCATCAAAGCAACAAGACCTTTATATTCTAAAGATTCATTCAGAGTTTGAGTTTGATGAACAGCCTGACTAATCACAATTTGATCAGCCTTTCCAATGGCTAATCCCTGATAATCTTCCTCATTTTTTACATCCGTAATTTCAATCATTTCGGCAAGTTTTTGTAACATCTCAAAAATACGATCAATCCTCAAACCTGCCGTTACATGAAATGATCCTAAGATCTCATTACCCTTTTGAAAAGGATGCCATCCGACAACATAATCTTCAGGGAGTTGAATATATTCTCCGGTTTCCAAATTCACTAAATTCTCGCTGACCCAGTTTTCTAGATCTTTAACAATATGAGTTAATTCTTGTGGGTTTTGCGTCTCATTAACCGCATCAGTAATATATTCACAATACCAACTATCCTCGTAACCATCCGACGTTAGTTTCCAAGAGTTACCATTCATAATAGCAGATTCACCCTTGTGAATACGCCGATCATTAGCTGGAATAAAAGGTAATTCTCGACTTTTTGTTTTAAAGGGAGAGACTTCTTTTCTTTCCTGTTCTGTTTTGAGATTTCCCTTCTGCAAATCCATCGGAACTTCTATTTCTAGACCGATCTTTCTTTGAACAATATTTCCGAATTCTTGAACAGGCTTCGGAAAACTTAAGCTATTCTCTAGATCAACAATAAATTGATCTGCTTTTTTCCCCATGATATCTGCTTCTTTTTCCAGAAGTTCATTATCATTTACAGATATATTTTCAACTTCCAAAGTAGACTGAACTCGACCCTGCATTTGTTGAACAACGTGCCAAACTTCATGGGGTAAATGTTCTTCTTGACCAGGCCCGATGTAGATATCTTGATCTTGAGTATAGGCTAATGCTTGCAATTCCGCAGGTTTAGCAGAATTATAATGAACTTTGACATCATCAATCGAAAAGCCGCAGAGATGTTCAATACCTGCTTTAAGATCATCAGGTATACCCGTTGTATTTTCTAGAGTCGGGAAGATTTGAACAGCTACAGAATTTTCAGTTTCCTCGCCTTTTGTTTGCTGTTGAAAAAATGGGCGGATAACTGTCCACTGAAAAAAGCAACGGGTGCCTTTTGAGTTGGGGTTCGACTGCTGATAAGTCATTTAAAATTCCTGTAACTGTTTCAGTGACAAACTCTTGGCTATCACTGTTCTCATCTTAGTCTTCAATGAGAAGCAATTACTGAAGTGAATTTTACATTTAGATTAGATTTAGAGTGGGCATTGCCCACCCTATAACTTTTCGATCACTTTTCGATTACTTTAATGACTCATTGCTAACATTCGCTGAATCGGCTTTAAAGCAGCAACCCTTATATTTTCAGGAAGGGTAATCTCTGGCGTTCTATTTTCCATCGCTAGATAAAGTTTTTCTAGGGTATTCAAACGCATATGCGGACATTCATTGCAAGCACAACTGTTCATCGGTGGGGCAGGAATAAACTGTTTATCACGGGCTTCTTTTTGCATTTGGTGAATAATTCCCGGTTCAGTTGCCACAATAAATTCTGAACTATCGCTTTGCTTGGCATATTTCAATAATGCTGTCGTTGAACCAATATAATCCGCATGACGCAGAACAGGTTCTTCACATTCAGGATGGGCAATCACTTCCGCTTGCGGGTATTCGATTTTTAGCTGAACAATTTTCTTTTCTGAGAAGTTTTCATGCACCATACAAGCCCCTTGCCACAACACTAAATCTCGACCTGTTTCAGTCATTACATAACGACCTAAATTGCGATCTGGGGCAAAAATAATCGGTTGATCTTTAGGAATTTGTCGCACAATATCAACCGCATTTGAACTGGTGCAGATAATATCACTCATCGCTTTAATGGCTGCACTACAGTTGATATAAGACACAACAATGTGATCAGGGTGTGCCGCTTTAAACTGGGCAAATTCTTCCGGTGGACAAGTATCGGCCAGTGAACATCCTGCTTCTAAATCCGGTAATAATACTAATTTTTCGGGGTTAATAATTTTAGCCGTTTCTGCCATAAAATGAACCCCCGCAAATACAATCACATCAGCGCTTGTTTCAGCCGCTTGGCGAGACAAACCCAGAGAATCTCCGATATAATCAGCCGCATCCTGAATATCTGGATCTTGGTAGTAGTGGGCTAGGACAACCGCATTTAACTTTCGCTTGAGATCATTGATGGCGGTAAACAAGTCATCCGGGGTTGTTTGGGGTTTTGCTTGCCGATAGACTGTGGTTGTAAACATGAATGCGTCCTCTTTGTTCAATGAGTTAACAAAACGTAACTACTAATTATAGTTGATTTCACCAAAATATGCCGTAGATCGAGGTGACTTGTCTGTTGCGATCGACACCACAATTCAAAAATACAGTTCAAAAAAGGTCTGGAATTGCCTATCCTAGATCAAGAGAGGCAAGAGAGTAAGAGATGAATCAAAATTGTAAAAAAGCGATTAAGATTGCTGTCGTTGGTGATGTACACAACCAATGGGAGGAAGAAGACGGAATCGCCCTCCAACAATTAGGCGTTGATTTAGTGCTGTTTGTGGGGGATTATGGTAACGAGGCCGTCGAAGTCGTCCGAGCGATCGCGGACTTAGACCTACCGAAAGCAGCCGTTTTTGGCAACCATGACGCTTGGTATACGATGACCGACTGGGGACGCAAACATTGTCCCTATGACCCCGAACAAGAAAATTGGGTACAGCAGCAAATGGATCTGTTTGGAGAAGCCCATGTCGGTTATGGAAAGCGAGATTTTCCCGAACTTGAATTAACAGTCGTCGGCAGTCGTCCCTTTACTTGGGGAGGGCCAGAGTGGAGATATGCAAAATTTTATCAAGAATGGTTTGGAGTCGATAGTTTTGCAGACTCAACCCGTCGCATAGTCGAAGCCGCCCAAAGTTCAACTCAGAATACCGTGATTTTCTTAGGTCATACAGGCCCAACCGGACTCGGAGACGCACCAGAAGACCCCTGTGGCCGAGATTGGAAGCCCATTGGAGGAGACTACGGTGATCCGGATTTTGCCTCCGCGATCGCTCAAACACGGGCTTTAGGAAAACAAATTCCGTTAGTTACCTTTGGTCATATGCACCATAATCTGCGCCATACTAAAACTCGTCTGCGGAAAAGTGTTGATGTGAGTTCCGAGGGGACTGTATATCTAAATGCCGCCAGAGTCAACCGGATTAAAGACAGAGATAACCAGAAGCAACGCAACTTTTCTCTAGTTACATTGGAAAAAGGTCAGGTGTCTGAAGCGAAATTAGTATGGGTTGACCCCGATTCCCAGATCGCCGAAGCCGAAATTTTGTATCGTCAACCTCAGCCTGTTGTCGAAGCTGCACCTATGGTATAATCTTAAATTAGCTTTGAAATTAGAGACAAGGGTTGAGAACGTTTTTGAAATCTTTTGAAATTGAAAACGAAATCTCAAATTCCTGATCTCTAGCTCAAAACAAAATATCAATTGGAGAGGTGGCAGAGTGGTCGAATGCGCTCGACTTGAAATCGAGTGAGGCGAAAGTCTCCGGGGGTTCGAATCCCCCCCTCTCCGTTCTAATTTTGTAATCATTGAACCCGATGCGATCGCCTGTTTCTGTTTCCCTAGCTTTCGGTGAACCCAACACGTTATCGTAAAGGATGTAACACTTTCGCGTAAGGACTGGAACAGGTGAATACGGCTATCGAAGAACAATTGCGAGATCAGATCAAAACCCATCGCGATCGCGTAGATTATCTCGAAATTCGACTCCAACAAAGCGAAACCACATCAATTTCCTTTCGGGGTTCTCAGCTAGATTCAGTCAATCGTAGCTTTTCCCTGGCGGGTGGAGTTCGCGCTTGTCACAAAGGGGGTTGGAGTTTTGTCACTTTTAATGGTTTATCTGAACTTGATACTCGCATTACTGAAGCGATTTCTCAAGCCTATTTAGTCGGTCAAGAAACAACTCAACTTGCGGAGATTGAACCGATTGAGGATCAAGTTTCTGTCAAATTGGGACGTGATCCTAGAGGAATTTCTCTACAAGAAAAACGTCAACTGATCGAAAATTATAATAAACTTCTTTTAGATTTTGACTCTCGCATTCAAACCACTGCGGTTAGTTATAGTGACCGTTTTAGCATTACCTATTTTGTCAATTCTCAAGGCAGTTGCATCACCCAAGAACGGCTGGATGTCACAGGTCGATTTGGTGCGATCGCCACAAATAATGGTACGGTCAGACAAGGCTTTGAATCGATTAATTCTCGCTCTGATTATAACGCTTTAATTGGCATCGAAGATCAAGTTAAAAGTGCTGCTGAACGCGCTATTCGTCAGTTAGAAGCCCAGTCTGTAAAAGGCGGTCAATATACAGTTGTTCTTGATCCTTATTTGGCGGGTGTCTTTATTCACGAAGCTTTTGGTCATCTGTCAGAAGCAGATTTTGTTTATGAAAATCCTCGAATGCAGGAGTTACTGCAATTGGGTAAACCGATGGCAATTGAACAGCTTAATGTGATTGATGATGCCACAATTCCTGACTTACCCGGTTCGATTCTTTATGATGACGAAGGAGTTCGGGCCCAACGTAAATATTTGATTCAAAATGGGGTTTTAACTCAACGGTTACATAACCGTGAAACCGCAGGTAAACTAAAAGAATCTCCGACGGGAAATGCTCGCGCTTTGAATGCGACTTATCCGCCGATTGTCAGAATGACTAATACTGCAATTGAAGCAGGTGATCGCTCATTTGAGGAGATGATCGCTGATATCGATGAAGGGGTTTATGCCGTGCGAATGTTAGGCGGCCAAACGAACGGCGAAATGTTTACCTTTGCTGCGGCTGAAGGCTATATGATTCGTAATGGTCAGTTAGCTGAACCTGTAAGCGATGTGACCTTGACAGGGAATGTGTTTCAAACGCTTAAGGATATTGAAGCGATCGGTAATGATTTAAGCTATTCTAATGGCGGTTGTGGAAAAAGCGGTCAAATGCCTCTCCCGGTCAGTGTAGGAGGGCCGCACGTTCGGATGAAAGATGTTGTGGTTGGTGGTCGATAATCGTCATTTCAAACAGCAGTTTGAAGCGGGTGCGTGAGTGAACCCGCCTATTTTTATCAAAGAAGCTGTTGTTTCTCGGCTTCTAAAAGCTGGACTAAGTTCTGATCGCCTTTGGCTCTGGCAACTTCGAGACGGTGTTCTAAACGCTTCTGAATATTGGCTCGGTGAGTTTGAGCCAGTGAGTTGGAGTTTTTGTTGGAGTTTTTGTTCATGGTGGACAGTTTTTCTTTTTTTGTTGTGGTAATTCATTACTTTTAGTATAGCCTTTCTTCTGAATGATGGGAGGACTGTCGATCAAAAACTTCAAACTTTGTAACTTAAGATACAGCTTTTAGATATAGTTTGTTATAAAAAAAGCCCCCAAGTTGTCAGGGGGCTGTTTCATTCTCAGTAAACCGTTCCCCTGCTTGAAAAGCCGGGGCTTGCAGTTGACTCGATTCCCGAGTTAAAAATTGCCGGGGGGGATGGGGTGATGGGGTGATGGGGGGGTCGGGAGAGGACTTTTTTCCGATGAAAAATAACTTTTTATGAATAAAAATCCTCCCTACCTCCCTACCTCCCTACCTCCCTACCTCCCTACCTCCCTACCTCCCGCGCACGGGTTCGCCACTCCCCTCAACGCGCTTGTTCCCGCGCACGGGGGTGGACTCACTACCTCCCTACCTCCCCACAAATCAAGTTTTAGGGGGATCAGGAAACGGCGCTGCCAAGTTATCAGGGGGCAGATTGAATTTGAATTTTTACCGTTGGACTTAGAGATTAGAAGGGACAGGGGCTTCTAAACCCAAGTGTTTCATCAAGCTATCAAAATCGAAATGCTCGGCCATCAGTTGGGTAATACACTCAACCTTACTGGGTTCATGGACTCGCACTTGACCAAAAGCCCGATCAATCGTTTCCACTGTCGTCAGAGTATCGAGATCGACACACAACACAGGAACCTCTAGATCTTCAGCACGAGTTAACACCATCGGATCGGGAGTGATTTGTCCAGTTAAGATCAAGCAATGGGTTGATTTTTCCAGGGCTGCAAGCTGAATATCAGTGCGATCGCCTCCAGTCACCACCGCCATATTGCGAGTGCGATCAAAATATTTCATGGCTGCACTGACATTCATCGCCCCAACACTGAGACTTTCAACCATCATATTCAAATGATCGCCACCGCAAAGCACTTGAGCCTGAAGTTGTTTAACGAGATCTTCAACCGTCACACTTCGCAACAGAGCATTTCGAGGCAAAACCCCCAGTAGAGGAATACCTTCACGTTCGAGAAAAGGCTGAATAAAATTTGTCATTATTTCCTGACGTTCGGCCGGCAAATCATTGACTAAAATACCCATGAGACGATCGCCTAATTGAGCTTTCGCCACAAGAAAACCATCAATAGCGGCCGAAGACTCCAAACGTTCAACGAGCATCACCGAAGCATCAAGTTCATGGGCGATTTGCGACAAAGACAGATCAAACAAACTGCCTTGTTGTAGCGTTCCCGGCCCTTCTAACAAAATTAAATCCCCTTTTAACCTTTGTACAGAGGAAGCGAGAGCCTGACAAAAGTTAGTTGTATCTTCTCCCTGTAATCTGCTGTGTATTGCGTTGTCGGTGAGCATCACCACAGGTGAACCAATCTGATCGGCAGACAGTCCTAACGTAGTCGCGATAAACTGAACATCAGCATCGAAGGGTTCTGCGGCATTACCAATTTCGGTTCCCAGCGGTTTACCATAGGCAACTTGAATATTATGTGATCGCAACCTTGGGGCTAGCCCCAGTGCAATTGCCGACTTACCACTAAAAGGCTGAGTTGACCCGATTAATAGATACTTGGCGGGTTTAGCCACGTCACTGACTCCTCCATGCTCATTTTGACTACTCCCCGAGTGTAAAACCTGGGGAAATTTTTTAGAACTTCCAGTATTGGACGCTTAGGCGAATGCTGGTATTCTATACTATCTACAAGAGATTGAAAATCTTCAGGGTCTGGAAATCACTGAGATCTTCAGCGCTATACCGAGAGTCTTTCACTCAACATAATGGAGTAAACGCTTGTAAAACTCTTGAGAAAAATCAATAGTACGAGTGCGACCAAAGTTTTGTAGGACATCGATGAGATAGCGAATAAACTCATAGTTGGCCATAGTGACTTCATAGCTGAGATCAGCGTTACCATCAAACTGGACTCGACAACGGGTGAGATCAGCAGGTAGAGAAGAAACATTCCAGGTGGCGACGAAAGGAATATCCTCAGCACTGTCAATTTTACGAGCGCCTTCCAAACTTTTCTCTTTATACAGGCTAATCGATAGGGGTAAATATCTACGACTTTTATCATCGTAGTACGGTTGATAGACGATCACCTCTCGCTTTTCGGCGGGTTTGAGTTGAGCGATGACTGTGGCGGAGTTTGACATTCTCAGATTTCCTGCAAAGACCGATTCTTTCCAATTTAGCCGACATTTAACCCCCTGTTATGACTCTAGAGACAAAAATTTTCTTCCTTCCTGAGTTGACCCTTGATCCGTACCCCAGAAAACAACGGTGTAAAATCTCAATGTTGTTGTTTTGCCAGCTTCCAATATGATTTTAGGTAAGTATTAAGAGTTAAATTAGATTATCCCAGGCCCAAGAAGTCTTGGCCAAAAAAATGATCAAGTCATCAGTTAAATCAGATATGAGACGATTGACATCTACACGAAAAAATTCATCTAACCCTAACCCAGATTATCATCATCACCGGGACTCAAGCCCCGAAAATCAAACGGTAGAAACCGATCCGATTGATCCTCACTCCCCTTTTCAACATCAAGTCGAACCGATGACCAATTCACCCTCAATTTATCAAGGACGCCGCCGAAAAGCGGCTGTAGTCCTCAGTATGATTTGGGGAGGAACAATCACCCTACATCTCGTTTCTTGGGGTTCGTGGTTCATTTTCGGCTTAACAGGGTTAATTTCGATTCATTCGTTGCGTATCCTGTTCACCCGATATCGTCACCCATCGTCTGATCAGACGGCAACAGGTGATCGCGACTATTGGCCCTTTGTCTCTTTGCTCGTGGCTGCCAAAAATGAAGAATCTGTGATTCACAATTTAGTCGAAAACTTGTGCAACCTCGATTATCCATCTGACTCCTATGAAGTTTGGATCATTGACGATCACAGCACTGATAACACACCCCTTTTATTAGATCAACTGGCGGAAAAGTTTGAGCAACTCAATGTTTTACATCGTCAAAATGGAGTCGGTGGAAAATCGGGGGCGCTCAATCAAGTTTTACCCTTAACTCAAGGTGAATTTATTGGGGTATTTGATGCCGATGCTCAAGTGTCCCCCAATTTATTGCAGCAAGTCGTTCCTCTGTTTGACAGCGATCAAATTGGTGCAGTCCAAGTCCGAAAAGCGATTTCTAACGCCCCTCTCAATTTTTGGACTCAAAGCCAAGCCGCAGAAATGGCACTGGATTCATTTTTCCAAGAACAGCGCATTGCCTTAGGAGG
>NZ_AUZM01000037.1 GCF_000478195.2 Lyngbya aestuarii BL J | reverse complement strand
GACAATATTGTGACCACAGCCGCAGCCCTTGAGAAAATCCAGGAGGTTTACGGTGACTGAATATCAAACCCGCGATCTCGCTGATGTGATCAAACGACCGATTGTGACGGAAAAAGCAACCGTATTAATGGAGCTAAACCAGTTCACCTTTGATGTCGATCCTCGGGCGAGTAAACCCGTCATTAAAGAAGCGGTCGAACTCTTGTTCTCCGTCAAAGTGATGAGTGTCAATACTCATAATCCGCCCCGAAAACGGCGTAGAGTGGGCAAATTTATCGGATTCAAATCTCGCTATAAACGAGCCATTGTTACTCTAGAGGATGGAGAACCCCTAAGAAAAATCCTATTCCCAGAAGTGTAAGGGAAATTCACAATTTAGGATTGTTTTTTGCAGATATAAAAAAGAGGGAAAATCATGGGAATTCGTTCATATCGACCCTATACCCCAAGCACTCGACAACATTCAGTTTCAGACTTTGCTGAAGTTACACGCTCAACCCCAGAACCTTCCCTCGTCACGACCAAACATCGTCATAAGGGACGTAACAACCGAGGTGTAATCACCTGTCGTCATCGGGGTGGAGGACATAAAAAACTCTACCGTATCATTGATTTTCGTCGCGATAAACATAATATCCCGGCAAAAGTTGCAGAGATCGAATACGACCCCAACCGTAACGCCCGCATCGCCTTACTGCATTATATCGATGGCGAAAAGCGATATATTTTGCATCCGGTCGGGTTGAAAGTCGGTACCGTGATCGTCTCCGGGCCAGAGTCCGCCATTGAAGTGGGCAACGCATTACCCCTATCGAGAATTCCATTAGGAACAGACGTTCATAATGTCGAATTAGTACCCGGAAAAGGGGGACAAGTCGTGCGAGCAGCCGGAGCTAGCGCCCAACTTATGGCAAAAGAAGGGGAATATGTCACCCTGAAATTGCCTTCGGGAGAACAACGCAAAATCCAGGCTCGTTGCTATGCAACCATCGGACAAGTCGGCAACATCGAAGCGCGTAACATCAGCATCGGTAAAGCCGGTCGTAACCGCTGGAAAGGCAAAAGACCCACCGTTCGCGGAAGTGTAATGAACCCGGTCGATCACCCTCATGGAGGGGGTGAAGGACGCGCTCCTATCGGTCGCAGTGGTCCTTGTACGCCTTGGGGTAAACCTGCCTTGGGTCTGAAAACCCGCAACCCCAAAAAGCGCAGCACTAAATTAATTGTTCGTCGTCGCCGCAAATCCTCCAAACGGGGTAAGGGCGGTCGTCAGAGTTAATTGCGTTCGAGTCTCTGTTTGCCAGACTTGACGAACGGCAGAGAAATCTCCTGAAATTCTGAACGCTGAACATTATCCAAAGAGTTGTCACTATGTCTCGTTCACTCAAGAAAGGCCCATTTGTCGCCGATCATTTACTCAAAAAAATCGCCGCCTTAGATGCCAGTGGCAAAAAAGGCAAAGAAGTGATCAAAACCTGGTCACGAGCTTCGACAATTTTGCCCCTGATGGTGGGTCATACCATCGCCGTACACAACGGCCGCCAACACGTTCCTGTCTTTGTGACCGAACAAATGGTTGGACATAAGTTAGGTGAATTTGCTCCAACTCGCACCTATCGGAGTCACGCCGGGGGCGACAAAAAGGCTCGTCGATAAGACCAACCCGGATCAAAAGTAGATTGCCCAATACAGCAATTATTGACGGGTAAAGGCGTTCACCCAGAACGTCTCTACATCCAAGGGATCGAGGAAACCATAATGCCTGTAGACACTAGCACAGAAGTTAAAGCGATCGCTCGCTATATTCGGATGTCGCCTCACAAAGTACGACGAGTCCTCGATCAAATTCGGGGACGCTCCTATCGAGAGGCACTGATCATTCTAGAATTTATGCCTTATCGGTCTTGTCAGCCTATCTTAAAGGCTTTGCGTTCTGCCGTAGCCAATGCTGAACATAATCAGGGTTTAGATCCAGCGACTCTGGTTGTCTCTCAAGCTTTTGCCGACCAAGGCCCAAGTTTGAAACGCTATCGCCCACGCGCTCAAGGTCGTGCCTATCAAATTCGCAAGCCAACTTGTCACATTACCGTGGCAGTTGCTCCGAATGTTGAGGAATAAATTAATTCGAGTTCAACAATTACAATCCATTGAATTTTGTACCTTTCAATCCAATGATGAATCGTTAACCCATTTCATACTTTAATTCGCTATGGGACAAAAAATTAATCCAGTCGGTTTTCGTTTAGGAATCACCCAAGAACATAAGTCTAGATGGTTCGCCGATGCCAAACATTATCCCGACCTGCTGCAAGAAGACTATAAAATCCGCCAATACATTCAAAAAAACCTGAGTAATGCAGGAATTTCGGATGTTCGGATTGAACGTAAAGCCGATCAAATCGACTTAGAAGTGTTAACAGCACGACCTGGGGTTGTTGTGGGTCGAGGCGGAACGGGGATTGAATCGCTGCGCGTCGGTTTACAAAAAGAACTGGGCAACAATCGTCAGATTCGGATCAACGTTGTCGAAGTCGCTCGCGTTGACGCCGATGCCCGGTTAATCGCAGAATACATTGCCCAGCAGCTGGAAAAACGGGTATCCTTCCGTCGAGTCGTTCGTCAAGCCATTACCCGAGCCCAAAAAGCCGGAGTAGAAGGGATCAAAGTTCAAGTCAGCGGCCGCCTCAACGGGGCTGAAATTGCCCGGACAGAATGGACTCGTGAAGGTCGAGTTCCTCTGCATACGCTGCGGGCAGATATTGACTACGCCTACTGCACCGCTTTGACCATTTATGGCATTCTCGGCATTAAAGTTTGGGTGTTTAAAGGTGAAATTATTCCCGGACAGGAAGAAACCTCAAACACTGCAAATGTCGGTCAACCGCGACGTAAACAACCGCGACGTCAAAAATATGATGATCGCTCGAACGAAGGATAAAGAAACCGAAAATGATCAGGCCTATAGACCTTCGACTGATCGCCCACAACTTACCACGAACCACCGATGTTAAGTCCTAAAAGAACGAAATTCCGTAAACAACAACGGGGCCGAATGAGAGGTCAAGCGAGCCGAGGAAATACTATTAGCTTCGGCGAATATGCTTTGCAAGCTCTCGAACCCTCTTGGATTACTTCCCGCCAAATAGAGGCTGCTCGTCGGGCGATGACTCGTTACATTCGTCGGGGCGGAAAAATTTGGATTCGGATTTTTCCCGATAAACCGATTACCATGCGTCCGGCTGAAACTCGGATGGGTTCCGGTAAAGGTGCGCCGGAGTATTGGGTTGCTGTAGTTAAGCCCGGACGGATTATGTTTGAACTCGCTGGCGTTTCTGAAGAAATTGCTCGCGAAGCCATGCGTTTAGCCGACTCTAAATTACCGATTAAGACAAAGTTTATTGTCAAACCAAAGGAGGAAAAATCCTCCGAATAAAAGAAGAGGGTTTTAAGGGATATATTAGGAGGTTAAGGAGTTATGGCTTTTCCAAAAATCAAAGAGGTGAGACAGTTAAATGATGAACAACTGTCTGACAAGATTATTGAACTCAAAAAACATCTGGCTAACCTACGTCTACTGAAAGCCACAGGGCGACTAGAAAAGCCTCATGAGTTTAAACATACTCAACATCAACTGGCTCAATTATTTACCATTGAACGGGAACGACAACAGCAGGCTGAAGCAGAAGAATCTGCGACTCCGGAACCGGAATTAGCCCCCGCTTCCTCAGCAGAAGAAGCCTAAAAAAGTCAGCGAAAGGAAACCAATTGTTTTCAGGTTTGACAATCTATTGAGTACACAGAACTATGGCAATCAAAGAACGAGTTGGCTTAGTGGTCAGCAACAAAATGGAGAAAACAGTCGTGGTGGCGATTGAAAACCGTTCCCCCCACCGCAAGTATGGAAAAATCGTGGTGAAGACCAGACGGTACAAAGCTCACGATGAAGAAAATCAGTGTCAAGAAGGGGATAGAGTTCGCATTCAAGAAACTCGACCTTTGAGTAAAACAAAACGTTGGAATGTGATTGAAATTCTAACCTCTCGACCTGAATAATCACCAGCGAGAACGTTTCTAAGATTTTCAGACCGTTTCAACAATCAACCTCTCAACAATCGATGAAGTGTCATGATTCAAACGCAGACTATCCTGAATGTTGCTGATAATAGCGGAGCGCGAAAAGTGATGTGTATCCGCATCCTGGGTGGAGGTAATCGTCGCTACGCCCGGATTGGTGATGAGATTATTGCTGTGGTTAAAGATGCGATTCCCAACATGGCCGTTAAACGATCAGATGTAGTGAGAGCGGTCGTTGTTCGGACTCGTCACAGTCTGCGCCGTGATAGTGGCATGAGCATCCGGTTTGATGATAACGCCGCCGTGATTATTAACCCGGAGGGTAATCCTCGAGGAACCCGCGTATTTGGCCCAATCGCTCGTGAACTACGGGAGAAAAATTACATGAAAATCGTTTCCTTAGCACCGGAGGTTATTTAAATGGCGCTTAAGAAACAACCCTCATCCCAACGGATGAAAATGCACGTCAAAACAGGGGATACCGTACAAATTATTGCCGGAAAAGATAAAGGCAAAGTTGGAGAAGTTATCCGCGCTATTCCCAAGTTGAGTAAAGTCGTCGTTAAGGATATTAACATCCGCACCAAACACGTCAAACCTCAACAAGAAGGAGAATCCGGCAAAATCATTACCTTTGAAGCCCCAATTCATAGCTCTAATGTCATGCTGTATTCCACCAAAGAAAAAGTTGCCAGTCGAATTTGTTACACCTTCACCGAAGAAGGACGAAAAGTAAGAAAGCTCAAAAAAACCGGAGAGATTCTTGATTAATTTCTCTAAAACAACGGGAAAAAAATCACTCTCACCTTGGTATCAACCCCTCCCTGACCAAGCCCAGGGATAGAAAAGGATCAAGCACAATGGCAGTCACTCAAATAAAAAATCAGTATCTCGAAAAAGTCGTTCCCAAGCTCATGGAGCAATTTGGATATCAAAATATCCATCAAGTTCCCAAGATTATTAAAATAACTATTAATCGTGGCTTGGGAGAAGCTTCGCAGAATGCTAAAGCCCTCGACTCATCACTCAAGGAAATCTCTCTAATCACTGGACAAAAACCAGTGGTTACCCGAGCCAAAAAAGCGATCGCCGGATTTAAAATTCGTCAAGGAATGCCCGTTGGGGTGATGGTCACATTGCGATCAGATCGGATGTATGCCTTCTTAGAGCGACTCATTCACCTGGCATTGCCACGAATTCGGGACTTTCGGGGGATTAGCCCTAAAAGCTTCGATGGACGAGGAAACTACAGTTTGGGTGTTCGAGAACAACTCATTTTCCCTGAAATTGAATACGACAGCATCGATCAAATTCGGGGTTTAGATATTTCAATTATTACCACCGCTCAGTCCGACGAAGAGGGACGTGCCTTACTCAAAGAGATGGGAATGCCCTTCCGGGAAAACTAAGGCGATTAGATCAACGAAATAACTATGCCAACAAACGATACTATTTCAGATATGTTGACGCGCATTCGGAACTCTTGCTTGGCGCGACATCAAACCACACACATTCCCTCCACGAAAATGACTCGCAGCATTGCTAAAGTGCTGAGGAACGAAGGCTTTATTGGAGAGTATGAGGAAACCGGAGAAGGAATCAGAAAAGCTTTGGTTCTCTCCTTGAAGTACAATCCGAAAACTCGCACTCCCATTATCAAAAAGCTAAAACGAGTCAGCCGCCCGGGTTTACGAGTTTATAGCAACCGCAAAGAACTCCCTCGGGTTTTAGGAGGAATTGGGATTGCGATTATCTCCACCTCTCGAGGAGTGATGACCGACCGAGAAGCCCGTAGTCAGGGTATTGGCGGAGAAGTGCTTTGTTACATCTGGTAAGTCGAGTCGAAAGTAACATCAACATTCAAAACCGTCTCGATTTTACAACGGATAGGGAGCGCAAAAAACGGAGAACCTCTATGCTCTTGAGCAAAGATTGATGTTTTGATTAGATCCGTTTATCCGTTCTGCAATGGAGACATTGGTTGAAAAGCAGGCGACGGTTAAACCCAGAACTCTAGATCTTTGTTGCTCATCAGATCATTGAATTCCTTTTTGTAGACCAATGTCCGTTTTGCTGTTTGACTTGCAAAAATTGACAACTTACAACTGACAAAAGCATTATGTCTAGAATTGGTAAACGTCCAATTCCGATTCCCCCGAAAGTAACCTTAACCATTGAGGGACAACAAATCACCGTCAAAGGCCCCAAAGGCGAACTCTCTCGGGTGCTACCCGCTCAAGTGTTATTTGAACAAGACGGTGAAACCTTATTGGTTAAACGGCGTGATGAGTCCCGGGTCGCTCGTCAACGACATGGATTATCTCGTACCCTGGTTGCCAATATGGTCGATGGCGTCAGCAAAGGATTTGAAAAACGCCTGGAAATTCAAGGGGTGGGGTATCGGGCGCAAGTTCAAGGAAAAAATTTGATTCTCAATGTCGGCTACAGCAAACCCGTGGAGATGAACCCACCCCAGGGGATTACCGTGGCGGTGGAAAACAATACCAACGTGATTATTAGCGGCATCGACAAAGAAGTTGTGGGGAATATCGCCGCTCAAATTCGTGCCGTTCGTCCCCCTGAACCCTACAAAGGGAAAGGCATCCGCTATGCCGGAGAACAAGTCAGACGTAAAGCAGGTAAAGCAGGTAAAGCCAAGAAATAAACCATGAAACAGACTCGCAGAGAATCACGCACTCGTCGGCATCGCCGTGTTCGACGCAAAGTGTTTGGCACTTCCCAACGGCCTCGGTTAGCCGTATTTCGTTCTCACAAACACATCTATGCTCAGGTGATTGATGATACTCAACATCATACCCTGGCGGCGGCTTCTACCCTTGATCCCGATCTCAAAACCCAAGTCGAAACCGGGGGAACCTGTGATGCCTCTGTACAAGTGGGACAGCTTCTAGCTCAACGTTTACTCTCTCAAGGGATCAGCAAAGTCGTTTTTGACCGAGGTGGCTACCTTTATCACGGTCGAGTCAAAGCTCTTGCCGAAGCCGCCCGAGAAGCGGGTTTAGACTTCTAAAATTAAACATGAACAGCTAAGAGGATAAACGATTATGGCAGAACAACAACAGCAGCGTCGCAAAAAAGGCAATCGCGCCAAAGAAAAAGACACAGAATGGCAAGAACGGGTTGTACAAATTCGTCGGGTGACTAAAGTCGTCAAGGGCGGTAAAAAACTCAGTTTCCGGGCGATTGTGATCGTCGGTAACGAACGGGGTCAAGTGGGCGTTGGGGTCGGAAAAGCTGCCGATGTCATTGGGGCGGTTAAAAAAGGAGTTGCAGATGGTCGCAAAAACGTGATTGAAGTCCCTCTGACCAAATCCTACTCTGTTCCCCATCTGGTTCAAGGAGAAGGTGGCGGTGCAAAAGTGCTAATTCGTCCCGCAGCACCCGGTACTGGGGTAATTGCCGGGGGAGCTGTCCGAACGGTTCTTGAACTGGCAGGCGTTCGCAATATCCTCGCCAAACAACTCGGTTCGAGTAACCCGCTCAATAATGCCCGAGCGGCGGTTGATGCACTCACCAGCTTAAGAACCTTGTCAGAAGTTGCCCGAGAACGGGGAATTTCGGTTGAGCAGCTTTATGCAAGTTAACGGGTTGAGTTTGTACCCGACAATGAAAATTCTCATCCCCAACAACTGATAACTGATCACAGATAAAAAACCATGAGATTAGAAGATGCCGTACCAAAAGCCGGCTCCCGCAAGCGTCGTCGTCGCCTGGGTCGAGGAATTTCTGCCGGCCAAGGGGCAAGCTGTGGTAAAGGGATGCGCGGTCAAAAAGCTCGCTCCGGGAGAAGTACCCGACCGGGATTTGAAGGAGGTCAAAATCCTCTCTACAGACGTTTGCCCAAATTAAAGGGCTTTCCTCTGGTGAATCGGAAACAGTACACTACCATTAATGTAGGAAAGTTGGCATCGTGCAGTGCCAATACAGAAGTTACCCTTGATTCTTTACAAAAAGCGGGAATTTTAACCAGTAATAATGGCCCGTTAAAAGTGTTAGGAGATGGGGAACTCAATGTGCCGCTGCAAGTCAAAGCCGCAGCTTTTACCCAAACTGCTCGCTCAAAAATTGAAGCCGCAGGGGGAAGTTGTCAGACGATTGATGCCAAAAATAAAACAAGTGGAAAAACTCAGGAAACTCAGACTGAGCAAGACTGAGCGATCCCGGTTCAACTTGGTTTGAAAGAGGTAGTCCTTAATGGTTGTTAGTCGAGATAAAGCACCAACTGCACAAGAGACGTTTTTGCAGATGGCTCAAGCCGCAGGGTTACGAGGTCGTATCCTAGTCACCATTGGCTTGTTAATTTTAGTTCGTTTGGGGGTATTTTTACCCATTCCCGGAATTGATCGCGCTGCCTTTAGTGCCAATATTCAAAATAGCCCCGTGATTGGCTTTTTGGATTTGTTTGTGGGTGGGGGCCTTTCAGCTCTGGGAATTTTTGCCTTGGGAATTTTACCCTTTATTAATGCTTCGATCATCATGCAGTTGATGACGGCTGCATTACCGACTTTAGAAGACTTACAGAAAAATGAAGGGGAAGCGGGACGCCGTAAGATTTCTCAGATTACCCGTTATGTTGCCTTCGGATGGTCTGTTCTGCAAAGTATTGGTCTGGCTTTGTGGGTGAGTCCTTTTGCTGAAAGTCCAGGGCCTTTGTTTATGGCGGAGGTGGTCTTGGCGTTATCAGCCGGGGCAATGTTTGTCATGTGGGTGTCGGAACTGATTACCGAGCGCGGAATTGGGAACGGGGCTTCATTGCTGATTTTTGTCAATATTGTGGCGGTTCTGCCTCGCTCTTTGGGAAATACAATTGAGTTGGCTCAAAGTGGTGATCGCGCCATTGTCGGTCGGGTGATTATCCTGTTGCTGATTTTCTTGGCGATGATCGTCGGGATTGTGTTTGTTCAAGAAGGAACGAGGCGAATTCCGATTGTTTCGGCTCGTCGTCAGGTCGGTCGGAAACTTTATCGGGAAAAAACCAGTTATTTGCCGTTGCGACTGAATCAGGGTGGGGTGATGCCGATCATTTTTGCTTCGGCTGTTTTGATTTTACCTGCATCCCTCTCGCAATTTACCAACAATCCGATTTTAGTTCAAATTGCGACAGCTCTAAGTCCGAGTGGACCGACTCCTTGGTTGTATGCCGCTTTCTATTTGGTGCTGATCTTGTTCTTTAGTTATTTCTATGCGTCGCTGATTTTGCAACCTGTGGATATGGCGCAGAACTTGAAAAAAATGGGGGCGTCTATTCCGGGAATTCGTCCAGGTCGAGCGACCAGTGAATATATTGAGCGGGTTTTAAATCGATTGACCTTTTTGGGGGCGATCTTTTTAGGGTTTGTGGCGATTATTCCCACTGTCGTTGAAACCGCGACTCGGGTTCCCACTTTTCGCGGATTTGGTGCCACTTCTCTCCTGATTTTGGTGGGTGTAGCCATTGACACGGCGAAACAGGTGCAAACTTATGTAATTTCTCAACGCTATGAAGGAATGGTGAAGCGATAGTGGTTCAAGTTATTTTTTTAGGCCCTCCAGGTTCAGGTAAAGGAACGCAGTCAGCACGATTGTCTGAGTTGTTAGCGGTTCCTCATATCTCAACGGGTGATATCTTGAGAACTCATGTCGCTCAACAGACTGATTTAGGTCAAAAAGCGCGCAGGTTTATGGATCAAGGAGATTTGGTTCCCGATCAGTTGATTCTCAATATGGTGCAGGAGCGTCTTGATCAGTCGGATGCTCAAAAGGGTTGGATTCTTGATGGTTTTCCTCGGAATGTGACTCAAGCAACTTTTGTTGAAAGTCTGGTGCAGCGACAGAAGGCTGAACAGGGTTCCGAAAATGCTGATGCCAACGGTTTGAGTACGATCAATTTGGAAGTCCCGGATGAGGTTTTGATTGAGCGCTTACTAGCTCGGGGTCGGGCTGATGATAGTGAAGAAACCATTCGTCATCGCTTGCAAGTGTATCACGAACAAACGGAACCGTTGATTCAGTTCTATAGCGATCGCAATCAGTTGAGTGTTGTCAATGGGAATCTTCCGCTTGATCAGGTGACAGATGCCTTGAAAAAGGCAATTGTTGCTTAATGGTTTTGTGTTCTCTTGAATGGGTGGGAGAGCAACAGCTTTAAGTCTGACCAAATCCTGATTTCTGCATTGACAAGATACTTCGTTCTTCAGGCTAGACTCTAACTAGCAGGCGGTCTCCCCTTAACATGAGTTCCTCCGTTTATTTGAAGATTTTGATAAAATATGTTAAGAATTGCATCTTGAGCGCAAATCAGCCAAGGGTTAGAGCTAGTCTGTCTGGAACGGCAAAGATAGGTTCAAGGAGCAGTTCGGTTGAATTGAGGAAAAAACAGCTTGTCTAAGCAAGATTTGATTGAAATGGAAGGAACGGTTACAGAGTCTCTTCCAAATGCTATGTTTCGTGTGGATCTTGATAATGGGTTCAATGTTTTAGCTCATATTTCCGGCAAGATCCGCCGCAACTACATCAAGATTTTACCGGGAGACCGAGTTAAGGTGGAATTAACTCCTTACGATCTGACTAAAGGTAGAATTACATATCGCCTGAAGAAGAAGTAGGTTGAGGTTGATCCACTGCCTTTTTGATGATCAAAAGGGATTAATATTGGATCAACTTTCTCAATCAATGATATAATAATAAATTTGTTGTAGTATTGCCAGAACCGGCATGAAAGTAAGAGCATCAGTCCGAAAAATTTGCGAAAAATGTCGCGTCATCCGTCGTCGTGGCAGGGTGATGGTGATCTGTTCCAATCCGAAGCACAAACAGCGACAAGGATAGTTAGCAACCGACTCCAAGAACTCTAAATTAGTTTTTGGATAACAGCGAATCTAGACTCAAGTCCGACAAACTCAGATGTGTTAAGACTCTACTCTTTCAAACCCCGTTGAGGTCATATTTTAGCTCAACCGCAATTGCCACTCAGGAAAGCAACCGAGACTAACCTAAAACTCGCGTATTCGTTAGAGTAGAAGGTTGGAGCAAAACCTGCCTTCACCTCAAAATGTTTAGGCGTGTGCGTTGGGTGGGGGTACGAAGTCAAAACTTAATGCAGTCATTTTACTGCATTCGTCGATAGAGTAACTTTACAGAATATATTTCAGGGAGAAATAAGCGTGGCACGTATAGCCGGAGTAGACCTTCCACGAGATAAACGTGTTGAAATTGGTCTGACTTACATTTACGGAATTGGACTCTCACGGTCCAAAGAAATTTTGAAAGAAACGGGTGTCAATCCGGATACCCGAGTCAAAGATCTCAGCGATGCGGAAGTTGCAGCCTTACGATCTCTGGTTCAAAGTCAATATCAAGTTGAAGGAGATCTCAGACGCTGGGAAGCAATGAACATCAAGCGTCTGATGGATATTGGGACTTATCGGGGTCGGCGTCATCGTATGGGACTACCTGTACGGGGTCAACGGACTCGAACCAATGCGCGAACTCGTCGGGGTGCGCGGCGTACCGTTGCCGGTCGGAAAAAGGCAAGTGCGAAGAAATAAGGTTAAACAAACCATTGCCCCATCGTGTGCTGACCTAGCAAATCGGTGGGTAATCAAAACAAATGAGATCGCGTTAGAGATGTAACTATGGCAAAACCATCAAAAAAGTCAGGAACCAAAAAGCAAAAGCGCAACGTACCCAATGGGATGGCCTACATTCAATCCACGTTCAATAATACGATTGTGACGATTACTGATCCCAACGGTGAAGTCATTTCCTGGGCATCAGCGGGATCAACTGGCTTTAAAGGGGCAAAAAAAGGAACTCCCTTTGCCGCTCAAACTGCCGCAGAAAGTGCCGGACGGCGAGCCAATGATCAAGGAATGCGACAAATCGAAGTCATGGTTAGTGGCCCGGGTGCCGGTCGAGAAACAGCGATTCGAGCTTTGCAAGGAGCGGGACTAGAAATCACCCTGATTCGAGATATTACACCCATTCCTCACAATGGTTGCCGTCCTCCAAAACGGCGTCGTGTCTAATCAGGAACTCACAGTGCTGGGATGCAAATGGAAAATGGAAAATGTCAGTCCGGCAGTTTTTCATTTTTCGCTTTTAATCAAATACACTTCGGGGTTCAAAGGAGAAGGGAGGTCAATCGGTGGCGCAATTTAAGATTGAGTGTATTGAGTCAAACACTGATACAGACCGGAGTCAATACGGTAAATTTGTCCTGGAACCGCTAGATCGCGGGCAGGGAACAACAGTTGGCAACGCCCTCAGACGGGTACTGTTGTCAAACCTAGAAGGAACGGCAGTGACAGCCGTTCGGATTGCCGGAGTTAATCATGAGTTTGCCACAATTCCAGGGGTAAGAGAAGATGTATTAGAAATTCTGCTGAACTTGAAAGAAATTGTTCTCAATAGCTATTCTAACCAAAGGCAAATTGGTCGTTTATTGGTTCAAGGTCCGGCTACTGTAACAGCGGGACACTTTGATCTACCTTCAGAGGTAGAAGTCGTAGACAAAAATCAATATATCGCGACCTTATCTCCAGGATCAACCTTGGAGATGGAATTTCAGGTCGAAAAGGGAACAGGGTATCGGGCGATTGATCGCAATCGAGATGAAGCTACAGCAGTCGATTTTTTACAAATTGATGCTGTGTTTATGCCGGTTCGTAAAGTCAATTACACCGTTGAAGATGCAAGGGTAGGGGGTTCACTCGAAAAAGATCGGCTGATTCTAGAGATCTCGACGAATGGGAGTTTGACTCCCCAAGAGGCGTTAAGTCAAGCGGCCACAATCTTAGTCGATCTATTTGTTCCGCTCAAAGATATCACGCTTGAATCTATTAAAACGGATCAGACCGATGATGTCGATCCCACCAGTCAAATCCCGATCGAAGAACTCCAACTTTCGGTGCGAGCCTATAACTGTCTCAAACGCGCTCAAATTAACTCAGTGGCAGACTTACGGGATTATACCCAAGAAGATCTTTTGGAAATCAAAAACTTTGGTCAAAAGTCCGCCGAAGAGGTGATTGAAGCCCTACAAAAACGCCTGGGAATTACCTTACCTCAGGAAAGAGCCGGTAAACCCTAGTCCGGGGATGGAGGAAAAACAATCGCAGGGGAAGATCAGTGGCTCGCTCCCCCGCGAAGATCACTCAAGAAGGACAAGCCGCACATTCAGCCTAGAAATCTAGACGGCTCACCCTGTTTCTAAGACTGACAAACTGCTAGTAATCACGTTGTTAATCGGAAATTGTTATGCGTCATCGTTGTCGTGTTGCCAGACTAGGTAAACCCGCAGACCAGCGTAAGGCCCTCTTGCGATCGCTGGCCACCGAATTAATTCGTCATGGTCGAATTACAACCACTAAAACTCGAGCTAAAGCTGTAAGAGCGGCAGCCGAAAAAATGATTACCTTGGCTAAAGATGGCTCTTTGTCTGCCAGACGGGCGGCAATGGGTTATCTCTATGATAAACAGCTTGTCCATGCGCTGTTTGAAGCGGCCGGAGAGCGTTATGGAACGCGCAATGGTGGATATACTCGGGTGGTGCGTACCGTGCGCCGTCGAGGTGATAATGCAGAAATGGCAATCATTGAATTAGTTTAACCTGGAAATTTCCAGAAAAAAGTGGCGATCGCAAACCCGAAACACCCAATCGTCAATGACCCGTGACGTGAACAGCATGAATCGGACGAGATCAACAGGAGTCAAAGAGAGCGATGACCCGCAGCCGATGGATCGAAAGCGGATTGCTCTGGTTATTCAATATCAGGGAACTCGCTTTAACGGTTGGCAACGACAACCCAATGGACGAACAGTCCAAGAAGAAATAGAAACAGCAATTGCCAATGTTGTGGATTATCCTGTGACCTTACATGGGGCGGGTCGTACCGATGCAGGGGTTCATGCCGCCGCTCAAGTCGCTCACTTTGAAGTAACGGGGCCGATTCCTGGCTATCGCTGGGCAACCATTCTCAATCATCGCTTGCCCCATGATATTCTGGTTCGCGCCTCCGCTCAAGTCGATCCGAGTTGGCACGCTCGCTTCTCCGCCGTGTGGAGACGTTATCGCTATCTGTTGTACACAGACTCACGTCCTAACTTGTTTGTGCGTCCCTGGAGTTGGCATTATTATCATGCCCCTTTGGATGAAACGCTCATGCAAGCGGCTTTAACCCCCTTACTGGGACGTCATCATCTCAGCGCCTTTCAACGGGCCGGTACCCGTCGTCCTCATGCTTGGGTTGATGTGCAGGATGTTTCCTGTCAACGACAAGGGCCGTTTATTCAAATCGAAGTGCAGGCGAGTGGATTTTTATACGGGATGATGCGACTACTGTTGGGGTTATTAGTCGAAGTGGGGACTCAAGCGCGATCGCTGGAAAACTTCACTGATATTTGGGTTGACGAACGCCGAGATCTCGTCAAATATTCGGCTCCCGCGCGTGGTCTTTGTTTACTGCGAGTTGGCTATCAAGACTTTCCCTTTGATCATGAAGTTTGGTTTGATACCTATCCTGAGTTTGTGATGAACCGAACACAGACTTCTTTCTCGGTAACACATTCTTCGTGATCGCGATCGCCCAATTATTGATCGCATTGCCCATGATTATGGCTCTATTATCAAGAATTGATAGAGCAAATGACCGTCTCTCTCACAGAATCAAGGATAGTGAAAAATGACAACAAAAACTTACCTTCCCACTCAAGATTCTCTCGAGCAAAAATGGTATGTCGTCGATGCCGCCGATCAACGGTTGGGTCGTCTGGCGTGTGAAATTGCTAGTATTATTCGGGGCAAAAGAAAGCCGATTTTTACGCCTCACATGGATACCGGAGATTTTGTCATTGTTATTAATGCTGAAAAAGTGCAAGTGACCGGCAAAAAAGCTTCCCAAAAACTGTATCGAAATCACTCCGGTAGACCGGGGGGAATGAGAACAGAAAACTTTGCTCATTTGCAAAATCGTATTCCCGAACGGATTATTGAACAAGCGGTGAAGGGAATGCTACCCAAAAATGCCCTGGGACGACAACTGTTTAAAAAACTCAAAGTCTATGCAGGCCCCGATCATCCGCACATGGCTCAACAGCCTGAAATGATGACCATTAACACACTTCCTAAAGGAGACAACTAATGCAAGCAACTGATAATGATCGCGCTGTTTATTGGGGAACGGGTCGTCGTAAAGCCTCCATCGCCCGAGTCCGTCTAGTTCCGGGTACGGGAATACTGACGATTAATCATCGAGAAGGCGAATCTTACTTACAATTTAATCCCAGTTATATTTCTTCTGCTAAGGCTCCTCTAGAAACCCTGGGCTTAGAAAATGATTATGACATTCTTGTCAATGTCAAAGGGGGAGGATTAACTGGTCAAGCGGAATCTATTCGTCTTGGGGTAGCCAGAGCGTTGTGCGAACTGAGTCCAGATAATCGCCAACCGTTGAAAATTGAGGGCTATTTAACTCGTGACCCCCGTGCGAAAGAACGGAAAAAATATGGGTTACGCAAAGCTCGTAAAGCTCCTCAATTCTCGAAACGATAAACTAACACCCTACATGATCGCTGACAAATTCCCAAGATGGAAAAACAGGGACTTCTAAGAAGTCTCTGAGTTGGATCTCAATTCCTGCTCCAAAAAGTCACGCTTTCAAGGGTAAATTATCGTTAAAATAGAGATCAAAGCAATCTTCATTTTTTTTATTTTGAACTATGCCTAAATCTGATATTCATCCCGAATGGTATCCAGAAGCTGAAGTCTTTTGCAACGGTGAATTAGTCATGACTGTTGGTTCGACTCAGCCGAAAATTTATGTTGATGTGTGGTCGGGAAATCATCCCTATTACACCGGAACTCAGAAGATTATTGATACAGAAGGTCGGGTAGAGCGCTTCTTGCGGAAGTATGGCATGGTGAGTGAAGCTCAACCTGAAGCTGAAAAAAGCGATAGCGATCAGCAAGAAAAATAGCTCCGTTGTCGTTTGTCTGTCGTCTGGGGTCTGTAGCGTTCTCTACTGACAACTGACTCTCAAAATACTTTCGTCTGTGATCGGTGAGGGTAGAACTTGAAACTCTATCAATTGGGCGGGTGGTCAGTGGAGTTAACCGAGGCTAAAATTGCGCCTTTTCATTCTCTGACTTCCCCATACCCCACAGCTCATCGACTATTCTGACAACTGACAACTGACAACTGACAAAGGACAACGAGACAATGGCTGAGACTTATTTAATCGAAAAATTAAGGTCTTTCGAGCAGACGTTTAATGAACTGACTCTGCGCCTTGCTGATCCAGATGTGTCTAATAACCCGACGGAGTTACAGCGGATCGCAAAAGAACGGTCTTCAATTGAGGAAGTCGTCAATACTTATCAACTCTGGAAAACCGCCCAGGAGGAACTGACTGGAGCGCGACAAGTCCAGAAAGAAGCCGGAGAAGATCCGGAAATGAAAGAGATGGCGACTTTGGAAGTTGAGGAACTACAAAACCAGCTCGAACAGTTGGAAATCAACTTGAAAGTTCTCTTGTTACCGAGTGATCCCAATGATGATAAAAATATCATGTTAGAGATCCGAGCCGGAACGGGCGGGGATGAAGCGAGTATCTGGGCGGGTGACTTGGTGCGAATGTATTCTCGCTATGCTGAAGGCCAAAACTGGCAGGTGAAAATGGTGAGTGAGTCGTCTGCGGATATGGGCGGTTTTAAAGAAGCCATTTTGGAAATTAAGGGCGATCAAGTCTATAGCAAGCTGAAATTTGAAGCCGGAGTTCATCGGGTTCAACGGGTGCCTCTGACCGAAGCCGGAGGCCGAGTTCATACCTCAACGGCAACGGTGGCGGTGATGCCAGAAGTCGATGAAGTGGATGTGGAAATTGATCCCAAAGATATAGAAATGAGTACCGCTCGTTCCGGGGGGGCTGGAGGGCAAAATGTCAACAAGGTGGAAACGGCGGTTGATCTAATTCACAAACCGACGGGAATTCGGATTTTTTGTACTGAAGAACGCAGTCAGCTTCAAAACCGGGAACGGGCGATGCAGATTTTGCGAGCGAAACTCTATGAGATGAAACTGCGTGAACAACAAGAAGCGGTGACTTCTATGCGGCGATCTCAGGTGGGGACAGGCGCTCGTTCGGAGAAAATTCGCACTTACAACTATAAAGATAACCGCGTCACAGATCATCGTTTGGGCCAGAACTTCTCTCTAACTCCCGTTTTGGAGGGGGGGATGGATGATGTGGTTGATGCTTGTGTCTTTACGGATCAGCAAGAACGACTATTGGAACTGGCGAATGCTTCGACTCCGGCTTCGGTGTAATCTGATTACAGCAGGCTGTGAAATTTGATTGTTTTTCCCAAATGTGATGCTTATAGGGAGAATTTTTGTGGGGGTGTCCATCGGGTCGCCCTCTAACTTATTTTAAAGTCGGGACAGATTAATTTTTGTTGACTTTTAAATCATTTTTTAGAATAAATCCGCTACAATAGAGAGAGTTCTAAAAAAAGCATAGCTCGAAAAAATTAGTAATAAGAGTATGGCGGTGACAGTGATGAATGAGCAAGACTGTTTGACCGTTTACGATCAATTGGTCGAAATTTTAAATCAACTTCAATTTGCTTGGGTTAGTCAACAAGTTTTTGAGGTGATTAGTGCGGGTAAAACCGTGGAAGAAATGGTATCAGGGCGCAAATCTCCTGATTTAAAATTAACTTATTATACGCCGCAAGAACAACTTTTGCTGTTAATTCATGCGATTAAAAAAGCGGTGGTTCATGCGGTTGATTTAGAGTTGGAAATTGCTCGTCATTTAAGCGAAGAAGTGATGACTTCTGATCTACAACCGGAGATTCAGTTTACGTCTTCGTTTGAAAAGAAAACTCAAGATCTTAAATTTCCAGTTGAATTAGCAACTCATCGTCAAAAAGAAGCTGAAACGTTATTAAAACTGCTGTTAAAGTTAGAGAAAGAGGTGCAAAAAGATGTCAATTAATACTCGGTTAATTCAAGATATTAGCCAACAGTTAAAACAAACCCTTCATCCGGAAATTCAGACAGAGACAGAGCTTTCTGAATTGTATAATTTTTATGTTTTTTGTATTATTATTAAGGCGGCTCGAAATGAAGGCGCGTTAGTTTATTATAAAGATGTTCTCAAACGTAACCCAGAACAGTTAGTGTTTCGCAGACGAGCCGGACAAATTTATGATCCGTCTAAACCCTACACTCATGCGGTCATAGAATTTCAGGATAAACCGCCCTTAGAAATTCACATGGGGGTTAAAATTCATGGTCGCTTGAGAGTTTTGTATGATTGTGATCTGTGTGTATTGTATAAAATGGAGGCGGATAGCTGTCGAGCCAACCAACGACAACCGCGTGCTTCTCGAATTTTAATGGCGGTTGATTGTCAATATTATACGTCTCAACTTAAGTTTGAATTGGCTCAGGCTTTTATTGCGTTTTCGTCTGAGTTGAGAGTTGCTGGGAACTGTTACTTCGTGTCTAATAGTGCATCGGATTCTGCGGCTAAACTGTTAGCGAGTCGCAAGCGCAAATGGGAATATGATATCTTTCCGAGAGCGACAAATAACGTTAATCGATTGATGTATGAATTTCAAACCAGCTTTAAGGATTTTAAAGCTAGAAATTAGGGGTTGAATTACGTTTTTAAACCTTGTATGAGTTACTTCTAGATGCTTTCTGTTTTAACGCCAATAGGGTTTTCCCTTCCAGAACACTCCAATCAAAATTCCCATGAGGGCTAAACGAGATAAATTGACTAAAAAGCTCGGGAGGGGAAGCAGAGATTTAATCAAAAGTCCTAAAAGTAAACACCCAATCAGCATCCAGAGTGTTGATGAATTTAATAAGAATCGTTGTTGCCAGATTTCAAACCAGTAGACGGCTAATGCTCCCATACCGATTGCGATCGCAATTTGGGTGATGATTCCCAAGGGAGGGGAAAACAACATTTTTAGGACGTTACTCACTGCTAAAGAGTGAACCGCCCCCCAAAAGAGCAAGATTTCTAAAGCCGCAATGATCAGATTACTGAGAGTCGCACTTTGTAGTAGCGATCGCCAGGGAAAGTTTTTTAGACGTTGCATCCAATGATTCATAGGATATGATATTACAATTTTTAAAGAGAGACTTGGGCTTGTTTAGGAAGGGTGTCAATTCCTCCGAACAGTCTTCAAGTCGAAAGCTGGTTAAAGTTGAGAGGAGACGACTGTGGAAGCCAACAATATCAACAATATCAATTGTGCAGAAGCCTGCGTTAATGGCTGCGTTCTAGGGGACAAATGTCCAAATCGGGAGTACGCAAATAGCACAGAAGACTTCATTAACAGCATGTCCTTAGATCAAATGCTGAATATGGCTGACGAAGCCATTCGCAAAAAACGCACGGAACCCCCGCAGTGGGTCATTCCTGATTTTCCCGAATAGTCTGAGACGATCAAACGAGTGCCGCATAACGCTGAGATCTATCAGGTTTAGATCTAGTTTAACTGCATTGTTATAGATGCTGACAGGGGAATGGAAAAGTCGTCAATCCATTTCCCCTGTTTTATTTGAATGATTTTAGATGCTATTGTTTGACTCGGCTAATACATAAAAGATTTGAGACTCTGCTAAACCGGGTGGGATTTGAAAATCTTCGCCTGTATTTGCCAGATCAACTCGACGCCAAAAATTACCTTGTTGATCTTGACGAACTTCTCCGTTATTCCACTCGTTAAATGCTTCTTTATTGAAGCGACCATTGAGATTTAACCATTGACGATTGACCATCCAAGGGCCTTCACAATAGGATTCTAAAGGACGTATTTGTTGAGGAGATTCATTATCATTAGAATACCAGGTTTTTTGTAATGGTTCTTGAATGGGTAGGCGATCGCAGAGTTGATGATACAGTATATAAAGACGATTGAGTTCGGCTTGAGTTTGTTTTTGGGCTTCAAGAATGGTATTCAATTGTTGGGTTTGAATTGCGATGATCGAGTTTTCAATTAACTCTAAGTCGGGAGATTTTTCTGAGGGGGATTGATGCTCGTCTGTTGAGTTTGAGTGTTTGAGTGCAAGTTGCAATAATTCTATAATTGTTTCAGAGAGTTGAGGTCGTTTAGTTCGGGGATGAAGTTTAGCTCCCTTTGCTGTTGCAATCGCTTCTATTTGTTGATAAACTTCTTTGGGAACTCGAATCTGATACCGCACGAACTCATCTTGATTTTTAGACATCTAACTCTCTTTTCCCTCAACCCATTTGCACTTTAATTTTATCAAAAACTCTTGAATATTTCGCAAGTTGAGTTAAGTTTTAGTCGATTTTCGTCTACCCCAAGGTTTGAGAACTGAAATGGCAATGATCATTAATAGACAAATCGTTTGTACAATTCCCCCGATAATTGTGGCTTGATCATTAAACATATAAAGGGGATTTTGTAAAGCTTGCAATCGCAATTCTGCGGAAATTGAAGTGATTGCATTTGTCCACCGGATCAAGCCAAAACGTGCCAAAAACAATCAGAGAAATTGTTGCGATCCATTTTGTGATCACCCAATAGTATTTTACAAATCCCCAATTCGTCAAAGCTGACAATAATGCCCCAGTGACTAAAGAAGCAGTTGCAGCCGGAATAATCACCACTTCATCAAGCAATTGCATCACGGAATTGATCGCATAAAGTTGAGCGCCATTGGTTGTTTTGAGATTGTACAAGGCAATAATCACCATACACAATCGGGTTCCCAACCAAATTCCGGCGGTGGCAACATGAGCAGAAACGAGCCAATTTTTGGGTTTGACACTGAGTTTTGGAATTTTAAACTTTTGCGGTTTTTGTTCTGTATTTTGGGAGGTAGATTGACTCATGATCTACTTAAGTTGAACTTGACACATAATGAACAAGCTGCCCAATTCGTTGACGTAAAGTTTCCAAACCTAAAGCATTAGATGCCGAAATAAATGCAGCTTGAGGATATTCTTCTTGGGCAAATCTTAACGTTTCTCCATCCACCTGATCAATTTTATTAAACGCTAATAAAGCAGGCCCCGGAGTAATCGGCATTGACATCAAAATTTTCATTACTGACTCAATTTGACTTTGCCAAGCCGGATGAGATAAATCAACGACATGAACGAGCGCATCAGCATCACTGACTTCTTCTAAAGTGGCTCGAAACGCATCAATTAATGCCGGGGGTAATTCATGGATAAATCCTACCGTATCGGTTAAAACAGCCGCTTGAGGTTCGTTGGTAATGGCATCAGGAATGGTGAGACGGCGACTGGTGGGATCAAGGGTGGCAAACAGTTGATCGGCCGCATATATTTCCGAACTCGTGAGAACATTGAGTAAGGTAGACTTTCCGGCGTTGGTATACCCGACAATGGCAATGGTCGGAACTGCTTGCTGGCGACGTTGACGCAGACGAGAACGATGGGCTTGCAGTTGATTGACTTCTTTTTGCAAGCGGGCGATGCGTCGTTGAATGGCTCGTCGTTCAGTTTCTAGTTTGGTTTCACCTGGGCCTCTCGTTCCGATACCACCCCCGAGTCGAGACATGGCTTGACCTCGCCCGGTTAAACGGGGCAAATTGTATTCAAGTTGTGCCAGTTCGACTTGCAATTTTCCGGCGCGAGACTGGGCGCGTTGGGCGAAAATATCGAGGATCACTTCGGTGCGATCAACGACTCGAATCCCAATTCGGGTTTCTAAGTTGCGAACTTGGGCCGGAGATAAATCCCGATCAAAGACAATCAGACTCGCGCCAACAGTTTGGGCGGTGAGGGCAATTTCTTGTACTTTTCCATCGCCGACAACGGTTTGGGGGTGAGGGCGCGATCGCTTTTGACGGACGGTTTCTAACACGCGACCCCCGGCGGTATCGACCAATCGAACCAGTTCCGCTAATCCGTCTTCAAAGCGCTGAGGATTAATATCTTCAGTTTTCATACCCACTAACAACACATTATCGCCATCGGACTCGACGGTTTGGGCGATAAACTCCCGTTGCAGTTCGGCTTCGAGGCTATCCACCAAGTCGAGAAAATCCTGGGCGGAGAGCATATCCAAGCTTTGGGGTGGAGATAAATAGTAGGGAATGGGTGCTAAAGGCGTGGTGAGATTGCCGTTGTTTTCTTCTGCGGTGGGTGGCACTAAATGAGCGAGATAGGTTTCTTTGATATATCCTGTTCCTCCCCCGCCTCGACGTTGAAACCCGCTTCCGGTTAAGGTGAGGACGACTAAGGCATCCAATCGTTGAATTGCCATTGCGGTTAACGCCGATTCGTTGGGGGGATCTGATTTGACTTGAGTTGCAATGCAGCGAATCCCACTCAAACGCCCTTCTCCATAACGGGGCAATTCTAGGGGGGGAATTTGAGTTTGACGGGGTGTTCCCACTCCTACCCGAATGACTTGTCCCCGACGGTTGAGGTAAGCACAAACGGGCTGACCGATTTCGGTACTGCTAGCGGCTAGACGTTGAGCAAACTCCGGTGTGGTAATGCGATCGCCCGGTATCCGTTGATGGTAGAGGCGTTGCAATCCCTTGAGTTGACTTGCTTTTAGCCCTTGCAGATTTCCATAGATTGTCTCGATAGGCCCTCCTGACCAGTTTTGGCGATTATTCAAAAACTTTAAGTGATTATATTAACATTTTCTCTTAACCCGGGGGGGGAGACTGCATTCGCTTTTACCGCTCCTCGACTGTTCTCGGCTTCCGTAGAGTCCGATTTTATATGCCCCTCTCCCGTATTTACACAGCCAATTTTTGATGATATTTTATAAGGTTATTTTTCAGTCAATTTGGTTAATTAACTTTATTTTATTTTAAGATAAAAATCCCTTGGGGGAGGATTGTGATTCACAAAAACAATCTATACAGTGTTCGTAACCTTGTAAAAATCAAGTGAACACTACCATTTTGTGGAGAAAAAATGAGCTTCATCAAACTATTTCTATCCCTGGCAGTTTTACCCCTTATTTTGACTCAACCCGCATTGGCTCATGTTGTTTGGTTTGATTATGAGGACGGAAAATATGAGCTATTATTTGGTCATCCCGAAGCCGATGAGACTGAACCTTTTGATGTCAGCAAATTTCGCGAAGCTACCGCCTATGATTTAAGCAAAAATCTGGTTCCGGGTGTCACGGAATTGCAAGAGGATAATCTATTTTTTGTTCCAGAAAGTGAGATTGCAGCTTTAACTGCTTTCTACGATAATGGCTTCTATCGTAGCAATCCTGACGGAACTTCTGATAATTTGTCTCCAGAAGAAGCCGAAGCGATTGACTATGATAATGTCACCAATTTTGTCAAGTATACCAAGGGAATTTATGGTTGGTCTGACGAGATTTCTATGCCTTTTGGTCTTCCTTTAGAAATCATGCCTTTACAAAATCCCTTAGAGGTTAAAGCCGGAGAAAATCTAGCAATTCAAGTGTTGTTTAATGGTAGCCTGATTGATAATGCTACGGTGGAATATCTCGGACAAGAGTTGAGTGTAGATGAAAATGGCGTGCTTTTGGTTCCTGTAGAAGCAGGAGGATTAGAAGTAATTGAAGCCAGTTATAATCCGAATGGAAATTTAGATCTTCCCTACGCCATTTCCTATGCAACCACATTATCGGCAGAATTGACATCTCCTTCGGCTTCTGTTCCCGAACCTTCTTTTTTATTGGGATTAGGTTTGATTGGAGGTCTAACGTTGTTAGGTCAGGGAAAGGAAAAGCATAAATCCAACATCAAGAAATAACCCGATAAATTTTCTTAAAAAACCTCAACCGTTAAAGCTGAAACTCGGCTGATTTTCGGTTGAGGTACAACTATAGACAACAAAGCTTTAGTTTTTTGCACGATCTTGATCTCATCTAAGTTGGAATTAAATTTCGCTACTATAAGTCAGCAAGCTTCTAATTTTTTGAGATAATAAAAAACGCTTTTGTACTGTTATTTTTTCAGAGTCTTCTGTTTGAGATGTATTCAGATTTTCACTTAAGGCTTGGTAAATAGTAGGATTAACATCACAAAAATCAATAATCGCATCGGCTAAAAATTCAGTTTGATCGTCTTCGGGGATATATTCAACTCGATCTACTGCAATTTCTAATTGGGTTAAATCTTGCTGTATTTCTTGGGTAAACAGTTCAGGTTGATTATTCAGGACTTGAAAAAAGGAAGCGGTAATTTGTTCGGGTTTCATCAGTTCAACTTTTACAAATCTAGTTTAGATTAATTATAGATCAAAGCTCAAGGATTTGTAAACTCAAAAAAACCCGATTTCTTCAACAAATCGGGTGTGTAAATCTTCTTAAATTTTGTTAATCTTTATTTATTTTTTTGTTGGTTTTTAGCCTGTTCTAAAGCGAGTTCTTTCATGGCTTGGAATGAACTGGCGTTTGAGGTTCCTTCAATCGCTTTCACCGCCAAATCTTGAACTTGCTTGAGGGCTGCATCGACTTGTTTGGATAGGCTTTGAATCCGGTTTTCTTGATTTTGAATGGTTTCGGATAGGGATTTAATACGCAGTTCAAAAAATTGTTTTTGTCCTTCAACTTCTTTCGCCAACAAATCGGCTTTAATTTTGGCTTGATAGTTGCCAATATTTCGCCCAGATTCTTTACCTCGTTTAATATTTTCTTCTAACTTCTGCGAGAATTCCTCAACTTTAGCTTTCACTTCGGCGTATTCTTTTTCTTTTTCCGTTAGGGCTTGTTCTCGTTCTTCCCATTGTTTTTCTCGTTCTTGTTGTAATTCCTCTAACTGTTTGTACAATGTGGCTTGAGTCTGTTCATATTCTTCGTGATCTAAATCTCGCTGAAGCTGTAAGTTATATTGATAGGATTCTTGATCTCGTGCTTGACTTTTATTGCGGTTTTCGTTGCGTTCTTGAATACTTTTTTGGTGTTGATTTTGTTCTTTTTGCCAAGCACTTTGTTGTTCTTGAAATTGTTGTTCTAAGGTTTCTTGCTGTTGAGTTAGTTCTTCAGTAAACGTCTTAGAATTTTCTTTGTAGCGTTGAACTAATACATCTAACGTATCATCGCTGACTTCTTCTAAATCGTGTAAGTCTTTCAGTTGTTCTAACTCTAGATTAACATTTTTTTGAAATTCTTGGAGTTGAGTTGCTTCTCGGGTTAACTGTTCTGATAACTCACTCACCGCACCACCAAAACCTACTTGTAACAGCATTAAGTTTTCTAGAACTTGCTGCATTTTAGGTTTTTTAGAAGATGATAAGTTTAAGGTTTTGATCGGTTCAGTTGCAACCGTTTCATTTTTACCATTCCCATTCCCATTTGTAGACTGTTTAACTTCTGATTGCAGAGAAGAATTTTCTTGTTTCAATTCTTTATAAGCTTCTAAAATCTCAGCTTTGGTGTTGCGATCGCTAACTCTTTTAGCCATTTTTTTCTCCTTTTTGTTTGTGGTTTATTTAACTTAATTTGATTGATGTTGCTGTGATTATTTTTGACTCGAAGAACTTGCAAACGCTCGCATTGCTAAGTCTTGTGCTTGCTTAATTGTGGCTTGTAACTGAGCAGATAAGTCTGCAATTTGTTCATTTTGACGTTGAATAGTTTGTTCCAAAGAAGTTACTTGCAGTTCATAACCTTGTTTCGTTGATTCCCATTCTTTCTCGAATAAATCAGCCTTAACTTTTGCTTCTCGGTTCGCATCTTGAATCGCTTCTTCTTTCGCTTTTACATAAGCTTTTTTCAATTCATCTTCAAAGCCTTCAGCTTTCTTTTTATTAGCTTCAAATTCGACTTTATGTTTCTCTAAAATTTCTTCTCTTTCTGACCAGTTTTTCTCTTTTTCTTGTGTTGTATTTGTCAACTCTCGTTCTAACTTCCGGCGAGTTTCTTCATATTCATCTTGTTCGATTTTGCGCGTTTTTTCAAGTTCATAGTTATAATTTTCTTCTTCCTGCTGACGAATATTAACCAGTTCTTCCTGCTGTTGTTGAACTGTAGCTTCAAAATTGGATTGTTCTTGTTCCCAAGCTTTCCGTTTAGCGATTTTATCTTTATCTAACGTTTCTTGACGCTGGGTGGCATTTTGAGTGAGTAAACTCAGTTTTTCCTGATGTTCTTGACTCAACAAATACAACGCATCTGCAACGACACGAATTTTTTGTAACTCTTGAAGCTGTTGAGTTTCAATTTCAATTGATCGCTTCAGTTCCTCTAATTTAGACGATTCTGTTTTAAGCTGTTCGGAAATTTCAACAATGTTGTTTCCAAAACTAAGCTGTAAATCCGCTAAATTTTTAACAATACTATCAACGGTGTAGGCAGATGTTTTGTTGAGAAGTTCTTTTCCTTTCTCTTTTTCAGCTTCTTCCTCTTTGGTTGAAATTTTAGAATCAACTTTTTTACGCTGTTCAAGAATTTGCTGAAATTTACTAATGATTTGAGTTTTGCTATTTTGAATTGTAGATTCCATGATTGATTTGACCTCAAAATGTTAACAGAAAGTGAGTATTGAACGAAGGTTGAATAGAAAGTGTTTATCCTATTTTAAGCTTTTACCCGAGACTGTCGCTTGCGTAATTGTTCGACAATTTCTTGATGATCGGATACAGCCTTTGAGCGTTCTTCCGTATTTTCACGTAAAAGTGACTTCAAAATTTGTTGACAGCGATCACAACGATTTCCTGGCCAACAATAACAGTTATTGACCAAATTTTTTAACATCAATTTGAGTTGTTTATTTTCTTCTAAAACTGCTTCATAGTTTCGTTGAATTGATTTGATAACACTTTGCATATGTTGAAAATCTGCACATAAACTGTCTAAGTCGTGAACCGCATTTTCTCGAATACGATGACTGAGTTCTTGTTGATTGATAACTGGATAATTTGACTCTGTTTGTTGGATTAGCTTCAGAAAGTTTTTCATTTTTTTAATGTTTCTACCTCTGAACAAAAAAACTAAGATTTTGGGAAGGAGGAACACAAAAAGAACTGCGTCCCCCATTCCAGTGAATTCAGGAGTTAAGAAACCTTAGCCGGAACTTTTTCAGATGCAGGAAGAAGCGCATTTTCCCGACTTGAATCTAAGGAAAGTTCTTCAGTCTGATTTTTGGGAGAGTGAGAGGTGATCAAATAAGCGATATCGTGGGGAGATAAATTATCTAAACAAACCATTGACTTTGTTCCTTCTAAATCAATCATTCGAGATAAGTTGCTTTCCGAGGAGAGAACCGCAGCCGCTTGTTCGATAACTGACCAGTTCGTTCGTTCTTTCCATGTCCATTTGAGGCTATAATAGTTAATAGGTTTTAAAGTGCCATTTTCATCAGGTTTTTGACCGGAATGTTTGATAAATTCGGGTACAAAAATCCCGGTTGCTGGTTCAACTCCTCGGGCTTGAATTGATGCAACTAAACGGTTAAAATCATTCAAACTGCGACTTTTAATATAAGTCACAATGACCACACCTTGGGGGAGATCTCCTGATTCAGCAATGAACCAAATTTGACCCCATAAGGTATTCTGAGTTTGACCTAAACTCCCAAAAAATTTGCTAAATTTGAGAATTGTGATCGAACATTTAGAGCCATATTCTTCATCCCCGATAGTCCATTTTCCCGACTGACAATTGTTGCGAACTGCGATTGGCATTTCCGGAACAAGGATGGCTTCTTTGTGTTTAGCCCCAAAGACAGAAAAGTTAAAGTTATCTGCTATTTTTGACATTTTAATCTTCCTTTTTGTGCTTTTCCGTTGACGATTCTGAGTTGATTGATTATTTTTATCGCTAAAAAATGAACCTTGAACTATCGAATGATATGGTTTTGAGTTGGGGTTTCTTGATAGCTAGATAACGTCTTTTGTTGGGTTTTAATGAGGTGTAAAGTTGCAATCAAACTTTCTAGCATTTCGGCATGAGCTGGGGTAAAATGAATGCTAAAGCCTTCACCATCTCGTGCGTACCCTGGGCAAACTAGAGATGCCGAACCTTGTTCTTCATGGGTGGCAATATACATCCAATCTTCGTCATCCAATTTGTAGTGCGTATCTGTCCAAGTTCTGAGCATAGAGGTTCATCCTCCTGTATATTTCAATCCATTCAAGTGTTTGCACTTTTAATGATTCTTCACACCCTTTAATTCCAATGGGGGTACACCTTATCTAGAGTGCCGTTAGAATTGATGTAAGTTTCAACCCCAGGTGAGGTGAGAGCTATGTTGAAGTTTTTATCAACTATGCCGATAGTAACAGTTGTTGATTTAATCGTCAAGCCATAAGTTGAAATTTACGTCAAACTCGCATATGATCGAGCATAGGAGGGAAATACCGTGGAACAAACATTTGGAAAACTGATTCGTCAAGCCCGCAAGGACAAGGGATACTCCCAACGACAGCTTGCGGCGCTGTTAAAGGTTGATTTTACCTACCTGTCAAAGCTAGAGAATGACCGTGCTGACTACGCCCCCAAAGAAGATGTCATTCGGGGACTGGCGCGAAATCTCGGCATTGATGAGGAGGAGTTAATCTTTTTAGCGGGTCGAATTCCGCAACATTACGAGAATTTTCTCAAGCAAAATAACAAGGAAATAACAGCTTTATTCCGAAGATTGCAAGAGAACCCAAGCTTTGCTAAAAAGATTTTTGATGCTGCCCAGGAGACTGAATAAATGAGTATTCTGAAGCCGTACCGTTTTTATCCGAAAGAATCTATCGAACGGCGGGCGCAGGATATTCTCACTCAAATGCAAACTCAACCCAATTTTGCACCTCAGTGGCCGTTTGAGTCTTCTTTGGTTGCAGATTTTCTCGATTTAGGAGTGGTTTGGGATGAGATTCCTGCCGATGGGGAAGGAGAAATTGCTGCCCGTATTTTACCGACTGAACGAACCATTGAAATTAACGAAAATATCCTCGAAAAACCTCAAGGGTTTATTGAGTCAACTATTGCCCATGAAATTGGTCATTGGGTTTTACACATCAATCAAGATGAAGTCGATGGTGAGGTTAAACAGTTGGAATTACCGTTAGGAGAATACGGGAAAAAGCCCACAACTTCCGAAGAACCATTTGTGTGTCGGGGTTCGGCTTATGACTCAAAAATTGCTTCCATTGAATGGCAAGCGCAGTATTTTGCGAGTTGTTTGTTGATGCCTCAACATATTTTAGAAGAGAAACAGCAGGGCTTAGATCTAACAAAATGGACGGATTTATATAAACTCCGTGATCAGTTAGGAGTCACGATTTCTAATCTCACTAATCGCTTGCAAGATTTAGGTTGGATTACTATCCCTAAAAACACTCGCCAAATTTATCGAGGTCAAGGGGTAACGGAAAATCAGCAGCGTTTGTTTGGATAGTTAGTTCTCAACTTAAAACCCAGTTTATTTTGAGAAAGTGAGTAGAGGCGTTGTCATCAACGTCTCTAAATAAATATAGATGGGTGTAATCAACCTGACTTTATTTTTTAGATAAAAATCCGAAATCAAAAATTAAAGCCATAGTTCTAAAAAAAATCAATAAAGACTATAATACAAATCTCTATCTAGAGAGAGAGGATGACTCAAACGAGATCACCAAAGAGGGAGTTCAGTTAAAAAACAAACATAGTCCTAAAGTTATAAATCAAGCTAAACTGCTTCAAAAATCAGAATCTTTGTTTTACAATGGAGCGTACAGATTAAAAACTGTATTTCTTGTGCAAGCAGTTCAGCTTGGGTTGATCCAAAATAAAAGTACAATGCTATTCTCAAAATTTTAGCAAAATCAACTCTGACTTTAAAGTTGATTGTAAAGTTGATTGTAAAATATATATAAAAACAGGCAAATGACCATTAACTCAAACCATACTTCTATAAATAACGAACATTATACAACGGCAATTGTTGGTGCCGGCTTTACAGGTTTGTTTACGGCTTTACATTTGTGCCATCATAACTATTTACGACCGACTATTTTAATTGATCCTCAAGAACGTTTTGTGTTTAAACCTTTACTCTATGAAGTTTTAAGTGGAGAAATGGAAGTTGATCAAGTTTTACCTCGCTATGAAGAACTTTTAGACTGTAGCAATATTACTTATATTCAAGGAAGTGTAGATGAAATTGATTTCAAACACCGTCAACTTAAACTTTCATCAGGTTTAGACTATTCCTATGAAAATTTAGTCTTAGGATTAGGAAGTGTTGCTTGTTATTTTGGGATAGAAGGTGCTAGAGAAAATACGTTTGCATTTCGCAATGGTGATGATGCCATGACCCTCAGAAATCACCTCCGACAACAGTTGCAACTCGCCACCCAAACGGAAGATGAAACTGCACGTCATCAGCTTCTTACAATTGCGATTGTTGGTGCAGGGCCATCAGGAATTGAAATCGCCAGCACCTTAGCAGACTGGCTGCCCCAATGGTATCATCAACTCGGAGGAAATCCTGCTGAAGTTCAGGTAATTATTCTCGATATGGTGTCTGAAATTCTCACAGGTGATATTAATGTTCATCTCAGAGAAAAAGCTGAAAAAGCTTTACAGGAACGAGTGGTTCCGGTAGAAGTCCGACTCGAAGCAAAAGTTAGTGAAGTTTCCCCCGAATATTTAGAATATAAACAAAATAATCAACTGCATAAATTAGCAACGGGAACTGTGATTTGGACGGCGGGAAATGCGGTTCATCCATTGATTAAAAAATTGTCAATTTCCCCAGAACAACATGATCAACAAAACCGTTTGCGAGTTACACCCACATTACAATTACGAGAGTTTCCAGAAGTATTTGTGGGGGGAGATAGTGCAGTTTTAGATCAGGCTTTACCCCCAACGGCGCAAGTCGCTTATCAACAAGGAATTGCTATTGCTAATAATCTGATTGCGTTGGCTGAACAGGAACTGCTTGAACCCAGTGAAATTAAGTTGCGAGGTACATTAATGAAGTTAGGACTTGAAGCAGCAGCAGCAAATTTATTTGAGCGATTTGTGATCGCAGGTCAACCGGGTCATTTAGTTCGTCAGGGAACTTATTTAGAACTTTTACCCACTCCGGTTCACAATTTTAAAGCGACTGTAGATTGGATAACGGATGAGATTTTTAATGACCACGCACCACCGAGTCCATCTCGACAGAAAGTTGTTCGTTAGTGTAAGAGAGCAAAGATTTAATTCTAGTTTTTTGTTGTAAACTTAAGGAGAATAAAAATGACATCTATGACATCTACTGCTGAATTAGAACGGTTAAGTACAAGAGTTGTGAGTGAGGCAATTGTCCGACGGTTTTGGAACCGAGTCTGGAATGCGGGTCAACTCGAAATTTTCAAAGAATTGGTGACGGAAAATTGTTTATTCTACTGTGGTGGAAATGCAATTGAAACCCAATCAAAAATGATCAACTTGATTAAACAGTTTAGAAAGGAAATCAAGAATTTTGAATTTATAATAGAAGATCTATTTGCTTACAATCAAAAAGTTGTAACTCGTTGGCGAATTCAGGGGATTAATAATGGATTTTCAGAAGAAAGTTATAAAGGAGAACCCATTGAGTTAACGGGAATTACAATTTTTGAGTTGGAAGGAAATAAAATTAAAAAAGGATGGCTTGAAAAAAGTTAAATTAAACGATGATTAACGTAATAAAAAGTAACAAAGAATTGCTGCGAGTCATTTTAGCTGTTTGTATTATCGTTGCAGGAATTCTACACTTTGTCGTACCGGAACCGTTTATTAGAATTGTACCCGATTTTCTGCCCTCACCTGCGGCTTTAGTTTATATTAGCGGTGTTTTTGAAATACTCGGGGGAATTGGACTGTTAACTCCTCCGGTTTCTCAATTCGCTGCTTGGGGACTTCTAGCATTATTTATTGCCGTATTTCCTGCTAATATTAATATGGCAGTCAATCATATTCATATTGATGGCATACCGGATGGAAATTGGTTTCAGGCGATTCGGCTTCCTTTTCAAGCTGTTTTAATTACTTGGGCTTATTGGTATACTAAACCTGATGATAATCCGAAACAAGCTTCTATTATTCCCGGTTTACTCCGTTCTTAAGAGTTGCTGATCAAATTTCAGTTAAACTTTAACGATAGAAATCGCTTTATTTTCAATGTTTAAGGAAAAATGACTCAGTTAGAGAATCAGCCGATTACCGTTTCTCCGATGGATGAATTCAATCAAACTTTGGTTGAAAATTTGCATCCCTCTCACTGGAAAAATCCCCAACCTGAACGCTGTTACAATTTAGTCGTTATTGGGGGTGGAACAGCAGGATTAGTAACCGCAGCAGGTGCAGGTTTATTAGGTGGAAAAGTCGCATTAATTGAACAGAATTTGTTAGGAGGAGACTGTACAAATGTCGGTTGTGTTCCTTCAAAAGCCTTAATTCGTTCCAGTAGAATTGCTGCTGCTGTCGGTATTGCTTCTGAGTACGGAATTCCGGTTCCAGAGAGTGTGAAAGCTGATTTTTCTGTCGTCATGGAACAAATGCGAAAAGTGCGATCGCAAATTAGTTCTAACGATTCTGCGGCTCGATTTCAAGAAGAATTTGGAGTTGATATTTTTCTCGGAAAAGCTCATTTTTCGAGTTCACAAACTGTTGATGTTCGCGGAGAAAAACTGCGCTTCAAGAAAGCTGTAATTGCTACGGGTTCTCATCCAATTATACCCCAAATTGCAGGTTTAGAAACAGCAGGATATTTGACGAATGAAACCGTATTTTCTTTAACCAAACTTCCGGAATCTCTGGCTGTTATTGGGGGGGGTTATATTGGCTGTGAACTCGCTCAAACCTTTCAACGTCTGGGTTCAAAAGTTATTTTATTGCAAAGAGGAGATCAAGTTCTTAAACGTTCCGATATTGAAGTTTCAGATCTTATTCAAGAGGTATTTGCACGGGAAGGAATCTATACAGTTTTAAATGCAGATATCAAGCGAATAGAGTCGGAAGATGGCAAAACTATTTATTATGATGTTTTAGGAATTGAAGAACAATCTACTGTTGATGAAATTATTGTCGCTACCGGAAGACAGCCCAATATTAAAGGCTTAAACTTAGAAGCAGTTGGGGTTAAATCCGATCCAAAAAAAGGAATTATTATTAACGATTACTTGCAAACAACTAATCCTAATATTTATGCGGTTGGGGATGTTTGTATGGAGTCAAAATTCACCCATGCGGCGGATGCGGCGGCGAGAATTGTCGTTCAAAATGCTTTATTTTCACCGCTTGGAATCGGACGAAAAAAACTCAGCAGTTTGATTATTCCCTCCTGTGCTTATACCGATCCCGAAGTCGCTCAAGTGGGGATAACGGAAGCCGAAATTTTGCAAAAACCCGAAAAAGTGAAAACGTTTTACGTGCCACTAAGCGATATCGATCGCGCTTGTATTGATAGACAAACGAATGGGTTTGCTAAAGTTCACGTTCGTCACGGAACCGATAAAATATTGGGCGCGACAATTGTATCCGCACACGCCGGAGAAATGATTAATCAAATCACCTTGGCAATGGTGGGAAATGTGGGATTAAGAACGATTGCCAATACAATTTATCCCTATCCAACCCAATCGGAAGTGATTCGGAAAGCGGCGGATAAATACAATTTTACCTGGTTAAAAGGATGGGTGAAAAAATTGGCTTCAATTTGGTTGAGTTGGCAACGTTAAAACTTACTAATTAAGATAATTATAACAAAAATCCGGCTGTTGCCGCAACAATTAAATTGGTTAAAACTCCGCCAATCATCGCTCGAATTCCTAATTCAGCCAGTTCACTGCGACGTTGAGGCGCAATCCCACTTAAAGCCCCAATTTGAATCCCAATAGATCCAATATTGGCAAAACTACAGAGGGCAAATGTAGCAATTCTAATCGAACGTTCGGAAAGCGCATTATTTTTAATCATTTCTGCTAAATCTACATAAGCAATAAACTCGTTTAAAATGATCTTTTTTCCAATTAACGCAGCAACTTGACTGGCATCACCCCAAGAAACACCTGTCAATAATGCTATCGGATATAATACCCAACCTAAGATTAAATCTAAGGAAAGTTGAGGATAGCCAAACAATCCCCCAAACCAACTTAAAACCGCATTTAAAAAGGCAATTAACGCTAAAAAAGCAATAATCACCGCCGCAATATTAACCGCTAGTTTTGCCCCTTCTATCGCACCCGCCGCCGCCGCATCGACAACATTTGTCGCCGTTTTTTCGACGTTTAATTCTAACTTTCCTGCGGTTTCTGGTTTTTCGGTTTCAGGGTAGAGTAATTTAGACATTCCTAACGCACAGGGCGCCGCCATTACCGACGCTGAAATCAAGTCTCTAGCGGAAATTCCAAAAGACACATAAGCCGCCAAAACTCCCCCCGCTACAGTGGCAAAACCTCCCGTCATTACGGTGTTTAATTCCGATTTAGTCATGGTGTTGATAAAGGGTTTAACCAAAAGCGGTGCTTCCGTCATTCCCACAAACACATTCGCCGCATTAGAAAGAGATTCCGCCCCCGATGTTTTTGTGGTTTTTAACATCACCCAGGCGACGGCTTTAACGATTTTTTGGAGAAGACCGAGATAATATAAAACAGACACAAAAGACGAGAAAAAGATAATAGTTGGTAAGACTTTAAACGCAAAAAAATGTTCTTCGTAGTTTTCCCCAAAGACAAATTTAGCCCCCTCAACGGTAAAATCTAAAAAACGGGTAACAACAAGACCAATGGCATCAAAAACTAAATAAGTTCCAGGAATTCTGAGAATAATTACAGCGAGAATAAATTGTAACGCAATTCCCCAAATAACAGGTCGCCAAATTACAGCTTTTCGATTCACAGAAAGACTATAACCTATTCCCAAAAACACAACAATACCCAATAATGAAATTAAATTTTCCATGTAATTAACGCTATAAATATTAGTTGAAAAACATTAACCAAAACGGACTGTCATAAACACAAACCGCACCACAAAAACTCCGGCTAAAATCCAAGTTGCGAGGGAAACTTCGCGGCTTTTTCCTTGAAAACTTTTCAGCAAAGGATAGCTAATAAATCCAATCGATAATCCTTCGGCAATGGAGAACGTTAACGGAATGGTAAACAGCGTTAAAAATGCCGGAATTGCTTCTCCTAAATCTTGCCAATGAATTTGGGCAATATTAGATAGCATTAATACACCAACAATCACTAATGTGGGAGTAGTGGCATAGGCAGGAATGGCTTTTAAAACCGGAATAAATAGAATAGATAACCCCAATAATATGGCCGTAATTACAGAGGTAAAACCCGTGCGTCCACCTTCGGATACACCCGCCGCCGATTCAATATAAGTGGTGACACTAGAAGTTCCTAAAATTGCGCCTGATGTTGTGGCAATTGCATCCGCCATTAACGCTTGATTTGCCCGAGGAAGTTCGCCATTTTCATCAATATAACCCGCTTTCATCGCTACACCTGTGAGTGTTCCAATTGTATCAAATAAATCAACAAATAAAAATACAAATGTAACGGCTACAAAATCAATAAAATTATTAGCATTGAGGTTAACAAGTCCTAAAAAAGCCTCTCCAAATAATTCTTTGGGAAAAGGCGGAAATTCCAGAATTCCTTGAGGCCAAGGAGTTATTCCTAAAATCCAGCCTAAACTTGCAGTGGCTAAAATTCCCCATAATAAAGCGCCTTTGATTCGACGAACAACCAAAGCAGACGTGATCAAAATTCCGGCAATTGCTACTAACGTTTGGGGTTCTCTGAGACTCCCAAAAGCTGTTTTTGTGACTTCATTCGCCACAATAATTCCTGCACCTCCTGTTTCAAGATTACTCGCCAAACCAATATAAGCAATAAACAAACCAATTCCCGCAGCCGTAGCACTTTTTAATGAGTTTGGAATTGCAGTAATAATTTGACGGCGAATATTACTGAGGGTTAATCCGATAAAAATTAATCCCTCAATAAAGACAGAACTTAACGCTAATCTCCAGTCGATTCCTAGCCTTAAAACCACCGTATAAGCAAAAAAAGCATTCAGTCCCATTCCTGGTGCTTGAGCAAACGGATAGTTGGCTAATAATGCCATAATTAACGTGCCAATTGCCGCAGAAATTCCCGTCGCTACGACTAATTGAGGAAATAAATCTCCCGATTGATTAATATAAATTGCATCGGATAAAATAATCGGATTAACGACTAAAATATAAGCCATCGTCATAAATGTAGTGATTCCGGCTAGGGTTTCTGTACGGAAGTTGGTTTGAAAGTGTGCAAACTGAAAATAACGGGCGATCGCATTTAGCCTACCTCGGTTTGGTGGAGGATGATGATCGAAACTCATTTAAACTGACTCTATCAAGATATTTCGCTATCATATCAAACCTCAATCCTTTTTCTGAAACTCTCCAAAAATATTTAGAACACGGGTTGATGACTCGTCATTTAATCAATAAAATGATATACTATAAAATCTATAGACTAATCCAGTCGAGCAATTATCCTTTTAACATTATTAATCTCAACTCCATTTAAAGCTTCACATTTACAAAAAGAAACTTCATAACTTTACTCATACAAACCTGATGCCATCTCAAACTTCTATTAAAGCCTTTCGAGGCGCATTTTTTGACTGTGTTGCCGATCCTTTTTATGGGTCAGTAGAGGAGAGTATTCGCTATATACCCGATGGTTTACTGATTGTCGAAAATGGAAAAATCAAGGAATTTGGTAGCTATGAACATCTACAACCTCAATATTCCGATGTTGAATACATTGCTTACCCTGACAAATTAATTGTGCCGGGATTCATTGATTTACACGTTCATTATCCGCAAACAGAAATGATTGCTTCTGATAGTAATCAACTGTTAGATTGGTTAGAAAGATACACATTTTTAACAGAATCTAAATTTAAAGATCCAGATTACTCCCAACACATTGCCCAATTTTTTCTCAACGAACTTCTGCGAAATGGTACCACAACCGCTGTGGTTTTAGCCGCAGTTTTTTCCGAGTCTGTAGATGCCTTTTTTGAAGCGGCAAACTCCCGAAACTTGCGAATGATTGCGGGTAAAGTGATGATGGATCGTCATGCACCTGAATATTTACTCGATACCGCAAAATCTTCTTATGAAGAAAGTCAAAAACTCATTGAAAAATGGCACAATAAAAATCGCCTTCTCTACGCTGTTACTCCTCGGTTTGCGATTACTTCAACACCCCAACAACTCCATCTCGCGGGGAAACTCCTGCAAGAATACCCCGATGTTTATCTACACACTCATCTGTCTGAAAATGTCAATGAAATTAAATTTGTTGCTGAACTTTTTCCAGACAGTTTAGACTATTTACAGGTTTATGAACAATTTGGATTAGTCGGGAAACAATCAATTTTTGCTCATGGAATTCATCTTTCCGACTCCGAGTTTCAACGGTTATCAGAAACTCAATCTGCTATTGCTTTTTGTCCGACTTCTAACTTATTTTTAGGAAGCGGACTTTTTAAACTCCATCAAGCCAAATCTAGAGAATATCCAATTCCTGTGGGTTTAGCAACCGATGTCGGCGGCGGAACGAGCTTTTCTCTCCTCCAAACTGCCCACGAAGCCTACAAAGTCACCCATCTTCAAGGACAAAATCTATCCGGTTTACAAGCTTTATTTCTGGCTACATTAGGGAGTGCAGAAGCCTTATCTTTAGACGATAAGATTGGAAACTTTGAGATTGGTAAAGAAGCAGATTTTGTGGTATTAGATGGGCGAGCAACCCCATTGTTGGCATTGCGAACTCAAGGTAAAATACACGCTAAAACGATAGAAGAAATAGCGGATTTTATATTTTCTCTCATCATCTTAGGAGATGATCGATCCGTAGCTGCCACTTATATTTTAGGAGAACAGGCTTACATCCGAAGTTAACCAGATTGATCATCAATTTTTCATCTTAATAACCCACAATAACTTGCCACAAACACACCGTTAAAATTCCAATCGCTAGATGCTGAGGTAATAAAAACTTAAACGATTGACGGGCAATTTTCTGTGTTAGAATAATCGCCGTAATTTCACCAAATATCAAGACCGTTCCCTGTAAAAAACCAATGACAGCCGGATGAGCTACTAATACAGGTAATCCCTCACCATCTAAACCGAAAGTCGCCAAAGCCACCGGAAGAATACGTCCCCCTTCAGACAACCCCAACCGCAGATAATGGGCTAAATTCCCCGCTAAAACCAGCGGTAAATATCCATAAGCTAATTCCACAAACGAGCAAGATTTAAAATTCGGAAAAACCTGACGAATTCCTTGGATGAAAAGATGAGCTAAAAGCGGTATAAAGACTGGTAAACTCAAAGCCGCCACCGATATCCATAAATGAGGTTGAGGCTGAAGTAAATTCCAAGGTAAATTCAACTGGGTTTGTAACTCGGGAAGATGATGTAAAAAAACCGCTCCCAACATCAAAAATAATAAAGCCACCTCATAACTGCGAGAAACATGAGTTGTCCACAATTCAATTCCCGGTGGACGTAAATTAAACTCTACCGAACGATGAGGACAAGCCTTGAGACAAGTCATACACAAAACACAGTCTCGGTTATCTTCTAATTGAGCCGGATGAGAATACAATGGACAGCCATTGGTAGCCATCCCTTCACCTTTTTCTGGCCCTCCTTTGTAACATTGATAGGTGGTACATTCTGCCGAACAAGTGCCTTGCTGCGCCCTCAATTCCGTCATTGAAAGTTTAGCAAACATCCCATTCATTCCCCCTATCGGACAGAGATAACGACACCAAAACCGCCGTTCAAATAGAGCCGAGAAAATCATCGCTCCAGCCGTAATTAACAGCAGTAAACAAGCCGATAAATATGCTGTATTCGTTAAATCCCAGAGTTCTTCCCAGAGTAAAATTAAAGCAAATAATCCAAACAAAAACCATCCACCCCAATCTTCAGCAATCTCTCTCGGCCAGCGTTTAAGTTTGCGGGGAAACAACCACAGCGATAATTTTTGGGTAACTTCTCCATAGATCATAAACGGACAAACCGCACACCAAACTCGCCCTAAAAATGGAAATCCGATCAGAACTATCGGCCACCACCACGCCCAAAATAAATTTAAAGCAAAATTTTCTGAACGGGTTTGCGGGCCGAAAAATAAAACTCCAATAATTAATGCAAATGCAGTTAATGTAAAACCATAATTAATTCGATCCGGCCACCAAGGACTGCGAAGAAAATGGCGAAGTCCGGGATAAGTATTCAGTAAATTCAGACGAAATTGTTTTTTCTTGGTTTGCGACGGCCAGATAATTTCTTCGGTAATTTCTAAACCGCCTTGGAGTTGAATAATTGCCCGTTCAACTAAGTTGCGAAGTTCTCGTAAATTATTAGGAAAATCATAGGCTTGTAGTCGTCGTAAGGCTTCGGGAGTAACCCGAGCTTTTTCAATACCTTTAGAGCGACAAATTAAACTAATATAGTATTTGACCCAATCTTCTAAGTCTGCTTTTCTCACCCGCAACGGGGGAACTTTAATTAAATTATCGACGATAGAATTGAGTTCTGAGATGGCTTTTTCAGAGACAATAATAATTTGAGCTTCACAGGTTTTAGTCGGGGCAGCAGGTTCTCCTGGACGACTAACTGGACTGTAGGTTTTGGTTCTTACCAGGTTAACAATTACAGGTAAAAGTTCAGGAGGAAGATCATGGACATTATTAAAAATTAAGGTGCCTTCGCCCAACGCTTCAATCAATCCAGGTTTCCCGCCAACTCGACCCAATAATTCGGAACCGCTTGTTTGTAAGGTGCTACAATCGAGTTTAATTAGAGGTTTACGTCGCTCCGATGAACCAAAATGAATTAACGCCGCAATATTATCTTTTTCCAGTCCCGGTTCACCAAAAACTAACACAGACTGACGGTTTTTTGCAGCTTGTTTAATTTGCGATCGCAGTCGAACCGCATAGCGACTTCTTCCGACAATTCCCCGTCTTGCTTTCGGGACTAAATAGGGTTGTAAAATCAGGAGTCGTTCCTGTTCATAAACCAGTTGAGAAGATAATGCTTCGACTTCCTCAACTAATTGCTGAGAAAACGCCTGAGAAATTTCAGGATATTGACTCACCAATTGATTAAATGCTTCTGTTTTAATCAACCACAATTCACACTCACTCAAAGTGACCAGGGTTTGTCGAACAGGTTTATTGAGCAAAAGTTCTTGAAGATTGATCACCGATCCGGGTAATAAGCCATAGGAACGCAACTGATCGCTTTCGGCTTCGAGATGACCTGAGCGTAGAATGTAGAGTCCCTCTGGCGATTTTGCTTCTGTGACAATCATGTTTTGGGCTTCTACCCTGCGGTGTTCGAGTCGGCTCGCGATCGCCTCCAGAATCTCTCGGTTGAGCAAGCTCAAAGCACTTCGTTCTTGTAGCCATGTCACCAACTCTTGAACATCCATCGTTGGTTCTCCCGTTTACCTTTGCTTTATATTTTAAAGGAGAAGTGACAGATTGCGAAAACCATGATCGAACTTTCTAGTTTTTGGGTTCCCTTAGCTCTTTTAGGTTTAATTGTACTGGCGGCTATTTTTTTTAGTTTGAGCCGTTAAATTAACCCACTAAAATTTCTAATCAATCAAGTGATTTGTCATCGCAAACCGAACCAATTCTGCTCGGTTATTACTCTCTGTTTTTCTCAATAAACTACTGACATATTTTTCAATTGTTCTTGGACTTAAATGCAGTTTTTCGCCAATTTGTACATTGGAGCGTCCTTCTGTTAAGAGATCCAAAACTTGTTGTTCTCGCTCAGTTAAATTAATCTCATGAGATAAAGTAGAAGTTGCTCCATTGATCACGACCACAGACTCACTGACTCGACTTCGCAACTCTGACTCGATCAATTGTGATCGCTCTAATAAAGCCCGAATGACTACCCCCAATTCATCCAATTCAAAAGGTTTGGGTAAGTAATTATCGCAGCCCAATTGATAACCCCGAATTCGGGATTGAATAGCGGTGTGAGCGGTTAAAAAAATCACAGGCAGCAGACGAAAAGCTGGACGAGAACGGATACGCTTAACGAGATCATAGCCGTCCATCTCAGGCATAGTAATATCGGTGACGATCAGGTGAGGTTTGTGTTTATCTACCAACTCAAGAGCCTCCTGACCATTCTCAGCAGAAATCACAGTGTAACCTGAAATTTCAAGATAATCACTAATCGAGAGGCGAGTCCCGAAGTCGTCATCTACAACCAATATCGTTAGGGGCATAGGACGGGGACTGGAAATTTAAACCGGAAAGATGACTTAGCGTTGATCGTTTTGGATTTAGCCTTTTTTGACCAAATCAAACAAGCAAACGTTATCGCTTACATTTGTTAAGCTTATCAATTATACCTTGTCTTGGAGTGAAATCCAATATTAGAAATGAGTGAGGGAGTTGATTACCCTGATCCCCACTCATTTTTTCTGTTTTTGCTTAATGAAGTTAAGCTCTGTAGCTGATCGTCAAACTCGCAGGTTGAGCCAGATTTCCTTGTAACACAACACCGCGATCATTAGCGGCGAGATGTCGCAGAATCTTGTAGGCTTGTTCCACATTTTCAGAAGCACCTGCTTTGTTCACCAAAGCCTCTAAAGACAGTGCAGTGCGTTCTGCTTTTAACACTTTCAACAGGTCTTGCTGCAAGTTCAAGACAGTAGCTGCGGCTTTCTTTCCGGCTTCAACTCCGGGTTGATGATAAGCATTAATATTCACCAAAAACCCATACAAACTCACCGCTCGTTCATACAAAGCAATCAGCGCACCCACATGGCGAGGGGTTACCTCTGGGATTGTAATTGTAATCGAATCCCGCTGATTTTCATACAACGCTTGTCGAGTTCCTTGCAAAAATCCCGAGAGATAATCGCCTGCGGTGACATTCGGTTCCACTTCCGGGGACGGCCCAAGACGATCTTGCAACACCTCAATAAAAGTCGCAAAAAAGTTCGGGACTCCATCACGCAACTGTTGGACGTAGGCGTGTTGATCGGTCGAACCCTTGTTTCCATAAACTGCGATCCCCTGGTTAACAACATTGCCATCGAGGTCTTTTTCTTTCCCCAAAGACTCCATCACCAACTGTTGCAGATAGCGGCTAAACACTTGCAAACTGTCTTTGTAGGGCAGCACAACCATGTCTTTTTCGCCCTTACCGTTGCCCACATAGTACCAACTCAGAGCCAGTAACGCCGAGGGGTTCGTTTTCCAGTCGGGTTTACGGGTTGCCCCATCCATGACTTTTGCCCCTTCTAGCATGGCGCGAACATCAATCCCTTGCAATGCCGCAGGTAACAGGCCAACAGCGGAGAGTTCCGAAGTTCGTCCCCCCACCCAGTCTGCCATCGGAAAGGTATCGATCCAACCTTCTGACTTGGCGAGTTGATCGAGTTTGCTGCCGACTCCAGTTGTTGCGATCGCGTGTTTGCTAAAATCTAAGCCTTGAGTTTCGTAGGCGTGCTTGGCTTCTTTCATCCCGTTACTGGGTTCGGGAGTGCCGCCCGACTTAGAAATCACCAGAGTTAAAGTGCTACTGAGTCTATCTTTTAACTCACCCAACACTCGATCAATGCCATCGGGGTCAGTATTATCGATAAAATGAATTTTCAGGGGCGGAGAGTCTGGTGTCAAGGCTTGTGCCACAAATTGCGGCCCAAGTGCCGAACCCCCAATACCGATGGAGAGTAAGTCGGTAAATTTGGGCGCACCAGGGGGTTTCACCTGGCTGGTGTGAACCTTTTTCGCAAAGGCTTCTATTTTTTCGAGGGTACTAACAATTTCTTGTTTAATTTCCGGTGTCGGAGCAATTTCGGGATCTCTTAACCAGTAATGACCGACCATCCGGTTTTCATCCGGGTTCATGATCGCTCCGCCTTCTAAGGCTTCCATGTCTTTGAACGCTTTGTCAAACTTCGGCTTCATCGACGTACAGAAGGAATCATCGAAGCGCACGCGACTTACATCGAGGTATAACCCCAAACCTTCGTGATAGTATAACCAATCTTGGTAGCGTTGCCAAAGTGCTGAGGCATCCATAGTATCGTCTTCCGCTAATTACAAAAGCTAATGCAGAATTCGCTCAAACTGCCGTTAACCAGAAAAGCCGGACCAGAGCGCCCAATTTTTCCAGATCACGTTAGGTTGTGGTCAGCTAGAGCAAGCCTACTCTCACAACAGCCCTTAATTTAGCATTAGTATTGGAGGAGGAAGGTGTTTCATTTACCAAATCTAAAGATTTTATCGCTTATTCACATCGATCCTAGACCGAAAAACAAGTCATCGGGAAAGAGGGATGAATTGAAGACTTCACAACACCATTAAATTTCAGGTTTCGGTAAAATTCGGATAAACTTAACAATTTGACCCGTCACCTCAATACCAATAAAATAATCATCAAGAGTAAAGCGATAAAAAATCCGGCTGGAGTCCAACGAATGCAGTTCGGGTAAGTTGTATAAGTTATCCAGTTGCTGGAATTGAACAAAGACAAAATCATACACCCGTTTATAAACTAGGGGTTCTAAACTGATTAAGTCTCTCAGGAAAGAGCGAGCATAACGCACGTCAAGGTTCACAAAAAATTCAGCAATCGTACAAATAAATCGATTAAAGTTTGATTTGATAATATTATTGCTTAAAGTTTCATCAGATAATCATTAGAAAGCACCCGCATTGCTTCCTCGGTGGTGAAAGAGTCCCCCGGTTTTAAGGTTCTTTGAGCATATTGAATCGCTTTTAGCATATAAGCATCATAATATAACGTGGTTAGGAGTTCCCAAGCCCGTTCTAACTCATCTTTCGGCATTTGGTCAACTAAATTATGTAATTGCTGGCGACGTATTTTCATTTTCTCTCCATTCAATCGGCGATTTAGTAGTGTACAAGATAACTTTACTCACTTCAATATCGCACAATTTCCTCTCGATTGCGGTTAGTCTGTATAACGACGCTGGAACCGAGGATCTAGATAATGTCTCTTTTTGAGGTTACAACTTCGACAAAGGGTTTGTAAATTGCTAATATCATTACTTCCGCCTTTGGCTAAGGGAATAATATGATCAATCGTTAATTCTGCTTCTAAATTCGTTTTTTTACAACTTTTACAACAATAATTATCCCGTTCAAACACATATTTTCTGACTTCGGGCGGAATAATAATTCTCGGCGTTTTTTCGTTCATTTTTTATTTTCCTAAAATACAAATGCCTGGGGGCATATGCCATACGCCCCTACTTTTCATCGAATTAATTATCCGGCGTTTGACTTTCAATTAACTGCTGACGCAAACTATCTAACGGTGACTCGGGTTCGGAAAGTTCGGGTTCATCAGGACAAAACTCAAGAATAACTTTCAACCTCACTTTCCCTTTTTGCCATCCCGTTGAACCGAGTTTTAAGATTTCACACTCTTTACCATTATGAAACCATTCTCCATTCGCATATTTAAGATCATCAGAATGTTTTATTTCAGCCTTTTTAACTCCTGTATTTACTAAACAGGCAACAAACTGATTAGAAACCTGTCTCGTTAAAACTGTGATAATTTTTTTCTTAAAACTGTTAACTTTATGAGTTTCCTCCTGAAAGGAAAAAACATCGTTCTCACTACAGTTTTGCAGAGTAATATTATCTTCCATTGAACTCAATCTCCTGTTTTTTTACATTATATATCACGATCTGACCCCCACCAACCTCCCCCTAAAAGGAGGAGGCTATTGATTAAATTTACCCCCACCAACCTCCCCCTAAAAGGAGGAGGCTATTGATTAAGTTTACCCCCACCAACCTCCTAAAGATCCCCCCTCGCCCCCCTTAAAAAGGGGGGATTTAGAAGGTATTACGAGGCGATTAATTACCTCTTTTATTACTCCCCTCTCCTCGTAGGAGAGGGGTTGGGGGAGAGGTTTTTCATCTCGTAGGAGAGGGGTTGGGGGAGAGGTTTTTCATCTCGTAGGAGAGGGGTTGGGGGAGAGGTTTTTCATCTCGTAGGAGAGGGGTTGGGGGAGAGGTTTTTCATCTCGTAGGAGAGGGGTTGGGGGAGAGGTTTTTCATCTCGTAGGAGAGGGTTAGGGAGAGGTAATTTAGTTAGAAAAATCCATCGAAATCAATCCATTATCTGAAGAAACAAATCCATTCTCAGACTCAGAAATATCCGCGAACTTTTGTTGTAAACTATCAGCAGGATTAACCTCAATAACAACGGGTAAAGTAAATAAATCCATCTCCGAAATTTCCGGTAAAGTTTGGCGATCTAATTTCATCATTTCCAAACACTGATTAATTCCCTTCACCGCTTGATTATACGCCTCAATTTTTTCCTTCAATTCTACCTTTTGTTTCTCATTGGCTTCCAATTGTGCGGAGGCTTCTTTATCCAACGTTTTTGCCAAATGTTCGCAAGCTTTCTCATGCTGTTGTAAAATATAATTAGCCAGGGTGTGAGACGGTTCTAACAAATGATGAATCAGAGTTTTATTCACCGTTGGGCGATAAGTTCTGAGAATCGTTTCCTTAAGTTTTGGCTCAAAATCAATCTTCAACAATTGACGAATAGCAGGTTCAGCTTTCACCATACTTTCATAGTCATAACCCCGACAAGCTTCTTGCAAAACTTGACGCAATTGAAACACCGAAACCGTACCTTCTGAATAAAATTCAGGACGTTCTCGAATATAGCGATCGCATTCGGTTTTAGACTCATTTACTAACGCCGCTTTCGCCCGTTCACACCAACGTTCTAAATTCTGTTCAACCCCGTTATCATTCCCCAATAAACGATACAATTTGCTGTAATAATCCGCTTGACGAACCCGTTCATAAAGTTGATAAAAGAAGTTATCCATCAACTCCTTAGACGCCTCGACTAAAACCGCTTCCAACTCATTCGCTAAGTAATAGAAAGCCTCCGCTAAAATCCCCATAATGGGGACTACAGCATTGCGTTTATGACTGGCTTGGGCGCGTTTATGAGTTTCCCCAACAGAAAAGGATTTAATCAACACATCCAAGCGACTAATCATTCGGTGCTGAAGCTTTTTAAAATCCTTCTCAAAAGCTAAATTTTCATCACTGGCAACGACCAAATTTAACTCTTTTTCGATGTGTTTACAAAAATCATCTCCTATTTGTTTGAGTTCGGTATTTAGCTGTCGTAATTGATATTCTTTGAGGGCGTTTACCTCGCGAGGTTGACTCTCTAAATCCCACCAAGCTTTTAGATAAGATTCCCGCAAACTAATACAAAATGGCTGTAAATCTTTCGCCAACACTTCAAACAACTGTGGGCGTTTTTCTTCCATTAAATAGCGGGTCATTGCATTCCGAAATTCTTCAACACCGCTATCTTGAATGAGATGTTCGAGAACTGAATTTCCCAAACCATTGAGAATTGCGGTATATTGTTCGTTGGGGGGACCCGGAATTGGAACTTCTGGGGGAATTCGGAACTGGCTGGAAGGTAAACGACCCGAAACTAAACAGTAACGGTTAAATTCATTAACAAACTGGGGTGTATTTTCAACCCCATTATCGCTTCGGACGCTATCAGCAAAAATCGAATCTATTCCCCAGCGATCGGATTGATAGGTTTGCTGTTCAACTAACTTGCTATAAAACCCGAGTAACCCACTCGTTTTATAAATTCGTTTTTCGTTCCGAAATTGAGTGTTGATGTGATAATCTAACCGAGAACGTAACTCATGATTATACCAAGTTGCATCGATATAGTTAAACACATGAAACACGCGATCGCGAATTGCAGAATTTCCTTTCATTTTTTCCAGAAGTTCGGTTTCTTCTGTTGCTAATTCTCCGGTTAAAGCGGTTCGCAGCACAAATACAACCGCAGAAGTATCAGGATTTTCGATTTTATCGTAAGCAATTTGAGCATCTTTTTTTACAGGTGCATCAATTCCCGGCGTGTCAATAATAACGTTACCATCTTTCAGCAAGGAATGATTGCAATAATATTCAATTCGTTTGATCACTGCACTATTTTTACTCCGCCGTGCAAAATGCGCCGCTTCTTCAATATTTGATGCGTGAAAATGCTCCATTGAATAAGTTGCATTATTCAGGGTTTGAATGCGATCGCGGTTGGCTTCAAATCCTTCTAATAACAACTCCAATGCTTTCGCTTGTTTAGCTCGTTCCGAATGGGCTTCGCCCCCTTCAATCTCTAAAATCTCTTGGGCTTTCCGTTGTAAATATTGAACGGTTTCCGGCTGATTAATATTCCCAACCAGAGGTAAATTTAACAGTTCGCACAACGTTTTTACCTGTTCGCGAATTTCAACTTCACTCAAAAATGTTAATACAACTCGTTCTTGATTTTGTTCGGCATAGCGGATATAACATTCGGTTCCGGTGGCGTGTCCTTCGGCGCTGTAGAGGAGTTTTCGCCCCAACAATGCGTTAATTAACATCGACTTCCCCGCACTGAAAGCCCCCGCAAAGACAATTTCAAACGTCGGAGAAATCACCTTATCGAGGGCGGCGCGAACCCCACTCACATCCTGTTGTCGCAGTGTTGGTTCACTGTGTAGCAGTCCCAGTAGACTTTCAACTTGTTCTTGCAAATTTTGACACTGTGGTATACCCTGGTTCATGATCACAAGCTCCTATTCAGGTTTGCCGATAAAAGTAATCTATCTAACATTGTTATCCGAGTCTAAGCATTCTGAAAACGGGGTTTTCCGGGTTTTCTGATGTATCACTAAACACTCAAGAAAAGTTATAATGTGCGAGATTTTACGCACTCGGAGATTCTCATACCGTCAACAGTCACTCGTCACTCGTATAATCAAAATGCTGGCTCATTTTCCTGATGCCACTGATTTTCCTCACCAGGGAGTGAGATGCTACGCCTAACGACAGGCTACGCGAACACACTTTCCTGCTCCCCATTCCTAAATTATTGAACTTCTTTTGGTACAATGAATCATGTCAGTTCTCAACTGTTTTTAGTTAAAAATCTTGTCAAATTATGGTTGAACCCAAAGACGAAAAGTTAACCCATTCTCTCAATCTACTGATTGAAGAACATGGTCTTAAAAGCGTGATTCAAGGACTTGCTTCTCATTGTCACAAAGAAGCCGAATTTCTCAAAAAAGATCGCAGCACAGATTTAGCCAAGAATTGGCAAAAAACTGGAGAATCTTTACAGGGTATTATCGACTCTTGGGGAACTTAACACTGAGTTCTTGTTCTCGTTGATTCCCACTGAAGTGAACACAGTTAACTATCAACTTTGAGTTGCTCTTGACACCGTTGAATATAGAGTTCTGCGACAATATCAGTGGGATCTTGTTCGATCACCTGCTTAAAGCATAATAAAGCTTGGGTTAATTCTCCCATTTGCCAAGCTGCTACTCCATTTTCAAATAGAGTTAAGGTTTGGGTTTTATCTGAATCAATCAGATGACTTTGATTTCCAAAGAGTTCATAGATTTTAATCGCTTTTTGCTTTCCACGAGGAGCAACTTTATCTAACCATCGATAATAAAATGAACTCGATTTGGTTTGAGATTGATGTGCTAATTTTGCATCACTTAATGAAGTTATTTCTAAAGGTTGTTCTTCATAACACATCGTTTCTTGACTGACTATTATTTTACAACCATAGGTTTTAGTTAAGCCTTCTAAGCGAGAAGCAGTATTCACCACATCACCGATAACAGTAGAGTCCATCCGGCTTTCTGAACCTAATGTACCGATCATTCCTATTCCGGTATGAATTCCAATACCAATTCTTAAAGGATCTTGAATTTGAAATTGATCGCGTTCTTCATTGAATTTTTCTAGGCTTTTTTGCATAATAATTGCTGCATTGAGTGCGTCTTCCTGATGAAACTGTTCTCGATCAAAAACAGCCATAATCGCATCTCCGAGATACTTATCAATAAAGCCATAGTTAGAGTCAATACAAACACTCATTTGATTAAAAAATACATTTAACCACTGATAAGTTTCGCTCGCGGTTTGAGACTCAGCAATCGTTGTAAATCCCCGAATATCGCAGAATAAAATCGTTAATTCTTCTTCAGTAAAGTTACCTAGTTTTATCGAGTTAACACCTTGAGGCGCAATCCGTTCTAGAAACTGTTCAGGAACAAATAACCGTAATTTTTCTGAAGCATCTTCCTCTACCTGTACTGCAACTGAACCATTCTTACGATCATCTGAAATCCTCTGGCTATCAACTGGTGTCGTTTGGGTTCGCATTTGATTGAGTTGCAATAGACTCGATACTTTGGCTACCAGTAAACGACTATTAAATGGTTTTGTAATATAATCATCCCCCATTAATTCCAGTCCTTTAATTTGGGACTGTTCATCATCTAATGCAGTCAGAAAAATCACAGGTGTAACTTTCAACTGCTCATCTTTTCTTAGACTATCACAAACTTCAAACCCATCCATATCAGGCATCATTACATCCAACAAAACCAAATCTGGCGATGTCGTTTTTGCCAGTTGTAATGCCTCTATTCCCGATGCAGCTAAGATAATTTCATAGCCCTCTGCTCTTAACAGTTCTTCTAATAAAATCAGGTTTGCAGGTTCATCATCAACAATTAAAATTTGGGGTAAGCGATCTGACATGGGGTTAGTAAGTAATCAGACAGAGCAAGGACGCAAGACTGTTAGATGAAATTAGATGAAATTAGATGAAATTGAGTCAGTGTTTCCCTAAATATCCTTTCTCTTGAACTTTAGTCTTGACAGGCAAAAATCATCTATATTATTCTTGAGACTAAATTGAAGTAGACTAAAGCCTATTCAGTTGTTGTGTTGAATGCCCCTGAAATATTTCTAAAAATCTCAATTGTTTGATAATCTGCTTCTTTAGCTTGGCAGTAAAGACTTAACCGTTGTTAATACTTGATCCACATCCAAAGGTTTACTCAGATAAGCCACCGCACCCGCCGCCAGACAGCGATCACGATCTCCAGCCATCGCCATTGCAGTCACAGCCACTACTGGAACAGACTGCCAAACCGAATGTTTTTTGAGTTGACGCATTAGTTCAAACCCATCAACTTCTGGAAGTTGAATATCCATTAAGATCATATCTGGCAACATACTCGCTCGTACAAAGGGTGAGTTAATCATGTCCATCATCGTTTGACCTTCACAGATCAGTTCAACTTGATATCCTTCTAACTCCAAGATCTCCGAAACCAACAATTGGTTAAAAGGTTGGTCTTCGACAACTAGAATTCGAGGAGCATTACGAGTCTTTGAGGTTAAACTAGGAGATACCAAGTTAGATGGGATTTCCAAAGTGGAATCAAGCAGATTTTGGCTATCGGCTAATGTCTCTCGCATCTCTGTCAACGGAAGCCAAACGCGAAACCGACTTCCTTGATTCACTTCCGACTGCAAAGAAACAGTACCCCCATGAAGTTCAGCCAAACGTTTTGTTAAAGCCAAACCTAAACCTGTCCCCTCATGTCGTCGTGTTAGAGAAGCGTCCACCTGTTGAAAGGGACGAAACAGCAGATGCCAACGATCTTCTGGAATCCCAATTCCTGAATCCTGCACTTCCAGACATAAGTAAGGTGTACTGGCATTCACCGGAGAACAATCCGGACGATAATCTCCCTCTATCTGAGATCCATAAGCCAAGCGTCCACTCAGCTTAATGATGCCAGCCTCCGGTGTAAACTTGACCGCGTTGGACAGTAAATTAATGATGATTTGTCGGACTCGACGCTCATCAAGTGCTACCTGGTTAAGTGGGTAATCTAATTCTAACGATAGAGCAAGTCGTTTTTTATCTGCCCGAGGTTGGATCATTTTTAGACACTCGTTACAAAGGCGGTGAATCTCAACGGCTTGGATATTGAGATCTGTTTTGCCCGCTTCGATTTTAGATAAATCTAGAATATCGTTGATTAGTTGTAATAAGTGTTGACCGCTTTTTTCGATTAATTTCACATGATTGATTTGGCGGTGATTGAGTTCACCGGAAATTTGACGTTTGAGCAGGTCGGAAAAGCCTAAAATGCTATTGAGGGGTGTTCGCAGTTCGTGGGACATGGAAGCCAAAAACTCCGATTTCATCTGAGACGCCCGTTCTAAATCTTCGTTAATTTGCCGCAGACGCTCTTGGGCTTGAGCGCGTTCGATGGCGGTACCGAGGGTACGACAAGCCGCATACAACATATCCCGTTGAGGATAGGCTTGCAGTTGTTCGAGGTTGCGAGATTCGAGGGTTAATACCCCAATGATTTCCCCGTTTGTGGCTGGAATGGGAAAAATTCCTAACTGACCAATTCCCGGATGACGAAATCCCTCTACAGCTTGGGGATGGTTGGCGTAGTCTTCGACATAGACGGCTTGACCTGTTTCGACAACTTCCCAGAGTAAGCCTTGACCGTAGGGAATGCCTTTCTCCAATAATTGTTGCATTTCAGCGATCACAGGTTCTCCGTAGCTGGCAACAAATTGACTGGAGATATTGTTACTGATTGCACCAGCTTGGCGTTGCTTACCTTCTCCTGTAACCACTTTGACATCCCCAAAAGCCGCATTCATCACCCGCACTAGATAATTGAGGGCATACTGAGCAATCTCTCGTAGGTTATCGGAGTCTTGCAACCGTTCGTTTAAACCCAGGAGGAATTTTAACCGCCGAACTTCAGTGTTAAAACTGGCTTGAGAGTTGCGGTAGTAGGTGACTTCTCGAAAGGTAAAGAGGCATCCCCCACTGGGCATGATTGTGGTGTAAACTTCTAAACAAACTCCATTGTTTTGTTCTAGGCAAAAAGCTGATCCTTGAGATTCAGACTTGAGTAAACAAGCTTTTAAGTGTTGGCATTGTTCTTCACTCCAATACCCTTGATTAACGATTTCTCTAAAAACCGTTTCACAATCGGGCTGACTTGCTAAGAATTCGCTTGATAAGCCCCAGGTTTGAGCGAGTTTGAGGTTGAATAAAATTAGATGTGAGTTTGGATCAAATAGGGCGATCGCATTGTCGATTTGGTTTAAGATAAGTTCTTGTTCCTCCCACCATTGCTCCAAATTCATTCAAGTTTTTTCCTTATTGGTGATTATGACGATTCGTTTGAATATTTAAACGTAAACGTTCAATCGATTCAGAAAGTTTTTAATTCTTTACTTATTATTACAAAATGTAATATGCTTTGGGCATGATTGAGATCAGATCCCCAGAGTGATCGAAAACACCCTTGTCAGGGAGTCGTCACCAAAGCTGAAAAAATCAAGCTTGTTATTTCTATCTGACGGTAGAGGCACTATTCCCATTTCACTCGGTATTATAGCTAAGGTTTGAGTAGATTGAGTTGATCGGGACCCGATACGCGGGAGTGAATATACTTACCGTTTGTCAGATTGAACAGAAAAGTTTTGGGTTTGATCCGGTTTGTTATAAAATGAAATCAATGTAAAGATTTATGTAGATCAAATTACAGACCTCGTTGCTACCCCGGTCGGGAAGGTGCGAGTGATGGTAGGCTCATAGCGTATCAAAGTCAACTTAAATCTACAATCGTTCGGAGAGGATTGAACACGATGGCTTTTGAACTTCCAGAATTACCTTATCCCGCAGATGCCTTAGAATCCTCTGGGATGTCTAAGCAAACCTTCTCATTTCATCATGGCAAACACCATGCCGCTTACGTTAAAAAGCTCAATGGAATGATTGAAGGAACAGACTTAGCCAATAAGTCTCTCGAAGAAATCGTTAAAGCAACAGCCAATGATCCCAGCAAAAGCGGCATTTTCAATAATGCGGCTCAAGTTTGGAACCACAGCTTCTTCTGGAAATGTATGAAGCCCGGTGGCGGTGGAAAGCCAAGTGGAGCTTTAGCCGAAAAAATCAATGCAGACTTCGGCAGTTATGAGAAGTTTGCAGAAGAATTTAAAAATGCAGGAGCAACCCAATTTGGTAGTGGTTGGGCTTGGTTAGTCCTAGAAAATGGCACACTCAAAGTTAAAAAGACTTTAAATGCGATTAACCCCATCATTGAAGGAGTAACTCCTTTACTGACGATGGATGTCTGGGAACACGCTTACTATCTCGACTTCCAGAATGCTCGCCCCGGTTATATTGATAACTTCCTCGGTAAACTGGTGAACTGGGATTTTGTCGCTGAAAACTTAGCGGCGGCTCAATAAAAAATGAAAATCAGCGATTGAGTCTAGTCGTTCGCTGAACTCAAAATTATCTAAGTTAAACCAATAAAGAACAGTCACGCATTCAGGGTGGCTGTTTTTTCCATAGCTTTAATCTTTTTAACAAATATATGAATAGTGAAAATTTAGCCAAGTATATAGAAGCAACTGGAGGGATTTCTAAACCTTGGTTACTCGTTCAACTGCGATTGCAAAAACTTCAGGAACGTCGTTCTCAGCTTAGTTCCCAAGCATACTTACAAGAATTAGCAGAGATTCAGCAAGACTTGATGAATTTGGGGGAATGGTGGATAGGTATTGAAGCGGAAGTTTTTGGGACTGATCGAGGATAAATACTCTATGGACTTGAATAACTTCTAAAAATTATTGATTTATTGATTGGTCTACGAATTCTGAGTCATCACGCGCTTCTTGATAATCGGGATTTCCAAACCCTGACGACTCGTCAACCGAGCATCGAGAGTTAAGCTTTTTGGGCGGGGCTGAACCCCAGTGTCATTTCCAGTCTTCAAATCCCATAGACGACTGGCAGTATAGATTCATCTGGCAGAACAAGATAAAGCACATTCAGACTCCCGTTGTTGTTGGAGTCGTTCCCGAGATTCTTGTCTAATTTTTCCGGCCATCGCTGCAAGCTGCAAGTTGACAAAAGCATTCATCTCATCAACTCCATACTGAGTCGTCTGTAACAATTGCCGGAGTCGCTCTTCGGCTTCAAGACTCAAAAACCCTGTGGCTAGAGCTTGGTTAACAACTTCATGAATACAAGTCATAGGATTTTCCTCACGCACAATCACTTGATTAATCTAAGTCTCCGAACTTTTCTCTCTAAGAGTCTATGAGATGAAAACATCGGCACCTATGATGTCATTAGGAACGACTTTGGAACTTTATGCAGATTTGACTGCTTATTTGTTCGATAAAATCTTGTGATTGTGATCACAAACTCAGATTGGAAAGCAACTGAAGTAAATACCTATGAAATCTACACCCCAAACTTGGCAGCAACAACTCTCCTCTCTGTCCAAATGTCATGGAAGCTTAGGCTCTCATCTTTTACAAGCCGCTCAAAAACTTCAGCAAGCGGGTACACCTCTATCAGAAACATTACTAGAGGAGTTGGTCAGGTACAATCGAGACTTTAACCACTTGCAACAAGAGGTGATGACAGAAGGGGAATCAGCTTCTCAAGTCGAGATGTCTCTATCAGACTTAGAGAAGCGACTGCATCAGCAAATACAACCCAATGACTCCCCAAACCGACGCCAAAAAGCCTTAAGTGTACTGGAGCAAGTTTTGAGTTTAACTCACAAAGATCAAGGTGCTTTTGAATCTTTAGACAGTGCTAAACACAGTGCAACTCAACTGCGAACTCAAATTACCCATTCCACAACTGAGTTTTCTCCAGAAGTCGAAGCGCTTGTTGCTGGAGTTCATCCGTTGTCTGCTTTGCTGACTTTGGTTGAGACGGGTGAGAGTTTAGACGATCAACAGTGGGTTGTTCTCGAAGAAAAAGTTTCGGCGAGTTTTGGCAAATCTCTCGCTGTGGCGATTTCTCGTGGAAAAATTATTCGCTCTATCTCCTCTAGTGAGTTGACTTCTTCTGTTCCCCCTGCGGCTAATCCTGATATTGTCATTTTGGGTGAACCGACTTCTATGACTCCTCAAGAGGTGATTATTGTTCCGAGTATGGAAGTTCCCAAAACGCCACCGACTATTGATGGAACCCATATCGTTTTTGGGAATGCTCCGATTTCTGGAAAATCAACCTCGGCAAAAGCCACTAGACTTGCTCCTGTGGGGTTAAAGGTGGGAGTTTCAATTCACAGACTTGGCGATCGCGAATATGCTGCTCAAGAATATGCTGGAACTCGCGGCCAGGGTCTTCCTTTAGAAGCGTTTCAAATCAGTATTGTTCCTCCCGTTCCCGGTTTGAGTTTACGCTATATGGCGCACATCTCTGAAGTTGGAAATACTCCGATGATTTCTGAAGGACAGCTTGTTGGTGAACCGGGTAAAGGCAGACAAATTGAAGGATTTGCGATTGAACTCACCGGGCCACAAGCTTCCAACTATGAGATTTGTTATACCGCTCATGTCCAGAATATTGGTGATGTTCCCGTTTGTTCTAACGGACAATTTTGTGGAACTCGGGGTAAGGGATTGCGGGTTGAGGGACTGCAAGTTTGGATACAATCCAAAGCCTGATCAATCTATACACTGGATCAATTGTTGGTTAAACCCCAATGGGTACAACTAAACCTTCTCGTGCCATAATCGCTTTGGGAAAGACCGCTTGCACCTCTTGTTCTATCTGATCCAAAAAGTCATCGCTGTGGGTGGGATCGTGGTGAAAAATCACGACTCGCTTCACCCCTGCGGCTTGTGCCATTTTGACGGCTTCCTGCCAGGTTGAATGTCCCCAACCCACCTTCGGAGATTTGGGGCTGTGATATTCTTCATCGGTGTACATGGCATCGTAGATCAGAACATCTGCATCTTGGGAAAGGTTCAATACGTTTTCGTCTAAGCCATCCGGTAAATGTTCGGTATCAGAACAGTACACCACGCTTCGACCATTCCAAGTGATCCGATATCCCATGGCGGTATTGGGATGATTGAGTTGTCCGGTTTCAATTTTGATGTCATCGAGCATCATTGAATCTCCGGCTTTGAGTTCATGAAATCTCAAATCGGCTTGTAATCCTTTGAGGGGAACCGAAGAATTGGGGTGTAAAACTCGTTCAATAAAATGCTTTTTCATTGACTCCCCCTCTGGAGGAATCGATCCATAAATATGAAAACGATTACCCGGGAGAAAAGCCGGGGTAAATAAGGGAAAACCTTGGATATGATCCCAATGGTAGTGGGTAAAAAACATATAGGCTTCAATCGGCATTTCTGCCATCATGGCATCGCCTAACATTCGCAAGCCTGTACCGCCGTCAAAGATTAGCCGTTTACCAGCTACCCGCATCTCTAAACAGGAGGTATTTCCCCCATAGCGAATGGTGCTTTTTCCCGGCGTGGGAATACTACCTCGTACTCCCCAGAACTGAACCACAAAATCATTTGGGTTAAAAGAGGAGATTGAGGGGTTTGGGCTATCGAGAGAAGTTACCATAGCAGGCGTGGTCGCGGTTTCCATGTCGTTAATCTTCAGGCTTTAAAGTTCCACATTGGCCCTGATGACGTAACAAATGATCGCACATCACAAGCGCAACCATTGCTTCTACCATCGGGACAGCTCTCGGCAGGACGCAGGGATCGTGTCTTCCCTTGGCTGCCAACATTGTTTCTTCTCCCTCACGAGTCACTGTTCGCTGCTCTTTGCGAATTGTAGCCGTTGGCTTAAAAGCAACCCGTAAGATAATATTCTCTCCGTTTGAGATGCCCCCTTGAATGCCACCCGAGCGATTGCTCACGGTGCGGATCGTTCCCTGTTCGTCTGTGTAATACTCGTCGTTGTGTTCACTCCCGCTCAAAAGGGTTCCTGCAAAACCAGAACCGATTTCAAATCCTTTACTTGCAGGTAAAGACATTACCCCTTTGGCGAGATCTGCTTCTAGTTTATCAAATACAGGAGAACCTAGTCCTTTTGGCACATTTCTCGCTACACATTCGACTACACCTCCAATGGAATCTCCCTGATTGCGTATTTGTTCAATCAGTTCAATCATTTTTGGGGCGCACTCATGATCTGGACAGCGAACAATGTTGCTTTCGACTTGTTCTAAGTTCACCGTCTCAGGATCGACAATTCCTTCTAGATCTTTGATTCGTTTGACGTAACCGACTATTTCGATGCCGACGACTTGTTTTAAAATCTTTTTGGCGATCGCTCCTGCTGCCACTCGCCCAATGGTTTCTCGGGCTGAGGATCGGCCTCCCCCCTGCCAGTTACGAAGTCCATACTTGGCATCATAGGTGGCATCTGCGTGAGAGGGACGATAGGTGGTCGCCATTTCACTATAGTCTTGAGGGCGAGTATCCTTATTTCGCACTAACATTGCGATGGGCGTTCCCAAGGTTTTTCCCTCAAATACACCACTGAGAATCTCACAGGTGTCGGTTTCCTTTCGCGGTGTGCTAATTTTACTTTGTCCGGGACGCCGCCGATCTAACTCTGCTTGTATTTCAGATACATCGATGTTTAATTTAGGCGGGCATCCATCGATCACCACACCAACTCCACCGCCGTGAGATTCACCGAAAGTAGTGACCCGAAATAAATGCCCAAAACTATTACCCATGGTTTAAGAGATGATCGTGCTTGATAACTTTTCCCCCCATCGATTCTAGCAAATCTTGGATTCTTGACATCAGCCTGAGCTACCATTTTTATCCTGAGATCCCCATATAGAGTTGGGTCTGATTGTTTATCCTATATTTGATGGAAGTCTCACCTCAATACCAAATAGACAGATTGGAGTTGATCCGGGTTGCCAGTTGGGCGACCTGACTTTGCTCCAACTCCATCTAAACGATTGCAACAGTGAATCTACAAACTGTTAATCTTCATGATCTTCAAAGGGATCACTTAATTCCTTGGCCGGAGGCCCGAAAGCCGTGTAGACGGCATAAGCTGTAATGACGACGACGACCGCCGCGATCGAAATGTTAAGAGCTATTGCAGGTTCCATAGGATTATTCTAATCTGACACTCATCCTTATATAATATTACGAAACATTAAAATTTGTTGTCGATATTAGATCAGCAGGTAACTTATGGCACAACGAACTTGGTTAGGTGACATCTTACGTCCCTTGAACTCTGAATACGGTAAAGTCGCTCCGGGTTGGGGTACAACGCCTCTGATGGGTGTTTTCATGGCGCTGTTTTTTGTCTTTCTGTTAATCATTTTACAGATTTATAACTCCTCACTGCTGCTCGAGAGTGTGGATGTAGATTGGGCGAACCTGAGTCGCTAAGGTTGTGTTGGGCGTAGGAACCTTGGGGAGAGTTGCTCAATGGCTGTGATGATCTTGAATCAGCCCAGTTTTCAAGGTGAACAGCTCTAATGCTGAAATTCCCTCACCTATGCCTAACTCTAAAAAATTTTAGTCAATATCTAGGAGATCAGATAGTGAATATCTTTGGGATTGGTTTGCCAGAAATGGCTGTAATACTCGTTCTCGCGTTGTTAATTTTTGGCCCGAAAAAGCTACCCGAGATTGGTCGCAGTATGGGAAAGGCAATTCGAGGATTTCAAGAGGCTTCTAAAGAATTTGAAAATGAATTCAAACGAGAAGCCAAACAACTAGAAGAAGCAACAAAAACGAGCAAATCTCAACCCGAAAAAACGATGACCGTGGCTTCAACTGATGAAGCGGTTGATGCTTAATCAAAATGTTGAGATTAATATTGAGAGCGAATATCATCGGAAATTGAGGGAGAACAATCACCGTTTCTCCCTGTTTTAATTTTTAGTATTCAAAACCATTAACATCGTCGCAACAGCACTTTCAACCCAGAATCAACCATGACGGAGGCCACTTCATCTCAAGCCTTAATTATTCCCCAATTAATTGTCGGTTTGGGAAATCCTGAACCTAAATATGATCGAACCCGACATAATATTGGTTTTGCTGCGATTGATATGTTAGCGGAGAATTGGCAAATTTCTCTCTCTGAAAATCGCAAATTTCAAGGACGATTTGGAGAAGGAATCAGTCGAGGACGCGATAAAATCAGACTCCTCAAACCCCTAACCTATATGAACCGTTCTGGACAAGCAATTCAAGCGGTTGTTAATTGGTACAAAATTCCCCCGGAATCGGTATTAGTGGTTTATGATGACATGGATTTACCCCTCGGGCGGTTGCGGTTGCGACTGTCGGGTTCTGCGGGGGGTCATAACGGGATGAAATCAACCATTTCCCATCTTGGAACTCAAAACTTTCCCCGTTTGCGAATTGGGATTGGTAAACCGAAAGACCCTGCATCCAGTCAAACGGGTGAAACCATCTCTCATGTTTTAGGAAAATTTTCCCCTTCTGAAACTCAGGCAATGGAAAAAGTGCTTAAACTGGTCGTAGAGGCTGTGGAATTAAGTCTTAAGCAGGGCGTAGAAAAATCCATGAGCCTTTACAATAGTCGCAGTATTGCCGAATAAACGCCAAATAAACACCAGTGAGTTCTAGAAGTTTACCAGAAACGACTGCCTATGTTCGGGTAACAAGCCAATCGTGGCCCCAAGGCATTTTAGAAGGAGAAGTTAGTGCAGGAGAATTTGAGTGGCGATTTCAATGGCGGTTTAGACGAAATAAAACTCTGATTATTCAACCCTCTCAAGGTCGTGCTTTAATTCACGAACCTCTAGGTCGTTTTCTGGAAAAATCCGATTATAAACTCGAACCGGGAGGGGATTATTCGTTTACGATTCGGGCAAAATTTTAGGGGTAAAAATCCGAAATCTACGACAATATTTGTAAGTATAAGAACTGTGCAGCCAATTGTTCAACATCCTGATTTAACTCTAGCAACGGAAATTCAATTTTCTTCCCTGCTTTTAGGGGAGACTGAGGGGGGTCAAAACTGAGAAGAACCTCTCCCTAACCCTCTCCTACCTCTCCCTAACCCTCTCCTACGAGGAGAGGGAAATTGTGTCCCTCGCGGGACTATTAATTAGTCGAGAGGGAAATTGTGTCCCGTCGGGGACTATTTATTAATCGCGAGGGGGGTTAACTTTCTTCGGTCCTTTCAGGGGGAACCGAGGGGGGTCAAACTGCATAACTCAACACCCCTCAGACATAAGTGATAATGAACTTGGCGTGACTATCTACCCGATGAAGCGAACTCCCCTCAACCCCTTCCTCTGGCTAACGGTTTTCGTTGGATGTTCTGGACTGTTAACGGGAACACCTCAACCCGTTAGCGGACAGACAAATTCTCCTATGTTGTTGGTTCAACAGTCCGATGAACTCGAAGAAGCTGAACGACTCCAACAACAAGTTATTCAACTGTATCAACAAGGCAAATATAACGAAGCAATACCCATAGCAGAAAGGGTTCTAGAAATACGAGAGAGAATTTTAGGAGAAAACCATCCCGATGTAGCTACCAGCCTCAACAACTTGGCATTACTATACAAAGAACAAGGAAGATACAGTGAGGCCGAACCCCTCTACCAACGTTCCTTAGCTATCTATGAAAAAGCGCTATCGACTGAACATCCCCTTGTCGCCACCAGCCTCAACAACTTGGCATATCTCTACCATTCCCAAGGACGCTACGATGAAGCCGAACCCCTCCACCAACGTTCCTTAGCTATCCGTGAGAACGCTTTGGGAGAAAACCATCCCTCGGTCGCCACCAGCCTCAACAACTTGGCAGCACTCTACAGTGACCAAGGACGCTACAGTGAAGCCGAACCCCTTTACCAACGTTCCTTAGCTATCCGTGAGAACGCTTTGGGAGAAAACCATCCCTCGGTCGCCACCAGCCTCAACGGTTTGGCAGCACTCTACAGTGACCAAGGACGCTTTGATGAAGCCGAACCCCTCTACCAACGTTCCTTAGCTATCTGGGAGAAAGCTTTAGGAGAAAACCATCCTCGTGTTGCCACCAGTCTCAACAACTTGGCATCACTCTACCGTTCCCAAGGACGCTACGATGAAGCCGAACCCCTCTACAAACGTTCCTTAGCTATTTGGGAGAAAGCCCTGGGAGAAAACCATCCTCGTGTTGCCACCAGTCTCAACAACTTGGCATCACTCTACCGTTCCCAAGGACGCTACGATGAAGCCGAACCCCTCTACAAACGTTCCTTAGCTATTTGGGAGAAAGCCCTGGGAGAAAA
>NZ_AUZM01000036.1 GCF_000478195.2 Lyngbya aestuarii BL J | reverse complement strand
AAGAATCTTTTTCTCGTTTAACTGAAATGAATGAAGATTTACAAGCCTCAGAAATGAGAAAACGTGAAAAAGCCATTGCTTTAGAACAATCTCTCCAAAAATTACAACAAGCACAAAGTCAATTGATCCAAACTGAAAAAATGTCTAGTTTAGGTCAAATGGTTGCTGGAGTTGCTCACGAAATAAATAATCCTGTTAACTTTATTCATGGAAACTTAGTTTATCTTAGACGATACACCCAAGATTTACTTGAGTTGATTGAACTTTATCAACAATCAGGAACTCAGCCCCCAATTGAAATTATACAAAAAATAGAAGATATTGAACTTGATTTTATCCAAGAAGATATTGATAAATTACTCAAATCCATGAACGAAGGAAGTAGTCGAATTCGAGAAATTGTACAATCATTGCGTATTTTTTCTCGTCTTGATGAATCCGAACTCAAGCCTGTAGATCTTAAAACCGGAATTGATAGCACATTAATGCTTCTACAATACCGATTAAAAGGACAACCTGGATATCCAGATATTGAGGTCATTACAATCTATGAAAACTTGCCTTTAGTTGAGTGTTATCCTGGCCAAATTAATCAGGTTTTGATGAATATTATCAACAACGCTATTGATGCTTTACACGAGTATTTTTATCAAAAAAAAGCAGATGATGAAAACGAAGAATCCCTTCGGATTGAAATCAAAACTAGAATAAAAGATCGACATTGGGTTTCAATTCACATACTAGATAACGGCTCAGGTATTAGTGAAGTCATTCAGAATAAAATTTTCGATCCTTTTTTCACGACTAAAGCTGTGGGCAAAGGAACCGGACTCGGACTGGCAATCAGTTATCAAATTATTGTTGAAAAGCACAAAGGAGAATTAGAATGTTATTCTACCCTGGGCAAAGGCACCGAATTTATAATTACAATTCCGATCCAGTTGAGTTCAAAAGTAAACTTTTAATTTACCGGGTTAAAACTAAAATATAATCAATGTATGATTTTATAGATTACCTAAAACCTTAACTTACATAGACGTTTAGTTAAAATTCCATAAAAAAAGTTAATACTTGACGCCGAAGATCAGTCAATGCCAAGCTTGTAACATATCAATTTTAAAATCTCCGTAACTTTTCGGACTTTTATATTTTTTAATTGAATAATTGTTACAAACATTTTCTGATCAACCTTTAATTTCATCTACAAGAAGTAATGATTGATACACTTTGGCTCTTACTCTGTTCTTGCTTAGTTTTCCTAATGCAAGCTGGATTTATGTGCTTAGAATCGGGACTAACCCGTTCAAAGAACAGTATTAATGTTGCGGCAAAAAACTTAGCAGATTTTGCTGTTTCAGCCCTTTTATTTTGGGGAATTGGTTTCGGTTTAATGTTTGGTTCATCTCATCTCGGTTGGCTTGGAACCAATAATTTTTGGATCAACCTAGACACCGCAAAGATTACGGCTTTTTTCCTGTTTCAAGTCATGTTTTGTAGTACATCAGTCACCATTGTCTCGGGAGCCGTCGCCGAACGCATGAAATTCAGTGCATACCTGATACTGGTCGCCTTAGTCTCGGGTTTGATTTACCCGATTTTTGGTCATTGGGCCTGGAATGGAGTAGACCACGGTGTCCTGGCTGGTCGTTTAGGTTTTCTCGGCTTTGTTGATTTTGCAGGTTCAACTGTTGTTCACAGCATTGGTGCCTGGGTGTCCTTAGCCGCCTTATTACTGATTGGCTCTCGTTCGGGTCGCTTCCCCAAAACCAAACCGCCTCAAAAAATTCATAGTTCTAACCTACAATTTTCGGTTTTAGGAACGATGTTACTCTGGTTTGGGTGGCTTGGTTTTAACGGAGGAAGTACCCTCGCTTTCAACGAACAAGTTCCCCATATTATGGCCAACACTGTACTCGCAGGAGCAGGGGGAATGGTGTTAGCAGGTGGCCTGAATTGGAGAAAACGCAAAGCACCCGAAGTCGAAACCTTGATTAATGGTACACTCGCCGGACTTGTAGCCATTACAGCCTGTTGTCATGCCGTCACAACACCGATTGCCGTGATCATTGGGGCTACTGGAGCGGCTGTGATGCTTTTAACTGAAATACTTTTAGAAAATTTACGAATTGATGATGCCGTCGGAGCGGTGGCGGTACATGGGGGAGCGGGAGTTTGGGGAACCTTGGCAGTGGGATTATTTGGTCAGCCCGAATTATTAGGAACAGGGTTGGATCGATACGCCCAAATTGGGGTGCAATTGTTAGGAATTTTTGTGGGATTTGGCTGGGGATTTGGCTTGGCTTATTTGCTGCTCTTTTTAGTCAATCGGATCGTCCCTTTGCGGGTTTCGGTCTCAGAAGAAAAGATTGGCTTAAATATTTCCGAACATCGAGCAAAAACCGAGATTTATGACTTATTTCAAGTCATGGAAAAACAAGCCCAAGTCTATGACTTGAGTTTACGCGCTCCAGTAGAACCCTTTACCGAAGTGGGGTTAATTGCAGAACGTTATAATGCAGTGATGGATGCCTTAGAAGAAGCTGTAACCCGCACCGAAGCGATTGTTAAAACGGCAATGAATGGCATTGTTACCTTTAACGGGAAAAATTTAGAAATTACAACTGCTAATCCTTCAGCCGCAACTATTTTTAGTTATCCAATTGAGCAGTTAATCGGGATGTCTATTCATACTCTTTGGAAATGGCATGACGATCAAATTGAAGATCAAGATAAAATTTTACACGAATTATTAAAAACCGGACGACATGAGTTAGTTGGATGTCGATCAGATGGTTCCCAATTTGCCCTAGAAGCAACCGTTACCCAGGCAAAGTCAGGATTACTTTCCTTTTATACTGCAACCTTTCAAGATATTAGCCAACGCAAACAGGCAGAAGAAGCCTTACGACAATCAAAAACCCGACTCAAGCAAAAAAATAAAGAACTAGAACAGGCATTACAGGAACTACAACAGGCACAAAGCCACCTGATTCAATCCGAAAAAATGTCTAGTTTAGGACAAATGGTTGCGGGAATTGCCCATGAAATTAATAATCCGGTAAGTTTTATTTATGGAAATATTCAACCCGCTTTAAGTTATACTCAAGATTTACTCAAACTTCTCGAACTTTATCGAAATCATTATCCTCAACCTCAACCTGAAATTGCTGATTATGCTAATGAAATTGATATTGATTTTTTAAAATTAGATTATCTACAACTTTTAAAGTCGATGCGTATTGGGGCTGAACGCATTCGAGATATTGTGAGTAGTTTGCGAAATTTTTCACGTTTAGACGAAGCTGAGATTAAAGCAGTTGACCTCCATGAAGGAATAGAAAGTACCCTGTTAATATTACAAAGTCGTCTCAAACAAAGCGGAGATCATCCTGAAATTAAAATTGTAAAAGACTATGATAAACTTCCTTTGATTGAGTGTTATCCGAGTCAGCTTAATCAAGTTTTTATGAATATTATTAGTAATGCAATTGATGCCCTTGAAGAACACAATATTCAGCAGATTTCTCAAGGGATTAAATCTCAACAGTACCAAATTAAAATTCAGACTTTATTCGTCGATAATCAGTGGGTTGAAATTCATATTACTGATAATGGGCCGGGAATGTCGAAAGAAGTAAAATCAAAGCTCTTTGATCCGTTTTTTACCACAAAACCTGTTGGGAAAGGTACAGGTTTAGGATTATCAATTAGTTATAAAATTATTGTCGAAAAGCACAAAGGAAAAATCTGGTGTTCTTCAGAACCCAATCAAGGCACTGAATTTATTATTAAAATTCCGCGTTTAATTCTCTCTATTGCTCGTAAATTAGAATCCTCTAAATACCATAATAAAAGTTAAAATTAAGCCTATTTAAGACAATTATCACAATGACCACAACGCATTGAATTAGCTGCTTGATTAAAACCAAATGCCTCTAATAAAAACTGCCACCGACATTGATTAGTCTTCAGATATTGAGTCATTTGTTTAATCGCTTTAGTATTATGGTCGGGGAAAGAAACAGAACTTGAATGAATCACATAATGAAATGGATCTTGCCAAGTTAACTGTCCCGAACTATGTAACAAAGAAAGCGTGATAGCACCGTTGCGAAACTGATCCGATATTTCTTTTATTTCTCCCTGTTTCGGTAATTTTTTGATCAGTTGATTTGCCTGTTGATATTGCTGTCGCCAATTTTCCTGCAAATATTCACGGCGTTGTTTGTCTTCGGGATACAGCCAACCTGTCGGTTCACTGACTAATGTTAAAGCCATTGCAGGTTTCCCATCTCGTCCCGCCCGTCCGACTTCTTGTAAATATTCAGACAACAAAAATGGGGCTTGAAAATGCAGCACCCAACGCACATTCGCCTTATTAATTCCCATCCCAAATGCCGAAGTACAGACCACAAACTTCAGCGAACCTTTTAACCAAGCTTGTTCTATTTCTCGACGTTCCTCACCGCTTAAACCTGCGTGATAAGCTGAGGTTTGATAACCCTGTTGTTTCAGGCTATCTGCTAATTTTTCGCTATCTTTTCGAGTTCTAACATACACCAAACCCGTTTGTTTTTTGCGAGTTTGAATAAACTTTAAAAGCTGCGATCGCCGCCCTCTCGGAGTCCAAACAGTTTTAACGTTTAAATTTAAGTTAGGGCGATAGGGATTGACAACAAAAGATTGAGGATTATTTAGATTTAAAACGGTTTGAATAGTTTGTTGCGCCGCTGGATTTGCCGTAGCTGTAAACGCAGCAATTGCAAACTTTTTCTGAGTGGGTTTTAGCTGCAAAAGTGTAGATCGAATCATACCCAAACGCCGATAAGCAGGTCTAAAGGTATCCCCCCATTGTACCAAACAATGCGCCTCATCCAAGATTAAACCATTCACTAAAATACGCGGATGAGCAATCAAACTCCACACCGAGGAACTCAGCAACGTTTCCGGGGAAAGATACAACAATCTTAACCGATTTTGTTCGAGCAATCTTAAGGTTTGTCGTCGCTGTTGAGAAGGAAGTTGACTATGTAATAAAGCCGCCGGAAGGTGTTTTTCTCGGAGTTCCTGGACTTGATTTTCCATCAATGCAATTAATGGCGAAACCACCAGCGTTAAACCCGTTTGTAACAAGGCCGGAAGTTGAAAACAAATCGACTTTCCCCCTCCTGTCGGCATGACAACAAGTGCGTCTTGTCTGGAGAGTAAACTGCGAATAATTTCTCCTTGTGGGGGTCGAAAGTCTTTATATCCCCAAATGCGCTGAAATTCTGTTTTAACTCGATCCCAAGAGATAGAGTGAGAATCTTTTGTATTCATTGTAGTTGACAGATATCCCTGGTTTTTATACTATCATTCTATCAAAGATAAAATTTTTGTCATAATTTTTTGGATTTTTATATGAACCCCATCCGCAAAACACTAGAATGTTCTCAAATCAAAATTTCATATTTAGAATGGAACCCGCCCCAAACCTCAGAAAATACTCAACCCTTACTGCTGTTACATGGGTTGGCCGATCATGCTTTGGTTTGGACAAATTTAGGAAACTTTTTAGCCGATAACTATCATATTGTCGCCCCAGATATGCGAGGTCACGGCAACAGTAGCAAACCCAATACAGGTTATAGTTTTTCAGAAGCGATCGCAGACTTAGAAGCGTTGATGCAGCATCTAAACTGGTCAAACGCCCATATTTTAGGTCATTCTTGGACGGGAAAATTACTACCCATTTGGGCAAAACAAAATCCAAAATATTTTCGCAGCATGATTTTAGTAGACCCCATTTTTATTACTAAAATGCCCGCTATTTTTAAACTGAGTTTACCCATCGTTTATCGAAAATTAGACTGTTTAAAAGGAATGGGGCCGTTTTCCAGCTACAAAGACGCCGAAGAACAAGCAAGTCAACTCAGTCAATATGCAGGTTGGAGTTCGCTACAACAGCAGGTTTTTCAAGAAGGAATCGAACAAAAACCCGATGGAAAATGGGGAAGTAAATTTATCATTCCCGCCCGAAATCAGATTTTTTCAGACGTGATGAAAGTTGCGGGTTTAACCAAAAAAATCGACATACCCACATTATTTATACAGCCAGAAAGAGGAGTCAACCGCATGGACTGGCAACTCAAACCCTATCAGAAATATTTAACCAACCTCAACATTAAACAAGTTCCGGGCAATCACTGGCCGTTTCTGGTTGAATCCGATATGTTCAATCAAACCGTTGCCGAATTTTTAGCAACAAATTAGTTTAGATCAAAACAGTAAGTTCATAGTTATAATTTAGCACATAAAGCAAGGGCTGAACCCCAACTACAAGCTTTCTAAGTCGGCAATTTACTCTGTAGAATGATAGTAGAGTTGCATAATAAATAATAAAGTGCTATTATTAACAATAGAGTTGTATAATTATGAGAACAAGCAGTGTCCCGTTAATAGCACAGTAGTAGTCCTCATAATATGTTATGAAGTATACATACAAATATCTCAACCCTTCTGAACTTTCTCGTAGAAATCAAGAGTTCTGTAGAACAAACGATGTAAAGATATCGACTGAAAATGCTAAGAAGGTTGGAATAATTTGTTTAAGGGCTATCCAGATTTACCAGGAAACACAAAATAATATTGGTAGGGAGAAATCTAACCTGAGGATATGGGTTAGAGGAGCAAGGAATTCTGCTAGAAATCATGGGCGATTAATTAGGTATAAAGGTGCATCTAAGACAAGAGGTTCAATCAATGCTTCGATCAGTAACATAAATGATCAAGTATTGAATAATATTGATTTAATGCTTGGCATAATAGACTCTAATATGGATTGCGCCAAGCAGCGCCTGAAGAAATGTCTAGACTACACAACAATGTCAGACATAAAAAGCTATGAAGCCACTTATATAGAAGAGCAAGAGCAGCTCAAGAAACACAAGTCGCTCAAAGAAGTAAGAATAGGCTTGTATATCTCTGTAGTAGCTGTTCCAATAGTTGCTATTAAAATTTTTGCAAATGCTGCTATCAATTTATTTCTCTTAATATTATTTGTAATTTGAGTTTCTGTAATCTGGGGAATCATTGCATTTTACCTGATCAAGTATTTAACTAAAAGAATAGAAAGATTTGAGAATGCCCAGTCTTCTATTAGAGATCTAAAAATGAAGAAGACTCAAGAAGAACAAGATTCAATTAATTTCGTTTCAAATTTCAATGATGAATCTGAAGATAAAGCAGTTGCAGATAATGATCAAGAATCTGATACTTCTGAAATGTATGTCATTAATGAGTTGGCGAAGAAATTAAGAGAAGAGTATCTTATTCTTGAGAACGCCTGCTTTAACTTTGATATAGATGCTAACAATTGGATGGATTTAGCAGAAAAAATACACAAAGATTTAGATGAAACAAATGATTTTCAACAAAATGATTCTCAAAGCCAACTCAGAAGCAATCATAATATCTCAGATAGATATACAGTGAACGACTTGAAGTCAAGATTCTCAAGCTTTCAGGAAGCTAAAGAGTTTTATGGTATATCCGCTAAGGGATGGCAAGCATTAGTATATAGGTTAAATAACCAATAATAAGTAACCCAACATTCCCCCATCTTTATTTAATATTTAATTCAAGCGATCGCCCGTTTCTACATAAAACCAATGCAGTTGTTTTTTAATTAGAGAAATAGTGATCATTTCTCCTTCCCAAGTGCGATCGGCAGGCACCATCACCCGTAAGGTTTGATCGGAACCATTTACCCGAACACTCAGCAATTTTTCCTTTCCAAAATCTTCCACCAAAAACAGATGACCGGCTATGGTTTCACCTGTTTCAATGTCTCCTAAACTAATATCTTCGGGACGAATTCCCAAAATGACTTGATGAGGTTGAGTTTTTAACTGAGGTAAAAAGATTTTATAATCTCCCAAAACTGCATGGTTTCCCTGACAGTCAAGGGTGATTAAATTCATTTGGGGACTGCCCACAAAACCCGCCACAAACTTATTAGCCGGAGCGGTATAAATTTCGTGCGGGGAAGCCAATTGTTGCAAATAACCATCGCACAACACCGCTATTTTATCCGATAGCGTCATCGCCTCGATTTGGTCGTGGGTAACGTAAACAACGGGTTTATTTTGTGTTTCAAATAACTGTTTTAAATCCGCCCTAACCTGTTCTCGCAATAACGCATCTAAATTACTGAGCGGTTCATCTAATAAAAAAATATCGGGATCTCTGACCAAAGAACGAGCCAGCGCCACCCGTTGACGTTGACCCCCGGAAAGTTGACCGGGTTTGCGGGTTAACAGATGTTCTAAACCCAATTTTTGGGTAACATCATTGACCCGTTTTTCTATCTCCTCCCGGGGTATTTTTCGCAGTTTTAAAGCAGCCGAAATATTTTCAAAAACCGTCATGTGAGGATAGAGTGCATAACTTTGAAAAACCATCGAAATATTGCGTTTTCCGGGGGGAACGGAAGTCACATTTTTGCCGCCAATAGTTACTTTTCCTTGGGTGGGTTGTTCGAGTCCGGCGATTAATCTCAGTAACGTTGATTTTCCGCATCCAGAAGGGCCGAGTAACGTCAGAAATTCCCCATCTTCTACTTCTATAGTGATATCTTTGACCGGAACAACCGAGGGGGCGAATTGTTTGCGGAGGTTTTGAAGTTCGAGTTTAGCCATAATAAAATGTGAGTTTAAATGAGTGAAAAATTGAGTTACAAATCGAACAATTTAACCCTTGACTGCACCTGCGGTAATTCCCTGCACAATGCGTCTTTGAAAGATTAAAACGAGGATAATTAACGGTAATGTTCCGGCAATTGTAGCCGCAGCAATTGGGCCGTAAGGAATTTCATAAACGGAAGCGCCTCCCAGTTGAGCGACTGCAACCGGGATGGTATATAAGTTTTCTCGGGTAATAAACGTTAGGGCAAAAATAAACTCATTCCACGCGAAAATAAAGGTTAAAATTCCGGTGGTAATTAAAGCGGGAGTCGTCATCGGGAGGACGATATTTAATAACATCGATACGGTGTTATAACCATCTACTTTTGCCGAGTCTTCTAAATCTTTGGGGAGTTGTTGGAAGAAACTCCGTAAAACTAAAATCGTTAACGGTAAGTTGATCGCCGTGTAGGGAATAATTAAAGCCAGGTAGTTGTTTCCCAGTCCGAAAAATTTGACCACTTCCAAGAGTCCCAAAAATAATAGGACATAGGGAAATAACGTCACAATTAAAACAAAAGCTAGAATAATATTTTCCCCCGGTATTCTCAACCGTGCTAATGTATAAGCCGCAGGCGCACCGATGGCTAAACAAAAAAGGGTTGAGGTAAAAGAAACAAAGGCACTATTGAGAACGTACTGAAGAAAAGGTAAGCCTAAACTGATATAATGTTCGAGGGTCAGTTGATTGAAACTTGGGAAATAAATCGTCGGAATTGAAGCAATCGCTTCATTTGTTTTAAATGAAGTCAGAATTTGCCATAAAATTGGTGCCAAACTAAAAGATAACGGTGAAAAAGACTCCGAGAAATAGAAAAACGGATTTTAAACTTCTAGAGCTTTGCTTTGGAGTCGTTTCAGCTTTGGAAATATTGGCCATATTTTATTGTCCTCCGGTAAGATTAACACGGCTTTTTGATAACAAAAATGCTGCAATAACTACGGCAGTAACTAATAGTAAAAATGTTACCACAACCAACGCCGCCCCGTAGCCAAAATCTAAATAACGTCTAACGGTTGCGTAGATATAAATAGAAACGGTTTCTGTGGAGCCTGCTGGCCCCCCTCCGGTCATAACTTGAATCAGGTCAAACACCCCAAAAGCCTGAGCAAATCTAAATAGTAAAGCGATAATAATTTGGGGCATTAATAACGGTAAAGTGATTTGACGAAAACTCTGAAACGGGTTCGCCCCATCAATAGAATGAGCTTCGTATAAATCCACCGAAATCGATTGTAATCCGGCTAATAAAAGAATAGAAATAAAAGGCGTTGTTTTCCAAACTTCGGCGACAATTAAAGCAAACATCGCTCGGGTCGGATCTCCTAACCAAGTGATACTGGTTTCCATTAATCCTAACCGTTGTAAAAGGTCATTGACGACACCATATTGACCGTTAAAAATCCACGCCCAAGCTAACCCCATCACAGCCGTTGGTAACGCCCAAGGAATTAACGCCGAAGTTCGTACAAATCCCCGTCCACGAAAGCTTTGATTGAGAACTAAAGCAATTCCCATTCCCAGAACTAATTCTATCGTAATTGAAATCACGGTAAAAACACTGGTATTCCACAAACTTTGCCAAAAGCGTCCATCTCCCAACAGTCGATTATAATTATAAAATCCCGAAAAAATGGGTTCTAACTGAGTTCCTAAGTTTTCGCGGAAAAAACTCAACCAAAAGGCTCTAGCAATTGGATAAATAAACACCAAGGCTAAAACCAATAAAGCGGGTAAAATTAACAGCCAACCCGTGCGTTTTTCTTGTTGTTCAATGTCTTTTTGTTTCATTCATCTACGTTGTTAAAGTTAAACCGATTAATTGAGACTGAAAACTATTGTTCTAAACTTATAACTCGCTGTTGTCTTCCTAATAAAGTACGGGTTTCTGTCGCAGCAGCTTCTAGAGCAGCTTTGGGAGTTTGAGAGCCTGTTAATGCTGCACTAAGATAACGCTGTAAAATATCAGACGTTTGAGCATATTGAGCAATGGGTGGACGTAGAACGGAGTTATTAATAACATCTAAAAGTTGGGGATAATGAGGATATTTTGAGACTAATTCTGGATCTAAAAACAGCGAGCGTCGTCCAGGAACAAAGCCTGTTATTAGAAAATACTGACGCTGCACATCAATATTATTAAAATATTCAATCACTTTCCAAGCTTCCTGTTGATGGGGAGAACGACTGGAAATCCCAAACCCCCAACCGCCCAAACAAGCTCCACTGTTGAAACTTGGAGCATGAATCATCGGTTTAATGCTAAATTGACCTGCAATTTTAGATTGATTGGCTAAAGGAACCACATAAGGCCAATTGCGTAAAAAAGCTGTATTTCCACTTTGAAATAAGAGTCGAGTTTCTTCTTCAGAATAAGTGGTTACATCTTGAGGAGAAATCCCTTTTGTAATCGTTTGACGCAAAAATTCGGCGGCGGCGATTGCTTCTGGGCGATCAAGTCCGACTTCATTCGTTTCTGGATCAACCCAAAATCCCCCAAATCCTTCTAAAATTTCCGTAAATAAAGCAGACAATCCTTCATATTGTTTTCCCTGCCAAATAAATCCCCATTGTGCTAATCCTTGGTCTTGAATTTGTTGAGAAATTTCGACTAATTCTTCAAAGGTTTCTGGGGGGTCAGCACCCACTTGTTTTAAGAAATCTGTACGATAATACAGCATTCCACCATCAGCCCGCAAAGGCATTCTATACAATTTTCCTTGATAACGTCCTCCCTCTGTTACGCCTTCTAAATAGGGAGTGAGTAAATCGGCATCCACCCACTCGGATAAATCGGCTAACCAACCTGCGGCTGCAAATTTTTGCACCCAAACAATATCCATATAAACGATATCATAGGGCGAATCTCCTAATAAAAAAGCCGAAGTATAAAGATCTTCGACCAGGTTTGTGTTATTCGGCCCTTTGACAATTTCTAGGGTAATATTTGGATTTTTTTGGTTAAAATCTTCAGCAAAAGATTGTAATTGTGTTGCTTCTCCAGCTTGCACTAAAAATCTAACGGTAACAGGATCTTGAGAAAAAGAGGGAAAATGACTGAACAGCCCAATACTGAACAGTGTTACAATTGCTAATCCAATTCCACGAAACACTCGCCGACTCCACACTAAAGAAAACCATGAGAGAATCACCCCTCTCCGTTCAAAAAGTTTTAACCAATCTTTTAATTTTTGACTCTTAAACATTATTATGTTTTGCCGAAACAGACCATTCGCAAACCCGACACAATCAGAGTTATCAATTAATATTTTATTCTGCTTTTTGAGTGAACTCAATCTAGAGCCACTCTAAATTCAATGTCATTATACTATATCCTGTCTCGCTTTAGAATTCAAACGATCGCAAACACCAGAGTAATTCTTGAATACAGGACTAATTTTCACGATAACCGCTCATTTTTTAACATAGAAAGGGGAGTTTTTCCCCTCTCTTTAGATAGAAATCTAATCTTTTACCCGGCGTTTACTGACTAAACTTTTCGCGGTCATGAGGTTCATCAAAGTTAATAATTGGCCCGATTGGAACCACTCGCGTTGGATTAATTTGAGTGTGACTTTTGTAGTAGTGACGCTTGATATGATCTAAATTACAAGTTTCCTTAACTCCTGGTGTTTGATAGATATCTTTGACATAATTCCATAAATTTGGATAATCCACAATTCGCCGTAAATTACATTTAAAATGACCGTGATAAACTGGATCAAAACGAAATAGTGTAGTAAACAGACAAACATCCGCTTCAGTCAGTTTATTTCCACACAAATATCGTTGACTTTCTAACACCTGTTCCCAATGATCAAGATGTTTAAATAACTCAGTAACGGCTTCTTCATAAGCGGTTTGACTCGCCGCAAATCCGGAACGATAAACCCCGTTATTAATCGGCTGATAAATGGCATCAATTGTTTGTTCAATTTGCTCTTGGAGTTCATTAGGATATAAATTTAAACCTGATTTTGAATGGGCTTCAAATTCAACATCCAACATCCGAATAATTTCCCGAGATTCATTATTGATCATATGCTGATTCGGTTTATCCCAGAGTACCGGAACCGTTACCCGTCCAGTATATTGAGGATTGGCTTTTAAGTACAATTCACGTAAATAATTACAGCTATTAACAATATCAGGAATACATCCCGGTTCTTCGGAAAAATTCCAGCCATTTTCTCCCATTTCCGGATCAACAATTGAAACCGAAATCACATCTTTTAACCCTTTTAAATTCCGCATCATTAACGTTCGATGCGCCCAGGGACAAGCTAAACTTACATAAAGATGATAACGATTTTGTTCAACTGTAAATGCACTCGAACCATCTTTTTTAATCCAGTTGCGAAACTGGGTTGGCATTCGGTTGAATTTACCCTGATTATCTTGTTCGGTCCATTCCGTTGTCCATTTTCCATCGACTAACATTCCCAGTGGCATAATACTCTCCTATCTTGTTTGGATAATTATCGATTAATCTTTGACTTCAAAAATAATCATGTTGAAGACTTCCCTGTTTGATTTTAATTCATAATCTAAAAATAAAATCATTCACAGCAAAATTTATGCTCCCTTGATCGAAGAACGATTGTTAAGCTATACTAATCTAAATATTAAGAGATTTTAAGTTATCTCTCATTCAGAGTAAATTATTCTCAATGTTCAAACCTCAATTTGATCAGTTACACCATCGTTTCCTACAGCTTGCGACAGTCAATATCCTCTCTAATTTAATGGTTCCCCTCGCCAGTTTAGTCGATATTGCTTTCTTGGGACATTTAACCGAAATTCGTCATTTAGCTGGGGTTGCTTTATCGACGGTACTGTTCAAATATATCTATTGGACATTCGGTTTTCTCCGGATGGGAACGACAGGCACTACCGCTCAAGCATTAGGAGCAAAAGATTATGATCGTACCCTATTAATCTTACTCCGAAATGGCTTAATTGCCTTAATTGTTGGACTCACAATTCTTCTCTTACAATATCCCCTACGTGAACTCGGTTTTACCCTGATCAGTGCGACAGCCGAAGTCAAAATTGCTGGACAAGACTACTAAGACAATACCTTAATCTGGAGTGCGCCTGCTACACTTTTAAACTTTGTATTCATGGGTTGGTTTTTAGGCCGGGAACAGGGCGGAAAAGTCTTTTTACTTTCAGCCGTTAGCAATGGCAGTAACGTGATTTTAGACTATTTTTTCATTCGACAATGGGGTTGGGAAAGTGCGGGGGCAGGTGCTGCAACGGCCTTAAGTCAATACCTGATGCTACTGATCGGTTTATTATTAGTCGCTTGGGAAAAACCTTTTCCACAGATAAAAATTCTGGCTGGAAGAATTCTCAACCGAGAAGCTTTAAAAGCCTCTTTTCTCCTCAATACTAATATTTTAATCAGAACTTTTGCCTTGATTTCTACCTTTGCCTTATTTACCAACTTGAGTTCAGCATTTGGAATTATGGTTCTGACAACCAATACCTTATTAATGCAAGCAGTAACACTCTCTGTTTACTTTCTAGACGGACTCGCTTTTGCGACTGAAAGTTTAGCCGGAAGTTATAAAGGTGAAGGGTCAAAACAACAATTAATTCGCTTAGTCAAACTCTCAGGAAGTTTAAGCTTAGGAATGGGACTCGGACTTGCCATTATCTTCGTACTCATTCCCGGATTTGTATTTGGTTTGTTAACCAATCATAGTGATGTCATTTCTGGAATTGATCATTATGTATTTTGGTTACTCCCCGTGTTAGGCTTAGGTTCAATTGCCTTTATGCTTGATGGTTATTTCTTAGGATTAACAGAAGGGCGAATTTTACGAGATTGCGCTCTAATTGCCACTCTTGTTGGTTGTATTGCGATGGCGATCAATGCGTGGCAGTTTCATAGTTCTCATTTGTTGTGGCTAGCCTTATCCTTATTTATGGGAACCCGAGTATTAACTTTAGGATTAAAAGTCCCCTTAACCTGGGATAAACTCAGTGTTTCCCGAGAGCCGGAGATCGGAAAATAGGGGAAGCAGGGGAGAAGGTCACAGAAAAAACTAGAGATCATACCTGAAAAGAATTGATTTAGATCTGGGCAACCTACAATTGATGGGTTAAAGTTGTTTTGAATGATCAGTCCGTTGCCTGTCATGTCGGTTTTAATCATAAAAGCCTAGCCCTTTTCTTTGGTCGCGGGATCACCTCGCTCGAACAGTCAACTCGGCTTGGCATTTGAATAGATTAGGAGGATAGCCGTGCCCCCAGATCAACAGCAGTACCAGAAAATTTTCGTCGCCTTCATGGAAGAAGCCGGAGAACACCTCGAAATCATGGAGCAAGGGCTAAAACGCCTGAGCGTTGTCATGGCGAACCCGGATCGCGAAGAGGCGATCGCCATCTACCGTGCTGCTCATACCATCAAGGGAGGTGCGGCGATGCTCATGAATCAAAGTCCCAATTTAGTCAGTATTAACAAAGTAGCCAAAAGTCTCGAAGACTGCTTTAAACCCGTCAAAGACACCCCCTTTAAAGTCGATGCCACGGCCCAATCTCTGGCCAATAAAGCCTATGAAGTCTTAAAAAATCTGATCACCCGCGCTCAGAGTCCGGCAGGATTGTCCCCGCAAATGGGCGAAAAAATCGTCACCGCCTCAACACCCCTCTTTGAGAAACTCGAAGCTCACCTACTCTTCCTGGTTAGCGGCAAAGCGGCTCCTGCGGCTCAACCCCCGGCTGCAACCGCTCAAAAGGTTCCAAAAGCTGCCGCTCAAGTTATGACCGTTCTCAAACCCATGTTACAGGGCTTAAAACAGCCGGAATCTCCCGCTTCTCGCAAACAAATTGCGGGATTATGTGGGCGTCTGACCAAAGTTGGCCCCGGTGTAGAGCCTTGGCAAACCCTGGTGAAAACAGCTTACCAAGCGATCGCGAACCCCAAAAATTCTTACAAAGACTTAGCGAACACCGTCATCAAAGAATTAAAGCAGGGATCGGAGTTTCTCGAAGTCGGAAAAGCAAACGTTATCGCACCCAGTCCAGCCTTATTACAACTCACAGGCCGAACCGCGACCGCCGCGACGGCGCAAGAAATTACGATTCCGGCCGATCCCAAAGAAGTCGTAAAAGTCTTGCTGAAAACCTTTAATAAAAAACAATTGCAAGCGATCGCTCAACTCTTGATCAAACACATCAAATCCTAAGCCCTTTTCGGCTTCCTCGCTCTTTCTCCTCTGCCTTTCTCCCCGATTGATAATTCAACCGGAACCGTAAAATGAAACTGACTGCCGCGATCGCGTCCGGCAGAAATTGCCCAGATCTGTCCGCCCATGCCTTGGACGATTTGACGACAAATCGCTAAACCCAAACCCGTTCCCCCCACTGAACGTTTAAGAGAATCTTCCTCTTGATAAAAGCGATCAAAAATCGTTTCTAACTGATTCGGTTCAATGCCTCGTCCAGTATCGGCAACCACCACTTCTAACATTGGGAGTGAATGTCGGGGACGCTTTTGATTAGCGACCGGGGGCATGATTCTCGCTTGAATCGTCACCTGTCCAGCCGTTCCGGTAAACTTACAGGCATTATCCAACAATTTCGTTAACACTTCCACCAATCCTTCTCCATCTGCCCGTACACAAGGCAATTGCGGGGATAACTCGATCTTGATCGGGGGTAAGCCCTCACTTCCCCAAATCGTTCTCAAACCCGCCAGAGCAAACTCAACCACTTCTTGGAGTTGTAGCGGTTCTGGACGTTTTGAAGTTTGACCACTTTCCAACTTAGACAAAGTGAGAATATCTTGGATCAACCGTCGCAGTCGTTCCGAATCGGTTAATGCCATATCCAGCATGGTTTGGCGAAATTCAATCGGCATATCCGGTTCACTTGCTAGACTTTCGAGACAAACTTGAATCGTCGAAAGGGGGGTTCGCAGTTCGTGACCGACAATGGCTATTAAGTTATTTTGAATCCGTTCTAGGGCTTCGAGTTGTTCGTTGAGTGAGATTAAATTTGCATAAGCTGTCGCTTGAGTGAGCGCCACACCAATTTGAGTCGCGATCGCTTCGAGTAACGCAATATCTTGACCCCGCCAATGATAGGCTTGCACCCCCCCATAATGCAACTCGATCATCCCTAACAAGCTTCCTCGGTAACGAATAGGAACCAACAGCCAAGCCCGAATATTCGCTTTTTCAATCTTTGTCCTCAACAGTGCATTTTCCAACAAGTAGGAATTTTTCGAGACATCATCAACTGCTAACGCCCGATCTTGAGCCTGAACCGCCACAAATAAGGGATTATCAATTAAAGACCAAGATTGTCCTTTTAAGGACACCATTCCCGAGGGGAGAAATTCATATTCTATTTCGGCTTCTCGCGCCCGAGGATTGAGACGATAGAGTAAACAGCGACAGTTTTCAAAGGTTTCGCCAATCTCCTGCACTGCAATGCTGAAAATCTCACTGGAGTTGAGGGAACTGCGAATTGCCGTCGCCATCACATTAATCAGACGTTCTCGACGTTCTTTTTCGGCGATCGCCCGGTAAGCTTTGAGGAGTTTATACTGATTGGTCTGTAAATAGGTGACGAGTCGAGTCGCAAAGATTTCCGTATTAATGGCTTGTTGGCTCTGTAGAGAAACGGATTGAGAGGTTTCAGGGGTTAGTTGGTATTGTTGGTAAGCCTGTTCGACTTTGGGTTTGAGTTGGGGAGAATCAGCCACAATATAGTCTAAGAGCCAGCGAGCCGCCGAGCGACTGATTTGAGGATCAAAGGTCCACAATCCTTGAAATCGTCGGGCTTGATCGACAATATTTCCCGCTTCCGGGTGTTCTCGACACACCAAACAAGCAGTATAATCTGCCGCAACAATCACTAAATGCCATTCTTGTGCGAGTTCATCATCAGGGTTTAGGGGAATGATTTCATAGGGTTCAGAATTTAAACTCAAGTTGGATGAAACTTCCGGTACTGCTAAAACATAAACCTGATCACTTTGTTGAGCAATTTGACGATAGCGACGAATTTCTTGCCGATAAAAACGCTCTTGTTGAAAATTGGCAATTACTAGAGGTTGATCTGATCTCGCTAGCACTAAATCTTCGATCGCGTGGGATAAAGCCGTCAGAGAAGATTTAAAATAAACCTGGATTTGCAGGTCTGTTCGTGTAGAATTTGGGAGTAGATTATCCAGTAAAGAATTAGGGTTGCTCATTAGGAATCTTAAGCAAGTTAGGGGGAAGTCTTTCAGAGAGCCAGACTATTCACAAATTCATTGAGACACGCCATCGCTTTCTTAACGGTACAATATTATTATCAAACAATTCGCCGAAAATTAAATTTTATCAGCCCCATAATGTCTCGTTTAAAACAGAATTAACTCAGCAATAACGTTGCCTGATTATCAATTGCAGACTCACTACTAAATGCCTCAAAATAATCTCGAACCGGAGTCGGTAACGTGGGAAAATGTAACTCCGCATCTCCTCCGGCAACATCAGCCCAAAAATAACGCAAATCAGGAGCCAACTGAACCGCTTGTTCCTGTGGTAAACTTAAAGGAGGACTGGTTAACAATTTTGTCATAAATGCAAACGAGTGATCGGCAATCCGCTCCCGTGACTGTTCGGTTAAATCCGGCCAGCCGGCAACAGAAGTGATACGATGAGACTCAATCTGTAATACCTGTTTTCCATCCGATTCTGTTCGGAAATTGACAATCCGATAAGGGTGAGGATAACTCACTAAAGAACCTGTTGTAATCTCATAAATATTTTGCCATTGAGCAATATCTTGAACGTGCAAATGACCCGTAAACACAAGCTTTACGCCAGCTTGATCCAGTATTTCTAACAATTGCGGTGCATTTTTTAACATATACCGACGACCTAAAGGATTAGTCGCTTGACCCGGAAGATGTTCAATCACATTATGATGTAACATTACCATCACCAACTCATCCTCAGTCGTTGCTAACACTGCTTTTAACCAGTCAAGTTGCTGTTGATCAAGATAACCGATTTGTCTTCCCGTTTGATCAAAAATGTTAGAATTTAACCCGATCAACCGCACTCCCGGTAAAATCTCATGGGTATAGTGCAACTGATCAATGTTTTCATAGCCAAACTGATGATAATACCGGGGAAAATCACTCAAACCTGTTACCTTGTCATTTCCCACCGAGAGCGGTACATCATGGTTTCCCGGAACCACATAAACCGGAAAGGGAAGTTTAGCTAAACGTTTACTCAACCAAACATGATTATCAATCTCCCCATCTTGGGTTAAATCACCCGGTAACAGCAAAAAGTCTAAGTCACATTCGGCTAAATGTTCAAGAACAAGTTCTAACGTCGGAATACTGACTTCAACCAGATGAAACCGTGTAGGATGATCCCAAATCGTGTGAGAAAGGGCAATATGGAGATCGCTAACAATGGCAAATCGAAAATTTAAGCTCATAGTCTTATCAGCGTATGACGTTGATCCCGGTACAATATTAAGCATAGCTTCAGTTTTGATCTAAGCTTGAATGTAACGTTATTTCAATCAGTTATCACAATTTTTTATTATGACGGCTAAATTACAACGCCCCATTCTAGTTGGGGGAATCGGACTCTCTTTTTTACTCTGGTTAGTCAACAGTATGGCGCATTCGGCCGCTGAATTGGGTGAAACCGCATTAGTGGGGACAATGGCCATCGGAGCCGGGCTTTGGTGGCTACAGCGACAGTTTCCCCAAACCACCCCCGCCCTGACTCCCAAAATTGTGGATCGCCAAAGCGTCGATCAAGCACTCGCTCAAACGGGAACGATGATCGAAAAGTTGACTACCATTGCTCAACAAAGCCGCTCTCCACAGGATTTTACCGCCAACATTGCTCAATTCCAACAACAGCTTACCGAACTCTCCTCTCAACTCGAACGTCAAGCCTTATCGATTGGGGTTATGGGGGGAAAATCGGTGGGAAAAACCCTGTTAATGCAGGTCTTATCTAACTATGATATCCCTCAATACAGCCAACCGTTAACCTGGGTGGAAATTCCCGAAGGACAGCAAAATGGATTAACAAATTGTGATATTGTCCTCTTTCTCATCAGTGGGGATGTCACCGATCCCCAATATCAAACCATTTCTCAACTTTTACTGCAAAGTCAGCGGGTGATCTTCGTTTGGAACAAGCAAGATCAACATTCCCAGGAAGAACAACCCGTTATCCTCCAACGCCTGCGAGAAACCATGCAGGGATTGTTAGAACCCGAAGATGTGATGGCGATCGCCGCTTCTCCGAGTCCCGTGAAAGTCCGTCAACATCAAGCCGATGGTTCAGTTAAAGAATGGATGGAAGCGCAACAACCGGAAATTCTACCCCTAACTCAACGGCTCAGTCAGATTTTACAACAAGAACAACAATCTTTAGTTTGGGCGACGACTTATCGACAAGCCAAAGCCTTACAAGCCCAAGTAAAAACGGGTTTAAATCAAGTTAGACGGGAACAGGCTTTACCGATCATTGAACAATATCAATGGATCGCTGCCGCGACAGCTTTTGCAAATCCGGTTCCGGCGTTGGATGTATTAGCAACTGCGGCAATTAATGCTCAGTTAGTGATTGATTTGGGTGGAATTTATCAGCAAAAGTTTTCTCTAGACCAAGCCCAAGAAGTGGCGAAAACGGTGGGAAGTCAGATGTTGAAATTAGGGTTTGTAGAACTGACCACTCAAACTTTAACCTCGATGTTAAAAAGTAATACAATGACCTTTGTCGCGGGTGGCGTGGTTCAAGGCGTGAGTGCAGCCTATTTAACTCGAATTGCGGGTTTAAGTTTAGTGGAATATTTTCAAACGTTAGAGATAGATGAGCAGGAGTCGGGTCAGTTTGCCCTCAATCTTAACGCGCTCAATCAAACCTTGAAAACTGTGTTTCAGCAAAACCAACAGCTTTCGTTATTGCAATCTTTTGTGAAACAAGCGATGAATCGTCTGTCTCCCCAAATTCAACAAAAACAAGCCAGTCAATCTTCTGCCTCTTAACAGCTCACAGAGGAGAGTTTAGAGCGTTCTCAAACTGAAAACAATTGGTTAATTAAAAAATTACATTAATCGATTGTTTTTTTGATCTCAATCCCAAACAGGAAATTACAATGAATTTATTTTCCAATTCAAATCCCGATTCAGAGAATGGTCATCGTTCTGATGATGCTTTAAATACACTTAATAATCATCATCCAGATACAGACTCGATTGATGATGATGTACAACATCAAGAACCCCATCCAGAGACGATTAAAGTTCTTCGTCGTTCTTTTATTTTTTTAGTGATTATTGGGTTAGTATTAGGAACAATTGTCGCGACTGGAGTGATCTATCTTATGAATCGATTTGATCTTACAGGTCAACCTTCTCAAACGCCTATCGAACAAGTCGAATAAAACTCGACAATAAAACTCAAAACTCAAAACTCAAAACTCAAAAGAGTTACTTGGTTTGAAAGCGTTGTTCAGCAATTTCTTTTACTTTTTCCCAAAAGCGAGGATAGTTTTCTAAGACTTGATCAAAATCATCTTTGTACAACACAAAAAGTTCACAGTAGGTTTGGGTTTTCACCGAAGCTGTTCGCCGACTAGAGTATAAAAGCGCAATTTCACCGAAAAACATTCCGGCTGTCATTGTCCGATAAACTCGACCTGTTTTTTCAGAAAAAGCAATCACTTCTCCTCGTTTGATAAAATACATTTCATGGCCTAACTGTTCTTCTCGGATAATATAGTCCTCTGGGGGTAAGATCCGAGGTCTTAATTTAATCACTAAGTCTTCGATAAAGCCTTTATCTGCTTCTTTAAATAAAGGTACTTTTTCTAAGAGTTCTTGATGGAGATGAAGATAAATACGAGTTTTTATAGAGTGGGGAAGTTCATCTAAAAAGTCCAATTCCATAGAAGCATCATGGCTATATTCCCACATATATTGATAATAATCTCGAACTTGCTGTTGTAAGGGTGAAGGAATTCGACGTTCACGCATATAGGCTTGAATTTGATCCAATTTTTCTCGAAAACGTCCTTGATTTGCATCTAAATTGGCAATTAACGAAGCAACGTTACCAATAATAAACGCATACATGGACACTCCTAAAAACATAATAATCAAAGTAAAGGCAATTTCCAAGTCATTTGTTGGGGTAATATCTCCATAGCCGACAGTTGTTAAAGTGGTAATTGACCAATAGAGTGATTTCATATATTGGGTAGTAGTACGTGCATTTTCTAAAGAAGCACTGGTTAACCAAGATTCATTGGAAATTTTTGTTGTTTCTCCAATAAAAAACCATACGCAAGCCACCCAATGATCGATGAGAAAAATAATCATCACTAAGTTAATCATCCGAATTACCACCGGATTAACATTAACATTATTCTCCCATCGTCTGAAGATTCCTAAACATTGAAAACCTCGTAAAAGTCGAAGAAGTCTGGCAATACCAATGACATAGCCAGGAAGACTAGGAAACAAAACTCTGATCAGAATATCAACAGGAAAACTGGCAATTAAATTAATTTTAAAATCGTTAGCGCGGTAATGTTGTTGAATTTTTTGTTGATCATTAATAAATGCTCCCTGATCAATATATCCCATATGAAACCGCAGAAAAATATCAGTAATTAATATAGAGTCACTTAAAATATCTAAGATCAGCCAGATGCCACCACTACTCGTTTTAAAAGCAATCCGAAATGGAATCGCCAGATAATTGTAGAGAGTAACTAAAACAATTAGAGATTCCCAAATGATGACCACTTTTGATTCTGGATGGATAATTTGCATATTTAAAGTCAACAACAAATGGCACTTAATCACAAAAAATTACTATCATTTTAAAAGCCATAGATTAAAAAGAGATATAAAATCAATGACAAGCAACATAATACTGAAAAAGTTCAAGACTATCCATGCTCGTTATAATTTATTGTTTTTAGATTTTGACATCTGATCTCACTCTATATTATCGAATACTCAGCTTTTTCTCAGGATAAATTCAGTCGTTCGGCTTTGAATAAGAATAGAAACAACAGCAACAGGACATCAACAAGAGCAATAGCAATGGGAAACACCAATCGGATCGAACATGACTTGAAAAGCAATCAAGATCAAAGCGTTTAGATTGAAGCGGATGGAAGTTTGCTGCTACCATCATTCATAACTTCTAACTCCAAACCGGGATAAATCATGCTGAAAACAACTTTGACACCCTTTGATCATAAATTAGGTTCTCCTCTAACTAAGCAGCCCATCTCTGTGTTACAGATTAATTTGGGTAAGCGATGTAATTTGGCTTGTACCCACTGTCATGTCGAAGCTAGCCCCAAACGAACCGAAGAACTTTCTCCGGAAATCTGCGATCAATTGATCGAACTCATTCATCGTTTTCCCCAAATTCAAACCGTTGATTTGACTGGAGGAGCACCCGAGATGAATTATGGGTTTAAACCTCTTGTAGAAGCTGCTCGTTTATGTGAAAAAGAAGTGATTGTGCGCTCCAATCTCACGATTTATTTTGTTGATGGATTTCAAGAGATTCCAGAGTATTGCGCTCGACATCAGGTCAGAATTATAGCATCTTTGCCTTGTTATTTGGAAGATAACGTTGACAAAATGAGAGGTAAAGGTGTTTATCAAGATTCCATTGCCGCTATTCAAAGGCTGAATCAGCTTGGGTATGGTAGGCAACAAAATTTGGTATTAGATTTAGTGTATAATCCTCCTTTGCCTCAGCCTCAATCTTTTTCTTTGCCTCCAGAACAACAACAGCTTGACCCCGCCTATAAACACTATCTTAAACAACACTTTGATCTTGATTTTAATCAACTTTTTACGATTACTAACTTACCCATTGGCCGCACTAAGTTTTATCTAAAAAATAAAAATATTCATCAACCTTACCTACAATTTCTCGAAGACAACTATAACTCCCAGACAACTGAACATTTAATGTGTCGCGATCAACTCTCGATTGATTATCTCGGAAATATTTATGATTGTGACTTCAATCAAATGGAAAATATTCCGGCTCAGACCTCAACAGGTGAACTTTTAACCATCAAAAAATTACTGGAGTTTGAGAACTTAGATGTGATTCGAGAAATCCAAACCGCACCCTTTTGTTATGGGTGTACGGCTGGATGCGGTTCAAGCTGTGGTGGTGCCTTAATTTCCGATGACTGAATATAAAATTGCGGAGTCAAAATCTTTCAGATGAATTCTTCAGAAAAATCTCTAACCTCACGAAAAAAAATCTCCAAACCTTTAAAATTAATACTGTTAGGTATTGGAGTCACAATGTTGATTATTTTAGCCGGAAAATTGTTTAATCTCTCTGATTCTTTCTCCTCTATCCAAGATTATCTGCGAGAGACTTTAGACTGGATTGCTAATCTTGGGTATTGGGGGCCAGTCGCATTTATTGTGGTGTATATTCTGGCAACGGTGTTATTTCTTCCGGGTTCAATTTTAACTTTGGGAGCCGGTGCAATCTTTGGTATTTTTACGGGTTCAATTTATGTTTCAATCGGTTCTGTCGCTGGGGCAACTTGTGCCTTTTTAGTCGGTCGATATTTAGCCCGAGGTTGGGTGGCTAAAAAAATCGCGGGAAACCAGAAATTTAAGGCGATTGATGAAGCTGTAGCCCGAGAAGGTTGGAAAATTGTGGGGTTAACTCGACTGTCTCCCATTTTCCCTTTTAACTTACTCAATTATTCGTTTGGATTAACTAAAGTTTCTCTCCGGGATTATGTCGTTGCGTCTTGGATTGGTATGATTCCGGGAACAATTATGTATGTTTATATCGGTTCTCTCGCAGGAGAATTAGCAACTTTAGCCTTAGAAGAACGCTCAAAAACCACAGGAGAATGGATTCTTTATGGTGTGGGTTTAGTGGCTACTGTTGCCGTGACCGTTTATGTTACAAAAATTGCTCGTAAAGCATTAAATGAAAAAATAGCAGAAGAACAAGGCTAAAAAATAATGCCTATTTTCCCCAAAAAGTTACTCAAAAGTCGGCGTTTTTGGTTAACTCTGGGTCTGGTTAGCCTTCTCTGGGTGGTTTATTTCAGTCCTTGGAAACTCGATCATCTCGATCCGGTTTTGCTGACGAATTCGATTAAACAATGGGGAAATTGGGCGATTTTTGCATATATTCTACTCTACATCCTCCTAACTGTTATCGGTATTCCAGTAATTCCGTTAACTATGGCAGGAGGAATCTTTTTAGGTTTAGTTTGGGGAACAGTTTGGTCAGTGATTGCTGCTACAATTGGAGCGATCGCAGCCTTTGGAGTCTCTCGATATTTACTGCGAAATTGGTCGCAAAAAATCTTTGGTCGCCAGCGAATATTCAGAAAATTTAATCGAGCTACGGCTCAAAACCCATTGAAGTTTGTGTTATTTGTGCGGTTGGCCCCGATTTTTCCTTTTAACTTATCCAACTTTTTGTTTGGACTCACCGCCATTGAGTTAAAATCCTATACAATCGGCACTTTCTTGGGAATTATTCCCGGTACTTTGACTTACACTTGGTTAGGCGTTAGCGGAAAACAGGCAATAGAAGGAAGTGATCGCTTCTCGATATTCCTCGCTTTGGCAATAGCAGGAGGATTATGTGTACTGCCGAGTATAACCCGCAAAAAATTACACTTGAACGAGGAAACCGAGTAGCAGCGATAAATTTCAATTCCGTTAAAATCCTGAACTAACGTTTCTTCATTTGCGGAAATCGGTTAATTTGAGCTGCTCCATAAAAGATCAAAGATTCATTCTGGATTCGCAATCGGTCTATCCGCAAAAGTGTGCCATCGAGCGCGAATTTGTCTAAGTCCAGCAAGTTGTTAACATGATCAATCAATGCTTTACCGAGACTTACTGCTTCAGAGTCCCCTTCGTAGGAGACATCGGTAAACTGAATCTTACGACGTTCCTCAATGTCAACTTGGCTCGTAAAGTTAAGCGAAATGGGCTGATTAGAATCACCAACTCGTACCTGAGATTGCAGATGCAGCTTTTTCTCGGGCGTAATCCGCATCTCGGTATCGCTAAACTTTAACGGTTGTCCTTGATATTGCAGTCGTTGTAGCTTATCGATAATAAAAGGAGTATTGAACGAAGACGTTAAATCCTCCTCTGTTAAGACGACTCGCATCGTGGCTTGCGTGGGTTGCCGTAACTTCACTTGACCTGCGAAGATTGCACCGAAATCAATCGATACTGCTTCTAGGTAGAGTTCCATCACCGCAATACGAAGCCCGTTATACATCAGCATTCCTTGGCCGATGAAGTCAAAGCCATCTACACTGCCCTGTAACAGCTTGGCTACGGGTTCAGCACGGACGTTTGCCTCAACTTTTTCAGAACGCTTGAATAGTGCTGCGATTGCTGCACCAACAGCTTTGCTGACGATGCGATCGCCACCTTGGGTCTGAAAAGGAGTGCTTCCAAACAAAGCTTGTACCATTCCTTTGCTCGCTTGCTCACACGAATCATTATAGCGGCAATATTAAGTAATGTTACATTAGTTGTCCTGATAGGAATGATTAACCCGAGCTAAAGACGCTTTGAAATATGCCTCTATTGTAGAGTAGCAAGGGATTTTGATAACTTCATAGTATTTTACACTAATTTACAAAATCTGTCTCTCGGTTTAGAAAAAGGCTCTGAATGGGAACAGATGCCGAGTAATTTTGGCCATTGGATCAGTCCGGAGTAGATCTCTGTCTGAGGAATTCTTGTTTGAAAGGGAGCAACTTTTGTTTTAAGGGTTCCGCCCCCGAGCCGTCAATCAAAAAACCTTTGAATAACTGTCCTTGACTAATATAGTCAAAGTAAGCCGAAGATAGATAAGGGATTAGCTCTTGATTATTGGCAATATAAATCTCAAAAAAAGCAACAACTGCACCATTGGCATAACTATCAATTAACTCGGGACTTGGAAGAATCAACTGTTCAACGGAATTAATCGCGTCTGTTATTCCAGCATCGAGTTGAGAAAAATCAACGTGGGCCTGTCCTTCAATAATCATCAAATACTTCTGCGGAGATTGTAACCAAATAAAAGAACCCGCCTGTTCAAAAATCGCTGGAGTTGCCGGATCATAAAGACCCGCCCCCAACAAAACCGGAATATCGACAGCCACTAAACCGTTTTGACCAAAAATACTTCGATTAACCGGATTAGCACCAATCACCGCTTGAACTCTCGGATCACGAAATTGAGTGGGTAAATTGGGTAAAGAAAGAGCGCGACATTGCAACAGTAAAGATGTATTTAAGTAGCTAAATTCTTCCTCACATTCCTGCTGTAAATTTTCTAAATCAATTTCTGCACCCCCCACTGCTAAGGCTGTATATCCCCCAAAAGAATGACCATACACTCCCACCCGATCTAGTTGAAGTCGGGATTCAAAATACTTTTCATTTCGTCGTTCCAACTCATCTAAAACAAAGCTAATATCTTGAGGGCGATTAATAAATTCTTGCACCTCAAAAACTTCCTGAGTTCGACCAGCTAACAAGTCTTCCACGTGACGGAGATCGCTACCCGGATGTTGAGGAAGCGCAACCACATAGCCGTAAGAGGTCAAATGTCTAGCCCGTCTGGCAAAATCTTCAGGCCTTGAAGCCAAACCATGAGAGATAATCACAACAGGAGTTTTGCCTGTTCGCCAGATTTGCGGTTGATAAAGATCGACATAAAATCTGCGGTTGCGTTGAGCATCATACAGGAATAACCGTTGAGGTTCCTCGACACCGTAAGTTCCGGGCTGACGGAGATCGGCTAAAGATGAAAAATCCGTTTGATCTAAAAGCGTCGCTTCCCTCGATAAATTCGCCACTTCTTCATTGAGAACACGAGTTGCATTAATAACGACTTGAATTGTATTTCTTAACCTAAGAATTTGATCCAGATTAATCTGTAGGTTACTGGGGAGATGATCGAGAAAATTTAATACGGTTAATCCTTGAGAATCCGATGCAGATTCAATTAGGGCTGTCTTTAAAGCCGATTGCTCATCTTCTCCAGTTTTAACGGTAATATACAGCCCAAGAATTGAGAGAATATCTGCACCAATGGCTGTGTTTAAAATGCGAGAGAGTTGAATCGTATTGACATCTATTCGCCGACTTAGAGTTTCCTGAAATTTAGCTTTTTCTGCGGGTGTTGCCCTGGCTAAATTAAAATAAGTTCTGAGATGACGATCAATTTCTCCTGTTCGAGCAAAGTTTTCTAAAGAACGAATGGGAACCGATACCCGAGCCGTAGCAAACACAAAATTAATTTCATCTGCGGCGTTCAAAGGAAAAGCAGTAACAAGAGTGGAAAATACACCCAAAAGCAAAGCAACAACCCCAGAAGATTGACACCAATTCAAAGCAGACTTATTCAAATATTGCATCATTGATTCCAGCTCATTGTTCTCTAAAAATTCATTCTATCGTTTGAAATCTAACCCGTACACAATTTCAAGAGATTAAATTTTGCGAAGAACTAAAAATCGTGAATTCTCCAAATCGTGTAGGATATTCTAGAGATGACCAACTGTTTAATCTAAAATTTTTAATCTTCAATCCTATGACACTTGGATCTGAACCACCCGAAATTCTCCAACACCGTCTTTTTTATCAGGGACGTCGCTTTAGCTACGAAGTCAACCGTCTTCGCATTCCCAACGGCGCTGTTGGAGAATGGGAATGTATTCGTCATCCGGGTGGCGCCTTGATTATTCCCGTGACTTCAGACGGAAAATTAGTGCTAGTTAGACAATATCGTTTTGCAATACAGGGACGCACTCTAGAATTTCCTGCCGGAACGATTGATAATAATGAAAATCCCGCAGACACTGTTAAGCGCGAAATTGAAGAAGAAACAGGTTATCGCGCCCACAAATGGCGTAAACTCGGACAATTTATTCTCGCACCCGGTTATTCTGATGAAATTATCTATTCATTTCTCGCCGAAGATTTAGAAAAACTTGAAAAACCACCCGCACAGGATGAGGATGAAGATATTGAGGTGGTATTAATGACTCCGCAAGAGTTAGAACAAGCTATCCTAGACGGTGAGCCTGTAGACTCGAAATCGATTTCTAGTTTATTATTGGCTAAACCCTTTCTCAAAAACTAATTGTTTAAATTCAGCTAAACTTGTTAACTGTCTCCTGTTTGATTTTTTATGTCTGATTTAATTTTATTTTGGCATCGTCGTGACTTGCGAATTTCTGATCACAAAGGATTAGCATCAGCCCGAGAAAAAAGTTCTCAACTCGTGGGTATTTTTTGTCTTGATCCGAATATTCTAGAGAAAGATGATGTTGCTCCGGCTAGAGTCACTTATATGATAGGCTGTTTAGAAAAGCTGCAACAACAGTATCAAAAACTTGGCAGTCAACTGTTGATTTTACAGGATAAACCTAGTCAAGCCATACCCAAACTTGCCAAAGCATTAGAGGCAAAAGCAGTCTATTGGAATTTGGATGTCGAACCCTATGCAAAAGAACGCGATCAACAGGTTTCTGAAGCCTTAAAATCAGTCAATATTGGAGTTGAAACGGTTTGGGATCAGTTACTTCATACACCGGATGAAATTCGGACAAAATCTGCAAATGAACCTTATAAGGTTTACACGCCCTATTGGAATAATTGGAGCAAAAGAAAGAAGCAAAAACCAATTCATACTTTTTCTCAAAATCCAACTGGACTGAACGAAGAACAATTGAAAACGGCTCGAAAAAATGGTATAATTGATTTACCAACTCCCAAAGATTTAGGCTTTGTTTGGGAGAATGAGTTAGTTTTAGAACCCGGAGAAGAAGCGGCTCAAAATCGTTTAGAGGAGTTTTGTGATCGCGCTTTATTTGAATACGACGAACAACGCAATTTTCCGGCGAATGATGGCACGTCTCAACTGAGTGCAGCGTTGAAATTTGGAGTAATTGGGATTCGTACTGTTTGGGCAAAAACCCTGGAAGCGATGGAAAATACTCGCAGTGATGAAGCGAGAAATCATATTAAAGTATGGCAACAGGAACTCGCTTGGCGAGAATTTTATCAACAAGCAATGTATCACTTTCCAGAACTAGCAAATGGCCCTTATCGGGATCATTTTAAAGACTTTCCTTGGAGTGAAAATCAAGAACATTTCCAAGCGTGGTGTGAAGGAAAAACCGGATATCCGATTGTTGATGCAGCGATGCGACAACTCAATGAAAGTGGATGGATGCACAACCGTTGTCGGATGATTGTTGCTAATTTCCTCACCAAAGATTTAATGATTAATTGGCAATGGGGCGAGAAATATTTTATGCAAAAATTGATTGATGGGGATTTATCGGCTAATAATGGGGGATGGCAATGGAGTGCATCCAGTGGCATGGACCCCAAACCCTTGAGAATTTTTAACCCCACAACTCAAACCCAAAAATATGATCCTGAAGGGGAATATATTCGTCAATGGTTGCCGGAATTAAGTAGTTTAGAAACAGAAGATTTAGTCAGCGGAAAAATCTCATCACAAGATCGAGAAGCTTGCGACTATCCCGAACCCATTGTCGATCACAAACAACAACAAAAACAATTTAAGTCTCTGTACAAAGAACAAAAAGAAGCGTCTTAAATCAGTGAACAGTATTTGGGGTGAAATTGTGTGTTTTTAGTTATCTAAAGAAGACAAAATTTCATTCCATTTGACCTTATGAATCGCTTGAAGTTCTGGATCTAATTCAATTAAGGTCGAGTAATTCATGACAAAATCTTCGATAGAGTTAATTAATCGCAAGTAAGATTTTAAAGTCGGAAGAATTCCATTGGTGATTACAAAACATCCGTGTTCTTTTATAATTTTAGCCATTTCATTCTCAATGAGACTGATTTCAGATGTTTTCACTTCAGGATCGGCAGAAGAAAATATATAATATCTTCTTGGATTAAATTTAATGATTTTATCCTTGGCAATACGAATCATTTGTAAATCAATTTCTTTACCATGCTTAATTTCTATTGCTTCAATTAAGTTTTGATTTTTATCTAAAATTTCTAGATCTCCTGCACTCTGAGATGTTTGATCGGAAGCGGTATCACTCCCTTTGAATAGTTTGAGATGAATTGTTAAAAGTATTTTTGGAACTAATATCATCATGACTATTGTTGATTAAATTTTGTTTTTTGAGTTGAACTGCCAGTTCATAAACCATAGGAATACAAACAGAATTACCAATTTGTTTATAACATTCTGCTAGACTCGGGTGAATTTTAAAATCAGAGGGAAATCCCATAATCTTATAACACTCAGTAATCGTTAATTTACGAACCGCATTTTCTTGTGGTAAGTAAATAAAAAATCTTCCTGATGTTTCCTGAGAAGGTAAGGTAGGATGAACACCCTCAACAGAATAAATTCGATTGGGTTGTCGATGAACTCTAGAAAGATGTTCTGTATTAGGTCTAACTCCTTTTTTCCAGATATTTTTATTACGATAACCTACAAATAATAATCCAGAATCTTGACATTTAGGATGATCAATTAAAGTGTATTCATTAGGAGTCAAATATTCAAAGTCTCCCTTTTTATCCAAAAAACTAAGTAATGATGGGAAAGGTGATTTAGTTCTAACTAAATTAAAGTTAAATTTTTTACTGAGTGTGCCAAAAATAACAATCCGTTCTCGATTTTGAGGAACTCCAAAATCTTTAGCATTCAAAATCTTATAGTCTACTAAATACCCTAGATCTTCTAATGAATACAAAATAGTATCTAGAGTTTTACCCTGATCATGATGGAGTAAATGCTTGACATTTTCCAAAAAAATAACTTGAGGTTTTTTAGCTTCTATTATTTTACATAAATGAAAAAAAAGTGTTCCTCTTGTATCTTTAAACCCACTTCTTTTCCCACAAATACTAAAGGGTTGACAAGGAAAGCCTGCGGTTAAAATATCGTGATTAGGGATCTTATTAATTTCTATTTTAGAGATATCGTTTTCCGGAATCTCTCCAAAATTTTGATCATAAACCTTTTGACAAGCTGGGTTAATTTCACAAGAATAAATGCAGCGATAGCCAGCTTTTTCTAGAGCAATACGAAAACCACCAATACCAGCAAATAAATCTATAAAAGTGATAGAGTTGTCTATCATTCCCTCCTTAAAGCCTCATGTCAACTTAATCTCAACTCTTGATTTTAGTGATAGCCAAGCTGATGATCATACTTGAAAAAAGTTATTTATGCAAGAGCCAGATTCTCGTTGTACTTAATCTCTCTATAATTGGTGTTAATATTGGTGTAGAGATGCTAGATACAACGTCTCTACAATTTTTCCAGTTACTAATTTACGCCGAACGTAATAAAGGAGATGAAATTTGAATTTGTTTTTGTTGAAGTTTGTGCATATGTTCAAACAATTTCCAGCAATATTCTTGAGTGAGTCCACAAGTCACCGCACCCCGTAAAACGACGTTAAAATACCAATCATTGGGAGCGAGTTCTTCCGGTAACTTATTAATTACAGTATAGGTGCGAACATTCGTGTATAATTGATTCAAATAAAAAACTTCAATCCGTTCAGGTTGATAGCCACCGATATGAATCCCTTGATGAGTATCAAAACGAACTTCTTCGCGTTCATCGAGTAAATCACTCATCCGTTGAGGAAGCTGATAAAGAACCCCTTCCACCGCAGAATTAGGGTCTTTTACGATATCAAGCACCCCACAATTTCGACGTTGCGATCGCCGATAAAAGCCGAGTCGATACCCTTGAAGAATCGCAGGCCCCATCACATATTGATAGGTTAATTCTCCCATGGTTCGCTGTAAGTCTACTGGACACATACAAGAACCATAAGCAAAATAATAAAACATCTCCTCGGTTGGAGATAGCTGTGATTTGGTCTGAGCACAAAACTCCAATTGATTTGTTAATCTCAGCTTAGAATTGAGACTCAACTTAACCTCCTTCTGCAATCAACCCGACGATCCCTAGAAAATCAAAAATTTTGTTCAACTTTGCTGATTTGCCCAATAACAAGCCGTATGGGAATAACAAATCATTGATTGAACAGTGAAGCAATGACGACTCGATAGCGATATCCATTTTGTCGATATCTCTGTCTTTAGGAACTTGTGTTATTCTAGCAAGTTCATTCTCTAGAATACAATTTTGAGAGATCGTTGTGGAGATTCAATTGATACAGATTTATTTCCAACTCAGGTTATCCGTTATGCAGTCCCGCTGTCAGAAGGCATAATCTGTGATATGATTCTTGAGCTTATGGCTAAGTATCGACTTCTTAAGGTTCGTTCGACTTCCTCACTGTGTTAGGCATGGGAAAAACACTATTGCTGCGCTGGATCTTCCCCAGTTTAGTCAGTCTATTTTTATTCGTCTCTCCGGCTGAAGCTGCTCAACTGCAATACTGGCGATATGAGACTTCGCAGAATCGACTCTCCTTTACAACTCAAGGAGGAGTACAACCCAGTGCTTCTCTACTCTCCAACCCGACTCGTTTAGTGATTGATTTACCCGGAACAACACTGGGAAGTGTCACTCGCAAACAGTCATTTGGGGGAGCCATTCGAGAAATTCGGTTGGGCCAGTTCGATGCTCAAACCGCTCGTATTGTTGTTGAACTCGCTGATGGATACACCCTCGATCCCCAAAGGGTTCAGTTTCGGGGAATTTCTCCGACGGAGTGGACGGTACAGCTTCCTTCTCCGCAACCCATTGGTGGCTCAACCTCCGCAAGCACCCCAACAGCCAGTCGTTCGGTCAACGTTAACCGCCAAAATTATCCGACTCCCTCTCCTTCGACACAAACTGCGGTTCAACCTAGACCCACCACTAGCCAAACATCTGTAGATGACGTAGAAGTGCGCGATGATGGAATTGTACTGCATACTGGCGGTCAAATGCCCCAGATCGAATTTAAGCGCAGTCAAGATGGCACCTGGATGACGGTTGATGTCTTGGGAGCGACTTTAACCTCGCAGTCGAGTACCTTTCGTCAACGGGTGAGTAAAGATGGGGTCAGTGTTACCCAAGTCACGCAATTATCGAACTCGCCGCCTGTGGTGCGGGTGACAATGAGTACCCCTAATACTCGTCAAAATTGGGACGCTCGACCTTCCGCCGGAGGGGTGGCGATTTGGCCCCAAGGCAGTACACCTCCAGCGATTCAAGTTTCGACAGGTTTAGCGACGATTGAATCGGTTGAGCTACAAGATCAGACTTATTTTGTCGTCAAAGCCGACCAACCGCTTAACTACACTCACGGTTGGGATCGAGAAACCGGTGCCTATGGGATTACCTTTTTCTCGGCTAAACTCCCGGAAAATATTCAACTTCCTCAACGAGAAATCGGTGGCCCGATTCTGTCTACCCGCATTCGTCAAGAAGACCCCGAAACCTTTACTCTTTTGGTGGAACCTGCCACTCGGGTGAAAATTGGACAACCAAGCCAAAATAGTGCCGAACAGCTTATTTTCCCGATGGGGATGAATTTGGCTTCTGTTCCGCCTGTTCCTCCGCCTTCTCAACCCTCGCCTCAACCGCCTACAAACACTAGAACACCTTCGAGAAGTAGTCCTAGACCGCTTTTACCGCCTCGTCGTCAATCTCCCCCCTCTCGTCGTCCCCTACCGTTTCCGCCTCGACCAATTGGTTCGGGTCAGCCCACTCTCCCTCGAACTCCTCAAGGACGGGTTGTGGTCATGATTGACCCCGGACATGGGGGTAGTGATCCGGGTGCTGTGGGTGTAGGCGGGTTGCGAGAGAAAGATATTGTTATGCCCATTTCTCAGCAGGTGGCACAAATTTTAGAGCAAAATGGGGTGAGTGCGGTGATGACTCGTCTTGATGATCGTACAGTTGAACTGGAACCTCGGGTTCAGATGGCGAACCGTTTGGGGGCGACTTTGTTTGTGAGTATTCACGCGAATGCGGCTTATCGGGCAGGTGCAACTGGCATTGAAACGTTTTATTATCAATCGGGTTATTCTTTAGCGGGATACATTCAAAATAGTATTTTGGCGAATTTTAATATGACCAACCGAGGGGTAAAACAGGCACGGTTTTATGTGTTGCGAAATACTTCTATGCCTTCAGCGTTGGTAGAAGTGGGTTTTCTCACCAATAGTTATGATGCCAGTGTTTTAGCCGATCCCGCCCAACGCAGTCGGATGGCTCAAGCGATCGCTCAGGGAATTTTACAATATATAAAAGCGGCCGGTTATTAATCGTTCAAGCCTCTAATTTAACCTGATAAAATGGAGTTATCGGGTTATATTTTTATCTTGAAGTTCTCGCTCAGTTTCGAGTTCTTTGCTGAGAAAGTAGTTCAGAAAGGTACGAATTATGGCGATCGCACCTAACTTCGCTAAGGATTGTAATGAAGGGGAAACGGTAGTTGCTAAAATATCGGCTCCTAACTGAAATTCTAAGGCGAGGGCTAGCCAAGAACCTAAACACAATCGCAATTTAAAAAAAGGTAAATCTCGCAATACCGAAGGCTGACGAATCACTAACTTTACCGTTGATCCCAAACCAATAATAATACATAAAACTGAAATGGCTTCTAGTATTAGTTTGGTCAGGGAGACGAGAACAGATAACCCATTTTCAAGCAACTCAATTCCCATAGTTCGACTCTGCTCATTAAATTTCCATTCAGAGAGTAGTGCCAGAGAGAGGTTGATGTCAAAGGGTTAAACTATTTTTTTCGGAAATCGTTGTTGAAAATAGAGTGTTCAGGACGAATAATTAGAGTAGAATCCTCCTCAAGATTAATGATTATCCTAAACTCACAGCCTCGGGAACGGGTTCGCTTTTGAGCGTTTTGAGTTCAGCAACCAGGTTGTCTCCACTGCGATGGGCTTCCCAAGGACCCGAGAAACGGGTATCAATATCCCACTGTCCTTGGATATAGTTTTCTTCTTCTGAGATGGTACCAACATAGCTGATTGATTTAGAAGATGTCATTAAGTAGCGTTTGGTAAAACTGACATTTCGTCCGGTTACCGTACCACTCAAACGCGCTTCTCCTAAATCACTATCATCTAAAATACTACCACTGAGAGTATTTCCACTTTGAACAAATGTAGCCTCAAAGCGAGTTGGTACTCCTTCTTGCCAATAGGTTCCGAGCCAAGTTCCACTTAAATCTGCCATAAAATCATGTTCAATCTTATTCGTTTCAGACGACCCCAACTCAAGATTATTTAAAATAATTTTGAGTTTTGTGGGAGTCGATCATTACAGGTTTTACCAAATAAAGTTTCATAGGTGGTATCTGTAATCCCACAAAAAGCAATCGCTTGCCAAACCCAATTTTGGGTTCGTGGAGAAAGAAGCTGACTATCGGTAATATTCAGGAGTCTCAAACTCGCTGAATTTTTAAATTGACTCGCTTTTTGATCTAATCGAATCAAGGAACCCGATTCGTTTGTACGATAAACCCAACGTTCTCGTCCACTGGCGATTTTAACTTGCCATCCGGGTACTAACGCGAGTGTACACAAATTTCCAGGTTCACCCAGTCCTAAACACCCATCCGGCCACATTTGAGATTGGGCTTCGACGATTCGTAAGGCAGAATGAGGTAAACTGGAGCGGTTCGCTGCATCTTTAAACAGAGCATTGGCGACTGAAAGGGGTAAGTTAGAAAACGTTTGATTCCCTTCTAGACGAAGGACTTGTCCTTTTAAGTCGGTTCGATAAACCCAAGTTTGACGACCATTGGAAAGAGCAACTCGCCATCCTTCCACTAACATTTGACCACAAAATTCCTCCGATTCAGCCAGTCCTAAACAAGAATTTGGCCAGGTTTGACGCTCAACATCGGTAATTGTTAATTTTTCTGGAGAAACTCCCGTCTGTTTTGATACATCTTGGCGCACGGCTTCCGCAACCGCTTGAGGTAATGAGTTAATTTGATCAGGAGGTTGGGCTTGGCTATGAAGATCATAGTTGACCAGCTTGACCTGAAGTTCAACAGGAGTTTTGGTTGTCGGTTTGTGGACGTGAGTTCCAAATATTGGACTCGGTAAGACTTTATAAATTGATGGTTTTTGGGGATAATTACAAGCTTCGGCCGATTGACAAACTGAACTTTTGGTTTTACTAATCAGATCAGCTTTAAGATCAGTTTTGGGATCAATCTGATTGATCGGTTGTTCACGAACAGATGAGTCAGATTGAGAATAAACTAAGTGACTTGTGCTAGCCACTGATACAGAGGAAGGAGAAACGAGTAAACCAGCACTCTCAACTGCTGTTTTGAGAAAAGCTGGGTAGGCTTCCATTGCCAAGACCCCAGTCAACATCAATGCTAAAATCAATGGACGGGGGCGCTTCTCGCTTTGGAAAGTTTGAGTCCCTTTTTGTTTGGGAGGGCTAGTTTTCATGAAAAGCATCCGCTATCGCAGTTATACCAACGACAGACTTGGATACCCTGTGAATTGTTTCCTCAGTTGAATGTGACTTACACTACAACTGAGTCGGTTAATTGAACTGTAGCATTTCTCGTTTTTACGGAGAATGCTATAAACGTAACAAAAAGTTAAACAGTCGAGGGATATTTCTAGGTTAATTTGTATACCTTTACACTCTCGTATGGAAAGCCATACATCTAATTTAGAGCCTATGTAAGCCGACTGAGGTTATCTTTTCCAGAGTATCAAAGCCTATTTCATTATAACTGATATATCTCACGATTGCCTAACTATTTAGGTTGGAGTATCGATTCCTAATCGCGTCAAGGGTCAAATTATATTCTTTACTTGGAGAATCAACGCATGGATGTTTTGTTGGAAGGGGGATCGGTTTTACAGCAACGTGACTATACTTTGATCATTGATCAGAGTCAGAGTATGTCGATTTTTGATCGTTTTGAACAAAAACGTCGTTGGGAAATGATCCAAGAGTCTACTCTAGCATTAGCAACTCTCTGTGAACATTTTGACCCGGATGGAATTACGGTTTATTTATTTTCTGACCAATTTAAACGATACGATCAGGTGACTTCCCAACGAGTTGCTCAGATTTTTAAACATCATGAACCGATTGGACGTGCGAATTTAGCCGCTGTTTTGAAAGATGCGACTGATAATTATTTTGAACGACGGGCGATGGAGATTTCTAAGCCGAATGGAGAAATGATTCTGATTGTCACGGGAGGAGAAATAGAAGGGGCGGAAGCCGTTAAACAAATTGCAATTAATGCGGCTAATCAACTCAATCAAGATGAGGAATTGGGGATTGAATTAATTCAAGTTGGAGATGATACGGGGGTGACTCAGTTTTTTAAGGTTTTAGATCGAGAATTACAAATGGCAGGAGCGAAATATGATATTTGTAATACCGTGACGTTTGAAGATATGGAAGAAATGAGTTTAACTGATGTTTTACTGCGAGCGATCGCCAATTAAAGCTTTCGTCAGTTGTTCTCAGTTTTCTAACATCGATTTCACTGAATCTAGATTTGTTCACGTGTAATTTTATCGGCAGGGAAAAGCAGAAATAACAAGAATAATTTAATATTTTTCTGCTTTTTTTTGAAAACTATTGTCTTCTAAAATTACTCGGTCAAGGAAGTTTTGGTAAAACCGACTTGGCGGTTGATGAACACTAAGGCAAACAATCTCTCTGTACAATCAAACAATTTTATTCTGACACCTCATCAGTACAAACGTCCTCAAACTCTCACTGGACATTTGGGGTCAATTTCTGAACTGGCGATCGCATTCGACGGTAAGACTTTGATCAGTAGCAGCTATGATAGTACCCTAAAATTATGGGAGGTCAAAACAGGTCGGATTTTAGAAACTTTGATGGCTCACAATAAAGATTTTAACACGATTGCGATCGCCAATAACGGTAAACTGTTAGTCAGTGGGGGAAGTGATAATACGATTAAAATTTGGCGGTTGCAGCGAACAAGTGAAATTCTCCGTCTCCTCTATTCAATCTTACTCAATCGCGGTATTATCTTTTTGTACAATCAATCTCAACGTTTGAGGATACGATATGAGTTGGATGCGATACGTTGCGGTAGCATTGATCAATACAGTTGGAGTTGTAGTCGGAATTATCTTGGTTCCAACGCCTCAATTGGTATTGGCTCAATCGTCTCCTAATACTCCTGAGATTGAATACAGAATTGATGAGTCTAGCCTCTACGACGAACCCTCAGAAGTTGTCTCTCCAGAGTCTAACATTACATCGACTGAACTCCCAACCCCACAATCATTAGAAGATTTATATCGACTGCGCGAGCAACTCAAAGCCAACTTAGAAAAAGTTTCGGGTTCTCCCGATATTTCCAGTTTAGAAGCTTGGCAGTATGAACTTCAACTCCAACAATATCAAACTCGACTGCGGGCATTACGTCAAACAGAAATCCGTATTCAACGCGAAGAAGAAGCCGCCAAACTTTGGGAACAAGTGACTCAACTGGCTTCACTTGCGGTAGCCACCGGAAAAGAAACCCCTCCCGACTGGGAAACCGCCCAAAATTTCTGGGTACAAGCAATTGATACGCTGCGACAAATTCCTTCTGAGACTTTTCTGACTCAACAAGCCATTGAAAAGATTGTAGAATATCAAGGCTATTTAGCGATCGCAACTTATGAACGGGCGATTGTTCAATCAGAAATCAAAGATCAACCCACGCCTCAAAAAGACTCTCAATATTCGGTGGATGTTCCTCAATTTCCAGGGTTTGAAATGTACGCCGACACCAACCGAGATGGGATGATTTCAGAATCAGATGAAGTGCGCCCAACTCAGTGGTCATTGTCAACCGGGCCGCTAATGTTGTTTAATAATGATGATGACGATCGCGATGGTTTTCCCGATTGGAAAGATCAGATTGTGAATGGGAAATATGACAGTGAGGATTTAGCTGAAGTTCACTTTAAAGTTTCTCCAGAATACCAAGGATCAGAGATTTTTATTAGTACCGATACCCAGGCTAAACCGTTTGTCAATATCTTTCAAAAAACAGCCGGGGGTTGGGTTCCGGTAGATTTAACTGGCGAAAAGGCTTTAACCTATAATCAAGATATTATTTTAGGGGTAGAAGCAAAACAATTTGCCGATCAAAATTGGACGGGTTTAGTGCGGTTAACAGCAGTTGCTCGTCGAGAAAATCAAGAGATTGCTTCTGATAGTATTCAAATTGGGGTTGCACCTTGGATGATGTCGCCTAATACTGCTGCGGTGTCTGAAGTTCATGTTAGCGATCGCGGTGCTAATCGAGAGTTTATCACACAGGTGAAACAAGTGGTTGAACCCAGTGGCGCGACCACAAAAGTGACTCAAGGTGAGACAGCGTGGATGCAAGATACAACTGAAATTGGTTATGTACAGTTTCCCCATGAAAATACGTTAAAAAGCTATCCAGTGGCGTTACAAGGCAATCGTTCCGGGGAAAGTGATGATTATGCTCAATCGTTAATGACTCGTAATTTTGGCTCATTTGAAGTGGGTGAACCTCGTTCGCTGGATGTGGTGAATCAAGGGTTAGATTGGTATAGTAATTTAGAAGTGACTCCTCCCCTTTCAAACTATCCGATGGGGCGGATTTATTATGGGAAAGCCGAAGAAGAAACGTTACATCCCAATGTGGTACAATTCCTGAAAGCGCAGCAAGTTCAAGGGCCACCGATTGAGATTGATACGTCTTGGTTGATGGTTCGTCATGTGAGTGAAATTATTAATTTTATTCCCAGTCAAACGGGTGAACCGTTGTTGTTAATTGTTAGCCCAAAAGCGGGGGTTGAACTGATTGAAGAATTGGCAGAAAAGGGCTATGAAGGAGCGGCTATTAATCGGGGTTTGAGTACCCAAACAACTGTCAGGGCGGCTTTGAATAATCGGTTATTGGTGCAGCACAATCTACAGTTACAGCGAGAAAAAATTGATCCGTTGTTAAAGAAACTGAAGCGAGAATTGAATCTCGATGAGGATCAAATTGTAGAAGTTCCGGTATTATTTGGATATAGTGGGTATGCTTGGTGGCCTAATTTAATTAATGTGGTTTCTGTCAATGGGGAATTGTTGGCACCCAATCCTCGGGGAGCGTTAATTGATGGGCGAGATTATGCACAGGAAGATTTTAAAAGACGGTTGGTTGTAGCGGGGTTAAATGTGAATTTCCTTGATGATAGTTATTATCAGGAACTCAAGGGGGATTTGTATACCGGAACTAATACAACTCGTGAGGGTTCACAACAACCGTTTTGGAATGCGTTACCCACAAGTTTAAAATAAACATCTGTAGGGGTGCAAGGCTTGCACCCTGAAAAAAGGTTCTGAAAACCGTGTTTCAATCCCCTTGCGGGGAATTTTGCTTTGGAAAGCTTCAGAAGATGCAATCAGATTACAAGGCGATGTTTCAATCCCCTTGCGGGGAATTAAGCATTGGAAAGCTGAGTTGATGAAGTTAGCGATCGCGCAGTACGCATTAGTTTCAATCCCCTTACGGGGAATTAAGCATTGGAAAGCACGCATGAATGAGACAACAAACCCTCTTTATTCGTTTCAATCCCCTTGCGGGGAATTTAGCTTTGGAAAGGCTAGTGATTGAAGAAGTTAAACTAGCATTGCCTGATTGTTTCAATCCCCTTGCGGGGAATTTAGCTTTGGAAAGTCCGGCGATCGCATCAACCAAACACATTCCATAATGTTTCAATCCCCTTGCGGGGAATTTAGCTTTGGAAAGGATTTGGGTGGAGAAGGTGCTTCTGATTCCTTCTTCCCTTGTTTCAATCCCCTTGCGGGGAATTTAGCTTTGGAAAGCCTTGACTTAGCAATCCAGTAGTTCCGGTTCGGTTTCAATCCCCTTGCGGGGAATTTAGCTTTGGAAAGAATCAGGTAGCGTGTAAGCACGTCTACGCACTCTTGCTGGTTTCAATCCCCTTGCGGGGAATTTAGCTTTGGAAAGTTGCATGAAATTTTTCCCGATGTCGAAGTCGATATTATGTTTCAATCCCCTTGCGGGGAATTTAGCTTTGGAAAGCTATCCTTGATCCCCGCTAAATGTTCTTCTAACGATGTTTTAAGGTTTCAATCCCCTTGCGGGGAATTTAGCTTTGGAAAGTATCAGGAATTGTCAATCCGCTTCTTTCTTAGTAGTTTCAATCCCCTTGCGGGGAATTTAGCTTTGGAAAGCATGAACGAAACTTTGCCAGGTATTCATTTTGATGTTTCAATCCCCTTGCGGGGAATTTAGCTTTGGAAAGACTTTAACATTTTCGCCTCAGACTATGAGTTCAGCGTTTCAATCCCCTTGCGGGGAATTTAGCTTTGGAAAGTATCCACCAAATTCTTCTTCTTTGGTGACGACATTGAGTGTTTCAATCCCCTTGCGGGGAATTTAGCTTTGGAAAGTATGAAGGCAAAAGCTATTATACTAGCAGCTTGATAGTTTCAATCCCCTTGCGGGGAATTTAGCTTTGGAAAGACAATCCATTGTTCAGCTCAGACTCGAAAACAGTTGTTTCAATCCCCTTGCGGGGAATTTAGCTTTGGAAAGCTCCTCAAAAAACCTTTGAAGTTAAGGGGATCGGAAAAGGTTTCAATCCCCTTGCGGGGAATTTAGCTTTGGAAAGTATTTTTCTTCAGTGTATCCAAGCCGATGCAAGAGATGTTTCAATCCCCTTGCGGGGAATTTAGCTTTGGAAAGGCCTTCGGAAAGAGGTTGCTCTTCTTCGATTTTTGCTCTCGTTTCAATCCCCTTGCGGGGAATTTAGCTTTGGAAAGCCAAAATACATTAAGCCAGGGTGTCTCTTGTGGTTTGTTTCAATCCCCTTGCGGGGAATTTAGCTTTGGAAAGAAAAACCCGTGAATTATGTGCAAGTATTCTTAGAAGTTTCAATCCCCTTGCGGGGAATTTAGCTTTGGAAAGTTTCTGACTAATTCAAACATGAAAGACAGTCTTTCGTTTCAATCCCCTTGCGGGGAATTTAGCTTTGGAAAGCTGGCGGAAGTCGTCTGAGTCGTAGATGAAGTCTCGCATCAAGTTTCAATCCCCTTGCGGGGAATTTAGCTTTGGAAAGGCCTCGCCTGGGACAAACTCTTTCCCATGTCGTTGAGTGTTTCAATCCCCTTGCGGGGAATTTAGCTTTGGAAAGTCCTTTGCAAAGGCAAGCGAAGTAAAGCGGTCGATGTTTCAATCCCCTTGCGGGGAATTTAGCTTTGGAAAGTCCGCCGATTGAAACTGAGTCTGGGAGGGAATTCTAGAACCGATTTTCGTGAACCTCAAAATTAGGTTCATTTCAGCCCTCAAAATTTCCCGACTCCGACATCTTTTCCAAAGATTGAAACGTTGAAACTATTCATTTGTCGAGGTTCTGGCGATTTTCGTGAACCCCCTGGGGTTTTTGCCTCCGCTTAGGTTCGCGAAAAATCTAACTACAGACATAATAAAACAGCGATCGCATAATTGTCTAGCCCCAACCAGAAAATCAACCGACGGTCAACACTTCCTCTTGCTTTTCACTGAGAACATCCTGCATTTTATCCAACCATTCGATTAAAGATTCAAGTTGTTTGCTGGCATTCATCACCCCCAAACCCCTGACAGTGACTTTTCCTTTGCTGTAGACAAACCGAGAATGGAGATGAGAGGGTAGCTTTTCCTTGAGTAAATTCCAAGCGGGTTCTTCCATCGGAGTTTCCAGGAGAATATGCTGTTTATTTTCCGTATCCGGTTTAATCCGAGAAAAGCCCAGATTTTTGGCAATTTGTTTGAGTTCCATCACCCGAATTAACTGTTGGGCGGGTGTTGGTATTGGGCCATAGCGATCGCACCAATCTTCTTCTAATCTTGCTAATTCATCCCGACTACTACAAGACGCCACTTCTCGATAAGCACTCATTTTTTGATCAATATCGGGAATATAATCAGAAGGAATAAAAGCAGTCAGATTCAGATCAATTTGAGTATCATCAACTTGCGGGATTTCTTGACCTTTAATTTCTCGAATTGATTCTTCCAACATCTCGGTATACAAATCAAACCCGATCACATCCATTTGACCCGATTGTTCTGCCCCGAGTATATCACCGGCGCCGCGAATTTCTAAGTCTCTCATCGCCAGTTGATAACCGGAACCTAACTGGGTAAACTCTTGAATAGCCCTTAATCGTTTGCGGGCGTCGTCGGATAATGCCGCCCGTCCATCTGCGGTGACGGGGTAAAATAACCAGGCATGGGCTTGTACTCCCGATCGCCCAACTCGACCTCTTAACTGATACAATTGAGCCAAACCAAACCGATGAGCATCTTCGATTAAAATGGTATTCACCCGAGGAATATCTAACCCCGATTCGATGATGGTTGTACAGACTAATATTTCCGCTTCTCCAGCATTAAAGGTCAGCATAATTGATTCTAATTCTGCTGCATTCATTTGTCCATGAGCGGTAGCTATCCTTGCACTCGGCACCATTTCGCGAATTCTAGCTGATTTTTCCTCTATCCCTTCGATTCGAGGAACGACATAAAAAACCTGTCCGCCGCGATCTAATTCTTGACGAATAGCAGTGCGAATGGTTTCGTCATTGTAGGGAGATAAATGGGTTTTAATCGGGCGACGAGAGGGTGGGGGTGTGGTAATTAAACTCATTTCTCGGATACCTGACAGCGCCATATATAAAGTTCGGGGAATGGGCGTGGCGGTTAAGGTAAGAACATCGACATGAGTTTTGAGGGTTTTAATTTTTTCCTTTTGATTAACTCCAAATCGTTGTTCTTCGTCTACGACTAAGAGTCCTAAATCTTTGAATTGAATGGTTTTGCTGAGAATCGAATGGGTGCCGACAATAATATCAATTTCGCCCGTTATTAACCGTTGTTGAATTTCTTTCTTTTCGCTGGCGGTTCGGAAGCGGTTTAATAAGGCAATTTCGATGGGATAGGGGGCAAATCGTTCTTTGATGGTGTGATAATGTTGTTGAGTTAAAATGGTAGTTGGGGCGAGAAATGCCACTTGTTTTCCGGCTGTTACTGCTTTAAAGATTGCCCGAATTCCGACTTCTGTTTTCCCAAACCCAACATCTCCACACACTAAACGATCCATCGGACGTTCGGCTTCCATATCCCGTTTCACGTCTTGGGTTGATTTGAGTTGATCGGGCGTGGGTTGATAGGGGAAAGAATCTTCAAGTTCCTGTTGCCAAGGTGTATCGAGGGGATAGTTATAACCCGTTTGTTGGGCGCGTTGGGCGTAGAGTTTGAGGAGATCAACCGCCAACTTTTTAATCGCTTTTTGAACTTTATTTTTCGTTTTCTCCCAAGATTTACCCGAGAGTTTATTGAGTTGGGGAACTTTCGCCCCTGTACTTCTAAACCGCGATAAGGTTCCGACTTGATCGGCTGCAACTCGCAATAACCCATCTCCATATTGAACGACTAAATAATCGCGAGTTTCGTTATTAATTGTCAGACTTTCTAACTTTAAAAACTTGCCAATTCCATGCTGACGATGAACCACATAATCCCCCGGACGGAGTTTATTCGGGTCAACTTGTTTAGACGCCGCCCGACGCCGTTTGCGGATGTAGCTAGGAGTGGCGAGGGAATGTTGACCATAAAACTCTCGATCAGTAATGACAACGACCCGCAAAGTCGGTAAAATAAAGCCTTCGAGTTCAGCCAGTCCGGTATATTTGAGGGCGACGGGGGTATCTTTGATTAACCCATCAATGGCGGGATAGTCGCGGGGGTTGGGAACAAATTTGGATGGACAGTCGTGTTCAGAGAGGAGGGCTACAGATCGACTAGGTTGGGCTGAAACCAGAAAGATCGAAAAATGGCGATTTCGTTCTTGGCGGATCAGATCGGCGAGTTTGGCAAATTGATGAGGTGTAATGGGGACGGGGCGACTCGACAGGTTGAGACTGGGCGAACCTGCAACCAGGGGAGAAGGGTGAACTTCGGTGAGTTCCGAGAGGTAGAGGCGATCAAAGTGGGCGGAAATATCGGCTAAAGAGTCGCTAAACGGACGATGGAGTTGGGGATATGGGTTTGAATCTTGTTCTTCCGATAAACTCTGTTCGATGTGATCATACCAGCGATCGCCATGCGCCGCACATTGATCGGGTTCATCAACAGCAACTAAAGTCAGTTCGGATAAATAATCAAGTAACGAGGCGGGTTTGTCAATTTTCCAGTTTTCGGTTCCAATTCCCCAGGGGGTAAAATCGGTGGGGGTGAGAACTAATTGGGGGATTTTGTCTAGCGATCGCTGAGTTGTGGGGTCAAATTCGCGAATGCGTTCGAGTTCATCCCCAAACCATTCTAACCGAACGGGGAGTTCAGCCGCGACGGGAAAAATATCAACAATATCGCCCCGACGACTCCATTGACCTTCAGTTTCGACCAACGAAACCCGTTCATAACCGAGAGTTGCGAGTTGTTCATCGAGTTGTTTGGAGTCTTGAGTTGTTCCTTGTTTGAGAGTCAGACAATAGGGTTGAAAATCCTCAACGGGGGGAAGATGGGGTTGTAGCGATCGTTCCGTGGCGACGATCGCAATTTTCCCATTTTCCGCGCTTTTTTTGTCTGCGGCTTTTTCACGGGCGTCGGGGTTGACTAAATCTGCGAGTACCTGCATTTGTCCCCAAATCATTTCTTCGGAGAAAGAGGGATCATAGGGCGAACCTTCTGACGTCGGATAAAAATGAACCAAAGACCAACCCATTGCTTCGAGTTGGGCTGACCAGCGTCCCGCTTCTTCGAGGGTTGCAGTGACCACAAACAAATTCAGTCCGGCTTCTTGGGCGAGGGCGGAGGCGACCAATCCTTTCGGTAAGCGGGGAACCCCGTTAAGGTAAAGTGATTGATGTTGATTGAGTTTAGTCAGGAGTTCGCGGGTCAACGGCGATCGCGCAGTCGCCCGAACAATCGCAGAAAATGTCATAGATGCTTCAGGAATGGTGTTGTCGTTCTTACCATTTTAGAGAATTTAGCGATTTGTTATTGGGGAATTATAAAATGCTTGCGGTCTTTAATGAAATTTTAATTTTACTGTTGTTGGTTTTGGCGAATGGTGTATTTGCCATGTCTGAGATTGCTATTGTCTCATCTCGTCGGGTGCGTTTGCAACAGTTAGCGAATGCGGGAAACAAAAAAGCCCACACCGCCCTAGAATTGGCGAATACACCGAATCGCTTTTTATCGACGGTTCAAGTGGGGATTACGTTAATTGGGATTTTAGCCGGGGCGTTTGGGGGGACAACGTTAGCGGAGAAACTCGCTGGAAAACTGGATAAAATTTCTGTTTTGGCGCCGTATAGTGAGGCAATTAGTTTGGGGATTGTGGTTTGTTTTATTGCTTATTTGTCTTTGATTTTAGGGGAATTGGTACCGAAACGGTTAGCCTTAAATCACCCTGAACGGATTGCTACAATGGTTGCTAAACCGATGAGATGTTTATCTACGGTCGCCTCTCCGGTGGTTTATTTGCTGAGTAGTTCGACAGAGTTGATTTTACATTTGTTGGGCAGTGAAGTTCCGAATGAACCGCAAGTCACCGAAGAAGAAATTAAGGTGTTAATCGAACAAGGTACACAATCGGGGATTGTCGAAGAAGCCGAACAAAATATTGTAGATCGGGTGTTTCAATTGGGAGATCGTCCGGTGCATCGTTTAATGACACCTCGGCCGGAAGTGGTTTGGTTGGATTTAGAAGAAACTCCCGAACAAAATCGCCACAAACTGAATAATAGTTCTTATACTAGAGTGTTAGTTTGTCAGGGGGGTTTAGATAATGTATTGGGGTTTGTCCGGGTGACGGATTTATTATCTCAAACCTTATTAAATCATCCCCTAGATTTAACTCGTCCGTTGCGACGTCCTTTGTTTGTTCCCGAAAGCACTTCGGTGTTAAAAATTTTGGAAATGTTCAAACAAACCGGAACCCATCTCGGGATAATTGTCGATGAATATGGGGTGATTCAAGGGTTAGTAACATTGAATGATATTTTGTTAGAATTGGTCGGTGATATTCCCGCAGTTGATCATTTGGATGAACCGCAAGTGATTCAGCGCGAAGATGGATCTTGGTTGTTGGATGGAATGTTAGCGGTTGAGGACTTTTTTAAATTATTTAAATTAGAAAGGTTTGCCCAACAGTCTCGAGGAAGTTATCATACGGTTGGCGGTTTTGTGATTACTCATTTGAGTCGAATTCCTTCGGTAGCGGATCATTTTGAATGGAATGGGTTGAGAATTGAGGTGGTTGATATGGATGGAAATCGGGTGGATAAAGTGTTGGTAATGCCGATTGTTTTAGACCGAATGCCAACAAATTTACAGCCTTAAAATTTTAAATGTAAGATTGATTTTGTATAAACACTGAATGATTTGCTGTCCTGAAGTCTATGTTAAAATTACTCAAGTCACTTTCTTTTAAACAAATTCGTCAAACTTTAATTTTACTATTTTGTTGGACGGTTGTACCGTTGGTTTTGGTGGAAGTTTTGATGATTGTTTTAGAACCTTATTTGTTTAAAGGGTTGTATCAATACGATCAAGATTTGGGCTTTAAAATTCGTCCCTATGCCAATGGAAACAATCAATTTGGTTTCAATGATAAAGATTATCCGTTAGAAAGGGAAGCGGGTAAATTTCGGATGTTAGTTGTTAGTGATTCTTTTAATTGGGCAGGGGGAAAAGAGGAAAATTACACGACATTGTTAGAGAATCAGTTTACAGAATATTATGGTATTGATCAAGTTGAAGTGATTAATACGGGTTATCCGGGAACCCATACGGGGGAACAGTTGGAAATGTTGAAAAAGTTCGGTTTGCAATATCATCCGGATTTAGTAGTTTTGGGGTTTTTTGTCGGAAATGATTTTATTGATGCTGATCCCCACCGTAAGCGAATTATTGTGAATGATATTTATATTGATATTGATAAACGGGAAGAATTGGTTATCTTTGGTTATCCGATTATCGGACAGTCAAGGTTATGGCTATTTATCCAACAAAAATATAAAATCTTTCAAGAAGCCGCAAAATCTCAACAAGCGTTAGAGTCTGGGGAAACGTTAATTGCTTCTTCAACTCCTCAACTTGTTACTCAAAATTATAACTCTACTGTTGAACAGTCTCCGGGGATTCTTTCCTTAGAAACGTTTTTAGAAGTTGAGAAAAGTCGCTTGAGTTTTTGCCGAAAACATGACTTAGCAGAAGGAGAAAGAGATAAAAATATTAACTATATTCTCAATGCTATTTCAGAAATGAATCGGATTCTACAAGAAAAAAATATTCAGTTTGTTGTCGCAATTTATCCTGATGAATTTCAGGTGAACCCTAAGCTGTTTAATCAAATTATTGAAGAATTTAACCTGAAGCCCGAAAAGTATCAAGTGACCTGTATGCAAGATATTCTCAAACAACATTTAGAAGCCGAAAATATTGCTTATATTGACTTTTTAGAACGGTTCAAAGCCGAACAAAAAAAACAGCATTTATATCTACTTCAAGAACCCCATTGGAACTCGGCGGGAAATCAACTCGCGGCTGATATTTTGTTTGATAATTTGCGACCGAAAACAGATAATTACTTTCAGTCTTTAGTTAAACCTTCCGCTTCCAAATAACTTCTTTTAAAATAATTTCAATCAAAATGCTTAAACTCAAACAAGTTAAATCTTTCTTTCTCCAAACCTTAATCATCACCACAATCACTTTAATTTTATCAGAAATTACCTTCAGAATTTACCACAAAATTAACCCTACCTTCCTATTTACAGACCGTTCCTACAACCGTTGGCGAGGAAAACCCAACTCTCAAGATTTTAACTTTACGTTAAATTCCAAAGGCTTTAAAGATGTGGAATTTACCGCAGAAAAACCCGAGGGCGTTTATCGAATTATTGGAATTGGCGATTCTTTCAGCTTTGGAATTGTTCCCTACCCATACAATTATCTCACATTGTTAGAAGAAAAACTCAATCAAAACAATCAACAAATTGAATTGATTAATATGGGAATTCCTGGAATGGGGCCAAAAGATTATCTCTCTTTGTTAGTCAATGAAGGGCTAGAAGTTCAACCGGATATGGTGTTACTTTCCTTTTATATTGGCAATGATTTTATGGATAATCAATTCAAAGCCAAAGAACGACAATGGGATAAGTCTTATGTGATTTCTTTTGTGCGATCGCTAATTAAACTTCAAACCCAATACGAAGGATTAGTTTTTAATCCTAGTAATAGTTTAATATACATTGACAATGCACCAACCCACAACGATGAATTTTATTTAAACGATACCAAAAATAAAAGTAATATGTTCGTTAAAAATCCGGCGGATGACATCTTTGAGGGATACGTGAAAGATGCGGTGAGTGATATTCTCAAAATTAAAGAAATCTGCGACTATCGCAATATTAAGTTAGTGGTAGTGATTATTCCCGATGAAGTTCAAGTCAATCAAAAATTACAATCAAAAATAGTCAAAATGTTTGATTCAGATGATCCTGATAAGTTGGATTTTCGACTTCCCAACCGAATGTTAAAAGAAACCTTTCAAGAAAATAATATTGAATACATTGATTTAATGGATGAATTTATCTCCGCTTCCCGTCAAACCCGACTCTACAAACCCAACGATACTCACTGGAATATTGCGGGAAATCAACTCGCCGCAGAAGTTTTATTTAGAAATATTTTAGAAAAATATCCAAATCAACTAAAATAATTTAATATCATTTTACTCAAATAGAGAGTTGGATATGTTAATTATTTTTCTTTAAAAATAGAAGACAAAATTAGTTTTTTTCTAAAATAAAAGGTAATGTAATTGTAAAAACAGATCCTTCTCCTACTGTTGAATTTACCTGAACTTTTCCTTTAAACAATCTGACAACTAGACTCACAATTGCTAGTCCTAAGCCTATACTTTCTAGAGGATTGTCAATCGGATCGACTTGAAAATAAGACTCAAAAATATTAACTTTATTTTCTTCGGAAATCCCAATTCCTGTATCGGAAACTACAATAGACCATTCTTGCTGATTAAGTTGCTGACAAATCACGGTAATATTTCCTTCTTTTGTATACTTAATAGCATTAGTGACTAAATTATTAATCAGTTGTTGGATACGAAGTGGATCAGTAAGAACTTGTAAGGGAGCAAGTTTAACATCGATAAAAATTTCAAGTTCTTTCGCTTTCGCTTGGGGTTTTAATCCTTCTTCTATAATTTCTTCAATCAAAGAACCCACATTAATTCTTTCTAAGTTGAGTTGCATACACCCCTGATCATAACGTGAGATTTCTAACGCATCATTAATGATTTTTAAAAGCAGTCGTCCATTGCGAAGTACCCGTTCAATTGAATCTAGGTTAGTAGCTGTGACTTTATCTTGAGACTTTAAGCGCTTTTGTTGTTCTCGAATTAATAAATCAGAATAACCAATAATTGAATTAAGGGGGGTTTTAAGTTCATGAGCGAGGTAAGCTAGGTTGTCTTTCTGAACTTGAACAAGGCGAGTTAGCTCTTGATTCGTTAATGTTAATTGACCTTGCATTTGTTGGAGTTCAGTGAGCCTTGCTTCGATATAACTCTCTAGACTATTCGCGATAATTGCATCTAAAACACTATCTAGAATTTTAATAGCTTGTAGTACCTCATCAACTGAACCTGTGAGTAAATCCGGATGTAAAATATCTAAAATAATCGTTCTTAGGAGGCGATATTCTCGCATGATTTCTGCTGTATCATACCCCTGTTCCGCTCGTACAAATCCATGATGTAAACTTTTTTCTTCTAGTTGCTCTTGATCACCCAAGTATTGTTTTGAAAGTAGCCTCGCCACCTCAGCAAGAACGTCGGGTAAACTATTTTTTACCGCTTGATATGCAATATCTTTTGCACTCTCTATTTCTCTATCACGATGAACAGCTTCAACCCATCGTTCAACAATCAGTTCTAATTGGCTTGATAAACTTTGTCCCAGGTCTTTCATCTCAAATAATCATATATTTAGTCTCTATTAAATGTTAACATAAAGATCAGCAAAATATATTTTTAAATTCATTTATCTGATTAATTTTGAGTTTTAGCCTCAAAAGATTTATCCGTTAACGTCTCCACAATTGAACTGCCAATATAAGTTGAAAAAATTTCTTCTCCCCTTGCGTTATAGTGACAGCAGTTATCTCCATAAACGGGTTCAGCAACGTCATCAAAAATATTTAGGGCATTAAAAATATTAATATTATTTGCTTTCAACTCATCAATTTGTTTAATTAACAAAGGATAGCCAAATTTTACTCCTTTTTTGTAAGGACTCGACTCAATGAAAGCAATTTTCTTTTCCGCTTCGCTAAATTTTCGGTTGGTTTTCCAATATTGATTCGGTTGAAAAAAATGAAAATAAGGAATATTATTAGCGGCTGCAACTTGGTGCATTAATATAGAGGTTTTCGCCCAATAATCAGCCACTTGTTCAAAAAATACCGCATCCGGTAAAACCTCATCTTGGTTATAAAAGAAAATTACACTTTCTTGATCTTCATCTAGAGGTTTATTTCTGTATCTCTCAAATCTTTGGAGATTTTCTCGATAGTTTTTAACTAAGGTTTGAACGTAAACTGACATAATAGCATTACAGGATGCAAGTTTACAGTCTTGTAACGTTTCAAGATTATCACTTAACTGTTCTTTATTTTCTTTAATTTCTAGCAGTGTTCTTAGGGCTTTATCTGATAAACTATTATTGGCAAGTCCGGTTAAAGGTTCGATATGAGCGGGACTTGGCATGGCAAAATCGAGTTGACGTTGGTTATTAAGATTAGAAAGTGCGACTTCGTTAAACCCATCAATATTAATAATCAAATCAAACTTTTGACCCCGAGCTAACATATAGTTTAAAATTAATAACTGTTGGGGTTGTTTATATCCACCAATTGCAAAAGACAAAATAATAATTTCCTTATTTTTATATTGGGGAACTTGCTGAAGGATTTTTTCTAAAAGTTTATTTTTGACTTCATAAATTGAGTAGTTAGAAGCAACAGAACCTCCAAAAACTCCAACAATAACTTGATTGTCATTTGTTTTTTCAAAAGGATAATCATAGGGAGTAATAAACCCATAATTATTATATTTAAAACCCGGTCTAAAATCAGGGCCAGGTTTTTGTACGAACCCGAAAAAAGGATGTAAACGTTCGACAATCGATTCTCCTCCGACTCGCACCCCTTCTAAATTAATCCCCAAATCTTGATAGTTTTCTGATTTTTCACGAGTATAAAAAAACTGTTTGTTTATAATTAAGTAGAACGCCAAAGAACCCAGTTCAAGAAAGACAAATAAAAGCACTAGATTAATAACTGTTAGCTTGAGTCCTTCTTGAATTAATTTAACGTTTAATTTTTTCATCATTTATCTTTTTTTAAGGTAATATTGAGAGGCAATCAAAACCGATCTGAGAGTTGTTAGGGATGAAAAGTTTTTATAATGGACTGAGCGACATAATCGGTTAGGATATCCTGTCCAAGTTGATTATAATGACAACAACTATCTCGATAAACCGTTTCGGAAGTCTCATCTAAAATTTTAACAGCATTGAATAGGTTTATACCATATTTTTGCATCTGTTCAGCTTTGGAAATCAAAACTGGATAGTTCTTTCGAGCAGCTTGATGATAGGGACTCTCCCGAATCATTTGCTTTTCTGCTGATGAAAAAATTCGTTCAGTTGGGTAATGTTGATTGGGTTGAATAAAATGAAAATAGGGAATCTGACGCATTGAAAGTAAATGAGACATCATCAGAGAAGATTCAAACCAGTTATTAACGGCTTGATTAACCGCAACGGTATCTTCTAATACTTCTGATGTTTTAGATAATGCAATCAGACTTTTTTCAGAATGACCTGCTGTGGATTGTTTCTGGATTTGACGTTGATCAAAATCACTGACTTGCTGCTGATAACTTTTGGATAAATGTTTTATTCTAAGCTGATTAACCCCATAACACCAAGCCAGTTGACATTGATTTAACTGTTGATTGACTTGAGTTAATTTTTGTTTAGTTTTAATTATTTCTCCCATGGAAACAATCGCCGATAAATCTGCATTAACTAAACTCGTTAACGGTTGAAAATGTTGAAAACTTGGCATAGAAAAATTAAGTTTTGCTTGGTTATTTAAGGGAGATAATGCCAGTTCATTAAAGCCATCAATATTAATCACCAAATCAAACTCTTGACCCATCGATAAAAAATAACTTAAAATTAAAAGTTGTTGGGGTTGTTTGTATCCACCGTTGGCAAAGTTTAGAACAATAATTTCTTTATTTTTAAACTGGGGTAAAGATTGGAGTTTTTGAATCAGAGTTCGAGGATGAGAAGGATCAATCGTTTCATTCACACTAAAATCACTCGCTACCGAACCCCCAAAAATACCAATAATAACTTGATTAGAATGAGTTTTGGTATAGGGATAATTATAAGGCGAGAAAAAGCCATAATTATTCACTTTTAACCCAGAATTTTCATGGTTATAGACTCCGGGTTTCAGAACATAGCCAAAAAATGGATGAAAGCGAACAAGAATAGATTCATTGTTTGATTTTTTCTGAGATAATTTTGTTAAAACAAAAGATTCTGGATGATTACCAACTCTTTTAGGAGAAAAATAAATAATACGTTTTTCAGTAATCCAAATCAATAAAAATAATACGGCTTCTGTTAAAACAAACAATAGAACTAAGTTAACTAAACCCACAGTTACCCAAGGTTTAACTTGTTTGATAACAGGTAATTTTTTAAGACTCTGATAAAATTTCATAAAAAATTAGGGTGTTTGGTTTGTTTTTTGTACCTGCTGAGATGTAATTCGCTGACAAATTTGATTCGACATTAACTCAGCCGCAACTCGATTTCCGTCTCGATTCCAATGACCTTCACAGGGAAACGCATTCTCAAAACCATGCAAACACTCGCCTTTTTCTTCTGCTACTTTTTGTAGAGGTTCGGCTAATCTAAACACAGTAAAATCTTCTCGTTCACCTAACGCTTGAATACGCTTGTCGGGGTAAAATAAATCTTGAATATCGTATTTTTCCATGAACTCTTGGCGTTTATCTAGTTTGGGATGAACTTGATAAGAATCACTAATCGTAAACACCATAAAATCAACACCTTGCTGTTTAACTTCATCCTGAATTAACGAAATTAATCCTTCAGTAATATTCCAAGCTTCTTCCCAATTTTCATCGGGGGGTTCTTTGTAGAAATTGATATTCGTTTGTTCGTAATCTTGTTCAAATTGACGCTGTTTTGCTGTCGCTTCCGCTTGTCGAATCAGTTGTAAAATTCGGGAATTTTCTAACAACCAACGGGGTAAATAATCGAGTCTAGAAGTTGAATAGTAATCCCGTTCCAGTTGAGTTAAATCTTTAAAAGAATTATCAATCACCCATTGACCATTTTCTAAGGTAAAATAAGGACGAAAATGATCATGTTCTAAAGGTTTATAATTATTACGGATATCATTGCCTGGATAAAAACCCAACAATACTAAATCTGGGGAAAATTGCCAAACGTGATGGCGTAATGTCATCAATTCTTGGGCGGTACCATAACCCTGAACTCCAAAATTTAAAACCTCAACATTCTTCCCGTTTAACGCTGAACATTCGGCTAATTTTTGTTCCATAATTGCTGCTGCGGTATATTCTAACGGAACATGAATCGCCTCAACAAATGAGTCTCCTAAAAACGCAATTCGATAGGTATTTTCAGGCTTATTAACGGTTCGTTCTTGATCGCGCATTCCGCTACTATTCATCTGAACTCCGGTTCTTTCCCCTTCCCCCGCCCACACCGTCACTGCATTCGCCCGAGGCGCCCAACCCCGGTGGGGATCATCAACCCGATAAGCGAGGGTTTCTGACTCAGGATCGGGCGGTAATGGTGCCTCAATTCCCGCTAGCCGTAAACCGATTTCACCGATCAAAATTGCAAAGATAAAACTTCCACAAACTAAGCCCAAATTAATAGCTAAAGGTTTAAGTTTCTTGATCATTTTTTCACCTGTTGACATAACTGATTTGCGATTAATTTTCCGGCAAATTGATGTCCGTCTGGGTTCCAATGTCCCGCACAAGGAACTGCTGTTTCAAACCCATGTAAACAGATGTTATTTTCTTCTGAATAGGCTTGAAAGGGTTCGGCTAAATTTAACACGGGAAAACGTTTGCGATCGCCTAATCTTTGGAGTCGTTGATCAGGATAAGATAAATCTTCTATTTGATAAGTATTCATAAAAGATTGACGAAAAGCTGGATTGGGATGAACCTGTATCGGATCAGCAATCGTTACTAACAAAAATTCGGCATTTTTTTGTTGAACTTCCTGATTCATCAGAGTGATTAAATCTTCAGTAATATTCCAGGCTTCTTGCCAAACAAGATCGGTGGGTTCTTGAAAGTTTTTAGCATTAAGTTTGTTTAAATGTTGCAGTAAATTTTTTTGCTTTAAATCTCGTTCTGCTTTTTTAGCAACTTGTAAAATTCTCGAATGATTAACCAATCCACTGGGTAGCCGATCAACAGCCGTAATCCAATAGCGATCGCTATGTTCAAGCGATAAGTTTCTAAAGGAATAATCCGGCACTAATTCCCCATCTTTATATACAAAAAACGGTCGATAATGATTACTTTCAAGTTGTGCTGAATTATCAATTATATCATTGCCAATAAAAAAGGAAAGAATCACAATATCTGGGTTATAGTCCCACACCTTTTCACGCAACATTAATAATTCTTGGGCGGTACCATAACCATCCACCCCAAAATTCATCACTTCTACTTTTTTACCTTTCAATCCGGCACAGTTTTGTAATTCTTTTTCGATGGTAGACCAGTAAGTTTGTTCAACGTCAACCTGCACCGCTAACGTAAAAGAATCCCCTAAAACAGCAATTCTGACTGTATCTTTTGCCTTGTTTTTAGAGTAAATTTGATCTCGAAATCCATTAATATTAATCTTAATATAAGCTTCACCTTCCTGTTCCCATAACCCAGAAGCCCCCGGTCGATTTGTCCAGCCCAAATCAGGATGAGACATGGTATAAAAAGAAGGTGAAAAATTACCATGACCCGGTTGAGGCAACTTTTTTAACCCTTCAATTCCAGCTAAACGCAATCCAATTTCCCCCATCAATACGCCAAATAAAACACTTCCTAGTGTTAAACCTAGATTCAATATCCAAGCCTTGCGTTTACCCATTCTCGTCTACTTATCTTCAAAAAAATAAAGCTCTGTAGAGACATTATTAGGAACATCTCTACAAGAATACTTCTTGGTTTTTTATAGCTTCCGTCTTCAATGTGTTCAAGTTTAGAACAACGTATAAATAAACGGAGCGATCGCAGAACCTTGAGAGAGAACAATTAACGCCCCCAACAAAACCAAAGTAATAATCAGAGGCAATAACCAATACTTTTTGCGTTCTTTCATAAACGCCCACAAATCTTTTAAAAAGTCTAATGTTGCTTCAAACACTAGAAAGGACGCTCCATACTTTCACGATTTCTAACTTGACTTCCAACCCGATAGGTTGAGAGATTGGGGTTCAATTCCCGCTGCATGGCATCGCTGCCGAAAATTCGTTTAATCAATGCCATCGGTGTCATCATAACGTAAAACACCATCCCTAGAATAATCCTGGTATTAATCCCGCTTAAAACCAAACCAACCCGCATCCAACCGTGATAAATCGGATCAAGGGTACCGGGAATAATCAACGCCCACACCGCCAAAATTGACCCCAATATCCAGGGCCAAACCGGAGGGGGCCAGTGTCGAAATACGAGGGGAAGCACGAACCCAAACAACCCCGCAAATATGCCGCCTGTTGTGAGTCCGAACTCTCGCAAACCTTTTTTATCAAGCTTAGGAATATCGTGATCCATTGTTTGTTGATTGAGTGTACAAAACTAAGCTGAAATTGTCTCGTTAAGCCCCATTTTATCCCCCCTAGCCCCCCAATTATGCGCCCCCCTAGCCCCCCAATTCTGGGGGGAATTAGAGTTCTAAGTTCCTCTTTTTCGGGGTCACGGGGGCGCGGGATGATCGGGGGATTCAAATTAATCTAACTCAAATTCCTGTTTCCAAGACTCATCTTTTTCCCAGGGTGTTTGATCGGATTTAGCGAGAAGATAGTTTTCTAATACTAAATAATCCATCTCGGTTCGCATAAAACAGCGATAAGCATCTTCCGGTGTGCAAACAATGGGTTCACCTCGCACGTTAAAGGAAGTATTGACAATTACACCACATCCGGTTCGTTTTTCAAAGTGAGAAATCAGGTCGTGATAGCGAGGATTTGTGTCTTGATGAACCGTTTGTACCCGTGCAGAATAATCGACATGAGTAATTGCAGGAATTTCTGAACGCGGAATTTTGAGTTGATCAATTCCAAATAATTGTTGTTGTTCAGCCGTCATGGAAATACGAACATCTTTTTTAACAGGCGCCACTAACAACATATAAGGACTGGCTGAATTCATATCAAAATAATCAGACACTCGTTCGGCTAAAACAGACGGTGCAAAGGGTCGAAAAGATTCCCGATATTTAATCTTTAAGTTCATCACCGACTGCATTTTAGAGTTGCGGGGATCGCCAATAATTGAACGTCCACCCAACGATCGCGGCCCAAATTCCATCCGACCTTGAAACCACCCAACAACGTTTCCTTCGTCTAAAATTTCCGCCAAACGGGGCATTAATTTCGCATCTTCTAATCGCACATAAGCCGCGTTAATTGAGTCGAGATAAAGTAGAATGTCCTCATCACTAAATCTTGGCCCTAAATAAGCTCCTTTCATCCGATCTTTCGGGGCAGAAACCGTCTTTATTTTAGGTTCTAACGTCGCAATTGTTGAGTTTTTAATCGCCGGATTTTCTACAGTTGTACTCACGGCAAATACTTTTTCGGGTTCAACAGTTCGAGGTTGATTGTGATATTGATACCATACCGCCAAAGCCGCCCCTAACGCTCCGCCTGCATCTCCGGCTGCGGGTTGAATCCAAATGTCTTTAAACGGCCCTTCGCGCAAAATACGACCGTTTGCAACACAATTTAACGCTACCCCTCCCGCCATACAAAGATAATCAACATTCAGTTCTTTTTGAACCGTTCTTGATAACCGTAAAACCACTTCTTCTGTCACCACTTGTATTGAAGCGGCGATATCCATTTCTCGTTGAGTGAGTTTGGTTTCCGGTTGACGAGGCGGCCCTGCAAACAGTTGATCAAACTTTTTATTTGTCATCGTTAAGCCGACGGTATAGTTGAAATAATCCATATTCAACCGGAAAGTACCATCGTCTTTTAAATCAATTAAATGGGTGAGAATTGTATCAACATATTTCGGCTGACCATAAGGCGCCAACCCCATCAGTTTGTACTCACCAGAATTGACTTTAAATCCGGTATAATAAGTAAAGGCAGAATACAACAAACCCAAGGAATGGGGAAAGTCAATCTCCCACTGCGGAGTTAGAGTATTGCCTTCGCCTAACCATACCGTTGTTGTCGCCCATTCCCCCACACCATCGAGACACAAAACCGCCGCCCGTTCAAAAGGACTGGGAAAATAGGCAGAAGCCGCGTGAGACTGATGATGTTCAGAAAACATCAATTTTGGCAATTTTGCCCGTTTAACACCGAGTAAATTGGAAAATTCTTTTTTTAAGATCGTTTTCAGGTAAAGTTTTTCTTTCAACCAAACAGGCATCGCCATTATAAACGAACGAAACCCATTCGGGGCGTAGCTGAGGTAAGTTTCTAAAAGTCGTTCAAATTTGACTAAAGGTTTGTCATAGAAAACAATATGATCAACATCAAGAAGGGTAATATTGGCTTGTTGTAAACAGTAGCGGATCGCGTGTTCAGGAAAGCGGGCATCGTGCTTTTTTCGGGAAAATCGTTCTTCTTGGGCGGCAGCGATAATCTCTCCATCTCGGACTAAAGCCGCTGCACTATCGTGATAATAGGCTGAAATTCCCAGTATGTGCATAAATTTTAGATCTCCTCACAAATTGCGCTATCCGGACTTGGGCGATCGCTTGGCACGGGGGGCGCTGACACTACTCATCAAAAATATCTTCAGATTATACCAACGACGGCCCGACTCCGACGGAAGATTCCGAAAAAAGAGATTAATTCTTGAGAAATGGGGAGATTGGGAGATTGGGAGATTGGGAGATTGGGAGATTGGGCGGCGGGAAGAATGTCAATAATTCTTCGAGAAAACGCTGTATCAACCTCTACTAAACTAAAAATGTAGATCAAGTACCATAAATTTGGATAGAGTACAGCCATCTTAATCAAATTTTCATGCGCTTAGAGCAGTTGCAATCTTTTCTGTGTGTGGCTGAAACCGGAAGCTTTCAACAAGCCGCACACAAATGTGGGGTTACTCAGTCAACGATCAGCCGTCAAGTGCAAGGATTAGAAGCCGAACTCGGTTTACCTCTATTCCATCGTACCGCTCAAGCAAAGCTGACCGTTGGGGGAGAACGCTTTTGGCCCTATGCTCGCAAAATTTGTCAAACCTGGGACAGTGCAAAAGAAGAATTAGCCTCCTTACTCGCGGGAAAACAACCCGAACTCTGTGTGGCAGCCATTCATTCAATTTGTGCCTCTTACCTACCTCCCGTGTTGCAGAAATTTTGCTACGCTTACCCAGAAGTTCAACTGCGAGTCACCTCCCTCGGAAGTGATCGGGCGCTCAAGGTGTTGCGAGATGGGTTAGTTGACGTCGCCATTGTGATGAATAACCGCTCATTTACCGCAACCGGAGAATTGATTGTCCAAAGCCTCTATTGGGAACCGATAGAAGTATTGATGGCCGCTACCCATCCCCTCGCCAGTTACACCCAAGTTCCTTGGTCAGAACTGGTTCTTTATCCGCAAGTGGTGTTCAAAGACGGTTATGGAATGCAGCGTTGGGTCTTAGAAAAATTTAATCAAACCCAAGCCCAACTCAAAGCAGTTCTCGAACTCAACACCCTAGATGGGTTTCGAGGAGTCGTCCGTCAGGGAGAATTAGTGGCTTTACTCCCCCGTTCAGCCTTAATTGAATCTCAAACTGACTCGACTTTAGCCATTCGTCCAATTGGTGTCGCAGAGGTCAACCCAACAAACACCAAAAAACCCAACGATTTATCCCCATCCGCCTGTGATCGGGCTTGGAGTCGGGAAGTCGTTATGGTCGCCACTTCGGATCGAATGCAAATTCCCCCGATAGAATATTTCTGGAAATTAGTCCAAGAGTTTATTCCGCCAACTTGTGATCCCGTTCTCGAAAAAGTTGGCAAAATAACTGCCGAAAGTCCCTCTTAAACCAGATATGCTAGAGACTTCCTAGTTGTTTTCACCTCTAAACAGATGTAATGAGCGATCGCTTTCGAGACTTACTTCGTAAAATTGGCAGTGGCCCTCATACCGGCGAAAATCTCAATCGCACCGAGGCCGCAGATGCGATGAAAATGATGCTATTACAGGAAGCAACTCCTGCCCAAATTGGCGCATTTTTAATAGCCCACCGCATCAAACGACCCACCAGCGAAGAATTAGCCGGAATGTTAGATGGCTGCGATCAATTCGCGTCCAAACTTCAACCGCTCTCGACCCCTCCCTTACTCTTGAATTGTCCCTACGATGGGCGCTCCCGTACCGCTCCTGTTACTCCTTTAACCGCGTTAATTGTGGCAACAGCAGGCGTTCCGGTGATATTACACGGGGGGGATACCATGCCAACCAAAGAAGGGATTACCCTAACTGAAATTTGGCAACGGTTGGGAGTGGACTGGACAACGCTAACCTTTGAACAGGTTCAACAGGTTCTAGAGACGACTCATTTAGGGTTTGTCTATCTTCCCGCTCATTTTCCCGAGGCAGCCGCTTTGGTTCCCTATCGTCGGGAAATTGGCAAACGTCCGCCTCTGGCAACGATGGAATTGATGTGGTGTCCCTATGCA
>NZ_AUZM01000035.1 GCF_000478195.2 Lyngbya aestuarii BL J | reverse complement strand
CTTCTCAAACCCCAGGACGGATGAACCTGTTTAATATGGGTAAATCTCACGCCCTGATTGATTATGCTCATAATCCCGCTAGCTATGAAGCCTTAGCTGGATTTGTTCGCAATTGGCAGGGGGTTAGGATTGGCGTTGTTGGTGGCCCTGGCGATCGCCGAGATGAAGATTTTGTGACGTTAGGCAAATTGGCGGCGGAGATGTTTGACCAAATTGTGATCAAAGAAGATGATGACACGCGAGGTCGAGAACGGGGCAATGCGGCAGACTTAATTCGCGAAGGGATTGAACAGGTGTTGAGTCGAGTTCCTGACCCCCGAGTTAGCTATGAAACCATCCTCAACGAAACCGAAGCGATAGAAACCACCCTTGATCGCGCCCCCGAAGGCGGTTTGGTGGTGATTTTACCGGAAAGTGTGACTCGGGCAATTAGTCTAATCGAGGCCCGCAATCCGATTTCGGATTCACCGACTGGTCAAAACGGAACGGCTTCTGCTCCCTATTCTACAAACTTGAAACCGTCGCAGGTTTAAGGATATCTCGAAGCTTGGGATGAGAATCAATCCCAAAAGTTCAATTTCTCATCCCTCATGCTTAATTTCCCTCAGATTTTTTAACTTCTGGGTTATCGCTGTCGGTTTCTAAATCATTCTGCATTTCATCTTTGAAACCTTTTAGTGCTTGACCGATAGTTTTTCCTAACTCGGGAATCTTCTTCGGCCCGAAGATAAATACAGCAACTAACAAAATCACTCCCATTTCTGGTAATCCCAAACCAAACATGGCAACCTCCTTGATGCAGATAGACACTTTCATCTTACCGGGAGTTGAGTTATTTTATTCTCCTTAGATGATTGGATTCCCTTAAATCCCTCTTAAACATTCGTTATTTTATTCTCCTCAATTTCTTTCTTTTGATGAGCTGTATCCAATTTTTAATACAGTTTCTATATTCTTCCAACTCCTCTTAATCTCTAATTTCATTTTCCTCTAAATCTTATAGACTTTCCAATCAAATTATTCATTCTCTCAAGAATACTACTTTTTTTATGATCTCCAAGCCTTAAACCAAAGAGTACACAAAAATTTAACCCGATTTCCCCAAGTTGCCAATTTTTGTAGACTTTAACCTGATATTCTGGATCTACAGAGAGCTAAATTAGCGTCTGTCAGACTATATTTGACGCAGTAACGAGCAAAAATTTTTCTATGCTAGAAGCATCAACCCCATCCCTACGCGAACAACAACATTCCTTAATTCGTCAACTCGCCAACCGCATCGAGGCAATTTGGGAACAATATCTCGATCTTGAACCTTATCACCTTCCCGCAGAATTAGGCTATGTGGAAGGGCGACTCGAAGGGGAAAAACTCATTATTGAAAACCGTTGCTATCAAACCCCCCAATTTCGCAAATTGCACTTAGAATTGGCAAAAGTCGGTCAAAGTTTAGATATTCTCCATTGTGTGATGTTTCCTCGGGTTGACTACGCCTTACCCATGTTTGGGACAGACTTAGTGGGTGGACGGGGAAAAATTAGTGCTGCAATTGTTGATTTATCTCCCATTCATCCTAAACCCCATCTTCCGACTGATTATCACCAGGCTTTATCTTCCTTACCGAATACTTTTTCCCAGCCTCGTGATATTCCCGACTGGGGGGATATTTTCTCCGAATTTTGCTTATTTATTCGCCCGATGGATGAAACGGAAGAAGCAGCATTTTTAAACCGAGTTGATGCTTATTTGCGAGTTCACTGTCAATATGCAACGGCTCAAAATCCGGTTTCTCCCGCCGAACAAACTCAAATTCAAACCGCTCAAAAATATTATTGCACCCAACAGCAACAAAATGATAAAACTCGACGGGTTCTAGAAAAAGCATTTGGTAAAGAGTGGGCAGATTATTACATGACAACTGTATTATTTGACTTTGAAGAATCGTAGGTTTAATTGTTACCTAAAATTCATTAAAACTTATAGTTTTGATTGCGAACCCACAAACTCAAAGGAACCGCTTTTCCTTGAGCATTGACTTTGACTTCTACAACAAAAGATTGGGGTTCATTTCGTTGAGCATCTGTTATATTTTGATTAACTTGCACTCGTTGATCTTCCGGCATATAATAGGTTTCTAAACCATATTCAATTCGCCAACCGTTAGATTCTCCTTTCAGTGCAATTTGATTGTTAGGTAAGTCTTTGGGTAAAGTTGAACTAATTTTAATCGGTTCCCAAGCTTGCGGACGAGGGGATTCAGTGGGTTGTAGAGTCGGTTGTTCTAGAATCACATAAATTGTGGTTCCCGATGGAAGATAATCTTGATTGTTAGAAAGTTCTTCCCAACCGGGGAGAGTTTTTAGGGTTTCTGGAGTTGAAATATCATAACTTAAAACTTGATAATAACCCCGTAAAAAATCATAAGGATCAACAGGTGCAGTTTGCAAAATAACAGTTTTTCCGGTAATATGAGTATACACTGCTTGAGCCGGAACTAAGCCAATGATAGCGAGTTGAAAACACAACGGAAGCAACAACCGCCAACTCGGAAGGCGTTTTTTTTGAACGGGAGATTGATTAATTAGAGATTCGGTTTCAGTCTCCAGATGTTCAGAAAAATTACTAGATAAAGTTTCTGTATTTTGACTCTCTGTATTTTTATAATCCGGTTCTTGCATTGAATTAATCCTCCAAATTTTGCTAAAAATAGACCCAGTTTAGCCGCTTGATATCGCGGTTTTAATCAAGAGTATAAACTAAGTCTGTTGACGAGATAAATGCCGTTCAAACCACAAACCCGCTAAAATAACACCCACACCACATAATACAAAGACAAGTGCTTTAAACAGTAATTCGGTATTGTATTCAAAAGTCCGACTCATAATTTGTAGCGTCAGTAAGATCATACCGCCCCAAAATGCTCCTCGTTTTCCTTCTCCTAATCCGATTCTAACTAAACCCCCTGCCAACAAAAAGAGTAAAATATTGAAAACAAATACAAATAGAGTGACACTAATACTTTGATATCCAAAACCAACCAGTGCTGTCACGCCCAAAAATACAGCGATTGTACTGCTAACTGCATCCAGTCCCCAATGTTGATAGGAATGACGAGGTTTAGCTAAATAAAGCCATTGCCCAATCGTTAAACCACCCAATAAAATTACATCTAAGATGAGATGAAATCCATTAATGGCTGTAGACTGGCTAGACCCAATATAAACAAAAAATTTCCCAACTCCCTGAAAGGAAAACAGAAAAAATAATATCCCTAAAAACCAAATCGCTAAATTGCGAGTATGAGGTCGAAAAGGTCGGCTATCAATACCCGGAAAAAGACTATCATCATAACTCCATAATAACGCCGGGGGTAAAATTAATCCAATGGTCATCAATTCTGCGGAGAAATTTTGGTCTAAAAGTACCGCAATATTCATCTGTAAAGCGGGAATAATCAGCAATACCGCCATGATAAAAATTGATCGGGACTGACACCAATAGGCGAGAGGAACAAACAAAATTGCGCCGACTAACGCCATGTGTATGAGCAGAAATTCTAGCCCCGTTAATTCAGCCGGAACAAAAATATTACTGACTCCCGACCAATAGCCAATTCCAAGCAGTAATATGGATAAAATACCAAGAGACACCAGACGTAGGCTGTAAGCCATCAATAAAACGCCCAATCCCCAAACCAAAAACAGTCCATAGGGAGAACCGCCAATATGAAACATTTGCGCCATCAGGGAGATATTAGCCCCCAAACTGAGTGCGCCAAAAAGGAGTAATCCTTCTCCTAAATGTTTTGTTTTTCCCGTTTTAGGGTTAGCTTGCCAGAGATAAAATCCACTTGTATTCAGACCAATAAATAAACTGAGTAGCAAGATAATTTTGAGTTCTCTCGGCCACTCTTGCCAATTTGCAGCGACAAAAGTAATCACACCCAAACCCAACAGAATGCCACCTAAACCGATGAGAATCATCACAAAACGGTTACTGGCAGCAGAATCAATACTGTTGAATTGATAACGATCTGAAATCTGTTGATAAGCGGAATCGTTGATCAATCCTTCTGCTTTCCAAAGTTCGGTTTCATGGCGCAGTTGGCGACGAAATTTTTCGGAAGCCATCTTTTATTTATTCGCCTCTAAAAGACGATCATATCCCTAGTTACCTTTTTAGCTTGTCATCTATTTTCAGGGTTTCACGAGTCTGTTAGACACCTTTTAAACCTGCACAATTGAGGGAACATCAGTAAATAATTGTCATGGTCAGCAACCGCTAACAATCTCCTAAAGACCCTAAGACTCCTCCGTCGTCTGGCTTCGCCATCGTTGCACTCAGGGTGACAAAAAAACAGATGACTGTAAAAAATAGTCACTGTCACTGTCACTGAAACTGTTCACTGTTAACTGTTAACTGTTCACTGTTCACTGTTCACTGTTTACTGTCCTCGCAGTTGTCCCGAGGTATTATCATGTTGAATGTGCAACTGTTGGCGACCATTACGAATCACTCGTAACATTTCACCAAGCTGCTGTTCAATATTGCCTAAAACGTGGTCAGCATATTCGTCAGCACCATTTTGAACCTCTTGACACTCAGCTAAAGTTCGAGAGCGGATATCATCGAGTTCTTGTTGAGCTTGATAGCGAATGTGTTCAACTTCTGCAATGGTCTGTTGCTGATGAGTTTCACACTCAATCTGAACTTGTTGTCGTAACTGTTCGGCTTCTGCTTGGGCTTGCTGAACAATTCCCATTTCATTTAAGAGTTGAGTCGCTCGGTGTTCAGCCGCTTCTAGAATTTCTTGGGCGTATTCTTCAGCTTCAGTGAGAATTTCGTCTTTGTGGCGAACAATAATATCAGCCTCTTGAAACGCACTCGGTAAATTCAAGCGGATGAGATCCAACTGATCGAGTAATTGTTCTTCATCGACTAAAGTTCGTCGAATCAGCGGCACCTGAAGACTATCAAGAATCATTTCTTCGAGTCGATTCAGTTCTCGTTGAATATCGATCCCAGGTACGCCACTGGGAGTGGTGTCTATTTCTGGGATCAGTCCGTTTTGTTCGGGTTCGATTTGGGGATTTGATTCCTGGCGTAGCATCTATAAATATCTTTTATATATATCTTGAGCAACGTGTTTTGGAACGAGATGATCGACAGAACCACTAAACTTAGCAATCTCTTTTACCACACTACTGGATAAAAAGCTATATTCATTTGAGGTTGCCAAGAAAACTGTCTCGATTTTATCAGAGAGGGTCTTATTCGTGTGAGCCATTTGCAGCTCCATTTCAAAATCTGACAAGACTCGCAGCCCTCGAAGTAGAACCTGAGCATTCCGTTGTTTTGCATACTCTACCGTAAGACCCTTAAAACTGGCGACTTCTAAGTTATGCAGATGTTGAACAGAGGTGTTAATTTGCTCGATGCGTTCCTCGACAGTAAACAAAGGAGTTTTGTTTGGATTTCGCAGAACAGCAACGATCACCAATTCAAAGAGCTTACAACCTCGTTCTATAATATCTAGGTGGCCTAAGGTAATCGGATCAAAGCTACCTGGGTAAATCGCAATCACGATTGAGCCATTGTAGGAGTTACTGACAAATTATAAGACGATTTGAAAACGCCAGAGATGATTGAGCAGAAATCCGATAACCATAACGGTGAGGAGAAAGGCACAGATCGGTTAGGAGCCAATGGTTTTCGACCCCAGAACTACTCAACATCCCATTCAGCACACCCAGAGGCTAGAGGGGGAGAAATATAAGGAGTTAACCGTCAGCACTAAAAGGAGACTTCCCTGCTTTGAATTGACGCACAGAACCATCTGTATCAATCCCAGCCATTCGGAAACGGCGATCAAGATCGGCAGGTTCAGGTGACACTTTTTCAGCTTCCTCCATCGTAATCCGCCCTTCGACAACTTTTTCAAAGATCGATTGGTTGAGCAGTTGCATTCCTTCGTAGGAGTCCGACTCCATCAACTGGTTTCCACTTTCGTCATCCCCTTTGAGCAGATAATCGCGCATTGCCGGAGTATTAACCAAGATTTCATGTACCCCAGTCCGACGATTTTCCACAGTCGGAACCAGTAATTGAGCCACAACTGCCACTAAAGAATCACAAATTTGAATTCGCATGGCGGGCTGTTCATCAACATTAAACAGGTTCAATAAACGGTTAATGCTATTAATTGCACTGCGAGTGTGCAAGGTTCCGAGAACCAAGTGACCCGTTTGTGCCGCTTGCAAAGCCGTATTCACCGTTGTCCGATCGCGCATTTCCCCGATCAGAATCACATCGGGATCTTCCCGCAAAGCCGATCGCAAAGCGTTGTTAAATTCTAGCGTATGCAGGCCAACTTCCCGTTGACTAATCAGACAGCGATGGGAGGGATGTACAAATTCAATCGGATCTTCAATGGTAATCACGTGCTTTTTGGCGGTTTCATTGAGATAACGAATCATCGCCGCCAGCGTGGTTGATTTACCTGAACCCGTCGGCCCGGTGACTAAAATGAGTCCCTGCGGAAAGCTAATAATCTTTTTGAGGACTTCGGGTAAACCCATTTCATCAATGGAGGGAACTTTCAAGCTAATTAACCGCAGTACCATCGCTCCGCCACTGAGGGAGTCAAAACAGTTAACCCGACACCGGACTAAACCGGGATAAAAAATCGCCGTATCAAGTTCCTTATCGTGGGAAAACTGCTGTCGTTGACTGGGGCTGAGAATCTCAATCAGGTACTGTTCAAAAACCTCTGGTGTAACTTTGACCTGATCTTTGGCTCTGACCATCTCCCCTTGAATCCGAAAGCGAGGAGTATGTCCAACGCGAATATGAATATCAGAGGCTTTGAGATTATACGCATCCTTGACCATCTGTTTGATCGTGGTCTTGGCGTGAGAGCTTTTGGCATTGGACTCTTGAGATTTGGGAGGAGGGGGTACCTTGGGCAAAGGAGGGTTCGACGACTGAGGGATAGCAGCATTTGTCATAGGTTGAATTCTCCTGGAAGCGCGAACTCAGTTGATTTTTATTCAGGTCAATTAACAGTAATTATAGAAAATCTGATGACTTCCTGTAGACTTTTTAAAAGTTTTGTAATCAAATTTTGAGATCGGACTGGATCAGATCCCTTCTATCTTTGCTGAAAATCTTCCTGTTAATTTATCATAACTGAGAACTTATAAGCCGATAAAATTATAGATATTCTCGCCCAACGGGAACACAAACCTGCGGTATTTCCTATGAAAATTAATCGAAGAATCGCCTATTGGCTCGAAACCCATTGGATTGCGCCAGCGTATGCGGGAGGATTACTCACTTTTTTATCGCTCTTTTTCTTTGGAGCAGCGACGAATACGATGACGGGTTGGTTGTATGTGATCAGTGGGATCAGTTTTGCTTTATTAACAATTGCGGCAATATTACCGGGGCGATCGCTAAAATCCCTAGACGTTCATCGTCGTTCCCTTGAACCCGTTAGCGTCGGGAGTCAACTCACGGTCGAACTGGAAATTTACAATCGTTCTGAGCAACCGAAAACTCTTTTACAAGTATACGATCAACTCCCCTCAACTTTAGGAAAATCCGCAACAGCAATCGAAACCTTGGCTCCTGCCAGCACTTATCATTGGGTGTATTATCTGCCGACTGAACAACGAGGCGTTTATCATTGGGATCAGGTTCAGCTTCGGACAGCGGCTCCTTTGGGTTTATTTTGGTGTCGTCGTTCCCAAAAGGCCAAAGCAACCGCAATTGTGTATCCGACTATTTTACCCTTGACAACCTGCCCGTTAGTAGATCAAATGGGATGGGAACAAAATCAACAAGTTCTCGATCGCAGTCAGTTTCAGATGGCAACCGAAGGGGTCACTCGTACCCTTAGACCCTACCGTTATGGTGATCCCACTCGTTTAATTCATTGGCGATCAAGTGCGCGTTATAATCAACTGCGAGTTCGGGAGTTAGAAGTCGCCACCGGAGGTCAAGAAATTATCATTGGTCTTGATAGTGGCAATTCATGGCAAAGTGATCATTTTGAGCAGGCTGTCATTGCCGCCGGATCTCTATATTTTTATGCTTCGCGATCGCAACTCAACGTAAAATTATGGACTGCAAAAACAGGCTTAGTTCAGGGAAATCGAGCCGTATTATCAACACTCGCTGCGGTCATGGCAGAAGAAGCAATGGGCGAAAATCTACCCAATAAGCCCCTAATTTGGCTGACTCAAAATTCCCAGAGTATTGTTTCGCTTCCCTCTGGAAGTCGTTGGGTTTTGTGGTCAGATGACGATCATTTGAGGTCTACAAAAACTGCTCAATTTTCCGAACTCGGTTTACAAATTTTCCCTGAGCAACCCCTACAACTTCAACTTCAGTCTGCTTTGAAATAAAATTCCAAAAGAAATTGCTGTATTCAAGAGTTCAGCATCATTTGGGAAACTGATAACTGATCAGGGTTGATTATAATGATCCCATCGTGCGTTACAATCTAAAAAAATGTGCGAAATATTAAGCTCTGATACCATGACAACTGAGACTAACGGAAATTTATCAACTGACAAAAGCTTGAAAGCGATGAAAAAATTCGCTGAACAGTATGCCAAGCGGACAGGAACCTATTTTTGTTCTGATCCTTCAGTCACCGCAGTTGTGATCGAAGGACTTGCTAAACACAAAGATGACTTAGGGGCGCCGCTTTGTCCTTGTCGCCACTATGAAGATAAGGAAGCTGAAGTTAAAAATACGTTCTGGAACTGTCCTTGTATTCCGATGCGGGAACGCAAAGAATGTCACTGTATGTTGTTTTTAACTCCTGATAATGATTTTGCAGGTGAGGAACAAGATATTACCCCTGAAGATCTCGAAGCAGCTCGTCAAAGTATGGCATAAGAACATCAAATAATAAACCTCATTTTAATGTTTTGAGAGATTAGATAATTATTTGAGCGGGTTCGCTCTATTGTCAATTAGGGCAGCCCAATTTTTACTTAAAATGGTCGGTAAATCTATCCTTTTTTGAACAAAGATTATGCGTGAGGAAATTCCGTCAGAATTTTGGCAAGGTATTGAACAGTTTAACCAACAAGAATATTATGCTTGTCACGATACCTTAGAGGCGTTATGGATGGAAGCAATGGAACCCACTAAAAAGTTCTATCAGGGCATCTTACAAATAGCTGTCGGACTTTATCATTTGAGCAATCATAACTGGCAAGGTACTGTGACTTCGATGGGTGAAGGAATGCGTCGGTTAGATTATTTTAAACCCGATTATTTTGAGATTAATGTTGAACAGTTAATTCATCAAACCACAAATTTATTATTAGCATTGCAATCCGCAGGGCCAGACAAAGTTGCTGATTTTATTTTTGCTGAGAATGGGGGTAAAAATTCCCTCGAAATTACTCCTCCCAAAATCTTTAAGATTGAGAGCTAGTTTTAGCTAAATTTAATAGAAAATCGAGATGAGTTTAAAAATTAAAGGTGAGTTGAATTGCTATAATTCTAATTAATCTCTGAAAAATATAAAATATATGACACTCATTGGTCGAACACTTTTGAGCCGTTATCAAGTTACTCAAAAAATTGGAGTAGGAGGATTTGGAGAGACTTATTTAGCTGTTGATCTCGCTTTACCCGGTCAACCTGAATGTGTCGTTAAACATCTTTCCCCAAAAGATACCAGTCCTCACGTTCTTTCCGTCGCTCAACGATTATTTGAACAAGAAGCACAACTGTTACATCGCTTGGGAGAACATTCTCAAATTCCCCGGCTTTATGCTCATTTTAATGATAGCGGAGAATTTTATCTCGTTCAAGAATTTATCGAAGGAAAAGATCTCAGTCACGAACTTCAACCCGGACAACCTTGGAGTGAAGAAAAAACCCTTAAATTATTATCTGAAATTTTAGAAGTTTTAGCCGTTATTCATCAACAAAATGTAATTCATCGCGATCTCAAACCCACAAATATTATGCGGCGAAAGTCCGATGATAAAATAGTATTAATTGACTTTGGTGCAGTTAAAGAAATTCAAGGAATAGCCGTTAACGCTCAAGGACAAACTCACCTCACCGTTGGTATTGGTTCCCCCGGATATATGCCCAGCGAACAAGCCCAAGGACGCCCTAAACTCGCCAGCGATATTTATGCAGTGGGAATCATCGGAATTCAAGCTCTAACTGGGTTAAAACCCTCTCAATTTCCCCACGATCAAAAAACCGATGAAATCCTCTGGAGAAACCACGCTAATGTCAGTGATGAACTCGCGGAAATCCTCAATAAAATGGTACAAGAACGGTTAAGTGATCGCTATTCTAATGCGTCTGAAGCCTTAACTTCACTAACTTCTTTACTGACTCAATCTAATAATTTTTCAACAGCGAATACTCACAGGTTAACGACCGTTAATATAAGTCAGTCTGCGGCAACTACACCCATTTCTACCCCTCCTTTTCGACAATCTGTAACTCAATCAATCAAAAGCTCTTTAGGCGGAATAATAACCGTGATATTTTTTATCGGTGGGGTTTATGTTACGATAGAAAACCTTAGATCTCCCGAGGCTTTACTGAATGCAGATTATACCGAACTTCAGAACTTACTCGAACAAAGAAACTGGAAAGAAGCAGATATAGAAACCGAAAAAGTTATGCTAAAAATGGCAAATCGAGAGGCAGAAGGATGGATTGATGCCAATACAATTGAAAGTTTATCCTGTAGTGATCTGCGCGAACTTGATCAAGTTTGGATTAAATATTCAGAGGGAAAATTTGGGTTGAGTATTCAAAAAGAAATTTACCTAGAAACTGGAAATCCTTTGGGAAAATTTCAAGAATCAAGTTATCATAAATTTGGCGATCGCATTGGTTGGCGAAAAAATGGCAATTGGTTAGAATATTCTGACTTAACCTTTGATGAAAATGCACCCAGAGGTCAGTTTCCCTCCTGCAAAAATGCGGCTCAAAAATTTTCGGGCTGTCGTTGGCCGTTATACTGGTTATTCGCTCGGGCGGAAACCTGTCAACTTTAATTTTTAAAAATTGTTAGGCGGGTTAAGGAGAATTATTCATCCCAAAATCTCAACAATACAATAATTCTTTTAAAATTCACAAATACTTTCAGGACTAACAGGACAGGTTTGGGGGACGATTTCATTCCCAGAAAGAGAGAGTTTTTTTGGATTTTTGAGTTCAGAAAGAGGACTAATATCTGTGATTTGATTATTTTTGAGATCAAGCCTCTCTAAATTGGTTAGTTGTGCGATCGGACTAATATCTGTGATTTGATTCTCGTTGAGATCAAGCCCCCGTAAGTTAGTCAGTTGAGCAACAGGGCTAATATCTGTGATTTGATTCTCGTTGAGCTCAAGTAACCCTAAGTTAGTCAGTTGGGCAACAGGACTAATATCGGTGATTTGATTATTGTTGAGAAGAAGCCCCCTTAAGTTAGTCAGTTGGGCAACAGAACTAATATCTGTGATTTGATTATTACCAAGAGGAAGTGACTTTAAATTGGTTAGTGAGGCAACAGAACTAATATCGGTGATTTGATTGTTGTCTAGCTCAAGCCTCTCTAGGTTAGTCAGTGGGGCAACAGAACTAATATCTGTGATTTGATTACTACTGAGAGAAAGCTCCCTTAAGTTAGTCAGTGGGGCAACAGAACTAATATCTGTGATTTGATTATTGAAGAGATAAAGTGACTTTAAATTGGTCAGTTGAGCAACAGGGCTAATATCTGTGATTTGATTCTCGTTGAGAAGAAGCCCCTCTAAATTGGTCAGTGGAGCAACAGAACTAATATCTGTGATTTGATTATTGAAGAGATAAAGTGACTTTAAATTGGTCAGTGGAGCAACAGAACTAATATCTGTGATTTGATTAAAACTGAGATCAAGCCCCTCTAAATTGGTCAGTGGGGCAACAGAACTAATATCTGTGATTTGATTACTAGTGAGAGAAAGCTCCCTTAAGTTGGTCAGTGGGGCAACAGGACTAATATCTGTGATTTTATTCAAACTGAGATCAAGCTCCTTTAAGTTAGTCAGTGGGGCTATAGGACTAATATCTGTGAGGTTTAAATTGCTTAGATCTAATTGACTGCGACTCAATAAATCCTCACTCGCGGCTTGACAATCACTTGTGCCTGCTTTTTCTAATAACGCCTCTACTGTTTTTCTCGCCTCAGCAGAGATACTTTCTTTCTGAAGACACCATTCCAGAAAAGAACTATCGAGATTTGGTAAGGAGACTGGCGCAACAGCCTTTCTACAACTACTTAATCCGCAAATAGCAATCATTACGATCGCAATACTAATACTTTTCTGGATTAAAGATGTATGACCTGTTTTCAGGAATTGTGTTTGCATTACCCTAACCTGACTCAATACCCATAATGATAGCAAAACCACCGTTTCAAAACTGGATGCACGTTAGGAAGCAATTCCCCAAAATTCCGGACAAAGGGTGTCCGAGAGCTGATATAGTATTCAACATCTCTTAGAGTGAGAAATTATATGAGTAAAACACGGGTAGGATTGTTATTTGGTGGACGTTCAGGTGAACATGAAGTCAGCATTCGTTCTGCACAAGCGATCGCCAAAGCCTTAAAAAGCGATCAAAATGCTAGCAAGTATGAACTGCTACCCGTTTATATTCGTAAAGATGGCGTTTGGCAAAAAGGTGAAATTGCTCAAAAAATTCTCGCTTCAGGTGAACCGTTTTATCTTCCCGAGGAGAAGACAACATCAACAGATTTAGTTCCCAGTCCTTCGCTACTTCCTGATCCTACAAATTTTGCAGAAATTGAGGTTTGGTTTCCCATATTACACGGCCCCAACGGAGAAGATGGTACCATTCAAGGATTACTCACCTTAATGCAAGTTCCGTTTGTCGGATCAGGTGTTTTAGGTTCAGCAGTGGGCATGGATAAAATTGCCATGAAAATGATTTTTTCTCAAGCTGGACTATCGCAAGTCAAATACAAAATGGTAACGCGATCACAAATTTGGTCAAATCCTTGTATCTTTCCCAAATTATGTGATGAAATCGAAGCTGAACTGGGATATCCTTGTTTTGTTAAACCTGCTAATTTAGGATCGTCGGTGGGTATTTCTAAAGTGCGATCGCGCTCAGAATTAGAAACCGCTTTAGATAATGCAGCCAGTTATGATCGGCGGATTATTGTTGAGGCGGGAGTCGAAGCCAGAGAACTAGAATGTGCAGTGTTAGGCAATGATCAGCCCCAGGCTTCTGTGGTCGGAGAGATTACTTTTGCCAGTGATTTTTATGATTATGAAACCAAATATACCGCAGGTCAAGCCGATTTATTCATCCCAGCAAAGGTGAGTGATAATATTGCCAATCAAGTCAAAGAAATGGCGGTTAAAGCCTTTTTAGCAGTAGATGCGGCAGGTTTAGCCCGAGTGGATTTCTTTTATGTCGAGAAAACGGGCGAGGTTTTGATCAATGAAATTAATACACTTCCTGGTTTTACAGCAACCAGTATGTACCCTCAATTGTGGGCGGCGAGTGGAATTTCTTTTTCCGAATTGGTTGATCGCTTAGTTCAACTAGCCCTGGAACGATAAGTTGAAGTTCCCCCTGTGTAACAGTTTGTATCGGTTCTATAGGTTGGCTGATCGGAGATTGACGTGCTAATTTGGAAAGTATTCCCTCAGCCAATCAGCCCTATGAGCGATAGTCATTTATCAGAAGGTCGTGCAGAGTTCGGTGGTGCGGATGTTATTGGTTTTCTCAATGATTGTACCGACCAAATTTTTGCCAATATTCTCGATCCCCATAGTGATTTATTCGAGTCTAATGCCAGTATTATCGGTGAATCTCACGCCCAACTGAGGACGATTATTGAGACGGTTCAACCTCAACAACAAGAACTGACATCATCACTCGCGGCGGGTCTAGATTTTCTCCTGGGTCGTGAAGACTATGCAAACGACCAAATTGATTCAGCCCTATATCATTATCAACAGAGTTTAGGATTCTGGCCGGCTGCCTTAACTTCTTTTAATCAGAACTTATTTGCCGATCCGGAGATTATTCCGGCTTCTAATTCTTTAGAACGTTTAGGGGCTATTTTGTTTCATATCGGGTTGAGTTATACTCGGCGATCGCAGCTTGATTCTTCCAATCAACAGAGTCACTATCGAGAAGCAAAACTCTATTTTCAACGCTGTTTAGAGATTTTTGAATTAGCAGAGCGTCAGGATTTAGTTGCAAAATTCACCCCGAAATTATGTATTGTTCTCCAACAATTGCAAGCTTGGCAAGAACTACAACTCTTGGCTCAAAAAGCTCTAGATTTACATATTTCTTATGGTTCACACCATGATATCGCTCAAGATTATGGCTTTTTAGCTGAGGCGGCAATGCACCAGTCTCAATGGTCACACGCCAATCAACTGGCTGAATTAGCTTTAGAAATTCAGAATCAATCTTTACGCGATCCCCTGCATACTTTATCTGATGAAAATCCTTATCTATTGTTATTAGCAGAATCCAAACATGAATTAAAGGTTTGGCAAGCGACAGTTAATCGCTTAGAAGATGCTTTAAATGAAACTAATCCCCAGGAAGAAACTCAAACTTATCTGCAAATTTTAAAGGCTCTCCATCAACTTTATTTTGAACAAGATTATTATGGGAGTGCAACTCATCTTAAAGAGAAAAAACTACAAATAGAATGTAAATTTGGAATCCGATCATTTGTGGGTGTCCGTCCGCTAAAACCGCAGTTAAAACCTCAAGAATTGACGGGAAAAGTAGCACCAGAAATGATTTCTTCGGGTCGATTAAATGAGATTAATGAGTTAGTCGAACGGATCGAGAGTCCCGATCATAAATTAATTGTTTTGCATGGAGAATCTGGGGTTGGAAAAAGTTCTTTGATTAATGCTGGGATTGTTCCGAGTCTACTACAAAAACAAACAACAAATCCCCAAGTTTCGATTCCAATTGCATTGAGGATTTATACAGATTGGCTACGAGAACCCAATTCCGACACCTGGAACTTAGAAACTGTTTTAAACCGTTTAAGAAAAAATAGTGAAAATCATTTATCGACAGTGTTAATCTTTGATCAATTTGAAGAATTTTTTCTCATCTGTACAGAAGCCAATCAACGTTTACCTTTTTATCAATTTTTGCGAGACTGTTTAGCTTTAGAATCGATCAGTGTTATCCTTTCAATGCGAACTGATTTCTTGCATTATTTATTAGAATGCGATCGCACCACTCGTTTAGAAGCGGTGATTGGCTATGAAGTTCTTTCTAAACAGGTTATTTATGAATTAAGAAACTTTTCAGTAGATCAAGCGAAAGCTTTTATTAAATATCAAACACAACAAAAATCGGATCAATTTGAGGAGGAGTTAATCAATCAATGGGTACAAGATTTAGGAACTCGCTTAGAAGAAATTAGTCCGATTGAATTACAAATTACAGGTTCACAACTCGAAACCGATGGGATTACAACCTTAGAACAATATCAACAATTTTGTGATCATCCTCAACTCAATCTTGTCGCCCGTTTTTTAGATGAAGCTTTAACAGATTGTGGTTTCAAAAATGAACGAGTGGCTTTGCTGGTTCTCTATTCACTGACTCAAGAAAATGGTATCCGTCCCCTCAAAACTCGCGCTGAATTAATCGCCGATTTAGACACAGCATCCTCTGAAAAAATAGATATGGTTTTAGAAGTCTTTGTTGAAAATGGATTAGTATTTTTGCTTCCCGATATTCCTGAAGATCGCTATCAACTTTCTCACGATTATTTAGTGAGTTTAATTCGTAAACAAAAGGGTGAACGTTTAATCGCAGAATTAGAACTTGAACGCAATAAAGCCCAACGCAAATTGATGCAAGAAAAGCCCGACAGTTTTGTTGAACGGGCGATCGGCTCAATGTTGCGTTGGATGCGGGTGGAGTAACACAGCCGGGGGCAAACTTCAAGCTTGAGAACCGGAAACTTCCGATGTTTTACTCAAATTATTGGCCGGGCTTTGATGCGGTCGCGCGATCGCCTCCCCCCGCAGCGCGATCGCGAGAAAAATATAAGGTTTGGGAGGGAAAAGCAAACTCAGTGCCTACCGCCTCGACAATTTTGATAATTTCGATCAGACAAGTTTCTTTAATTTCTAGAAACTCGGCGTAGGAGGTTGTCATCACGTAAGCAAACACTTCAATGTCAAGCGATGAATCACCAAAGTCAATAAACCGAACACGCTCATCTACAATCATCGAATGCTGCTCAAGCCAACTTCTGATTTTGTCCATGACATCGAGCAACTGCTGACGCTCGGTTTCATACCGCAGCCCGATGGTGAAGTTCATCAATCGACGCTCGCACCTGCTGTAGTTGACCACCTGAGTTTCGGAGACAACGGAATTGGGAATAATCACCAAACTGCCACCGAGAGTGCGAACTGAGGTTGTGTTGAGGCCGATATCTTCAATCGTACCCGTCACGCCCCCAAATTCGCAAAATTCGCCAATCTTAGCAGATCGATGGGCAAAGAGCGTGATGCCGCCAACCAGGTTCTTCAAGTAGGGTTGTACCCCAAAACTAATCGCCAGACCCCCAACCCCCAAACTGGCCACCAGTGCCTGGGTGGGAATTCCAATCTCATTTCCGCCGAGGTAGAGTAAACTTGCACCCGTGACCACACCCCAAATCCTGAAAGCATTACGCACAATCGTTGCTTCGAGCAGATGATTCTCATCAAAATAGGAACTGGCAATAATGGTTCGTCCGACTGCGTTGAAAAACATAAAGCTCAACCAGGCAAGAGCGCAATACAAGATGGTTTCGAGAACCAGCACGATCGTCACACAGGTGCTGCCCGTGATATTGATGATATTTGTAACCATGTATTTCGATACAAAGCAGATCGCGACAATGCTTGTCGGCAGGATTAAGCCTTCCCAGGCTTGCACTTTACTATTGGCTTGATTGCGCGGGGATCTTAACTCCCGATATATAAAGCCGACCATTGCCGATGCCAGCGATAACAGCAGCAATAAACTCCCCCACTGCCATATCGTCTGATCCCAAAACGTTTTCTTGCTCCACCCCGGCAGCAACTTGCTCCATTTTGGAGGTAACAGAGAGCCTGGCGTACTGATATAATATTCATAAAATCCCTCCAAGGCTCCTTCCTGATAGGGTAAATGCTTAACTTCGCCATACCATAACTCCAGGCGTTTTAACGTCTCTTCGGAAAATAGCGAAAATCGAAATTCATTCTTGTACCAGCCTTCGTCGGAAATCTGAACAATTGCGATCGCCGTGTTCGGAATCTCCCACCGCTTGATCCCCTCCGTCTTCACCGCCTCAAGATCGGGAATGTCTTCCGGCCGGGGTTTTTCTATCCGATCCAAAATTTCCCGGAGCAGCAGTGCTGACTCTATGTTTGTGTTTTTTTGGATCACGGGTGACACCTCCTGAAGATTGAGGGTTCCTATCGCCCGTTCCATTGCTTTCTCAGCGCGAGCGGCCTGCTTCTTAACCTCCGCAGATTGAAACAACCCCGGTTCTTGTTTAGATTGTCGATAGCCTTCGATAACTAACTCATAGGCTTGGTCCATATTAGTCATAAAGGCATTGTACGTGTCGCGGGGGCTTTGAGTGTTGGGAGGAGCAATCGGGCCTATCTCAGCATTGACACCAACAAAACTACCCTGAAAAGACAAAACAATCAGCGTAACACTCAGCATTCTGAGCAGAAACCGTGGGACTGACTTCATCGAATTCTACCTTTATATTTGACATCTATACTTGACATCGGTAGATGATCTGTAGCAATCAGACACGATTGGTGAGCCATCCAAAAACAGGTAAAAAGCCTGAAACCACTTCCAGAGATGCCGTCGGTGCCTTTCCCATGAGCGCCTCTTGGAAGGATGCGTTTTAGATCGCCGAGATCCGACTGCTACATAAGCTCTGATTTGATCCTAACATGACCCCCCATTCGATCAAAGCCCTGACAACAAAAGGGCGATCGCTGATGCTCTCCGCCCACAACTGACTCGAAAATTCGGTTTTTTTTAGCCCGGCTAAAAGTGGCCCCGATCGCTTATAATTATTCGGCCCTCCCCGGCTTGCTCCCGAATCAATAATTTTAGCCTTTGATATTATTTCAATCGGGGAAACTCAACATCCCGCCACTCTAAGTCCCCGGAATTTTTAAGAGGCGCGATCGCCCAAAATTCCTTGATTTCGACAAAGGTGAACGGCGATTTGATGCTTGCAAATAGTATTGCGATACAGCGAATCGGCACAACTGCACCCGGTTTCACTCACCTGAGAAATCGTTTGATGAAGGGGATTCCAAACCACCGTATCACTTCCGTTACATTTCACGGACAAAGGTTCGATCGCCGCCCGATTGTAACGGGATAAAAAGGCTTTTGCTTCGGAAAAAGTTAACCCAAATAAACCCCGATTTGTGGTAAACTGAAGACCTGAAGCTTTGATTTCCCAACTCTCAATTTTCTCGATTTGAGGATGGCGAATTTGCAGCCAACATTGCCAAATTGTTAAAAATTGCCGTTTCGATAACAGCGTCGAACAGCGCCCCTTGGCGGTTTTATAAACAATTTGGGGAATTTTTCCGACTCCAACGGCTTGAATGCGTTCTACTTGAATATTCGCAGGAACTAAGGCGGGAATTTGGGGAGTTTGGACTAGATTTTCTAAACAATAGTTAACACTTGCTCCCGCAGAAATTTGAGCAGGTACGATCAATGGCGATGTCATTGTGATATGATCCTTTTGTGATGAAACTTCAACTTCTTAGTACCCCAACTATTGCATTTAGAGAAAGGGTACTTTTTACTTTTTCTACTTTTATTATAACCTTTGTTGAATAAATCGACAACCCAAAGTGCTGATAGAGAACCAACAGAAAAAATTCCGCGATCACCCCGATTTCCTTTGATTAAAAAGATGTAGTAGCAAGTCAGCAATAGAGGGAGTTACAGCGAACTTGATGCAGCCTCTCGCCAACCTCTGTTCAAAAAAATCTCGAATTTCCGAAAAAAAGTCGAGCAAGTTCAGAAACACATATAGAACACCGTTCACAAGACTTGCACCCCGAGTGCTAATTTTATTGAGGGATGACTTAAAAGTGGCTGAGATTACGATTGATACCAAGTCCTGTTGTCAAAACCCCTTTATAAGAATTGACCGAATCCCACTCTATCATCAATAATCTAGGTTATGAAAACAAGAGGGGTATGAGAACCGGATTTAGTATGAGAGACTATTCTCCTGGGGTCAACTTTACACAATACTTTTTTATGTAAATAACATTTCTTTATATTTTAAAGATTATGTAAACTCTGTTGACTTTTTTAGAACAGGTGAGTATTCTACAAGGGCATTAAAAGTATCAAACTTTATAGGTTTTTCGCTTAAGATTAATTTACAGTTTATCAATAAATATTGAACTCATTGTTCTAGTCATCACACGAAATTGCCAAGAGGAAAGCTATTCAAAGTTTATCGTTATTTAAACCATCAGGGGGTTAATACCGAATGATAGAGATTAACGGAACACCAGGTAACGACAATCTACTAGGAACGAGTGAAGCTGATGTCATTTTTGCACTCACAGGGGATGATATAATCTCCGGTTTGGGGGGAGGTGATTCTCTATTTGGCTTTCGGGGTAATGATACTATCAATGGTAATGAGGGTAATGATACTTTATTCGGCAATCAAAATCTTGATCTTTTAATCGGAGATAGTGGAGAGGATTGGTTGTTTGGGGGGAAAGAAGCTGACATAATAGAAGATGGAGAAGGAGAGGATCAACTCTTTGGGAATCTGGGAGATGATTTACTTCGAGGAGGTGCAGGAAACGATCAAAGATATGGTGGAAAAGACAACGATACAGTAATTGGCGGTACGGGAAACGATCAAGTATTTGGCGATCGCGGTAATGATATTTTATGGGGAGTTGACGTTGATGCGGTCAACCCAGGAATAGATGAAATAGATATCCTAACTGGCGGTTTGGAACAGGATATATTTGTTCTCGGCGATCAATCTCGGTTGTATTATATCGGTTCGGGAAATAATGATTTTGCCCTAATTACGGACTTTAATGTTATAGAAGATCAAATAAATATTGGGAATAATCAAGTTACTTATACGGAAACCGTCCTAAATGAATTCGGGTTGGGAGTGGCAATTTTCAGTCAGAATAACGATTTGATTGCTTTTGTTCAAAATGCAACTATTAATCAATTTATCACGGGTTCAAATGTAGTCGAACCTCCTCAAACTGAAGAAGCAATTCCTCGTCAAATTGAAGAATCACAGTTTCCTGAAGTTATTGTCCCAACACCAACACCTGCAATTACCCCAACACCAACACCTGTTGTAATTACCCCAACTCCAACACCAACACCAGACCCGATAATTACCCCAACTCCAACACCTGTTGTAATTACCCCAACTCCAACACCCACACCCGATCCGGTAACACCTCCAACACCCACACCCGATCCGATAACACCTCCAACACCCACACCCGACCCGGTAACACCTCCAACACCCACACCCGACCCAATTACACCGACACCAACACCCGATCCAGTTACCCCAACTCCCACACCCGATCCAGTTACCCCAACACCAACACCCGATCCGGTAACACCGCCAACACCAACACCCGATCCAGAACCAGAACCAAATACACCACCCGCAGCCGATAATGACAATTACAGTACATCTTTTCAATCTCCGATCGCCGTTGATGCTGTTTCCGGTGTCCTTAATGGTGATGGTGATGTAGATGGAAATCCTTTAACCGCAATATTGGTTAATTCGCCTACAAATGGTACCGTTAACCTTAATCCTAATGGTTCATTTAGTTATACACCCAATAGCGGATTCTCGGGAGTCGATAGCTTTACTTACACTGCTAACGATGGAGAATCTAACTCCAATGTTGCTACTGTGACAATTGATGTAGAACCACGTCCTAATACACCGCCAGTAGCCGATAACGACAACTACACTACAGGTTTTCAATCCCCCATCACCGTTGATGCTTCTGTTGGTGTTCTCAATGGTGATACCGATGCTGAAGGAGATCCAATAACCGCAACATTAGTTAATTCGCCTACAAATGGTAGCCTAAACTTGAATGGAAATGGTTCGTTTACTTATACACCCAATAGCGGATTCTCGGGAGTCGATAGCTTTACTTATACTGCTAACGATGGAGAATCTAACTCCAATGTTGCTACTGTGACAATTGATGTAGAACCACGTCCAAATACACCGCCAGTCGCCGATAATGACAACTACACTACAGGTTTTCAATCTCCACTCATCGTTGATGCGGTTTCCAGCGTTCTCAACGGGGATAGTGATGCCGAGGGAGATGCAATAAGCGCAATATTAGTTAGTTCACCTGCTAATGGTAGCCTCGACTATTTTAAGGCCGATGGTTCATTTAGTTATATACCCAATAGTCAATTCTTCGGAGTTGATAGTTTTATCTACGTTGCTAATGATGGGAAAGATGACTCCAATGTTGCTACCGTTACGATTAATGTAGGAGAACGTCCAAATACACCACCAGAAGTCAATAACGACAGCTACACTACACCTTTTGATTCTCAAATTTCTGTTAATTCTGTTCCCAGTGTTCTCAATAATGATAGTGATGGAGATGGAGATGTTTTAACAGCAAGATTAGTTGATCTACCTAATCAATCTACTATTGGTAACGTTACTCTTAAGAGTGATGGTTCATTTAGTTATACACCGAAGACTGGATACTCAGGAATAGACACTTTTACCTACATTGCTAACGATGGGAAAGTTGACTCCAATAATATTGCAACCGTTACGATTAATATAGAAGAACCACCAAATACACCACCCGTTGCTTATAATGACAACAACTACACTACATCTTTTGATTCTCGACTCAACGTTGCTGCTTCTGTTGGTGTTCTCAATAATGATACAGATTTAGATGGAGATGCAATAAGCGCAATATTAGTTAGTTCACCTGCTAATGGTAGCCTCGACTATTTTAAGGCCGATGGTTCATTTAGTTATATACCCAATAGTCAATTCTTCGGAGTTGATAGTTTTATCTACGTTGCTAATGATGGGAAAGATGACTCCAATGTGGCTACCGTTACAATTAATGTAGAACCACCACAACCCGAAGAACAAACCCGAACTTTTAATGGTTACTCTCAGAGAGCCACTGATGATGAGAATATATTATCAACTTTCTTACTCACTAACAAGGGAAATGACGGTCAAACTATTTACGATAGAACGATTGATACCAATGAAGATGGAATAATTGATGACAATGAAATTGATAGCAATCCTAACTTGGGTTTTTTCCCTCAAGCCATTCAAAACTTTATTAAATACAATCCTTTGATTGTAGTCCCAGATCCGCGTGATCCAATTGATTTTGATGGTAATACACAACTTGAAGACGGAGGTGTTCTCAGTTTTAACAATGAGGGAAAGCCTATCTTTACTGAAACAGACAACCAACCAGAATTTACACAGATACCAGTTGTAGATTTGAGAGTAAAAAGAGTAATTGGACAAGAGAACATAATAGCTGAGTTGGGACTAAATGATGAATTTGAGTTAGTGTATTTTGATGTATCCGGGTTATTCTCTGAGCGTACCGTTAAATTAGAGTTCAATTTAGAGTTCAATTTAGAGGATAATGTTATTGAAGTAACTGATAATTATAATAATCAAACTGAAATTTATTCGTTTCCAGAAGAAATTATTATTTATGAGTTCTTAGAAGAAAAAGAAGATGGAACGAGAGAAATTATAGACGAATTCATTGTGCGATATGATAATATCCAAGAAATATCATCTTTGGCATTAGCAACCAACTCTCTAGAATACATTATTGACGAAAATTTACTCTCATATACTGAAGGTAAATCAACTGTAATATCAGATTTTTTGGCAAATTATTTACTTTCACTACAAGACAAATTTTTTGAAAAATTTCGTTTTGGTACTCAATTTTATTTGAAAGAATCTGATGATTTTAATAATCTTCTTTTAGAAGAACCAATTGAAGAAACTATATTGGTTCAGCCAGACATCGTTTAAGTGCAGGTGTTGTACATTGAATTAATCTTAAAGCGAGGAAAAGTAATGAATTTAGCCAATTAGTCTGTAGCCAACATTCAAGTCTTTCGGAGAATATCATGTTAAAAAGCTTAATCAGGGTCTTCTACTTAGAGCTATTTAAAGCTAGCTTACTGACGGTTTCACTATCTTCCATACCTGTTTCTGCACAAATCATTCCAGACAACACTCTACCTCAAAACTCCGTTGTCACTCCTCAAGGTAATATTCGACAAATTGACGGGGGAACGAGAGCGGGAAATACTCTATTTCACAGTTTTGAACGGTTCTCTGTACCAACGGGTGAAACCGCTTTTTTTAATAATGCTGTTGACATTCAGAATATTTTTTCTCGCGTTACCGGGAGTTCTATTTCTGAGATTAACGGAGTTCTCAAAGCTAACGGCGTTGCGAATTTATTTCTGATTAACCCCAATGGGATTATATTTGGTGAAAATGCTTCCCTTGATATTGGCGGTTCGTTTTTTGCCACCAGTGCTAACAGTATTGTTTTTGCCAACGGAACAGAATTTAGAGCAACAAACCCCAATAGTCCACCGCTATTAATTATTAACATTCCTGTTGGTTTAGGATTTAGAGAAAATCCCGGCTCAATTGTCAATCGCTCCCGAACTACTACCATTACAAGCGATGATATGGGTCAACAGATTACCACCACAGGTTTACAAATTCCGTCCGAACAAACTTTAGCTTTTGTGGGTGGAGAGGTTCGTTTAGAAGGTGGAATTTTAACGGTTCCAGAAGGGCGGGTTGAGTTGGGGAGTGTAGCCGGAAATAGCTTTATTGGCATTCGTTCTGAGTCGGAAGGATTTGCTCTAAATTATAATAACGTTCAGAATTTTCAAGATATTGGTTTGTCTACTTTAGCTGAAATTAACACCAGTGGAGAGCAAGGCGGAGAGATTCAAATTCAAGGTAGACAAGTCAATTTAACGGGTGATTCCAGAATTGTTTCCTCTACTTTAGGTGAGGGAATTGGTGGAGATATTTTCATCGTTGCTTCTGATTCTATAACGATTGAACAACAGAGTGGATTATTTGCTGAGGTGCGTCCCAATGCAACGGGTCAGGGCGGAACAATTACTGTTGAAACAGGACGGTTAACACTCACAAACGGGGCGCAAATTTCCGTAACAACTTTGGGTTTTGGTCAAGCGGGAAACTTGGCGATCGCTGCAACTGAATCAATTGGTTTAATTGGAGAAGCATCTGACAGAGAAAACCCCAGTGGTCTGTTTGCGCGAGTGGAAGCGGGAGCGACGGGAAATGGAGGTAATATTATTCTTGAAACCAACCGTTTAACAATTCGGAATGGGGCGCAGGTTTCAACCGATACGTTTGGTTTTGGTCGTGCGGGTGATTTATTTGTAAATGCTTCGGGAATAGAGGTTATTGGTTCTACGGTAGATGGTCGTTCTGCAAGCGGTTTATATGCTCAGGTGGGTGAGGGAGGAAGTGGAAATGGAGGCAATTTAACGATTAATACGAATCAATTAATTGTCCGCGAGGGCGCACAAATTGGCACAACGGCTCGCAATACAGGACAAGCAGGAATTTTAACAATTAATGCTAATAATTCAGTCATTTTGAGCGGAACTGCACCCGTTTCAGAACCGCAGGAAAATCAAAGAAGTGGAATTTTTGTTTCGGCCGAGCCTGCATTTGAAGATGAATCGGGTAATTTAATTCTTACCACTGCAAACGCCGGAGAATTAATGATCAATACCCCAGAATTAATTGTTGAAAATGGGGCGAGAATATCGGCGGATAATTTTGGGACGGGTGGCGGAAGTAATGTTAACTTAAATATTTCTCGGTTAATTATTCGGGATGGAGGACAAATTGGGGCGGGTTCTCTATTAGGAAGCAATCCGATAGATAATGAACGGGGTTCTAGCGGAACGTTAACAGTTAATGCTTCTGAGTCTGTAGAAATTACGGGTACGGATAGGATTGGTTCAACTGTAGAAAATAGTCGTTTATTTACCTTAGCAGAAGGAACAGGAAATGCAGGAAATTTAAGCATTTTAACGCCGAATTTAACCGTTGCTAACGAAGGAGAAGTAAATGTGAGTTCAACGGGAACGGGAGAGGCGGGAAATTTAACCGTTGAAGCGAATTTGATTCGTCTTAATAATGGAAGTCTGAGAGCAGAAACTCGTCTGGGAACTCAAGGAAATATTACCCTAAATGCGCCCGATATTCAACTGCGTCGGGGCAGTCAAATTACTACAAATTCCTTAGAAACAGGTACGGGTGGAAATATTACGATTAATAGTAATCAGTTAGTTGCGATTGAAAATAGCGATATTTCTGCGAATGCTCAAGCGGGGTTAGGGGGTCAAGTTGTGATTAATACTGATGCGGTTTTTGGAACCCAATTCCGTACTCAACAAACCTCAGCCAGCGATATTACCGCCACGTCTGAACTCGGTGCAGAATTTAGCGGAACGGTTGAATTAAACAACGAAATAGACCCCGCACAAGGGTTAGTTGACTTACCTCAAACCGTTGTCGATCCGGCGGTATTAATTGCTCAAGATCCCTGTAAACAAGGTGCTGATAGTGAATTTGTGATTACGGGTCGGGGGGGTTTACCTCGCAGCCCCCAAGAAACTGTACGCAGCGAAGAAACGTTTGTTTCGTTAATAGAATTCCCCCCAGAAGATGAGTCCCGCCGCAATGATACATCCTCTCAGAAAAGTAGAGTGCAGCGCAATGATTCCCCAATCCAAAATCAACCCGTTTCCAGTTTGGATATTGTTCCGGCGAGGGGGTGGATACGCAATGAGAAAGGAGAGGTTATTTTAGTCGGTTATGACCCTACAAAAACAGGGGTGATTCGTCAACGTCCAGCCATTCCCCATCAATGTCATTCTGATTGAAAATGCAACCAACTCCAAAATTAAACGGAGAGTTACCCGATAAATCAGGTACAATAAATCTAAAGATAGAAAGGGTAAAATCCCCGCAATACAGGCTGGTCTGATATGAGCAACGGAACACTATTTGATAAGGTTTGGGACTTGCACAGGGTAGGAACTTTACCCTCAGGTCAAACTCAACTCTTCATCGGTTTGCACCTGATCCACGAAGTCACGAGTCCTCAAGCTTTTGCGATGCTGCGCGAACGAAATTTACAGGTATTGTATAGCGATCGCACGGTTGCCACTGTCGATCATATCGTTCCCACCGAAAACCAAGCCCGTCCCTTTGTGGATATCTTGGCCGAGGAGATGATGCAAGCCCTAGAAAAAAGCTGTAAAGACTATGGCATCCGCTTCTACAATATTGGTTCGGGCGATCAGGGAATCGTTCACGCGATCGCCCCGGAACAAGGCTTAACACAGCCGGGAATGACGATCGCCTGTGGGGACTCGCACACCTCGACTCACGGCGCGTTTGGGGCGATTGCGTTTGGGATAGGGACTTCACAAGTGCGGGATGTGTTGGCATCCCAAACCTTAGCCCTTTCTAAGTTAAAAGTTCGTCGGATCGAAGTCAATGGCGAGTTACGTCCCGGTGTTTATGCTAAAGATGTGATTCTGCATATTATCCGTAAATTGGGCGTTAAAGGGGGTGTGGGTTACGCCTATGAATTTGCGGGGAGTACCCTGGCGGCGATGTCGATGGAAGAACGGATGACCATCTGCAATATGTCCATTGAAGGCGGCGCTCGTTGTGGCTATGTTAACCCGGATCAGGTGACGTTTGACTATCTTCAGGGGAGAGATTTTGCACCCATTGGGGAAAATTGGGATAAAGCCGTGAGTTGGTGGGAAAGTCTTCACAGCGATGCCGATGCGGTTTATGATGATGTGGTGATTTTTGATGCGGCAGAGATTTCTCCGACGGTAACATGGGGAATTACACCCGGTCAGGGAATAGCAGTCGATGAAACCATTCCCAGTTTAGAGAGTTTCGAGATCAGCGATCGCGATGTTGCAACCGAAGCTTACCGTTATATGGAGTTTTCGCCCGGTACACCGATTAAAGGTACAAAAGTTGATGTTTGTTTTATTGGGAGTTGTACCAACGGACGGTTAAGCGATCTGCGGGAAGCGGCGAAATTTGCCCAAGGACGTCAGGTGGCGAATGGGGTGAAAGCCTTTGTGGTTCCAGCTTCTGAACGCATTAAGAAACAAGCAGAAGCCGAAGGACTCGATAAAATCTTTCAAGCGGCGGGGTTTGAATGGCGAGAGGCGGGATGTTCGATGTGTTTGGCGATGAACCCCGATAAGCTGCAAGGAAATCAAATTAGTGCATCTTCCTCTAATCGTAACTTTAAAGGGCGTCAGGGGTCGTCTACGGGGCGAACATTGTTGATGAGTCCGGCGATGGTGGTGGCGGCGGCGGTTAATGGTAAAGTAACCGATGTGCGGGAGTTGTTGTAGTTGATGAACCTCTCCTCTCCTCAACTGGAAATTCAAGCCTGCTACGATCAGCGAACCAACTATGATAATAATCTGACGGTCAGACGGGCGTTGCGACTGGTGGAGTTGGCACCGCGACTTCAGCCCGGACAGCGAATGTTGGATCTGGCGACAGGTACGGCTATTATTGCGATCGCCGTTAGTCCGCAGGTTGGGGATGAGGGGGATGTCATTGGGGTTGATTTTTCTGCGGTGATGCTGGATCAAGCCAGAAGAAAAATAGCAAATGCAGGCTTGAATAATATTCAATTGATCGAAGCGGATGTAGAAACAATTGATTTTCCTGAAAATCATTTTGATGGGATTTTCTGTTCTTCGGCTATTGTCTTATTTCAAGATATTCTGGCACTATTAACGAAGGGATATCACTGGTTAAAACCCGATGGGTTTATCGCGTTTTCGGCTTATGCAGAAACGTCTCATTTCACACCGTTAATTGCGAAGGTTTGTGCTAATAATGGGATTTTATTACCGAATTTACACGAACCCGTTGGCAGTGCAGAAAAATGTTACCATCAATTGCAACAAGCGGGATTTGCACAAATTGAAATCAAAACCGAACAATTTGGCAGATTTCTCAGTCTCGATGAAGCTAAACAATTCTGGAAAGGAACTTGGTTACACCCAACCGGACATCCGTTGTCTGAACTCACAGCCGAACAAACAGAAAACTTAACAGCAGAGTTTCAAAGACAAATTGAGACGTTAGCCACAGCAGATGGAGTTTGGCTAGATATTACCATGTTTTTGGCGATCGCTCATAAATAATTGACCGTTAACAATATTGTGGCGTACACTCGTCAACGACATACGGATTGATTTTTCGCTTTCGGTGTCCAAAGGGTAGTTGACGTCTCAGTTTTGGGGATGGACGAGTCGAACTTTTTCGGGACTAGAAATAGTAAATCCAAATTAAATCCAACGATTAAGCAGGTCGGGCTACTTTTCACTGAATAATAATGATCAATGAACAGTAAACGAACATGGCTAATCTAACACCTAATCCCAGTTATAGCGTCACTATTCGTCTCGAACTTCCCAACAAAGCCGGAATGCTAGCTGGCGTCACCCAAGCCATTGCAGGAGTTGGGGGGAACTTAGGACAAATCGATTTGATTGAGTATACTCGCCACACTACAATTCGCGAGATTACTGTTAATGCCTATAGTAGCGAACACGCCGATAAAATTGTCCAGGCCGTCAAAGCCTTACCCGACTTTAAGGTGGTTTCGGTTTATGATCGCACATTCAATCTTCATCGCCAGGGTAAAATTCGCATTGAAAGCAAGATTCCCCTCAAATCTCAAGATGATTTGGCAATGGCCTATACACCCGGAGTCGGCCGAATTTGTCGGGCGATCGCTGACGATCCTCAAGAACTCTATAACCTAACCATTAAACAAAATACTGTTGCTATTGTTACCGATGGCAGTGCAGTTTTAGGGTTGGGAAATTTGGGGCCAGGGGGTGCTTTACCCGTGATGGAAGGGAAAGCCATGTTATTTAAGGAATTTGGGGGTATTGATGCGTTTCCGATTTGTCTCGATACCCAAGACACCAATGCCATTATCGACACGGTGAAATATTTAGCCCCGGTTTTTGGTGGGGTGAATTTGGAAGATATTGCTGCACCTCGTTGTTTTGAAATAGAAGCGAAACTACGAGAAATCCTCGATATCCCCATTTTTCACGACGATCAACATGGAACCGCAATTGTCAGTTTAGCCGCCTTATTTAACGCCCTCAAACTGGTGAAAAAATCCATTGAGGAGGTTCGGGTTGTGATTAATGGTGCGGGTGCGGCAGGGGTAGCGATCGCCCGTTTACTGCAAGAAGCAGGTGTTCGTCATATCATTATGTGTGACTCTAAGGGGATTCTCTCACTTTCGCGATCGGATCTCAATCCCCAAAAACAAGCATTTGCTGTAGAAATGTCCGGTTCTCTGGCAGATGCGATGAAAGAGACTGATGTATTCATGGGCGTGAGCGCTCCGGGTGTGGTGACTCCAGAGATGGTGCGTTCGATGGCAAAAGACCCGATTGTGTTTGCGATGGCCAACCCCATTCCAGAGATTCAACCCGAGTTGATTATGGATGATGTGGCGATTATGGCAACGGGACGCAGTGACTATCCGAACCAAATTAACAACGTTCTGGCTTTTCCGGGGATTTTTCGAGGTGCCCTTGACTGTCGAGCGACAACATTAACCACCAAGATGTATTTAGAAGCAGCAGTGGCGATCGCGGGCCTGGTTAATCCTTCTGATCTGGCTCGTGACCATATTATCCCCTCTGTGTTCGATCTACGAGTCGCCCAAGCGGTAGCAGGAGCAGTTTCTCATACGGCTCGTACTGAAGGTGTTGCTCGCAACTAAAGAGTTAACCGGGTTAATCTGGTAAAATTCGGGGCGAGAGAATCACAAAGCAACAAAAAGTGTATCCTCCGCCCCCAACTACAGTTTAGGGTTCAGCAATTGGGGAGATGAGAAAAAAATTGGTAACTGGTTAAATTAACTCCTTTCGGCTATCTCTACATCTGTCAAAGGGAACCAGTTCATCAATTGTCTACTCTAGTAATCAGGATGGCTTGCCTAAAACAAGTGCGATCGCACTTGGCGTTAAGGATGTCAAACGCTCGTATCATAACGCTTTCAGGGTGATGAGAATAACAGCATTGTCTCCAAGTGATCATACTTGAACTCAGGTCAATTGCAGTTACCTCAGAGAGTGGAACATCGCAGTGCCTAAGCGATTTAGTCTGCTCCTACTATTCAAAGTGTAGAGAGTTGATTCAGGACATCCACAAGAAATCAACTTTCTCACTGCCCTTCACTCTTTGCTTTGTGCAAATGGTGCATTACCCTGAGGTTAGAGAAAATGTTTGCTAATACCCAATCCTTCAACCCCGCTACCAACACCTATCAAACTTCCGATGTTCAAGCTGGAAACACCTTTGCAGTCGATCAAGAACTTGACCCTCAAACTCTAGCAGATATTCTCCTCGAAGAATTGTCTACAACCTTGCAAATGAGACCTGCAAGTGGTCAAGCGATCATGATGCGAATTGCCCTCGAGGTTGAACGCATTTGTGAAAAGAGCAAGCGTATTCAATCTTCTGGAGAAATCCGGACTTGGCAGCTAAATTTAGGTCGTCATCGCTTACAAAAGTGCTTGCAATACTACAAACTCGGTTCTAAGCAAGGTCGGGTTGAACTGCATTCAACGTTAGCGGCTATGGTTTATCGTCATATTGCAGCATTTGCGGCTCAACTCAATTTTCAAGCGCGTTACACCCTGATCGAAGATTTCCTACAAGGATTTTATATCGAGTCCTTACGAGCCTTCCGTCGGGAACACAACGTCGAAGAAGACTACACCCCTCACACCAAGTTAGAACTGTCTGAGTATATGGCTTTTACCGAACAGTATGCCAAGCGTCAGATTGGTTTACCGGGTCGTAACCGTCAACGTCTGATTGTTCTTCGCGCTCAAGGATTTGCTAAAGGTCAACCCCCTGAAACTTCCATTGATATTGAATTGGCGGTTGAAGGCGGAAAAACTGAAGAAGCTGAAGCTCAAAGCCGTTCTTCGGCAATGCAACAAGTCCGCGAACAAATGGTTTCGGAAGCGGTAGACCCCGCAGATGCGGTTTTACGTCAACGGGTGGTTGCTGAGTTAGTTCAATATCTGGAATCTCAAGACCAACCTGACTGTGTGAATTATCTGATGCTAAAATTGCAGGATATGCAAGCGAGTGATATTGACAAAGCTCTTGGTTTAACCGCTCGTCAGCGCGATTATCTCCAACAACGGTTTAAGTATCATGTTGAAAAGTTTGCCCGTTCGACCAATTGGAAGTTAGTTCATGAATGGTTAGGTGCAGACCTCAATCAAAAACTGGGGATGACAACCAGCCAATGGGAAGATTTTAAAACCCAATTATCAGTCAATCAACGCCAACTGTTGCAACTTAAGCGGGAGCAAAAAAGTGAAAAAGAAATCTCTAAAGTGCTTAAGTGTACGCCGAAGCAAGTGCAGAAGCGGTGGGCAAAACTTTTAGACTTGGCTTTTGCCTATCGTAACGGTGCTAACGCATAGGATCGGGTAGGTAAGAGCATGGTGAACCGCGATAACGTTGAGAGAAAAGCTAGAGTCTCACTATCCGATCATCCTAAATAGGTCTACCATGTTCACCCCGATCCTCCTAAAAGCGGCAAGGTTAAGAATAAACTTTTAATGATCAACAATCCATCAACAAATGATAAGTAAAAATGCTCGGTTTTGCTGATAAGAATTTCTAATCTTGTAATTTAAAGTTTTAGTGTTAAGGCCGAACTATTCTAGGGCAAATTATATACAGTACACTGAAGTAACAGTTTATTAAGTATAGTTATCCAAATCACCATGTTTGCTAACCTGGCTCCGGCTTCTGCTTCATTGGATCGGATCTCTCATCCGAGAGGGAACGCAGATGAACAATTATCATCGGATGCAATGGCTCAAAACCTGACTGCACTTCAGCGTGTTTTCCAAACAATTGACATCAATAGCTGTCCGTCTTCTTATAACTTTCATATGCACACGGTTAAGTCAGATGGACAGCTCAAACCGAATCAACTCATAGAACAAGCAATTGCGATCGGCTTGAAAGGATTGGCGATTACCGATCATCATACAACCCAAGGGTATACTGAAGCACAACGATGCTTAGAAGCCTGGAAAGCTAGCCATCCTGAAAATAGTTCCACGGCTCCAACTTTGTGGACTGGCTTAGAAATTAATGCGGGTTTACTGAATGTAGAGGTGCATATTCTCGCTTATGCTTTTAACCCACAAGCCATCTGTCTACAGCCCTATCTCCAGGGTCATACGCTCAAGGGTTCTCATTACCGAGCCGAAAATGTGATTGCTGCGATTCATCAAGCGGGGGGTTTAGCGGTTTTGGCTCATCCGGCGCGTTATCGCTCTCCGGCAAAAGCCTTAATTCCAGAAGCTGCTCGTTTTGGGGTTGATGGCGTAGAAGTCTACTACAGTTATCGCAATACAAATCCGTGGAAACCTACACCCAAGATTACCGAAGAAGTCAAACAATTGGCAAATCGGTATGGACTTCTGCACACCTGTGGTACTGATAGTCATGGGTGTAATCTTCTCTTGCGCCTCTAGGCTAGGAGCTTGATTGAGTTGATGTGGGGAAACAACCAAAAAAAATCAGGGGTTTATTATTGATATGTGGTCAGTCACCGTTCTCACTGACCACTGATTAATCTAATCAAGGGAGGGATAATTAATGGAATAGAAAACAGAATTGAGAGAGTCTATTTTGAGGATATATTGATGATTTTAGCTTCCACCTCCCATAATCATCATCATTAGAAATGCAATCAAAAACATCACCAAAAGAAAGGTTTTGGTCAGAGATTCAGTTTCCCAGAAAGAAGGTTTGGAAGTTTTCATGACAGAATGTTATATGATGTAATCAGGACTTATACCTTTAAACTAACAAATCGCTTCATCAATCGGGTAGAAGTCAAATAAATCTTAAATATATGTAAGTTTTCTTCAAAAATCGAATCAATTCTATAACTCCTAAAAGAAACATTGTGTATAAATTCGCAACTCAATTATTGACATCCCCACGATTAGAGGTTCAAAAAACTGCTATATTAAAGGTTATAGCAGAAGTCGTCAGGTCAAAAATAAAACTCGCATCTTCACTATAGTTTGACAGGATTACGGGTGTCCGAATTGCCAACCGCGACTGCTCTAAAATTCAACCTAGATTGATCGAGGAATCAATTAATGAATTCGACGACTATTAACTTACCGACTCCTCTGGAATTAATGATTGATTTAAGTGACGATCAATTTTTTGATCTTTGTCACAAAAATCGAGATTTTCAATTTGAACGCACAGCATCAGGAATTTTAGTGATTATGTCACCAACCGGAGGAGAAACCAGCAACCGCAATATTGAATTATCCTATCAATTGCAAGCTTGGAGTCGTCAAAATAATTTAGGAAAAGCTTTTGATTCTTCGGGAGGTTTTAAACTTCCAAATGGTGCCGTTCGCGAAGCGTGGGCTACGCCCATTCGCTCTCCTGATGCGTCTTGGATTCAAAGCGAACGTTGGGAGAGTTTAACCCAAGAACAACGAGAAAAGTTTTTACCGTTATGTCCTGATTTTGTGGTGGAATTGAGGTCAGCCAGTGATTGCGCGGAGCGCACTGGCGAAGCCAATCGTCTCAAAACCCTACAAGATAAGATGAAAGAATATCAAGAGAATGGAGCAAAATTGGGTTGGTTAATTGATCCTAAAACTAAACAAGTAGAAGTATATCGCTCGGGTCAAGAAGTAGAAATTTTAGAAAATCCTACACTATTATCAGGAGAAAGTATATTACCTGGATTTGTATTATATTTAACGGTAATTTGGTAAAATTAGAGTAGGGAACAGCTTTTACAGTTATCAGTTATGCAGTCCTTCAGTGACCCGTCTTTTTTCCTGTCCCCTCACTGTTCATTCAAAGTATTGATCTACTGAGTTAAACCATGTTCTAGAGCATAACGAACTAACTCCGTGCGGCTATTTGTTCCGGTTTTTGTAAACAAACGACTCACATATTTCTCAACATTACGAACACTGGTTTCTAAGCGACGGGCAATTTCTTTATTCATTAATCCTTGAGCCACCAAATCTAACACACTCTGTTCACGAGGCGTTAAATCAATCTTAATCGGGGGTGGAGTTGGAGTGATCCCACTTTTACCTTTTAGCATATTCTCAATCCGAGCAATTTGACCTGCTAAGGCGGCAATATCAGGATTTCCATCGGAACTACTGGCGGTCGCCACCGCTCGACGTTCAAGCAAGTTTTTGACGATGACAACCAATTCTTCAGGATCAAACGGTTTAGAAAGATAAGCATCACAACCAGCTTGATAGCCTTGAATGCGATCGGTTGTCATCCCCTTAGCGGTTAAAAAAACCACAGGTAAAGCTTTAAACTGGGGATCTTCGCGCATTTGTTTGAGGAACTGATAACCATCGACTTCTGGCATCATAATATCGGTAATAACTAAGTCGGGTAAATTTTGCTGTAACAGTTCCCAACCTTCGCGCGCATTACCCGCCACATCAACGGTGAAATCGCTATCTTCTAAGTAAGCTTGGACGGCTTCTCTGAGTCCCGGTTCATCATCAACCAACAACAGTCGTGATGGTATTTGGGGAACTTCCATTCCCTCAGAATCATTTCCCTGAGTCTGACTAGACATTAATTTTACTTTGGTTTGACCTTCTACTTTACTTTTCACTCTAGCGAACTTGAGAACCGAAAGAGATCTATCAAATGGACGGTTTTCTAGACCGACTTTACACTTGACAAATTTCCTCTGGTTTTACTTTTTTTTCTAAATTCTGAAAACAACGCGATCACGTCCTGCTTTTTTGGCTTCGTATAAGGCTCGATCCGCTTCTCCAATCAAAAAATCTTCTGATAAATAATGATTGGGTATTAGACTCGCGACTCCTAAGCTTAAAGTGACAAAGTTACTCACCCGAGAATTGGGATGTTCGATCTCAATTGTGTGTAGAGAATGTCGAATATCTTCAGCCACTTTTACGGCACCTTGAAGTTGAGTATTGGGTAAAATAATCGCAAATTCTTCACCCCCATAACGCGCCACTAAATCAGCCGGACGCTGGACTTTTTCACAGATGGTTTGAGCGACTTGTTGTAAACATAAGTCTCCAGCACGATGACCATAGGTGTCATTATAAGCTTTAAAAAAATCAACGTCACATAAAATCAGTGAGAGGGGAAAACGTTCTCGGGCGAGTCTTTTCCATTCAGAATGTAAACTTTGATAAAATCGACGACGGTTGGCAATTTGGGTTAAACTATCTAGAGCAGCAATTTGTTCTAATTTTTGATTGGCAACTTCTAATTGTTCGGTCAAGGTTCGCGATCGCTCAACTTGTTTTTTTAGCTCTTTCATCGCCCATCGAGTTTGTAAAATTCGACGAATTCGCTGACGTAAGACAGGCCAATGAATGGGTTTTGTAATGTAATCTGTTGCACCGACATCAAAAGCGCGATCAACGGATTTTTCATCGTCGAGAGCGGTGATTATCAAGACAGGCGGACAATGTTCACCTAAAGTTTGCTTGAGTTGAGCGCAACAGGTAAACCCATCAATTTCAGGTAAAATTGCATCTAGCAAAATCATATCAGGTTTCAAAGTAGGACATTGCTCAAAACACTTTTGTCCATCGCTAAATTGAACCACCCGATATCCCTGACTTTCCATTTCAAAACTAATCATTTCTCGGTGGGATAAGTTGTCATCAACCACAACAATTAAACGGGGATGAGTTTCAAAATCTGGATATAACATGAGTTGAATTTGGAAAAAAGCAAGGATAAAATTGATGCGACCACTAACATGAGTATAGCCTTGACTTTTCAAAAAAATATTTGTTTTGAGTATAACTTAACAGTCTGTCTTCGGGAAGAAAGATTGATTTATTGTATTGTATAGATGAATAAAATTTCAATTCTAAGTATTTTTTATGGGGTGAACGGTTCCCGGCTTATTCGTGTTGTCCGTAATTTTTCGGAGATCGGGATCTTCAGATAATACTCAAGCTCAAAACACTGGACAGTATTTCAGTCAAAATAGCTCATCTTGTTCCCTTCGATAAAGAGTGATTGATTAAAATATTAGTTAAAAAAATCAGAGTCATCTCTCAATATTCAATGCTTTTTTCAAGAGATTTTTCCCAAACTCAACTCTGAGATCACCAGAAGGGAGGGAAAACCGAGTTGACGGTAGTGAACCCAATCGTTTATGCTCACTGTTAAAGTCTTGCATAATAGTTATAGCTAGCTTACTAAAATCGATTTCGTCTAATCTTCACCCTATTTCAGATTGCAAATGAAAAGTCTATTCCTCGAACGCCTCCATAGTCCCGAACGTCCTGTTCTTGTCTTCGATGGGGCTATGGGAACGAACTTACAAGTTCAAAACCTCACCGCAGAAGATTTTGGCGGAAAAGAATACGAAGGATGCAACGAATATCTAGTTCATACCAAACCCGAGGCGGTCAAAACCGTTCACCGAGGCTTTCTCGAAGCGGGTTCAGACGTGATCGAAACCGATACCTTCGGGGCGACCTCTATCGTTTTAGCGGAATATGATCTCGCAGACATTGCCTATGATCTCAACAAAGCCGCAGCCCAACTCGCCAAAGCAGTTACAGCCGAATATTCCACCCCGGAAAGACCAAGATTTGTGGCAGGTTCTATCGGGCCTGGAACCAAACTCCCCACACTCGGACATATTGATTACGATACCCTAGAAGCGGCTTTTACCGAACAAGCTGAGGGTTTATTTGATGGTGATGTCGATTTATTTATCGTAGAAACCTGTCAGGATGTACTGCAAATTAAAGCTGCCCTGAATGGAATTGAAAACGTTTTTAAGAAAAAAGGCGAACGACGTCCGATCATGGTTTCGGTGACGGTGGAAGCGTTTGGAACGATGTTAGTTGGCTCAGAAATTAGCGCCGCTTTAACAATTTTAGAACCCTATTCGATTGATATTTTAGGACTCAATTGTGCGACCGGGCCAGATTTGATGAAAGAACATATTCGCTACTTGAGTGAATATTCTCCGTTTGTCGTTTCTTGTATTCCCAACGCGGGTTTGCCGGAAAACGTCGGCGGACAAGCCCATTATAAATTAACGCCAACCGAACTAAAAATGGCGTTGATGCACTTTATTGAAGACTTAGGTGTACAAGTGATTGGCGGATGTTGTGGAACTCGCCCCGATCATATTAAAGCCTTAGCAGAAATTGCTCAAACGTTAAAACCAAAACAACGCCAAACCCAATTAATTCCCTCTGCGGCTTCTATCTATGGAACCCAAACCTACGAACAAGAAAATTCGTTTTTAATTATTGGTGAACGTCTCAACGCCAGTGGTTCTAAAAAATGTCGAACTTTATTAAATGAAGAAGACTGGGATGGTTTAGTCGCCTTAGCCAAATCTCAAGTTAAAGAAGGGGCGCAAATTCTTGATGTCAACGTTGATTATGTCGGACGAGATGGCGTGCGGGATATGCACGAATTGGTTTCTCGTTTAGTTACAAATGTCAATTTACCCCTGATGTTGGACTCGACAGAATGGGAAAAAATGGAAGCGGGTTTAAAGGTTGCAGGCGGAAAATGTTTGCTCAATTCCACGAACTATGAAGATGGAGAAGAACGCTTTTTTAAAGTGTTAGAACTAGCGAAAAAATATGGGGCTGGTGTTGTTGTCGGGACGATTGATGAAGAAGGAATGGCACGCACCGCTCAAAAGAAATTTGAAATCGCTAAACGGGCTTACCATGATGCAATAAATTATGGAATTCCCGCTCACGAAATCTTTTTTGATACCCTAGCGTTGCCGATTTCGACTGGAATTGAAGAAGATCGAGAAAACGGAAAAGCAACAGTTGAATCAATTCGGATGATTCGAGCAGAATTACCCGGATGTCATATTGCTTTGGGTGTTTCTAATATTTCCTTTGGGTTAAATCCTGCCGCCCGTCAAGTGTTGAACTCGGTGTTTTTACATGAATGTATGGCGGTGGGTTTAGATGCAGCCATTGTTAGTGCGAGTAAGATTTTACCCTTAGCTAAAATTGAACCCGAACATCAAGAGATTTGTCGCCGATTAATCTATGATCAACGTCAGTTTGATGGAGAGATTTGTGTTGATGATCCGTTAACTTTGTTAACTCAACTCTTTGAAGGAAAAACCACCAAAAAAGATCGGGCTGCTACTGAAAGTCTACCCATCGAAGAACGTCTCAAACAGCATATTATTGATGGCGAACGGATTGGTTTAGAAGATGCGTTAGTTGTCGCCTTAGAAAAATATCCCCCACTCGATATCATCAATATTTACTTATTGGATGGGATGAAAGTTGTGGGAGAATTGTTTGGTTCGGGTCAAATGCAGCTTCCGTTTGTATTACAATCTGCCCAAACGATGAAAGCGGCGGTTGCTTATTTAGAACCCTACATGGAGAAAGACGACTCGAATGATAGTGGTAAGGGAACGTTCTTAATTGCAACGGTTAAAGGTGATGTTCACGACATTGGTAAAAACTTGGTGGATATTATCTTGTCGAACAACGGTTATAAGGTTGTTAACTTAGGGATTAAACAACCCGTTGATAATATTATTTCGGCTTACCGTGAACACCATGCCGATTGTATTGCCATGAGTGGTTTGTTAGTGAAATCTACTGCATTTATGAAGGATAATTTGGAAGCCTTTAATAAAGAAGGGATTTCAGTTCCCGTGATTTTGGGAGGGGCAGCGTTAACGCCAAAATTTGTTTATGATGACTGTCAAAATGCTTATAAAGGTAAGGTCGTTTATGGGAAAGATGCCTTTTCTGACCTTAACTTTATGGAACGATTAATGCCTGCAAAAACTTCTAAAAAGTGGGATGATTGTCAAGGGTTTCTAGAAGAATACGCTAAAGAAAATGATTTCTTTGGAAACGGAAAGATCAAGTCAGAAACGACAACTAAAGAGAAGCCAAAATCAGAAGAAGAAAAACAACCTGCAACCCCGGTAGAAGTTGATACCCGTCGTTCAGAAGTCGTTGAAGTTGATATCGAACGTCCGACTCCGCCTTTCTGGGGAACAAAAGTTTTGCAACCGGAAGATATTCCTCTCGATGAGGTTTTCTGGTATTTAGATTTACAGGCGTTGTTTGCTGGACAGTGGCAATTCCGCAAACCCAAAGACCAATCTCGCGAAGAATATGATGTCTTTTTAGCGGAGACGGTTTATCCGATTTTGAAAGAGTGGAAACAGCGAATTTTGGAGGAAAATCTATTACATCCGCAAGCGGTTTATGGGTATTTTCCTTGTCAAGCAGAAGGGAATAAATTGTTGATTTATGACCCGGAAGTGATGATTTCTGGAGAGTTCAAACCCACTGAACCTGCTAAAATCATTGAGTTTCCCCGTCAATCTTCTGGAAAGCGGTTGTGTATTGCAGATTTCTTTGCACCCAAAGAAAGCGGAATTATTGATGTGTTCCCGATGCACGCTGTAACGGTTGGAGAAATTGCGACAGAGATTGCCCAAAAATTGTTTGCAGAAGACGACTATACCAACTATCTCTATTTTCATGGAATGGCGGTACAAACAGCAGAAGCAATGGCGGAATGGCTTCATGCGCGAGTTCGTCAAGAGTTGGGTTTTGCAAGCGAAGATGCGGACAATATTAAGGATATTTTGCGACAACGTTATCGCGGTTCTCGCTATAGTTTCGGATATCCGGCTTGTCCGAATATGCAGGATCAATACAAGCAGTTGGACTTGTTAAAAACAGATCGAATTGCGATGTATATGGATGAAAGTGAACAGTTGTATCCTGAACAGTCAACAACGGCGATTATGACTTATCATCCGGTGGCGAAATATTTCAACACTTAATCCTAATTCTCTTTGAAATTGGATTAAATTTATCCCCCTTAACCTACTTTTTAAAGGAGATTGAGGGGGACTTACTGTTTTTGTATTCCCTGATGATCTACTTATTTTCCCCCTGCTTTTGAGGTTTTGGCATTATTATTTTTACTCTCGGATGAGGCAGAGTTTTCTGTTTCCTTAATCGTTTCTTCTGTTGATTTTAGACCATAGTTTCCATTTTGACCCATGGCAATAATCCCCATAATCAGTTCAGACTGTTCAGCACATTGTTGGCGAGTAAGTTCGACATCTGCAATACTTTTAGTCAAACTGGAGATAATATTTTTTACCATCTTACTGTCTTGGGCTTGGGCAATTTCTTCTGTGGTTAATTCGTTTTCTCGACCTGTAAAAATCTTTTCCACCATTGAAGAAATTGTGCTATACTCTTGTTGAGCTTGGGCTTTGAGTGCAACTAACTCAATCAACTCAATCAAGCGATGTCCGGCTTCTTCGATAGGTAAGAGTTCGCGATCAGGTTCTTTCTTGGTTCTAGCCATAATAATATTATCCTCACTGAATCCGTTAACAAAGTAGTGTTGGGGAAGTTTCCCCTCCATCCACAAATCTTCGATAATTTGTCTAGCCTTTTCTCGATCTGATGAACTGCGACCTCCTCCTTCTAGTTGAACTAGAAATCCTGACCATTTGGATTTAGGCAAGTCTAAGTTATCAATGACGATAAAATAACTTTTTTTCATTCCTTTAGTTTAACACCCGGTTTGACCTGAAGAAAAATATTAACTGATGGGGTGACAACGGGACTAGGAGATTGATAAGTTGGTCGTTAAAGCCATCTGTGGTCAAAAAAAAGAATAGTCTCAATGCTCAACAATACCATCAGACTTAAACAAAGGCTTTTTTTATATAAAAATTAAGCTATTTGTTTTTAATAAAATTTTATTTGTTAGGCGCGGTATACTGACAATAAAAATACTTCTCCTCTTATATTTTTTTGACCCTGTTAATGAGAGGATTACAGATTAATTAATTATAAGTTTAAAATTGCAATTCTTTTAAACTTTTACATTTGCTTGATTCAGGTTCTTTTTCAAAAGAAGCACTTTTTCCTTGTTCATTACGATCAATTAAAATCCCTCGAATTCCAGCGGCTTCTGCTCCTTGATAGTCCGCTTTGAAACTATCCCCAATATGTACAACAACCTCAGAAGAACATTGATGTTTTTGTAATGCAATTGTAAAAATTTTGGGGTCTGGTTTTGCAGCACCCACATGAGTTGAAATGGTTACAGAGGTAAAATATTCAGCCAAGTTGAGTGCTTCTAAAACAGGATACAATCTTGAATCAAAGTTAGACACAACTCCGAGTTCAATCCCTTGACTTTGCCATTGTTTTAACGTGGGTTGCACATCGGGATAAACAAACCATGGCCCGTCGGTTTCAAAGTAGGCGTAAAGAGCCTTAAAAAACTGTGAAAAGTCTTTAAAATCTTCAAATAAACCAACCTGTTTAAAGGTGTTGATCGCAATTAATTCCCACCATTCAAACTCTAACTGAGGAATTTCTTTAGGATTTTTTTCCGGAAATGCCATTGCAGGAGAGGCAGCAAACTGTTGAAAAAATGCTTGATTTAAAGAATTTGGTTCAGCGATGACACCAAACTGATTGGCGAGTTTTGCATACACTTCACCTACACTATCTCGTACACCAAATAACGTTCCAACAGCATCAAGAAAAATAACTTGGGGTTTAAAAGTCTCAAAAATCATTTTAAAGAAGGCACAAGGTAAAAGTTATAAGAAAATTCAGAACCCAGCGATCGCTAAAACTTATCCGAGTTCCCTGTCACGTTGAATTGTATCAAATCCCGTTATTCCTGTAGAGCCATTTTAAATGTCTTAAAAAGTTGGCAACCTTGAATAATCCGTGACAAAATGAGATACTAGAACAGTGTCTCTCTACAATCATCTACAATCAGACTCATCCCATCCAAAACGATTCTATTCACACTATCACATTTGACTCCTACACACTATGTCTAAATTAATCAAACGCTTAGACATTTCTGCTCATCCTCGCCTAGAAAAATCTTTAGGCTACAATGCAGAAAATCGCTGGGTTGCTTGGCGTTGGGAACCGGATCTTGAACAACCCTTTTATACCGATGGTCAAACCACAGGAACTTCTAATAGTTTAGCTTGGCAAGTGTTTCTCGAACATCCCCAAGTCAGCTATGATTTACACAACTACCAATTAGCCGAAGTTGATCGGTATTGGTTGTTATTGGATCGCAAAACTCGCAATCTGTATGTGGGTGAGGGTAAAATTATTCAAGGTTTATTAGATCAGCCCGAAGGTTTAGGGTTGCTAGCTTCTTTGGATGGAAACAGTAATCCTTTCGGTAATACTCGCTACACCCTCGGAAAACTGACTCATTTCAATCCCCTTCGTAGTTGGCTAAGACTCATTCCAATTGGTTTGGGTGCGGCTTTAATTGCAGGAGTTGGAATTGCCAATTGGTCTTCTTTATTATCTCCTAGAGAGGAACAAAAACAAGCCATTCAACCGATACCTGTAACTCCCATTTCTCCGACTGCGAGTTGTGGGGTGGGAGGTTCACAGGATTTTTCAGCTTTTGTAACTTCTGCTTCTGGGGATAAAGAACTGCATTTGGTGGGAGTGTATGAATCTCACTCTGATCATAGCGGTAATAATCATCCGACTGGAGAAGCCCAGGTGAGAGTCACCCGTCAAGGTAAACCGATTATTTTGGCGTTGTCATCCTACGAACCTGTTAACTGGAATATACAGGTAGAACCCGGTGTTGAGATTGAGAAAATTATTGTCAATGGATACCATGATCAAAAAGTGACGGGTATTTCTGGAATTCCTATTGAGGAGTATAGTCACGAAGGAACTGAAAAATTCTTAGGAGATTTTGTTTATAGCTGGAATTCCGCAGATAACAAAGGAACTCCGGCTTTAGTGACTCAACTCAATCAACTCACCGGAACTCAATTAACTTCCTTTCAAGGATGCTATCGGGGAACTCAGTTTGTCATCCAGTAAAAGCTTAAGAAATCATTGCATTCTGCTTGAAATTTAAGGTTGATAGTAGGATAAGTGAAAGCAAGAGGTTTAGATTCTCCTCTGCTCTCTTGTACCCTGCCTTCTCTAGCAGATAGGGTGAGTGTGTTAACTACCCTATCTGGTTTCCCTGTCAGACCCAGTTAGGCAGTTGAGTCTTTACAAAGTAATCAGTTTTGGAACGTTTGAAGTCAATGTTAAAGTGATAATTTCACAAGAACAGTCGCTATGCAGGAAGTTACAATTTTTAACTTTATTGTTGACTGTTAACGGTTTGTTTTTGTTCAACACCAAACCCTGCTAAAACAACTGTTTCTAGGGGTTGATTTTCTAAAGGACGCTGGTAGTTTAAGATTTTCCGAATGCGTAACTGAGGATTAATCAAGGTGATCGAATCAACAGAAACCACACGACTATACTGAGTCGTCATTAACAGCTCTCGGGTGTGAACATTGTACCGAAAATGAGCAATCATGGGTTTAGCTTCTTCATAGGCTTTATCTCGAAGATAATCCCCTTCAATGTAGGGAAGTTCAACCTTTTGAGGAACAAACAGAATATTCAACTGCTGGGATACCTTGTCACCTTTCTCTGAAACCGTCTCAAAAGCCAGTCGATATCCCGGTAACTCCTCTAAGTTATGTTCAGTAGAACATTGGTTATCCGCTAGCACTTGAGATTTAATCTCCGAGTTGATTGGATAGATCACAAACTCAGTATGTGAGCGTTCAACCTCCTGATGAGTCAAGTAGTGATAGGTGCGTTCGGTTGTCCAAGTTCCCACACAATGGTCAAAAAATTCTTGAAATTGAGCAATAGACATAACAATTTGCTGCTCCTGGCTTGAAACACTTGTTAACATTTTTTTATCAAAAATCGATCGCCGAATTAAAATCTAAACTAAATTCTTAATATTGACTGATCCTTGTGATTGACCTGGAATGTTTCCCTTATAGCGTTGGCCATGCTGATGAGGGGATTTGTCTGATGCTACGAATGGGGCCTCATCGAATCTTACTCGACTGTGGCATACAGGATATTTCACCCTTATTAGCAACGAGTAAACGCTCCCAGCCTGCTGATTTTGTGTTCTGTACCCATGCTCATGCCGATCATGCCATTGGTTTACTCGCACTCCATCAAGCCTATCCTCAACTGCCGATTTACGCCAGTGAAGTCACGGCTCAACTCCTGCCTTTAAATTGGCCAGAAATTTCCCCGCAGGAGATGCCACAATTTTGTCAGCCTTTATCTTGGCAATCTGAGATTCAACTCCAAAAGGGACTCTCTGCTACCTTATTTCCGGCTGGCCATTTACCCGGTGCAGCAGCGATTTTACTGAAATATCATGCTCCCGAACGAACCTATAAATTGCTCTACACGGGTGATTTTTTCCTGTCCAATTCTCGACTCGTAGAAGGATTACCCCTCGGAGAGTTACGGAGTCTCAAACCGGATGTTTTGATTTTAGAAGGGTCTTACGGAACCGCCCGTCATCCCCATCGACGCCAGCTTGAAAACCAGTTAGCAGAGCGTATTGAACAGGCTTTAACGTCTGGATATTCAATCTTGTTTCCGACTCCCCCCCTGGGCTTAGGACAAGAGTTGTTGATGTTGCTTCGCAGCCATCACTATTTTACAGGTCGTGATATTGATATTTGGGTTGATCACCAAGTCTCTCAAGGCTGTGATATTTATCTAGAACTTCTGCCCTATTTTCCAACCAGTGTGCAGAATTTTGCCCAACATCAACCCTTGTTTTGGGATGAACGTATTCGTCCCCGAGTTCGACGCCTAACATCGCAACAAAGTCCAACTTTGAGTGAGTCTCCCTGTGTGGTCATTGCCGAACGCGAAACCTGGGGACAACAATATGTTGATTATCAACGCGAATCTTGGGTTTTATTTTGGCCAGAAAGACCCGGAAAGGCTTTAAAGATTCCGCCAGAACTTGAGTCTCAGTTTCAGCGAGTGGAAACTTATTTCCTCTCAGAACATAGTGATGGGGCAGGTATCACGCAACTAATTCATAATGTGCGTCCCCAACACGTTATTTTTGTGCATGGCTCTCCCTTATATCTGGCAGACTTGACGAACCTTGATGAGTTACGCAACCGCTATCAACTTCACTATCCTTCTACGGGGACATTAGTAGAATTGCCTGTGGGTGAAATGTTTATACAGCCTGCTTTACCCGAAACCCATTATGAGGCGGAAGTCGCTGAGTTAGCCACAGAAATTAATATTGTGGTTTCTCAATCAATTACCACCGATCCGCGCTGGCAGAGCTTTGCCGATACCGGAATGGTGGAAGTGCGTTGGCAAGGTGAGGAATTGGTATTGCGGGGCGTCTCACAACGAGAATTACTCAATCAAGGGAGTGATCCGATTTTTCCCTCTCAATTAGAATGTTGCGGAAACTGCCTCTATTATCGCGGCCAACGTTGTACAAATCCCGCTTCGGCTTTTTTCAACTTTAAAGTGACACCAGATGGTTGCTGTCCGGTATTTGAAGCCAGTCAAGAGTTTGAAGATCGTGATTAGTTAGTGAGCGATGACGAAAGTACAGGGCGATGGAAAAGAGCGAGAGTTGATGGAACTCAGCAAGAAATCATTAGTCATGATCATCTACTCGGGTTTGCTGTTCACCATCGCTGCATCGCATCGCTGATTATTCTGGATTAGAGTCAGAAGAAGGATTACGAATTTGTTCGGCTTCTGGACAATCTTCTGCAATTTGAGGATCAAAATATCCTCTCGATACCGAGGCTAACTGCTGACTGACAGCACCAATACTTTCTAGACGCACCATTTCTTCCCAAGAAGAGATTTCGTCATCTTCCTCTATTTCATAACGCAGGGTGACTAGATCTCCCTCTATGTCGAGAATACGGGCTTTCTCTATCCAGCGTTGCTGATCCCGCAAGAAGATAGAAACTTCACGACCGTCACAACAAAGTTGATAGATCTTGCGATGGAGCATTTTAAACTTATCCTGAGAAGTGCGCTAACTTTTGTCTATCTCTAAGTGACGTACTCCCAACAGCGATGCAAACACAAGCTGCTGGCTTCTCCCACCTGCTGCATCTTAAACGATCTCTGTTACCAAAGTGCAGGATTCGAGCATTTTATAGTGAGGACACGCCCAGCCCCACTTACGATACATAAATTTTACCTGATCACTGGGCAAAATGCACGGATTCATCCGAATAGATGGGGAGATCTGGACTTATAGCTGAGATCGAAAACTTTAGAAGTGATTCTAGAATTCCCTGGTATAATCAGGGGTTGAACAAGGGAGGATGTCAAAAAGCAGAGTTCTGATGGATGACAAACAGAAAATTCAAGGCATTTTTAATCGCATCGCTCCCGTCTATGATCAGATGAATGATGAGTTCAGTTGGGGAGGCCATCGCATCTGGAAAAAGATGGCTCTCCATTGGAGTCAGGCGCAACCCGGACAAACGGGCTTAGACTTATGTTGTGGGAGTGGAGATCTCGCCTTATTGCTCGCTCAACGGATCAAAACTCAAGGTCAGGTGTTTGGTGTAGATTTTTCTGCTGAACAACTCGCGATCGCTCAAAGTCGGAAGAAACCTTTTACTTTTCCACTTGCCCCGATCTCTTGGATAGAAGCAGATGCCCTGCATCTCCCCTTCGCAGATCATACCTTTGATTGTGCAACCATGGGCTATGGTTTGCGAAATGTTATTGATATTCCCCTCAGTCTACAAGAACTCTATCGGGTTCTCAAACCGGGTGCAACCGCAGCGATTCTAGATATGAACCGTCCGAGTGATTTAGGCTTGAGAAGGTTCCAGCAGTGGTACTTAAATACAGTGGTGGTGCCGACTGCTCAACGGTTTGGTTTTAGGGAAGAATATGCTTATATTAACCCGAGTCTTGAGCAATTTCCCGTCGGTCGTCAACAAGTCGCTCTAGCTAAGACTGCCGGCTTCCGACAAGCCACCCATTATCCGATCGCAGGCGGTATGATGGGAGTATTGGTGGTTACAAAAACAGTGAATAGTCAGCAGTAATCCGTTAGTTGTATCAGTGTTATGAAGCAGGTAACTGATCGCTGATAACTCAATATGGCAAACTCGTTTGAATTTTGGATTTTAATTGCTCCGCCAATTTTAGGTGGAATTATCGGCTATTTCACGAATGATTTAGCCATAAAAATGTTATTTCGTCCTTATCGCCCCATCCAAGTGGGTGGACGTACACTTCCTTTTACACCCGGTTTAATTCCCCGCAACCAGGAACGCTTATCTAAACGAGTTTCAGATACAATTATGAGTTCTCTCCTCACACCAGAGGAGTTACAAAATTTAGCCCGTCGCTTGTTAAAACTCGAACGAATTCAAGCGACGATTAATTGGCTACTCCGGTTAGCTTTAGATCAAGTTCAAGCTGATACCCAACAAAAAACAGCTAAAATTTTAGCCGGGGTTTTACGTGATTTACTTGGAGAATCTTTACCTCGAATACTGAAAATTTGGGCGAGACGGGAAGATTTTCTCGAACTTCAACTCAATCAAATTTTTGATCAAGTTTTACTGGAATTTCAGTTAACAGATAAACAAGCTCGTCAGCTTTCGGACTGGTTAGTAGAAGTTGTCATTCCCCCAGAAGTCATCCGACAGGCTTTAATAGATTTTCTCACTGATCGCAATATTTCTATTATTGATGAAGGTTTTCGAGAACGCTCAAGTGGTACTTATTGGGTTGTTGCCAATTTATTTGGTCTGCGAAATAGCTTAACACGCTTACGAACTTTTTGTTTAGATGAAAGAGAAGAAACAAATAGACGATTAGCAGAATTAATTATTGCTTTGGGAATGCGACAACGGCTGCAAGAATGGTTGCAAAATTTATCCCTGCAAAATTTACCTGTTTCTACAGTCCGTCAACTTCGCAAAACTACGAGAGATTCAGTTCGTCATTATTTGCAAGAACGAGGAATTGATATTATTCAAGGTTTAAGTCAATCGATAGATTGGGAAAATGTTTCTACTTTGATTTTAAAGCGACTGCAAACTTCACCTGTCGTTAGCAATTCTTTAGAGTTAGTCAGTCAAGAATTAGCTTTGGTTTTAGAACGTTATCTCGAACGAGATTTAGAAAAGATTGTCGCTCAGGTGATTCCGATTTTAAATATTGATCAGGTGATTATTGATCGCGTTATGGCGACTTCTCCCCAAGAATTAGAAGTGGCGGTGAATGGCATTGTTAAAAATGAGTTACAAGCCATTGTTAATTTAGGAGGGGTGTTAGGGGTGGTTATTGGTTGTCTGCAAACGATACTACTCTTAGTTCGCTAAACTGTTTAACGGATAGGGAGATTGGGAGATTTTGCTTTCTGAGTTGGGATGCAGTTCTCGACAGAGAATAGTAAAATATACCGAGCAACTCTTCGCAAAATTTATGTCCAACCCTAACTCAAATCGTCAGTCTCCTAAAAGTCAACTCTCACCCGAAAAGTACGCCCGTCTCAAAGCCGAACTTAAGACTCCCTATCGAGGGCTACGGCAATTTATTTATGTCGGATTTGGGGCTTCTGGCTTTATTGGGGCTTTAGTCTTTTTAGCCCAAGTCTTAGCAGGGCGAGAAGTTGCTTCTGCGTTACCAAACTTAGCCCTTCAAGTCGGCGTTGTCGCTTTGATGGTTTGGCTGTTTCGCCTGGAAAACCGAGCGAGCCGTCGTTCCTCCCAGTCCAAGTAACATAACTTCACAATTGTAGATAAAGATATATAAGCCTTAAAGAAAAGAAAATAAAGAAAATATTACGAAATAAGAGATCCCCTGCGATCGCTGCAAAAATATAGAGACAATCTTAAGTGGGGTCAACCCTTATAAAGACCCTAACCATAAATCCCTTTTATCGTTCAAATGGGGTCAGCTTTAATAAAGACCCTAACTATAACAAGTTAAACAAAGCACCAGCTTTCCCACTCAGGAAGGTTGGTGCCTTTTAGCAGTAAACAGTAAACAGTGATCAGTTACCAGTGACCCATGTTTTCAGGGAAAGTTAGGGATTACTCACGAGGTAAGGAGAATCAATCGCTTGGGCTTTTCCAGCATTAACCAGGGCTTGGTAAACAAACGCCGCAATATCAGCACGAGTCGCGACTTGATTGGGATTTAACTGATTTTGTTGAGGATAATTAACAATCAGTTGCTTTTGAGTCGCTCCGGCAACCGCTTGTAACGCCCAGTTGGGAATCTCATTAAAATCTTGATAGACCGACAACACATTAGTATTCTCAGAAGTATAACCCAAACCCTTCGCTAACCCGACAATCCCCTGAATCCGAGTTAACTGTTCGTTAGGTTTAAACTGACCATCTGGATATCCCGAGAGAAAACCCGCCCGATAAGCCGTTTGAATGGCATTGTATCCCCAAAAATTTTGAGACACATCACTAAAATTAGCCGCAGGTTGTTGAGGCGCAGGTGAAAATGCTTTTTGTACGACTGTCGCAAATTGTACCCGAGTAATCGGTTCATCGGGACGGAATGAACCATCATCAAATCCTGACATAATCCCTTGAGTCACTAAAGCCTCAATATAAGGTTGCGCCCAATGACCCCGCAAATCAGATAAAGTACCGACATTGAGATCAACATTCGGTGCATTGACAGACGCCGCCACAAACTCCACCGCCCCGGAAATGCGACTTTGATCAATTTCATTGCCCACCGCAAACAGGGTATTTCCGCGAGTGGCGTTGTAAACATCGTAGCGGCCATTGTTGCGAATAATATTATTTCCCGGATTTTCAGAAGTCCCTAAATTGGGTTGAGATTGAGCGATCGCCACGACTCCATCTCGGCTATTATTTTCAATGAGATTATTACGCAGTATCGGTTGAGCGGCATGGGAAACAACTATCCCATCTCGATTTTCAATAATCTGATTTTCCAGAACTTGAGGTGCGGCTTGATCATTAATAGAAATGGCAAATCCAGTATTTTGAAATAAGTTACTGCGAATTTCTCCTTGACCGGAACGAGCAACAGAAATACCATTTCCTTCATTTTGAATAAAGATATTATTCTCAACTTTAGGATTTCCTTCTGCGCTAATAAAAATACCATCCCGTTTGCTATTGACAAAAGTTGAACTGGTAATTGTGGGTGTAGAGGATTCAACCCAGAGAGCAGTACCGCGTGTATTCGGGTTGGTGACAGTGATGCCGCTAATTTGGCTGTTTCCCTCGCTTCTCAGTGTTATATTTTGACGAGCAAAAGTAGGACTGACAAAGTTTCCGCCTCCGGTGATCACCACATTTTGACCATTATTAGAAGCATCTCCAACCAATACAACACCATCAGGAACAGAAAGGGGGAAAATTTCTCCGGTTTGTCGGCTATAGGTTCCTGGTGCAAGTTGAACCGTCACGCCCGATGTTGCTTTTTGTAAGGCCGAAGTAATGGTACGGAAGGGATTGGCTTGATTTCCCGAGGTGTCGCTATCGACTCCATTAACGGGATCAACATAAATGATTTGGGCTTGAACAAGTTGTTGGGGTTGGGGAGTTTGTGAAAATCTTCCTCGGAAAGCCGGAGAGGGTTGAGCGTTTGTCGGAGTTGGGGTGCCGACAGAAGCCGTAACTCCTAAAATCAGGGTTAAAGTCAATTGACGAATTCTTTCACCATAAAAGACAAACGGTGAGGGCCTTTTTGTAAAAACTTGTAAGGGAAAACAGGGTTTAGTCATAGAATTTTTTAGGGGGTCATTCATAGCTCAAAGTGAGGAACAGTCGGTGATTGAGGATGGTCGATTGAACTTAGGGTCTGAAAACAGATCAAATCATCTCGCAGATATTCCTATCGATCCAACTGTGAGAATTTTAACGAATTTAACACTTAAGCTAGAACGAGTTTGATCAATACCTGTTTTCTCTCAAAATGAGAGTCCAGAAAATACTTCATCCGCCTCCCATTACCCCCGAACGATCTATAGTGACTCGCGGACACACTCACTCAATAACGGGCTGATTTATCCAGTTTCTCTAGAATTCTAAGTTTTGTGGGATGAGTTGGGAACATTTAATGCACAACGAGCGTCACCGTAAATGGTATGGTGACACGTAGCTTTTATAATTTGGTGTTTCTCTAGTTGATTTGTCCTTGCCCCTGTTTCCAGACCGGATCAGTAATCAGATAGTTCCAATGCTAGACTCGGGGAATTCCATCATTGGGGAGTACAAGCGTCTCCTCTGATTTTCTCCAGACGACTGCTTTAGGGGTAAAGGCGTTTTAGGTGAGGAGGTAACTAAGGCTGAGTTTGTACAGGATCGTCAGTACGTCTGGAATCCAGTAATTTTTCAGTTGATGCCAAAACCTATTGCATTTTCTCAAGCAATTCTGATATTCTGATACAGAATTTTTAGAAATTGACTTGTTGATAACTAAGCCTTACTCTAGTGAGAAAAATAAAGTGTCCCATAATGAAAACTTAAAGTCAAGTTGCTAAAACATCCCAGTTATCACTTAAAACTCATAATATTTTGATACACTGGGTCTTCTGTTATTTTTCCATGTAAGCCAGACCGGATTTGGCTTAGACTAAACGAAAGATCTGGTAAATTTGTACCTCAATAGCAGAAAGAATCTGCCAGATACACGACTCCTATTGTAGAATCCCATTGTTGAAATTCAAATGTACAACTCTCGCGTGGAGGAGATATGTCAGATATTGGTGGAAGTGCGGGTTTAGAGGTAATCGGTGGCGGTATTGGAGGAGGAAACCTTGTCCTGGGTGAACAAGCCGCAGGTGACAATAGAATCCAACCGACCCTCACCGGTGTTACAGAAATCCGTGGACAAGGGGGGAGCGATGTTATTGTTCCCGGAGCTAATAATCCTGATGCGACTATTTTTGGTCTGAGTGGTAATGATTCCATATTCGGCGGTACCGGAGCCAACGAAATCTTTGGTAACGAAGGCAGTGATACCACCTATGGTCTAGCCGGAGACGATGCTCTTTACGGGGGTCAAGGAGAGGACTATCTGTTCGGTGGGGCTGATAATGACCGACTCCAAGGGGATGATGGTAATGACACCCTAGCCGGAGGCAGTGGTACTGATAGTCTGTTTGGGGGTGAGGGCAATGATTCACTGCAAGGGGGCGACGGTGATGATGTCCTCTACGGAAACCAAGGCAATGACCTACTTCAAGGGGATGCTGGAAGTGACACCATGTTTGGGGGTCAAGGCAATGATACCCTCCAAGGTGGAGATGGTGGCGACTCTCTGTTAGGAGATAAGGGTAATGACCGCTTAAATGGTGGTGCAGGAACAGATACCTATGCCTTTAACTTTGCAGGCGGAAGTGATGCAGATACCATTGTTGCTTTTGAGAGTGGAGAAACCATTGCTTTAGGTGGGGATGTGTTCGATGCCCTCGGTGGAGATGTCGAAGCTGCTGAGTTTACTTTGGTAGGAACGGATGCTGAAAGAGCGGCAGCAGAGACACCTTTGGTCTATGTCCAAGAAACAGGTGAACTGTACTTTGATGGACAGCTAGTTGCAACCATCTTAAATAACCCCGAACTCAATTCTGGAGATTTCGAGGTATTCTAAGAGGTGATCTCTTTTGGGTAGGGCAATACTGGCTTCAGTTTGCCTTGCCTTCTTTGGGATGAACTTGAGACCCGTCGGCCAGAACAATTTGGTGACTTAAAACGATTTGAGAATCACAGACAACTCGTTGACCTAGCCCCAAAAGTAAACCGTTAGGATGATAGACTCTAAAAATTGAGGGAGTGCTATTTTCAGATTCACAGACTATTCGTTGTCCCTGACACCAGCGTTTAGCCTTTTCAGCCGAAGAAAGTGTAATGGCTTCTAAGTGTTTCAAAGCGATAGACGCAGGAATCAGTTGAAAAGTGTCTTGTTTGATTTGAGATTCTAACGTTTCGATGGTTAAACTGTTTGTTAAATCAAAGCCGCTACTGTGAGTCCGAACTAAATGTGCTAAGGTTCCTCCAGTGTTGAGCATTTCGCCTAAATCTCGGGCAATTGAGCGAATATAAGTCCCCGCCCCACAAGTAATTGCTAATTCTAATTCAGGAAACTCCCCACAATTCCAGCCTAAAACTTCTAAATTAAAAACTTCAACAGTGCGTTTGGGAACCTCTACAACTTTTCCTTGACGGGCTAAATCATACAACCGTTTTCCTTCAACTTGAATGGCACTATAGCGAGGGGGAATCTGTTCAATTTTACCTAAAAAACGGGGTAAAATCGCTTGAATTTGTTCTAATTTTAATTCGGTAATTTTATGAGTGGTGAGAGTTTCGCCTTCTAAATCATCTGTTGTGGTGGTCATGCCAAAACGAATCTTTGCTCGATAAGCCTTTTGAGTGGGCAAAAATTGCAGCAAACGAGTTGCTTTTCCGACAGCCAGAGGTAATACCCCAAGTGCCGCCGGATCGAGTGTCCCTGCGTGTCCGACCCGTTTTAACTTCAAAAAACGACGGACTTTAGCCACACAATCATGAGAAGTCCAACCCGCAGGTTTATTGAGATTGATAAAGCCCTGCATATTTCAACGAATAAAGGCAAAAACGTTTATTGATTTTAACAACTTATTCACTCAACGTGCGGAAATCACCCGATGAAAGATCATTTTCACTGACACCAACAACAAACCCAATAAACAAATCATTAGTATTACTATCGGTATCAATCCGAATCAAGGCTCCACTTTGTCCGCCAACTGTAGTATCTTCTATTTCCAAATCTCCAAACCGTAGACCATCTATGAGGAGAATCTCATCATCATCGTCGGTAAAGTCAAGAATAAAATCAGTCTGGCTCGCAATCGAAGTTGCTCCATTCTCACCGATCACAAAAGAGTCTTCTCCCTCACCTCCAAATAAAGTATCACTGCCTACATCACCCGAAAGATAGTCATCTCCATCAAAACCAATCAGACTATCGTTATCTCGACCGCCGTAGAGACAGTCATCATCTATACCGCCAATGATCGTATCATTACTAAGATTACCAAAGAGCAACTTGACATCATCACGTTGTTGATCATCACCCGGTTCACCACCATAGATTGAATCCCCTCCCTGACCTCCATAGATCGTATCATCCCCTTCTCCACCAATCAGAGTATCCTGTCCTTGATTTCCAAACAGGAGATCATTTCCGTCATCTCCTCGGAGAGAATCATCACTATCACCGCTATCATCAGGGCCACGTCCATAAATCGTATCGCGTCCTCCCGTACCATAAATACTATCGGGGCCAACATTACCCAGTAGCAAGTCTGCACCTGCTGTTCCTCGAAGTGTATCCCCATCGGGATCATCAATCCGTCGAGCGTCATCAAAGTCAATTTCGGGGCTTGGTGAGGGTTCTCCTGGGCTTGGTGAGGGTTCTCCGGGCGTGGGTGCGGGTGTGGGTGTGGGTTCCGGTATGAGAACGCGGGGAATTCCTGAATCACTAGGGACTACACCGACTGATGTCATAATCGTAAAAAAGTTGTGTAAGGTTAAATTGCACGCTCAATCAACAGCAGATCTGATTGATATTCTATCAACTCACGAATCTGTTGTTGCTGTCAGTATAGACGGTTGCTAAACCCCCGATGAATAAGATTATTTTCTGTGATTTTGATGGTACGATTACCGCTCAAGAAACTTTTGTGGCAATGCTCAAACAGTTTACCCCCCAAATCTCAGCGGAGATTATGCCAAAATTGTACAATCGAGAGTTAACCCTTCGTCAAGGGGTGCGACAGATGTTGGAGTCGATTCCTTCGGTGCGATATCAAGAGGTGATTGAATTTTCTCATGATCAGCACATTCGCCCAGGATTGGTGGAGTTGATTGATTTTCTCGATGATCAAGCGGTTCCTCTGGTTGTGGTTTCCGGTGGAATTCGGGTGATGGTTGAAACAGTATTAGGAGAGTTAGTGAATCGTGTCGCAGCAATTTATGCGGTTGATATCGCGACTCAGGGTGAGTATTGGCAGGTGCATTCTGAGTTTGAAAGTGGCACTGAATTAGTTGCCAAAGTTAAGATTATGGATTTGTATGAACATGAGGAAAAAGTCGCGATTGGGGATTCAGTCACCGACTTAAATATGGCTTTAAGTGCGCCGCTGGTGTTTGCTCGCGATCGCCTGGCTCAATACCTCGACGAACAGCAAAAGCCTTATATTGTTTGGAATGATTTTTGGGAAGTTCGTGATTATTTAGCTCGACACTGGAATCTTTAGTTTTGGTTTAGTATTCCTAATTTCTGAATTTATTATGTCTAAATTTACTCGAATATTATCTCTAGATGGTGGTGGAATGCGGGGCTTAATTCCTGCTCAGGTTTTGATTTATGTCGAACATAAAATTCAAGAAAAAACGGGGAATCCCCAGGCTAAACTGGCTGAATACTTTGATTTGATCGCCGGAAGTAGTGCCGGAGGAATTTTAACTAGCTTATATTTATGCCCTGATCCCAACTCCCCCAATAAACCCTTACTTTCTGCCGAGGAAGTCTTACAGTTTTATTATCAAAAGTCTAATCAAATTTTTGCGAAATCTTTTTTACATAGTTTACTAAACTTTGGAGGGTTTTTAAATGAAAAGTATTCTCACTATAGTTTTGAAAAGCTCTTAAAAACTTTTTTTGGAGATTTAAGATTAAGTCAACTTTTAAAACCTAGCTTAATTACGGCTTATGAAATTGAACAACGTAAAACCCATTTTTTTACTCAACATGATGCCCGAGTTGACTCTCGATATGATTTTTTAGTTCGAGATGTAGTTCGGGCGACAACTGCGGCACCCACATTCTTTGAAGTTGCTCAATTTAGATCGTTAAAAAACGAAGTTTATACCTGTGTTGATGGGGGTGTTTTTGCGAATAATCCCGCTCTTTGTGCTTATGCAGAAGCCCGTCACAAATTTAACCGTTATTTTAATTTAGACGAACGCTATGAAAGTGGCCCTACGGCTGAAGCAATGGTGATTCTTTCTCTGGGAACTGGAGATGTTAAACGAACTTATCCTTACAATAAAGCTAAAAATTGGGGTAAAATTGAATGGTTAATTCCTTTATTTGATATCATTATGACCGGAGTTTCTGAGACGGTAGATTATCAGATGAAGCAAATTTATGATGCCATAGAAAAACATAGTCAATATTTACGAATTAGTCCAATTTTGAAGGATGAAGATATCTTTCCTATTGATGATACTTCTGATAAAAATCTTCGGGCGATCATTGAATTAGGTCAAGAACAAACTGAAAAATATAAAAATCGTCTGGATGATTTTATCGATTTATTGTTGATATAAACTTTAAATAGGGTGAAGATTCTGGAACAATTAAACTCTCGAATAGCGTCATAGATCACTAGATAGCAGACCTTAAAAAACAATGTTTAAAGATGCTCGAAATGCTCAAATTTTGTTTCTTTCTATCTTTTTAGGGTTAGGGGTAATGACCCGAGACTGGACAATTAAACCGGAATTAATAATTACGGTAATTTTTACTTGTTTGTTAACCCAGGGAATCATGATGAGGTTACAACAATTAAATTCTCAATCTCGTCTAATCAGTAATCTCGATCAACCCAGTCTATATTCATGGAAAAGTGCTTTAATTACGGCTTTAGGGTTATGCTTGTTACTCCGGGCTAATAGTTATACAACAATGATCTTAGCTGGAGTTTTGGCGATCGCCAGTAAGTTTATTTTACATCATCGAGGGAAACATTTTTTCAACCCGGCTAACTTTGGGATTATTGCGGCTTTAACCCTCACCTCTGATGCTTGGGTTTCTCCTGGACAGTGGGGAACTGAAAGTTGGTATTTCCTATTCTTCTTAGGACTGGGTGGAATGATTTTAAAACAAGTCGGACGATGGGAAACCTCAGCTACCTTTTTAACCACCTACGCCGGACTCGAAGCCGTTCGTTCTCTTTATTTAGGATGGAGTTTTGATGTCTATACTCATCAGCTAATGAGTGGAAGTTTGCTTTTATTTGCCCTATTTATGTTAACCGATCCTCGTTCAATTCCCAATGCTTCTCAAAGCCGGATTGTTTGGGCGGTTATGATTGCCAGTCTAACATTTATTTTACAGCATCTATTCTTTTTGTCAACAGCTTTATTTTGGGCATTATTTATCCTCTCTCCCCTCACTCTTATTTTCGATGAGATTTGGTCAGCCCCTCGGTTTATTTGGCTGAATACTCGCTTAACCCGGTCTTCTGTGTAACCTATTTTCCTCTTTTTTCACCATGAACAAGATTTATAAAATTTTGATTTTATGCCTTTTAATTTTAGCCGTTATTACTCCATTTGCGCCTTATGCTTGGGCATTTTGTGGATTTTATGTCGCCAAAGCCGATAGCCGTTTATACAACGAAGCTTCTCAAGTGATTCTCGCTAGAGATGGATATCGAACTGTATTAACAATGGCAAATGACTACAAAGGTGAAGTCAAAGATTTTGCTTTAGTCGTTCCCGTTCCCGTTGTTTTAACTGAAGATCAGGTGCGAATTGGAGAACCCAAAATTATTGAACGAATTGATGCGTTTAGTGCGCCTCGACTGGTCGAATATTTTGATGAAAATCCTTGTACTTATTATCCTAGAGGAACCCGAGGCGGTGGAGATATATTCCTAGAATCAGCGCCGGAACCAGAAGCCCAAAGTGATAAAACCTTGGGTGTTACGATTGAATCTCGCTTTACAGTCGGAGAATATGATATTATTATTTTGAGTGCCAAAGAATCAGATGGATTAGAAACGTGGCTGATTCAAAATGGGTATCAAATCCCTCAAGGTGCGAGTCAACTTTTACAACCTTATATTCGGCAAAATTTAAAGTTTTTTGTTGCTAAAGTTAATTTAACTGAATTTGATCGGGTGGGTTTTCAATCGTTACGTCCGTTGATGATGGCTTATGAATCACCTAGATTTATGTTACCTATTCGCTTAGGAATGATCAACGCCACCGGAGAACAAGATTTAATTGTTTATTTGCTATCTCCTCAAGGTCAAACCGAAATTACCAATTATCGCACCGTCAAAATTCCTTCTAATATTGATGTTCCTGAGTTTATTCAAAATAAGTTTGCTGACTTTTATCAAGCCATGTTTCAAACTGCCTACAAACGAGAACAAAAAAGAGTTGCGTTTTTAGAATATGCTTGGAATATGCAAGGTTGTGATCCTTGTGCGGCTGACCCTTTAACTCCTGAAGAATTGAAACAAGCAGGTGTATTTTGGTTAAACCCCGGACAACCAACAAATGTATTTATTAGTCGCGTTCATGTGCGGTATACTCGGGAAACTTTCCCCGAAGATTTACAGTTTCAAGCAACCGGAAATCAAGAACTTTTTCAAGGACGTTATGTGATTAATCATCCCTACAAAGGTGAAATCACTTGTGATCTCGCTGAAGCCTATCAAGAATCTGTTCAAGAACGACAAGAACAAGAAATTAAAAATTTAGCCCGGTTAACCAATTGGGATATTAACGAAATTCGCACTCAAGCTAATTTACCCCCCGTTAAAGAAGAACCTTGGTGGCGACGGTTATGGAATTAACTCATCTGCGGTAACCACCCGATCTCGTCCTTGGGTTTTGGCTTTGTAAAGGGCTGCATCTGCGGTTTGAATCACAACTTCTCCCGTTAACCCTTGCTCGGGGAAACAAGCCACTCCAATTGAGACGGTAATTTGATCTAACTCCTGGCTACCTTTTTTAAGTTTCAATTTTTTGACCCCTTCACGAATTTTTTCCCCTCGGTTTTGGGTATCTTTTAAGTTGACTTCTGGAAGAATCAAAATTAATTCTTCTCCTCCGTAGCGACAAGCAATATCGCCCCCTCGAACTTGACTTTGTAAAAACTGACCTATCACCTTTAAAACACTATCTCCCGCATCGTGACCATAGGTATCATTAAATCGCTTAAAATGATCAACATCAATCATTAAAATCCCAATCGGATGCTGTTTACGAGTCGCTCGATTAATTTCCCGTTCGAGAGATTCTTCCATATAGCGACGGTTAAAAAGTTCAGTGAGGGGATCTCGAATACTTTGATGTCTCAGGTTTTCTCGGAGTTTTAAATTGGCTAATGCTAACCCAATCGAACGGGCAATCATTGTCCCGAGTTGTTGTTGGTTTTCGTTGAAATTTTGAACTTCTAAAAAACTCAAATAGAGTATTCCCAAGGCTTCTCCTTGCGCCATCATCGGAATACACCAATGAGAAAGAGCATGAGAATGTTCTACGTGTTGACAGGGTAAACCAATGTCTGTTTCATCTGATAAATAGGGTTGACCTTGACGTAAACTCAAACATTCATGGGGTGCAAATACGATTTTACTGGTTAGAGTTTCTCCCCAATTCGCAATCGCTTCTACCCAGGTGCGAGAATTATTAATCCAATAAATCCCGCCGGAACTTTCAGGAAAGAGTAACGGAACTGTTTTAGAAACAACTTGGGTTGCTTCTTCTGTGCTTAAACAAGCCTGTAATAAATCATTCATGCGGTTGAGTAAAGTTCTTTCTTTATTGCGTTGTTCGAGTGTATTGACCCAAGCAATTCGTTCTTGTGCTTGTTGTTCTAAATTATCATACGTTTGTTGTAATGCTTGTTCAGTCCGATGACGTTCTTCAACTTCTTTTTGAAGGTCTTGGTTTGCCATTTCAAATTTTTTTGCCCGACGATTTAAAATTTGCGCCTGACGAATTACCAAACCCATCAAAAGGGCGATTAACCCTCCACTTCCGAGTACAATGATAGGTAAATGAGTTTGTTCTAAAGCGAGAAGTTCTTCGGTTGGATAAACCCGCACTCGCCAATTGACGCTATCGAGGTTCACGTCTGCTTCTTTCATAAATGTTGTTAGACTGCGTTTTTGCGGATCTAAATATTCATAAATCTTGTGATCACCATCCCAAATCTCTACTGCATATCCCTGGAGGATTTCTTCGCTCACTAATATTTCAAATAATTGGTTAACTGGAGAAGCCGTCATAATAAATCCATCAAATCTGCGATATTTACGATCTTCTCTACTTGTTTGTGCTTGTTCTAACGAAGTTTTTTCTAGTCTTGCAAAAAGGGGAATTATGACCACAATATCTGTATTTTTTGAGGCGTTAAAGCTAGGGATTTGTTGGATAACAAGATGACGTTGTGTATAAGCTTTGTTTAAGATATCTTTGTAGGATTGTTTGATTGAGGCGTTGTTATCATAGATTGATTCTAGACTTAGATCCGGTTCAATCCAACGCAATTGATAGTCGGAGTCAACCCAAGCGATCGCCTTATAAGCCCCAAAATGCAAAGTGTAAAGAATAGCATCTCTCTCCCACTCTTGCTGAATCGGACGTCCTGAGTGTTCCCAGCGTCCTGCCATGCGAATTAAAGCTAAAATACGTTCCTCTAACTGATTACTAATTTGGTTAGCAACGCTGGTTGCTTCTAAGTCGGTTTTGCGTTCAATTTGTTTCTTTTGTTGTAAGGCTAGGGCTTGCCACAGCAACACAGAAAGACTAAAAATACTAATTACAGTCAGTGCAGGTAAATATCGTAAGAATTGGCGTGAAATCGGTTCAACTCTCATCTTTGGAGTCGAGACAATGAATTTTTGGATTGTGGAAGACAGCCGCATTCGTTGTTTTGGATTTAAGATCATCGCTATGGCAAGAGTAAGAACTTAAGTATAAATTTAAACTGAATAGAGCTTTCGAGTTTGCGACATGAATTTTAACAAATATTTATAACTCTAAATTTTTTTGTCTAAGTATTTATTTTGATCAATTTGATCGAGAGGCTTCTATCTAGTGTTACGCCTCACGACCTGTTATAAATAGAATGAATCTCTTAGTATAATCCAATATTACAACAACGATGGAAATTCAGCCCACCTATGACAGTTTGCCTTTTTATTGGCAGAAAGAAACCCTAAAAAGCGATCACCGTTGGTTAGAGTCAATTGTTCGCAATGCAGCACCGTTTTCTGACTGGTGGACAAAAGCCCGTATTGTACAGCTTGCTTATATTCAACCTCCAGGGGTAAAAACCCAAGCTATTTATGGTTTACCAACCTATGGATCTTATCAACGAGAACAGGCAATTGCAGAAGCTTTGCGTTCAACTTGTGATCCAAACGAATACCCCGAATTTGCCAAACAAGTCGATGAAGATTATGTAATTCTGACTCTTAATAGTTGGTACAATAAACAGTTTACCCAAGCAGTTAGTCGCAACTTTGAAGTTTATGCCAATCGACAATATTCTAACATATTTTTAGTGGTAAGTACAGCCCCAACTTCCTTAAATGTGGCTCGAAAATTACCGCCAATGGAGCAATTTCGTCCGTTGTTTAATATTGCTGAATTTGGAATTATCCTGCGATCGCAAAGTTTTAACCGCATTACACTGAGAACCCATGGTTACGCAACGACCGCCGAACAATTTTATAACTCTTTTGAGAGAGAAGCCGAATCATTATGTTTAAAAGGGCCGATTAATTATATTGGAACGTTAGAAGATAAAAGTGCTTATATTGGCTACAATTGGCCGGGAGAACAGCCATTTTTAACCCCAAGTCTTTGGATAGATGCACGGTACAATTGGGGGATTTTCTTTAAGTTTTTATTGACCATTGCAGTGTTAGCTTGGTTAGCCGGAACGGTACTTTATATTCTCAGTGCATTAGCCATTGTTCCCCTCTTACAAATTTTAGGATTAGACACCATTTTAGATCCGATTTGGGCTTGGTTTAATTTCTCTAAAATTGGTTCATTAATTAAACAATGGCAAGCGGTAACTTTTGTCGTCTTTGTTTTGTGGTTACTGTTGATGCAAATTTTGCGATTAGTTGTCTATCAACGCGATCGCTATCGAGCCATTCATTACGGCGCACCCGACTTAGCAGAGTTCTTTTGGCGTTTAGATAAAGTATTGGGAGAAAATCCTTATATTAGTATGCCTTTTGACCCTAATACTGAAGCTAAAATTCCCGCTTTTACCTCTTTAAATGTTAATTTTATTGGGCATAGTATGGGAGCTTTAGTATTAGTAAATGTTTTAAGAATATTATCCGATAAATTTGGCAAAGACGAACGAATTGACGAAGAAAAAAGTCAGATGGGAGATTATCTGATTGTGAATAAACTAATTTTATCATCTCCCGACATTCCCCTAGAATTCCTACGAGAAGGACGCAACAACTATGTCCGTTCTGCCATTCAACGCTGTCAAGATATCTACTTATTCTCAAGTGATCGAGATATCGTTCTCCGATACCTTTCCTTATTAGCCAATTGGTTTACAGAACCCAGTTTGGAAATGTCAGGATTACGATTAGGAAACGTTTATCTCCAACCTGTTAAAGCCTTTCAAAATCAGACAGAATATCGTCCTTATATTCGAGTGATGATCACATCGCAATCTGCCGTAGAACCGACTTCTGCCTATGACTTATTTGAGAAATTTAATTATCTCGACTGTTCTTTAATGAAAGGGATTAATCGTGTCAATTTTAAGTTAAATAGGTGGAATGGTTTGATCATTGACGCTATTAATATTATCTTCTTCTTTTCCGGAAAAATCGATGTTCATGGCGGTTATCATCAGGTTGAAACCCCAAGTTTTGATATCTTGAAATGCTTAATTACCCGAGAGGATTTTTCTCACACCGAAACAATAGGTGAAATTAATCGCTTAATAGCAGATACACCCATTCGCTTCTGGCCTTGTCAGCCGTTTATAAATCGGGAAACCCACTCAAACTGATTAGGGTTTCAAAATCCAGTTGTGACCAATATTTTCACCCTCGGAATTAATCTGTACCCATCGATTTTCATAGACAGTCAATACTGGAAAATTGGCTGATTTATCTTTTTGAGGGGGTTTGGGGGAGCTATGACCGAAACCGTACCTTTACTCAGGTTGGTGTTGGGACGGGGCGTATAAACTGCGCGGGAAACCCACGCAGACAGCCCCTCATCCATGGACTCCCCCAGTTAAGTTTAGGACTCAATGTCCGTAAACTTAACATTTAGTGCTGTACTATTATCCAGTAAATCTACTATAATACGAGGATGCTGACACTTACTCATCGTTACCGAATCTATCCAGATGCCGCTCAAGAGCAACAGATCATTGAGTGGATGGAGACTTGTCGCAGTGCATTTAACTATGCGTTGCGAGAGATTAAAGATTGGTGTAACAGTCTTCTGTGCTTGGTCGATAGATGCTCTCTTGAAAGGGAATATATCCTCCCTGCTGAGAGCAAGTTTCCCGGTGAAATTCAACAGCTCAACAACTTGCCGAAAGCGAAGAAAGAATTTCCCGAATTGGGCAAAGTTCCTTCTCAAGTTCTTCAACAAACTATTAAGCAGTTGCATAGAAGTTGGGAATATTTCCAGAACAGAGGATTTGGTTTTCCACGCTTCAAGAAGTACGGACAATTCAAGTCGTTACTTTTTCCTCAATTCAAGGAGAATCCAG
>NZ_AUZM01000034.1 GCF_000478195.2 Lyngbya aestuarii BL J | reverse complement strand
AGAGAATTTACATCCCCTATTTTAGTTTAAATTTTGTATTTTTGTTTTATTTGTTACTGAATTTTTAGTCTAAATTTGTTTTTAATTAAATTAAAATCGTATCTTTGATAACAGATTAAAATAAAATTTAGATTGTTATTAAAATAGAATAAATATTTTTTCCGATCTCTAGATTCTTGGTTTAAAATCTTAGCCACCTCTAGAGATATTTTTTTAAAATATGAAACGGTCGAACTTTTCCAGACGAGATTTTCTAAAAGCTGCTGCATTCGCCTCTTTTCTTTCGACTGTTGGGGGTCATTCTCTGTTAGCTTTGTCTGCTCCGAGTCGAAAATTAATTTCAACCCAAGAATGGTTAAGTGATAACATTTTCTTACAAGGAATTAACGCTCCCGTTTTTCAGGAAGTTGATGTTGATCACTTAAAAATAACCGGGGAAATTCCCGCAGATTTAAACGGAATGTATATGCGAAATGGCCCTAATCCATACTTAAAGCCAGCTAATTATCAATATCCCTTAGAAGGGGATGGAATGATTCATGCGGTTTATCTCAAAGAAGGAAAAGCCAGTTATCGAAATCGCTGGATTCTCACCAAGAGTTTACAGCAAGATATGGAGGGAAAAGAACGACAAAATATGCCGCTTGTGAACTATGCCAATACTAATATTGTACCCTATGGCGATCATTTATTGGCGTTGTATGAAGTCGGATTACCCTATCAAATTTCTAGCGAATTAGAAACTTTAGGAGAGTGGGATTTTGATGGCGAACTCGAAGAAGCAATGACCGCACATCCCAAGGTTGATCCGATAACGGGAGAGTTACATTTTTATCGCTATTCTCTGTTAGCTGCACCTTATTTAGTGTATTATGTCGCCGACAAACAGGGAAAAATTATTCGGAAAACTCCCATTGAAATGGAATCTCCCGCCCTAATACATGATACAGCAATTACTGAAAATTACATTATTTTCTTTCATTGTCCTTTAGTTTTCAATGTATTTCAAGCGCTCGGGGGTGGACTTCCGTTTGAATGGAAGCCGGAATATGGTACAAAAATCGGGTTAATTCATCGCAAGAATATTGATCAAAAACCGATTTGGATAGAAACAGAACCCCTGTGGATGTGGCATTTTATGAATGCTTATGAACAAGAGGGAGAAGTTGTTGTTGATTTTGCCTATCATAATCAACTGAAATTAGATCCCGCTACTGTAAATTATGGACAAGAGATTAAATCTCATCTGCAACGATTGATTATTAATCCAGAACAAAAAACAGCAAAACATGAACCTTTAGATGATCGAGTCGTTGATTTCCCCACCTTTGATTCTCGTAAAACTGGACAACCCTATCGGTTTGGATATACGCCTCATATCGATGTCGAATTAATTGCAAAAAATAAAATTCCTAACTATTTCTCTGAACTGATTCAATATGATTTAGAACGGAAAGTTTCTCATGTTCATCGCTTTAAACCCGGACGTTATTGTGGTGAAGCAAGTTTTATTCCCAAGCAAGGACAAGAGGGTGAAGATCAAGGATATGTGGTCACATTTGTCTTTGATGAAAACACCGCAACCAGTAGTTTAGTGATTCTTGACCCCGCTAATTTTGCCAGTGAACCTGTGGCTGAAATTCATCTTCCGGTTCGGGTTCCCAGTGGTTTTCATGGCAATTGGATTTCAAGCGTAATATAATGGCAACATAGAGGTACACTATACTCAATTCTCCCTAAAATTGAGGTTAAAACTGATGGTTAGCCGAGGTCCAGGACTGATTTTTCAGGTTTTGCTGTTGTATCTGACTGGTTTAATGGGACTCAGTTGGAATTTAGAAAAAGCAGGTGCATCGACTTTTATATTAGAACCTCCAACTCAATATTAATCAAGTTCATTCGGGTGCTATTGTTTTACTCCATGATGGCGGAGGAAGTCGTCATCGTACAATTGAGGCGTTACCTCTGATCATTGACACCTTAAAACAACAAGGCTATCGTTTTGTTACTGTTCCTGAATTGTTGCAGATTCAGCAGAATTAAACATCGAACATTGCTGTAAAAATCTCGTTGGAATTTCGGGATTATTTCCCCAGTGTAGATGTAAATAAGACGCATGAAGATTAGTAAATTGCCATCCTTCGCCTATTGTTTCGTTCTCTAGATTTTTACCATAACGCTTCATTTTATAGAGGGGATTTGGGGATTCTAAGGTGAGTTCGGAACGATGAAATTGATGTCCAAAAATAGTTGTTTGTTTGGGTAATAAGAAACTGTCTTGTAATATATTGGCTTGATAATATCCTAATTTTAATCGTTTTCCCATGAACGCTTTTGTGGGAAGAATCCCCACCATTGGCCAATATTTGTTCTCAAAATCAATTATTTCTTCACATAAGTACATCAATCCTCCACATTCGGCGTAAGTTGGTATTCCTACGGAGATCAGATCTTGAACTGCTTTTTTAACTGATAAATTTTCGGATAACTGTTTTGCAAAGAGTTCGGGAAAACCACCCCCAAAATAAAAACCTTGAATATTTTCGGGAAGTTGAGTGTCATTTAGAGGACTCCAAAAAACTAATTCTGCTCCGAGTTTTTGTAAAAGATCGAGGTTATCTTGATAATAGAAACTAAAGGCTTGATCGCGAGCTACCGCAATTTTAACAGGAAGGTTTAGATCGGGTTTTTTAAGATTGAATTGAATATATCCTGTTTTTTGAGTCTTAAACAAGGGAAGCAGTTTTTCCCAGTCAAAACAGTCTGCGGCTAAATGAGTGAGTTGATGAATTAAAGTTTGTAATTGAGGCAGTTCATCGGTGGGAACTAAGCCTAAATGTCGCTCGGGGAGGTGAATTTTATCTTGTCGTCGTACAATCCCAAGAATGTCTATATTTAAAGGTTCTAGAGCTGATTTTAAGAGTTCTAGATGACGATCACTGGCGACTTTATTTAAGATTAAACCTGCAAATTTAAGTTGAGGATTGAGTGTAGTAAAACCATGAGCAATCGCGGCGACTGAACCAGATAATCGACTACAATCGATGACTAATACGATAGGTAAATTGAGTATTTTAGCAATGTGAGCGGTAGAGGCTGTCGGGATTTGATGAATCTGGGGTGAAACTCCGTCAAATAATCCCATCACGCCTTCGATCAGAGCATAATCAGTATTTTGAGTATGATGAGTAAAACACTGTTTAATATAGGGTTCTGATGTAAGAATGGGATCGAGATTGCGACAGGGTTTTTGAGTTACAAATTGATGAAACATTGGATCAATATAATCAGGGCCAACTTTAAAAGATTGGATATTGAACTGATGGTGTTGGAGATAGGCTAAAAGCGAAAGGGTAATGGTTGTTTTACCTGATCCACTCCGATCCGCAGCAATGATCACAGTCATTTTCGATTTCTCCTTGAAAATACTTAGAGTTGATGTATTTAATTTTACCAGCTAGGGTTTGGTATAAAATTAACAACTCAAGTCTAGTATAAATATCTAGAAAATTGGCTTGACTTTAGGTGGTTTTTTTTGATACCATGATGTTAGAATTAAAAACAAATGACGAGCTAAAAAATTAACAAATTGGAGGCGAATAAAGATAAACATAAGTTGAAGTTAGATGAAGACGGGTTCGCTAAAAATGAGTGAGTTGAGGGTCAATCTACACAAAAAGATTAAACCGATCAAAAACACATAAATTTGTGATTTATATCACACCTAGAGTCTGTCCAGGCGATCTAATCAAGCTATTCAATCCCTATTAAGTTTGCTGACTGTTCACAATTTTTATCCCAGAAAAACCCACAGAAAGCTTTAAGTGAGAGCCATGCTAAAGTACAAAAGAAAGAATTTCCTTGAACCCTTAAAAAGTAATGCGTTGTTTGATCGGTTGCCCCCAGAGGTGCAGCAGTGGGCGCAGGGTTTACCCTGGAACGAACGGCGCTATGTTCTATCTTTGTGTTATATTTTGTGCGGTTCCTCTCCGGAGAAGCAAGCTGAGTTTTTAGACGAATATACAGCCGACGGTTTAGTGTCCAAACTCTTAGAAGATGTTGATACCTTACAACGAATCAAACGGTATTTAACCTGGTTTAAACTCGACACCAATTTGAATGAATCTCTTTTGAGAAACTATATCAAGCAGTTTTATGTTCACTCTGCTCAAGATGCTCGTTGTCAGCCCGAAGAATATCTCGAATCTGCCTTGAGACTGGCTTTAAACCCCGAAGATAAAGACAAAGTATTTTATTATGTTTTAGGGTTTGAGTTATTGAAATTAATGTTTAATATGAGCTGGCTTCAGCATGAACGCTTATCCCGACTGCAAAAAAATCCGGATGATTTCATCCGAAACTATATTAAACCCATTCAGAATACACACAAACTCAATGGAATCGTTGTTCCTAAAGATGAACGAATATTTTTTGCTCGGAGAGATTACTTCATCAAGAAACCCGAGATTTCTCCCCGCAAACTCACGGAACTAATTCTGGTCACTTTTACCACCGATCAAGTAATCAATTGTGGCTTTTCTGTCACCCGTCATATTCGTTCTGTAGAATTTGACTACGACTATGTATTCAATGCTGCGGAGGAATCAGAAAGTATCTTTCCTTGGGAATGTGAATCCATGATAGGATAATTAGAGTTAACGCCGAGAGAACAAAGGCGAAAATCCGTAATATCTGAATAAAGATCCCTCTACCTCGCTCTAAGTTCAGATTGCGCCCCAACCTCCGGCCCGGAAACGCACCAACTGAGGAACTAACGTGCTATTGTCAAAAGGCTTTGAAGTAGAAATGTATACTGGCACTCCTCAAGGAGAAGTTGTCGGCCTTTCAGATCGGATTGTCGCTGAACTAGAGGGATTTGTGCGAGAACCCGATAGTCGTAATGTCGAGTACACGACTGCGCCTTTGTGTAACTATGATCGCCTATTATGTGCTTTAGTCAAGCCTCGACGATCGCTGCGATCGGCTCTCCAGCAATGGGGAAACTATACGCTCATTCCCGGAAGTACCCTATCTCTGGGTGAAAGTGACTGTTTTTATCGCTCCGATCCCAATAATCCTTACCATACTCATATCGAGGAAACCTACGGCACCACTGTAGTAACCGCTAGCATTCACATCAATATTGGCATTAGTGACCCGGAACTGTTGATGAAAGCCATTCGCCTCGTGCGGGTAGAAGCACCGTTATACTTAGCTTTGAGTGCTTCGTCTCCCTTTCTCGATGGTCAACCCACAGGCAACCATTCCACCCGTTGGTCTGTTTTTCCGCAAACCCCTCAACACGTTCCCTTATTTGAAAGTCATTCCCACTATATTGACTGGACAGAGGAACAACTGGCTCTGGGAACGATGTACAATGTGCGTCATCTGTGGTCATCGGTACGACCCAATGGCGATCGCCGTCCCTACAACCTCAACCGCTTAGAACTGAGAATTTGTGATCTAATTGTCAACCCCGTGGCTTTACTAGCTGTCACTGCCTTGATCGAAGCGCGACTGTGGCAAATGTTTGAAGATCCGAGTCTTGACCCCCTCGAACAAAGTAATTTTCCAGCCAGTACCCGAGCTTCAGACTTAGTAACTTTAACCGAAGAAAACGAAGCCGCAGCAGCTCATCAGAGTTTAGAGGCTTCTCTACGACATTGGAAAAACGGTCAAGTGATTTCGGCTCAAGATTGGATTAGCCAACTCTATCAAGAAGTTTGGCCTGTTGCTAAACGGCGAGGCTTTAGCTGCTTTTTATCTCCGGTGAAGAAAATCTTACAAGAGGGAAACACAGCTCAACAGTGGTTAAAATTGCATCAACAGGGATTAAGCAGTCGCCAGGTCATCCAACAAGCGATCGCTGAGATGGAAAAACAGGAAGAAGAATTTGAAGACAAATTGTGTCAACCGCCTCTTGTGGCTTGAGCGCGATCTATCGTTTAGAATATCTTATCGGTGGGTTGATTTTTGAAATATAAAAAAAAACTATGAATTCCGGTCAAAATGAACGCATTCTGAACGGAGAATTTCTTATTCCTCTATTTTTATAGAGGTGATGGGTTGAGAGTAAAAGATTGATCCTGAATTATCCATGCCGCGTGTTGTTTTGATTCAACCTCAGATCCCCCCCAATACAGGTAATGTAGCTCGAACTTGTGCCGCCACCCGTACAGAGTTACATCTGGTTGGGCCGTTAGGATTTGAAATTAGCGATCGCGATTTAAGGCGAGCTGGCCTCGATTATTGGCCCTATGTTCCCTTAAAATTACATTCCTCGATAGAAGCCTTTAAACGCTATCACCAATATTGGGGAGGACGCTGGATTGGCTTTAGTAAGCGGGGTAAGCAGAATTATGTTCAGTTTCAGTATCAAGCCGATGACTGGTTATTGTTTGGACCCGAAACCACCGGGTTATCCCCCGAACTCCTCTCTGCTTGTGATGTGACGACTTCAATTCCGATGAGTGAACTGGGTGTGCGGAGCTTAAATCTGTCTGTTAGTGTTGCAATTGGCTTGTTTGAGGCTGGTCGCCAATTGGGCTTTTTGGATCAATAGTTCCCTGAAAGTGAGTTGATTTTGCAGAAAAGAGGGGGGATTCCCACCCAAAAATTGGCCAAGTTCGATAATTTTTTTTTATAAATACCCGGATTTAGGTTCCCTGGATTCGTGATAGATTTTATTCATCTAAAAATCGCTCTTTTGTCGAGGCGATCAGCCTCAACGCTTTATTCCTTGGGGAGTTGATCCTAGAGTGAAGTGAGTAAACTCATGTGTTGAAGTCAGACTAAAGAGTTAGACCCGAAAGAAAAGAGAGTTGTACTTTTCTCAAGAGTTAGTGTAGATTCACATCTGGACTCTTAAATCCATTATGTGTCCCATTGTGAACATCACTGAACAGTTAGGCTGGTATTGTTGATCATCGATTCTGATTCAAAGGAATAGATAGAATAAACAAACTGCTTGCCGAAATCAACAAAGCAGGGTAACCTGACGTAAGCATTGATGACTGTCAGTGACGTATATCAATTTATAAAAGTGATTGATATCACTGATTTGAATCCCTTGAATTATCCAAGGACAGTTAAACGCTTCTCCATAGGAGGTCGTTCTTTGAAAGGAACAGTTCCACATTCAGACCAACCTGCCACGAAAGCCAAAAAGCAAGAGGCTAAAGTGGTTTTCGCACAGCAGGCAATTTTCTTAGGTAGCAGTAAGGCATATACTTCTGCCGCTTTCCTCGGTTTAGCAATTGCCTCCGGTATTCTCTGGCCTGAAGGGAGTCGAGCCAATACAGTATCCTCTGTGGCGACACTCACTCCGGAAATGCAGCCCACCTCTGATGGAGTCTCAAACTCTCAAGAGGGGGCCGCGCAGGCAGCTACACCCGTAAATAATTCCGAATGGCAACCCTCTTTGCTGCGGAATTTATCTGAGCTAAACGACAACTCTAATCGGGCTAATTCCTCAGATCAAGGAGTAGAGTCTGTTAAATCACCGAAATCGGGTTTAACTGAGTTGTCCGAGTCCGAGTCTCAAGCTCCTCTGGTGGGTTCAGAATCCCGCCCCAATTCAGCAACATCCCCATCTACTGTTGAGCGGAATTCATCGACCTCAGCATCTCAGGACGCTCTCTTTAATAATTCAGGAGACTCATCAGAGTCGTTGGCAACCCCTCGTCGTCGATCTGCTCAATCAAACTCCTCTTTATTGGAAGCGGCAGGTACAAATCAGCCCTACGCAACACCTGAAGTGCCTGGAGCGATTGTGATTGAATCAGAGTTAACCGATAACTCGGTTTCAGTAGTCTACCGTGTTAATGCAGGGGAGACGCTGGCTCAGATTGCTCGCCGTCATCATGTGTCTGTCGATGAGATTCTCAGAACTAATAATCTGACTGACCCTAATTTTATACAAGCCAATCAAAATCTTAGAATTCCTCAACGAGCTTCTCATCGTTCCCTTTTTCAAAATCCCTCTTCAAATCAGCCTTATAAATTTGGAAATTCTCAAAATTTAGCCACAGAATTTCCGTCTAGAGAGCAATCTCTTTCCAGCTTTACAAACGAGTCCCGCTTTGGTGATTCGGTTACGTCTTCGGAGTTGTCCTCGCAGCTGAAGTCCAAAACTTTAAAACCCATTGGCAATCAGTTGAGTCGAGTTAAGCCTTATACTCTGAGTCCCAATTCTGAAGCTGAAAGTCAGTTTTCTTTAGATCAACTGGCGACGATTAAGGCCTCAGGTGCAATCACCGAACCAACGGCGATTTCTGCTCAAATCCCCTTTGCTCGTGATCAAGTCCAGACTCAACTGGTTTCCTCTACTGTTGATCTCCGCTCGAAGTCTTCCGGGGTTAAGAGCGACTCGTCTTCTCAACTCCATACCAGTCGGTTGCGGGCAGATGTTGACCGATTGCGTCAAGAGTACAAGATTCAGCAAGCCCAACAGCTAGCAGATGCCTCTCAACAAACCTCTGAGGAGTCGTCAACTCCAGAAGATGTGACACCGACTAACCCTCAACAACCGTTATTATTGCGTCGGATCAACCCGGAGTTCAACCCGGATGCCTATCGACGGCAAAAAGAAGCCGCAGGCGGAAATACTCAACCTCCCGAACAGTCTGCCCCCTCACCGGAGTTAACGGCTCCTAGCAGTGCTGCTTCTCTGCGACCTCAACAGGAACTGGAAGCAGAACGTGATGATCGCTCTGTAGTGGCGACTGCACCGATTGGCCCCAATGCTTATGATCCGTTGCAAAATCCGGCTCTCGGACGTATTGTTTCTCCGGATTTACCTCCCCTTGCTGGCCCGGATACTTATCTGCCGGGGGGAACAATGCGGTTTAATGGCTATATTTGGCCGTCGAGAGGGATTTTAAGTTCGGGTTATGGTTGGCGTTGGGGACGGATGCACCGAGGAATTGATATCGCGGCTCCCATTGGTACACCTATTTTTGCGGCGGCGCCTGGTGTGATCACTTATGCCGGATGGAATAGTGGCGGCTATGGTAACTTGGTGGAAATTGAGCATCCCGACGGCAGTTTAACCCTTTACGCTCATAACAGTCGTGTTCTGGTGAATAAAGGTCAGAAGGTGGCTCAGGGTCAACAAATTTCGGAAATGGGCAGTACAGGCAGAAGTACAGGCCCCCACTTACACTTTGAGATTCATCCTTCTGGACAAGGTGCTGTCAATCCGATGGCTTTGCTTCCGAGCGAACGGGATAATCTTTCTCAACGATAGGGCGACTTTTTCAGTGACGAGGGAACAGTGAACAGGTTAGGGATAACTCTCAACTGATTCCCCATCCGCTGAAAAATTTAGCCAGTCAAAAACTTGCAATCTCTCATCGACTTTTGCTATAATTAGTAACCGTTGATGAAAATCTGGCTCCGTAGCTCAGTGGTTAGAGCAGGGGACTCATAAGCCCAAGGTCGCAGGTTCAAATCCAGCCGGAGCCATCTGAATATCAATTAAAAAAGTACGTTTCTAAAGAATTAGAGCGTACTTTTTTGATAGGTTGCGTAGTTGTAGTCATTTCGAGTATGATATCCTCGTAACAATTCGTAAACCCGAGGAAGTATCCAGAGGATTCACTTCCCGATCGGATTGAGTGGGACATCATCGTTAGAGCAAGTCAAGGAGAAATACGTTATGGCAGAAGAGTGCATTCGCGTTGGTTTATCTGCACCAGAATTTACCGCAACTGCTGTCATCGATCAAGAATTTAAGACCATCAAGCTGTCTGACTATCGCGGCAAATATGTTGTCCTTTTCTTTTATCCGCTGGACTTCACTTTTGTTTGCCCGACTGAGATTACAGCATTTAGCGATCGCGCTGAAGAATTTACTAAACTCAATACCCAAATCCTGGGTGTTTCCGTTGACAGTGAATTCTCCCATTTAGCTTGGATTCAAAGCGATCGCAAATCGGGTGGAGTTGGTGACTTAAAATATCCCCTGGTTTCTGACATCAAGAAAGATATCAGTGCCGCTTACAACGTCTTAGACCCTGAAGCTGGAATTGCACTGCGGGGCTTATTTATCATCGATAAGGAAGGCGTTATCCAACACGCTACCATCAATAACCTCGCATTTGGTCGCAATGTGGATGAAACCCTACGCACCTTACAAGCCATCCAGTATGTACAGGCAAATCCGGATGAGGTTTGTCCTGCGGGCTGGAAGCCAGGTGAAAAGACCATGATTCCTGATCCAGTCAAGTCTAAAGACTTCTTTGCTGCGGTCTAATCTAAGTTAAACCTTGAGAATGAGTCATGGGGATGGGAAAATCAGGGACAATTATATATACATCAATATAATGGTTCGTCTTTGACCCGTCACCCCAACTCGTTCTTTCGTTGTTAACTTGTGAAAATCATGCTGACTTCTACTGATTTTAGTGGCTTACTCAATCGCCGCTTCTTCAACAACTTTTTACCCATTCCGGCGACCTATTATTTGCAAATGGGTTTAAAGACACCGGATTTTCAACTTCCAGATATTACCAATAGCCAGTCCGTTCGTCTTTCTAACTATCGGGGAAACTGTCCGGTGGTTTTGGCATTTACTCGGATTTTTACTGAAAAACAATATTGTCCCCTTTGTTATCCTCATATTAAGGCGCTCAATGAACGTTACGAAGAGTTTGTGCAGCGAGGAGTAGAGGTCTTGATGATTACCAGCACCGACGAGCAACAAAGCCAAACTGTGGTTAAGGATTTGGGTTTAAAAATGCCCTTATTGTGTGACCCCAACTGCAACACATTTAGGCGCTATAAATTAGGTCAAGCATTAGGAGCGCCTTTACCTGCTCAGTTGATTTTAGATCGGGATGGAATACTCCGTTATCAACATTTATTTTCCTTTTTGGAGTCGAACGCAGGGATCGATAAACTCTTAACTGAACTCGATCAACTTAACACCTAGTCGTTGTTAAAGATACTGGCTTGAAATTCCCTTTCTTTGAGGCGATTAACAATCCCTTCTAGATCTTCAACCCAAAATCGCTCGCCAAATCTTACTAAATATTGGTTGGAGACTACTGCTTCAACTGGATATTTTTTCTGGTCTGGATTTCCATTATAATCCTGCAAAAGCGTTTTTAGGTTATTCATCGTTTCGGTTTTTTCGATTTCTTCGGGTGTCAGGTAGAGCCTAACTGAGGCTTGCTTTTCTTGAGGTTTCACACTTTCTAACAGGCGCTGAACTGATTCGGTTTCATCTATTATAAGCTGAATTTTATCCTCCTGTTTATCAACTTTACCCGTCACCAATAGGGACATATTTTCTTTGAGAGAATCTTGAACCTCTTGATACGTTCGGGGAAAAACAATTGCTTCGGCTTGTCCGCTCATATCCTCAACTTGCAGAAACGCCATGCGACCGCCTTTCTTGGTAACGTGCTGCTTAACTTCCACAACCGTTAAAAAAACTTTGACTTTTTTTCCTTTATGCTCTGCCAAATCTTGCAGCGTCACCGCATCTTCAATCAGTTTGGCTTCAATAATAGATTTGAGGGGATGTTCGGAAACATAAAAGCCGAGTAATTCTTTTTCAAATTGTAACTTTTCTTGGGTCGAAAAATCATTTACCTGTGGAGGTTTGGGAGCGCCCTCGTTAGTATTTTTTGTGCTTGTTTCTCCCAACAAGTCAAAAATATTACCCTGACCAATTTCTTTATCTTTTGCTTTTCCCTGCGCCCAAGGAATTAAAAAGTTTAAGTGTTCAATGGCTTGCTTTCGATTATTATTTAAACTGTTTAACGCCCCGCATTTTATTAAAGCTTCCAAAGCTCGACTGTTGACGATTTGCAAGCTGATTCGACTACAAAAATCGGGTAAATCTTTAAACTCTCCGTCTTTTCTACGCGCCTCTAAAATATTCTCAATCGCCGCTTCTCCTACATTTTTGATAGCAGATAATCCAAATATTATTTTACCATTTGCAGGCGTAAAATCGACTTCAGAACGATTCACATCAGGAGGAATCACTTTAATATTTAAACTGCGTTGACAGGAATCAATATATTTTTGAACTTTATCCGTGTTATCACTATTTTCGGTGAGCAATGCTGCCATATATTCAACAGGATAATTGGCTTTGAGATAGGCAGTTTGATAGGTAACAAACCCGTAAGCCATCGAATGGGATTTATTAAAACAGTTAGATGCTACTGAACCATTTGCCAGCAGAAAATTATGGTCTGTCTCAACTCCAATATCATAAACAGTTTGACTGTCTAAAGACTTTCGACTCACAATTTTAACCATGTTTGTAACTCCTTATTTGATGATTTTCACTTTAATTATACCGAATCTGCATTAACCTGTTTTAATTCTAACCCTTTTTCAAGAATCTCATCGATGGGTAGCATTTGATTATCCATTGTCATAAACTTATGATCTTTTGTCGCCCGAATTGTTGAACCATCTTCAAGACTATACTCAAATACTTCTTGTTTTCCTCGATTATGCCATTGAGCAATAGGTTGAGTATAAATCAAACCATTTTTATCAACACTATAAACTGTACATTCTATCTTTTCATCCACAACTTTACCTATCGGTATTGCTCCATATTCGACTGTCAAAATTTCAGTATCATAACTCAGGCAATATTCTGCGAATGCTAACATCTGATCAAATAAATGTTCAGCAATTTGTTTACTCACACCATTTTTCGTTGAACCATCAATAAATGCTTCTCTTTGTTTCTGCATTTCTGATAGCTTCTTTTTCCCCATCGCCCGACGTAATAAATCTGCTTGACCTAACGAATATCCCGCTAAATCTTGCGCCATTTTCATAATTTGTTCTTGATAAACGAGAATCCCGTAGGTTTCTTGTAAAATCGATTCTAACAACGGATGTTCGTATTCAATCGGGACTCTTTTGTGTTTCCGCTCAATAAATTTGGGAATCAATCCCGCATCTAATGGCCCAGGTCGATATAAAGCTAAAATAGAAGAAATATCCTCAATATTAGAGGGTTTTAAATCCCGAACAATTTGCCGCATTCCCGAGGATTCCAACTGAAATACACCTTCTAAATCTCCTCGTTCTAATAATTTATAGGTATTCTGGATGTCCTGCGGCAGTTTTTTAACCTTTCCTTTTGCGAGGATTTGACAAGCCCTCCGTTCATCGAAAGGAAGTTGATCGGGATGAATTTTAAAATGATGATTTTCTTCAATTAATTCCACAACTCGCTGAATAATCGTGAGGTTTTTTAAGCCTAAAAAATCCATTTTTAACAATCCAAGGGCCTCAATATCTTCCATAAAATATTGAGTAATTACAGCCCCGTCATTATTTCGTTGCAAAGGTACAATTTCATCTAAAGGCTGTTTAGAAATCACCACACCCGCAGCATGAACTCCAAAGGTTTTGTTCGTTCCTTCGATCCGAATTGCCATATCTATCCACTGACGCACAGGAATCGTTCCGACTTCATCTCCCACATCATTTTTGATTGGAACATCTTCAGTTTCATAAGCAGTTTTAAACTCAGGTGAGGGCGTATCATCAGAAATCATGACTTTTAATTTAGCCGGTTTTCCTCGCGCAACCGGAATTAATTTCGCCATTTGATCGGATTTACTGTAGGCAATTCCTAAAACGCGGGCGACGTCTTTTAAAACCGCTTTGGAAGTCATGCGGTTAAAGGTGATAATTTGAGCAACTTTATCTTCGCCATATTGGTTCGTTACATATCGAATCATTTCATCCCGCCTAGCGATACAAAAATCCGTATCAATATCAGGCATAGATTTCCGTTCTGGATTCAAAAAACGCTCAAATAATAATCCGTGATGAACCGGATCAATATTAGTAATTCCTAAAGAGTAAGCAACCAAGGAACCTGCGGCAGAACCTCGGCCAGGGCCAACGGGAATCTGATGATCGCGAGCATATTTAATATAATCCCAAACAACCAAAAAATAGGTGGAAAATCCCATTTTTTGCATCATTTTTAGTTCGTATTCTAAACGTTCCCGATAAATTGGTGGAATTTCTGAACGAGTCTGTATTTTGATCTGGTCTTGTAATCTTTCTATTAGCCCTTTCCAGGTCACTTCTTCGAGATAAGTATCTGAGGTATGATTGGGTGGAATGGGATAATCTGGAATACGAGATTCACCTAAAATTCCAGTGTAGGGTTCAATTTTTTCAGAAACTTCTATTGTATTTGCAATCGCTTCTCGGATCACATCATCCGGTAAATGATCCCGAAATAACTGCGCCATTTCTTCGGCTGATTTTAGATATTCAGTCCCCGAATAACGCATTCTTTTATCTTCGGTAATTAGTTTTTGAGTGTTAATACAAAGTAACGCATCGTGAGCTTCGACATCATAACAAGAGATGAAATGAGAATCATTGGTTGCAATAATTTTAATGTCAAATTCACGGGCGATTTTGACTAACTCTACGTTAACAATTCGATCTTCAGGAGAACCGTGATCCTGGATTTCTATATAATAATCGTCCCCAAACACCTCTTGATACCATTGAGCCGCTTTCCGAGCCACATCTGAGCGTCCCTGTAAAATGGCTTGGGGAAGTTCTCCTCCCAAACAAGCACTTGTCACAATTAACCCTTCGTGATACTGTTCTAAAAGATCTTTATTAACACAAGGACGGGCAAAAATTCCTTTCCCTTGAAACCCTTTGAGATGAGAAATTGTTGTGAGTTTAACGAGGTTTTTGTAGCCTTTTGTATTTTTAGCTAAGACCACTTGATGATATTTTTTTAAACGGCGCTGCTGTTGGGTAACATCACCATTAATAACATACATTTCATTCCCAATAATGGGTTTAATTCCCTTGCTTCGACACTGTTTAATTAACTCAATTGCACCATACATAACACCGTGATCGGTGACAGCGATCGCAGGCATTTTTAATTCAACGGCTCGCTCAATTAATTGAGGTAATTGAGAGGCTCCATCTAAGAGGCTATAATCACTATGAATGTGCAACCCTACAAAAGACATAATTATTTTCTAGAGATTTTATAGAGACTTTAAACCGTAGAAATTGAATAGATTTGTTAACTTCAGTATGATAGAGTTATGATCGACTTTCGCAATACAAATACCGTTTGGGCTTCGATTATGGTTGAAACCCTATACAAACTAGGATTAACCACCGCTATTATTAGCCCTGGTTCTCGTTCTACCCCCCTGACGTTTGCTTTTTCCCAACAGTCTGAAATTGAAACAATTCCCGTTCTAGATGAACGTTCTGCGGCTTTTTTTGCCTTGGGAATTGCTAAAAAATCAGGTTTACCTACTGTTTTGGTTTGTACCTCGGGAACCGCAGGAGCAAACTTTTATCCGGCTGTTATCGAAGCCCGAGAAAGTCGAGTTCCGTTATTAATTTTAACAGCAGATCGTCCACCTGAATTACGAAATTGTCACGCTGGACAAACGATTGACCAAGTTAAATTATACGGTCATTATCCCACTTTGCAGAGCGAACTTGCAACCCCTTCTTTAGAGCTTGAACGGTTAGGTTATCTGCGACAAACGCTAATCTATGGATGGGAGCGAACGCAGGTTCCGATACCGGGGCCAGTGCATCTAAATTGTCCGTTTCGTGATCCTTTAATCCCTGTCCCCCAACCTGCCGCTTTAGCATTAGAAGCAACGTTTCCCTCCGATTTTTTTTCAATGGTTTCTTTTGAACAACCCGTTAATTCTACTCTTAATTTAAACCCATATCTCGAAAAATGGCAATCTTGTAAACAAGGCTTAATTATTGCGGGAGTTGCTCAACCCCAGTCTCCCCAATTATACAGTCAAGCGGTTGCTAAACTCTCCCAATTTTTAAACTGGCCTGTATTAGCAGAAGGGTTATCTCCCCTGAGAAATTATCATCACATTAACCCGAACTTAATTGCAACTTATGACTTGATTTTACGCAATCAAAACTATGCAGAAAAACTCACCCCTAAAAGTGTGATTCAAATTGGAGATTTACCCACCAGCAAACAACTGAGAACGTGGTTAGCAAACAATTCCCCTCAAACCTTTATTATCGATCCAACCTATCAAAACCTCAATTCTTTACACAACTCAGCGATTCACTTGCGGTATTCTATCGAACAAATTGCTGATAGTTTATCCGAATTAAAACCTAATAACAATAACAAAAACTATATCCAACTTTGGCAGAATGCAGAAGCTGTTGTTAGACAAAAATTAGAGCAAGAAATGACAACACTTGAAGCTTTAATAGAACCAAAAATCTCTTGGCTTTTGCCGCAAATCTTACCGCCTCAAACCCCTTTATTTATTTCTAATAGTATGCCTGTCCGAGATGTAGAATTTTTCTGGATGCCAAATTCTTTAGAAATTCAACCCTTTTTTAATCGAGGTGCAAATGGAATTGATGGCACATTATCCACCGCTTTAGGCATCGCTCATCATCATCAAAGCAGTATATTACTAACAGGAGATCTCGCTTTACTTCACGATACCAACGGCTTTTTACTCAGAAATAAATTCAAGGGTCATTTAACCATTATTCTAATTAATAATAACGGAGGCGGAATTTTTGAACTATTACCCATTGCCGAATTTAATCCCCCTTTTGAAGATTTTTTCGCAACGCCTCAGCATATTGATTTTGCTCAACTCTGCACAACTTATGAAGTAGAGTATCAAAAAATCCAATCTTGGCATCAACTCCAACAACACCTAAACCCATTACCAAAACAAGGAATTCGAGTGCTAGAAATTACCACGAACCGCCAACTAGACGCAAAATGGCGGCAAAATACACTCAATCAATTAGCAACTGATTTAGACTCTTAAACAGTAATACTTTCTGCTAACAACGGATCTAAACTCCCTTGACTATTGAGTTGATAAAGCTCGTCGCATCCGCCAATATGTTGATTATTAATAAAAATTTGAGGAACACTCCGCCGTCCATTTGCTCGTTCAGCCATTTGGTTTCGGGCAGTATTATCGCCATCTATTTTATACTCAGTATAATTAACCCCTTTCCACCACAATAATAATTTAGCTCGAATACAATAGGGGCAGGTTTGCCAAGTATAAATTTCAACATTAGCTTTGACTTGTTCAGGATGCCGTCCCAGGATAGGATTAAGAAAATCAAACATAATTTAGGGTTTTATAATGGTATTGTTTCGAGGAAATCGACTCAGTTAAAACGTTGTTGTCACTTGTTTAATTTGATTTTGAGCGCGAGATAACCGCTTTAAATCTCGGAGCATTAGAGCATAATAGTGAATGGTAAACAAAAGATTAATTCCGAAAAAAATAGCAGTTAAGAGAAACCGAAACATTGTACCAAAGCTAAACTCAGAAGCCATTGTAAAAATAGAAAATACAATGGAACATAAACCGAACCCGGAAGCAAAGGAACTAAGAATCAGTAAACGCACTTTAGACATTGTTGAGTTTAAAACAGATCGATGACAGGACTCCAACCTATTATTCCTGATTTCCCCCCTAAAGTTCAAGTGTTTTCTGTAATTTCTCTGCGGATCAACCCTCTTATTTTCTCGGAGTCGGGGAATATTCCGAGGAGAGTTGGAAACAATAGCTCTCTATGAGTACAAAGTCGCTAATTTTCCCACAACCTCAACCCATTCTTAACAGAGAGCCAAAGTTCAACACGATTTCCAAACTCTAAGTCTCCCCAATTAGATTTTGTTGAGTTGCTGACGTAACTCCTCAAACTCGCGATCAACTTCTGTTTTTTGGGCGGGAGTTTGGGGTGTAGAAGTCGGTTGTTCACCCGCCGGAAGTTGACCTTGAGGTTGAGCCGAACCCCCGAGCATATTGGCTTTGAGCGCTTCTAACTCGTCATCAACACCGCTTCCGGCTTCAAGTGCTTTAAACTGACTTTCTAAGTCCGCACCTGTTAATTCTCCTGCGGCTTGAGAACGAGCTTCCATTTGCAGGACTTTTTCTTCCATGCGCTCAAAAGCTGCCATTCCGCCCGTTACATTAATACCGTCCAGCATTCCCTGTAACTGCTCATTGGCTTTCACCACTTGCGCCCGAGCCTTGAGCATATTTTTCTTGGTTTTGGCTTCGGAGATTTTGCTCTCAAGCTGAATTAAGTTGCGTTTGAGGGTATCAACTTGAGCAGTTTGCCCATCGAGAGCAACTTTAACAATATTGGCTTGCTCCTCAGAACTTTTCTTACGCTGTAAAGCTTCTCGGGCGAGGTTTTCCTCTCCCTTTTGCAATGCCAGTTGAGCGCGAGACAGCCAGTCATTGACTTCAGATTGATATTGCGTGTATTGCTGCTGGCTGCGTTTTTGAGAAGCCATTGCCAGAGCCACTGCCTGACGGAGTTTCATCAGGTCTTCGTGCATATCAATAATCGTCTGCTCTAAAATCTGATCAGGATCTTCAGCCTTGCTGATCATATCGTTTAGGTTTGCTTTGACAAGACGGCTAATCCGATCAAGTAGTACCATAACACTGTTTTTCCTTGAATAGTTTATAGAGTTAAGCGCAGTAGCTTGACGAGTCAATCACCCCTCTAAAATGAGTTGGCTTTGAACAACTGCTGCCACTTGCTACTACTTCCTATCAGTGTCAACTTATTCATTTATGAGAAACCCAAACAAATCCCGAACAAAGAGCCAAACTTGAATGCTGTCTCGCAACTCCAAGCCTTTCCAACTAGAGATTATCGAGTTGCTTGCGTAAATCTTCCAACTCACTATCGACTTCTGCTTTTTGGGCGGGAGTTTGGGGTGTAGAAGTCGGTTGTTCACCTGCGGGAAGTTGACCTTGGGGTTGAGCCGAACCCCCGAGCATATTGGCTTTGAGCGCTTCTAACTCGTCATCAACACCGCTTCCGGCTTCAAGTGCTTTAAACTGACTGTCTAAATCTGCACCTGCCAATTCTCCTGCGGCTTGAGAATGAGCTTCCATTTGCAGAACTTTTTCTTCCATCCGATCAAAAGCAGCCATTCCGCCTGTTGCATCAATACCACCGAGCATTCCCTGTAACTGCTCATTGGCTTTGGCCGCTTGCGCCCGAGCCTTGAGCATATTTTTCTTGGTTTTGGCTTCGGAGATTTTGCTCTCTAGCTGAATTAAATTCCGTTTGAGAGCATCAACTTGAGCGGTTTGCCCGTCGAGAGTCAACTTAATGGTGTTGGCTTGCTCCTCATAACTCTTTTTGCGCTGCAAAGCTTCACGAGCGAGGTTTTCATCTCCCTTTTGCAGAGCCAATTGAGCGCGAGATAGCCACTGGTTGGATTGAGATTGAGATTGGTTATATTGCTGTTGGCTGCGTTTTTGAGAAGCAATTGCCTGAGCCACAGCCTGACGGAGTTGTACCAGGTCTTCCTGCATCTCAATAAGAGTCTGCTCTAAGATCTTTTCTGGATCTTCAGCCTTGCTCACCATATCGTTTAGGTTCGATCTCACGACACGGCTAATCCGATCGAATAGTCCCATAACGTTGTTTTTCCTTTAGCGGTTTATAAAGTTAATTGCAGTAGGTTGACAATTTAACCGACCTGTATAGAGTCAGTTGCTCAAAGCCAACTTCTACTAGCTACTACCTCTAGTTTAACCCTATTACCGGATCTAGCCCTCTTGCTGGGTACTGAATTTTTTAGATTCTCCGTCAATCACTATTTCCGGGTAGCATTTTTGCTTTCATGGCAGCCAACTCTGCATCAACATCATCATCGCTGCTTTCGAGAGCATCAAACTGTTTTTCGAGATCATTAGCCGAGAGTTCAGCCATTGCCTGAGAACGGGCTTCAAGCTGCATTACCTTGTCTTCCATCTGTTCAAAGGCATTTATTGCCCCACCCGTGCTAGTATTGCCGAGAATCTCGTTGAGTTTTTCCGAAGCTTTCGCCGATCGCGCCCGAGCAATAAACAAGTCTTTTTTCGCCTTCGCCTCACTAATTTTACTCTCTAGCTTTCGCATATTTTTCCGTAACTGATCAACCACTTGAGCTTGTTGTTCGAGTTGAGCCGACATTGCTGCTTCGGTTTCTAGATAAGATTTGCGACGAGTTAACGCTTCTCGGGCGAGTCGTTCTTCCCCTTTTTGCAAAGCCAGTTGCGCTCGTCTGTACCATTCTTCGGCTGTCGTTTTCGCCTGAGAACATTGTCGTTCGGTGCGTTTTTGGGTGGCAATGGCTTGAGCAACCGCTTGTCTGAGTTGCACCAAGTCCTCCTGCATATCCATCACCGTTTGTTCCAGAATTTTCTCTGGATCTTCGGCTTGACTAATCAAACTATTAATATTGGCACGAATCACTCGCCAAATGCGATCAAAAAAGCCCATAATTCATCTTCTCCCAACCTATTGCCCTGCTTTCGGGGTGTCGTACTGCACAGAAATTCCTTGTACCCGCAGTTCTTCTGCTAACCGTTTGGCGGCTTCTGGATTATCCAACGCCCCCATTTGCACTTTTACCCCGGTTTTAAACTCTCGCACATAGGCATCGGGTACCACTTCTCTGGCTTTTTCTAGCGATCGCTCATCAGTGTAAGATGTCACCACATAGTACAGATTATCACCAGCTTTCACCGGATTAGTATTCGGTTTGGTGGCGGCTCCGGCTGCGGGTTTGGGAACGGGGGCTGGTGCGGGTGCAGTTGTGGGTACGGGTTTGGGAGTGGGTGGAACCGGATCTGGAAGCAGTTCGTTGGTGAGGTTGCTCATGCCAGGCCCACTGGGTAACGGACTCGGAGGGGTTAAATTCTGGCCATTGGTTGGAATCGGAGTTTGAGTCGTGGGAGCCGGAATGGGATTTGGACTCGGATTAATATTACTGAGTGTATCTAAATCTAGATCGACAAACTCACGAGCGGCTAAGTTGGGTTGAGGTTCAATTGATTCAATCGTATTGGGATCAGTTATTTCGTCTGTTTGTTGGGCGTTGGGGTTCAATTTACTCAACCAGCGATTTAACCCTAACGTTGCCATTCCTGACGGGGACATCACAACATACCCTAAACCAATACAGGATAAGAGAAACAGCAACATTGAGCCAATTCCAACAGGCGTAAACAAACTCGCTGCCCAACTCCGTTGCCGACGTTTAGCCCGACGTTCTTCTAAGCTTTTAACCAGTTGTTGAGAAGATTCGAGATAGCCATCGGGTTCACGGGTATTGTCAGAGAATGAAGTGAAAGACGAACCCGATGAGTTGGAGTGACTGGGTTCTGACTGTAACTGGGTACGAGGGGCGAGAGGGGCGGAACCCGGTAAAACCACAGATTCCCAACCCGATGAGATTTGAGAACTCGATGATTTAGACTGGGAAGAAGGTGTCGAACTGGGTTCTATATTATTTTCACCGTCCGAGACAGACAACACTTCTGAGGGTTTTTGTGTGTAGGAATTAGAAGGCTTTTTAGCCTCTGTTGCGGGGGTTGTCTTGCGTCGATAACGTCGATATCGGGAAAGTTCGTCTTCGAGTTGAATATCTAGACTCCCTAAAACAGCTTTTAATGCAGGTTGCAGGGAATCTGAGGTTTTGGAACTGTTGACGACAGAAGATTGACTCATTCGGGGAACTCCTCGCAGTTTTTAATGATGGCTTAAAAATAAAATTAGCAGTTATTTCAGCGTTTAGTTTCTTTATACCAAATACCCATAATGTTTCAATCGCTAAATCAGATTTTAGATTGTTTACAAGTTCAGCTTTTAACTCCCGAACAGCAGCAGCTTCAATTGATTCTTGATCTCTGGGCTACTGTGGTCGGTCAACGGGCGATCGCTCACACTCGGCCGATTTCTGTCAGTCGGGGAGTTTTGAGGGTTGCGACTTCGAGTGCCACGTGGTCACAGCAGCTCACCTTTGGGCGATCGCAAATACTTCGACGGTTAAATCAAAGACTTTCTAATCCTTTGAATGATATCAAGTTTTCTACCGCTCTGTGGCACAGTCAATCCCATTATTCAACATCAGATGATCATTTAGGTGACGAGTCCCAACACCATCCCAGTTCCGTGACAAATATTCCCCCGGCTTCGACTTCGACACCCTCAACTGAGGGTTCCTCTGCTGCGGTTACGCCTCAGACGGCTTTTCAAAATTGGGCAGAAGTGATTCAACGACGATCGCAATCTTTACCTCAATGCCCCTGTTGTCATTGTCCAACCCCGACCGGAGAATTGCAGCGTTGGTCTGTTTGTGCAATGTGTTTTAGTCAACAACGCCTTCATCCCTAGTTGGGGATTGATTGGACATCAGTCTGAGGTTTTTTGGATCGTCCTCGGGGAAACAACCATTACCGAAATGAGTCTGACTTTCTACCTGAGAGAGTGTCTGATCCCCGGATTGATATCTGTCCCCGGACTGAGATTTTATCTGTCCTATTTGACCATTTCTTCTATCCAAAGCCAGATGTACAAACCTCTTTTTAGGGTCTGATCTGTCTTTTATCTTGTGTTGTTTTGCTTGATCCCGACTAATTTTACATTGTTTTTATGTCAATCTGCCTTTATTTACAGTTCTCAATACTTTAGAGTTTAATTGTATCTGTTCATAAACCAAATCTTAAATAAATATAAAATTCAGTTGTGACGTGGGGATCGCTCAAACTGAGACAGAATAATGATTGATCGATGATTAATATAGGTGGCTCGATCTAGGAGAATAAAGAGTATCAAATGGACTCACACAGGAGAACCTCATGCAAGCCCCACACACTTTGACCTCATACTGTCGCTGCTGCCAACATTACACACCAGAAGGCCGAAGAGGTGGACATTGTAGCCAGCTTCATGCTCCCGTTAAAGGCAGTTGGAAAACTTGTCACTTAGCGATGCTGGCATTTTCGCCTTGGGAAGAAGCCCAAAAAATGGTTATTTTACCCCAGACGACTGAAGCTGTAACCGAAACTGTTCCCGTTGCGGTTTAGTCTCCGAAGTGAAGCCCGTCGCGAATTAAATCATTCTTTTTTACAAACCCACTGATCACTAAAAAGTAACTATCAGTCTCAATTGAGAAGCAGAAGTTCTTAACAGGTTTGAGTTGCAATCAAGTTCTACTTTAAGAAAACAAATTTGTCACCCTCTAAGGTCATTTACTCTCAATTTTCACCCATTCAAACATTTTCTGCTAAGAACTTCTGTTTTTAATCTTTTTTAATTCTAAGGAAGCCAAGGATATTGACGGAAATTCGGCTTTCGTTTTTCCAAAAATGCTTGTTTTCCTTCTGCACCCTGTTCGGTCATGTAATACAGCAATGTGGCATTTCCCGCCAGTTCTTGTAACCCGGCTTGACCATCACAATCAGCATTAAATGCCGCTTTTAAACAGCGAATTGCAATCGGACTTTTCTCTAAAATTTCGGTCGCCCATTGAACCCCTTCAGCTTCTAACTGTTCAACGGGAACCACACAATTAACCAACCCCATTTCCAAAGCTTGTTCCGCCGTATATTGACGACAGAGAAACCAAATTTCTCTCGCTTTTTTCTGACCGACAATTCGCGCTAAATAACTCGCACCAAACCCCCCATCAAAACTCCCAACTTTCGGCCCGGTTTGTCCAAAAATTGCATTATCTGCCGCAATTGTGAGGTCACAAACTAAATGTAAAACATGACCCCCACCAATCGCATAACCTGCCACTAAAGCAATCACAACTTTCGGCATAGACCGAATTAATCGTTGTAGATCTAACACATTTAAACGAGGAATTCCAGCATTATCAATATATCCTGCTTCTCCCCGCACACTTTGATCTCCACCGGAACAAAACGCATATTTACCATCCGTATGTGGCCCCGCTCCAGTCAGCAAAATTACCCCAATGCGAGTATCTTCACGAGCATCACTAAACGCATTGTAAAGTTGATTCACCGTTTCCGGACGAAAAGCATTTCGTTTGTGAGGACGATTAATGGTAATTTTAGCAATTCCATCTGCTTTGTGATACAAAATATCTTCGTAGGTTTTCGCCGTTTGCCATTCTATAGACATTGTTTAAATTGTAGTAATTAAAAACTGTAATCAATTTCCAGGATAAGAGTAGAGTGTGAACGTTTGACTTCCCGCTTAAGATTCAAAAAGTAACTCTAAATCAGTCTGTCTCAATTCTCCTCTCTTAAGAGATCACTAAATCTCCTGAACCGCTGATAACTTCACCGATTTGATAGGCTGAAATTTGGCAGGATTCAAACCATTTAATCGTTGTTTGTGCTTGCTCGGATGGCACAATCACTACATAACCAATGCCCATATTAAAGGTTTCCCACATTGCTGTTTCATTCACCTTTCCGGTTTGAGCAATCCACTCAAAAATCGGTAAATTTGGCCAGCTATTTGGATAGATCTGAATCGATTGATCTTTGCCTAAACAACGGGGTAAATTCTCAGGTAAACCGCCTCCGGTAATATGTGCCATGCCATGAATGTCTAACTCGGATTTTAAAGCCGTTAAAACAGGTTTAACGTAAATTTGAGTCGGGGTTAAACAAACTTCTCCTAAAGATTGACCTGCAAATTCCGGCGGACATTCAGACCAACTTAGTTGGCGATCGCTGACGATTTTCCGCACTAAACTAAATCCATTACTATGAACCCCACTGCTGGCGAGTCCAATGGCTACATCCCCCAGTTTCACCTGAGAAGAATTGAGAATCTGGCTTTTTTCGACAATTCCGACACAAAATCCAGCGAGATCGTATTCTCCAACCGGATAAAATCCCGGCATTTCTGCGGTTTCTCCCCCAATTAAGGCACATCCGGCTTGTTTACAGCCGCCCGCAATTCCTTCGACGACTTGGGCGAGTTGTTCAGGGTTGAGTTTTCCTGTCGCCAGATAGTCTAGAAAAAAGAGGGGTTCGGCGCCGCAGGTGAGAACATCGTTGACGCACATGGCCACGAGATCAATACCAACGGTTTGATGATGGTTGAGTTGGGTGGCGAGTTTGAGTTTGGTTCCCACGCCATCGGTTCCCGAGACTAATACTGGATGTTTGTAGCCGGGAGGAATTTCAAAGCAACCGCCAAAACCCCCTAAACCTCCCAGTACCTCTGGTCTATAAGTTGATTGACATGAGTCGCGTATACGGTCTACGAAGTCTCGACCTGCGGCTACATCGACACCTGCTTCTCGATAATCCATATGTCTATTTACCCGTTGTCTGCTTTGATGTTCTCAACTGTTTAGATTACCAAGTTTAGGGATCGGACATCTGGTCTGAATGATTGATTTTTACGTCTATCTACGGATTTTGAGGTCAATTTCTATCTATCAGAAAATTTTATCAGTCCAAAATCAGGTAAGTAAAAATTCTTAGGATGCTTATCTAAAGGGAAGTTTAAGCTACACTACACCGTTTAGTTTGATTCCCCAAGTAAAAAGTGACCACTGATACTGATTCCGATTATTCAAAGTTCGTGTTAGTGTGTTGCAGTTGCTTTTGCAAAAGTGAATACGTTCCGAGTATGAGTTGATCTCCAAAGTTGACTCATTTAGGGATAACCCTGAAAACTCGACTCAAAGGTTATTTTTGTTAATTGGCATATGAAGCACAAACTTTTAAGTGGTTTAACCGCGATGATGTTGGCATCAAGTTGTAGCGTCTCCTTATCGAGTCACGCCGAACAATCCCCACCATTATCGCCAGAGGTAGAAACATCTACACTCACGGAGACTCAAACCTCTGTTGGAGAAACCACGAAACAAGAAACAGGCAGCACAGCCGTCAAAGTCGGGGAATATCAGTCGAATTCAGGCAGTGATAGAGAAAGCGCGATGATTGCGACTATCGAAGCCCATCAGTGGAATAATCGCCAAGCGGCAACCCTCTATGTGCGAAATATTCCGGTTCTGACCTTTGTTGAGAAAACAGATCCGGTCAAAGAAGCAAATCAAGGTAATCTCGTAAAAATTGGGACCGTCTCAGAATCTTCGCGATCGCTCTCAAAGCCGAGTTCTGACGGCCAGTTTCAAGACAATCAAGATCCCGTTTCCCGAGCTAGCGAAGTTGCTGCTAAACTCAATCAACTAAACCGCTACGAAGTTGATGCTAACAGCATCAGTGTACGCTGGAACCAAGAGCAACAAAACTACACGATAGAAATCGAAGGTCAAACCCTCGTTGTCATTGATTCTGAAACGATTCTGCCCGACACAACCCAAGATCTCGCTGAAGACGCCTTACAAGCAACGAACCGACTCCGGCGACAAATGGGCTATGCAGCACCTCTCCGCAAAATCGAAGGCAAATCCCCTTTGAATAATCAATTGAATGACGCTAAAAATGCGTTTAATCGTCGTGTGTTGGAAGCCGTTGAAGGTTTAGCATCCTGGTATGGGCCTGGTTTTCACGGTCGATTAACAGCCAACGGAGAACGATTTAACCAATATGAACTCACCGCAGCCCATCGTTCCTTACCATTTGGGACAACAGTACGAGTCACCAATACATATAATGGTCGTTCTGTAGTCGTGCGGATTAATGATCGCGGGCCATTTTCTGGAGGTCGGATTATTGATTTATCAGTAGCCGCAGCCCAAGAGATCGGGATGATTAGCAGTGGTGTTGCTCAAGTTAAAGTTGAAGTTCTCGCCACTCAACAGTAAACAGGTTCGGGAGAAAGGGAGAGAGAAAAAAAGTTTCCCTTTTCCCTTTTCCCTGAAAAAACGGTTCACTGATCACTGTAAACTGTTGACTGTAAAGACTGTTCACGGTAGATCATGCGCCTGTTTACGACAATTGCAGCAGTCCGCTGCGACCTGAACTTCCATCGTTCAAAGACCCCACAGGCTACCATCGGATTTGTCCCCACGATGGGCAGTCTACACCCCGGTCACTTGAGTTTGATTGAGCGGGCTAGATCTGAAAATGCAATTGTGGTGGTGAGTATTTTTGTCAATCCGCTTCAGTTTGGGCCGCAAGAGGATTTGAAACAGTATCCTCGTTCTGTGGATCACGATTTATCGCTTTGTGAACAGGCGGGGGTTGATATTGTGTTTATGCCCAGTGTAGAGAAAATTTTAGGGATCTCCCAACAAGATCACGATCAGCAAGACAAAACGGAAGTAGACAGTCCGCCCCAAACCCGTGTTGTTCCCCCCTTGAATATGATGTCTGTTTTATGTGGCCCTGCTCGGCCGGGTCACTTTCCAGGGGTGACGACGATTGTGGCAAAGTTGTTTAATATTATTGAACCGACACGCGCCTATTTCGGGCGCAAAGATGCTCAACAGTTAGCCATTATTCGACGCATGGTTAGAGATCTCAACTGGCCGATTGAAATTGTGGCTTGTCCGATTGTTCGAGAGGCTTCAGGACTCGCTTATAGTTCTCGCAATCAATATTTGACCCCTCAACAGCAAACCACCGCAACGGTACTCTATCGCGCTCTCCGTAAAGGGAAGCAAGTTTTTTTAGAGGGAAATTGTCATCAGTCGGCTATACTCTCGGCGGTTCAAACTGAACTGGCTACCACACCCGAGGTTGAGTTGGAATATTTACAGCTTGTTGATCCAGATACAATGACACCGTTAACAGAAGTTCGGGAGGTAGGACTGTTGGCTATAGCAGCCCGTGTGAATACAACACGTTTGATTGATAATCTGATTTTACGCAACCGTAAACCAATTGTGGCGATTGATGGGCCAGCCGGAGCGGGGAAATCAACGGTAACGCGCCAAGTTGCTCAACAATTGAATTTGTTGTTCTTGGATACGGGGGCGATGTATCGGGCGGTGACTTGGTTGGTATTGGAAAGTGGAATTGAGATGTCGGACGAACCTGCTGTTGCGGAGTTGGTTCATCAATGTCAGATTGAATTGATTCCTCAACAAGACCAGCTTGGTGTTTGTATTAATGGTCGGGATGTGACGGCTGAAATTCGTTCGACTCAAGTGACGGCAAATGTTTCGGCGATTGCGGCTCAATCTGTGGTGCGCGAGTCGTTAGTAAAGCAGCAACAAGCTTATGGTCGGACTGGGGGCGTGGTGGCAGAAGGACGGGATATTGGGACTTCTGTTTTTCCGGATGCGGAACTGAAGATTTTTCTGACGGCTTCGGTGAAAGAACGATCTCAGCGTCGGCAACTTGAACTCCAACAGCAAGGCCTCGAAGATATTAGTCTCGAACAGATAGAACAGGAAATTGCTCAACGAGATTATAAAGATAGCACTCGCTCTATTGCTCCTCTACGAAAAGCCGCAGATGCAATTGAAGTTCAAACCGACGGCTTGACCATAGAACAGGTCACAGAGGAAATTATTCGTCTCTATCACCAGAAAATTACTCAACTAACATAAAATTTTGACAGATTCACCCAAATTTGCCCTAATATCTTAGAGAAGTGATTTGCTTCTGCTGGCGTAACCCTCTAAGGACAGAATTTTAATGCTTGACATTTTAACCAATATATTATATTAATGCAAATTCACTTTTCCGGAGTGTATCAGGGTCAATCTGAGTTTTTAATCAAGGTATCATCCTTGAAGTTAAGTTTTTAGGTGTGAAGGAGAAATAGTGTGGTACAAAACCCGAGTTTAAGTCGCCAGCAACAGCAACAGCAACGGATCACTCGTTTTGCATTGATTTCGGCTGTGGGAAGTTTTATGATCGGCGTAATGTTGCCTTGGAATCTGCGTACAACTCGTCAAGTTCAGGTGCAGATGGCACCTCAGTCCTCACCTGAAATAGTTACGCCTAGTCTAGAATCCCCTCAAAAACCAGAGGAAAACTCCGCTCAAGAAGCGCCTGTCTCCCCTGTTTCCGAACAATCTTCTGATCCGTTATCCGAGAGTCCCAATCAGCAGGAACGTCAAGAGTCTAGCTTACCTCGGGGATCATCAACTCCAATTAATCCGAGAGAATTACCCAGTGTTGGACAAGCGATGACTCAACGGGTTGAGGGTGTACAAACCGCAATTAGTCGGCTCAAGGCTCAACGATTTGACAATACTATACCTGATCGTTTCAAAGGAAAAACAATTAAATATGTCGATCTTAATACCGATGAAAAAGTGATCGCGTTGACCTTTGATGATGGTCCCTGGCCAAAAACAACAGAACAAATTTTAGATATTCTCAAAGAAAACAATATTAAAGCGACGTTTTTTTGGGTCGGTCAAGCTTTAAACAATTACAAAGAGATTGGCAAAAAAGTTGCAGCCGATGGTCATGTCGTTGCTAATCATACTTGGAATCATCGTTATCACAAACATAGTCGCTCTGCTGCTGCTAAAGAAATTGAAGAGACAGCAGATTTGATTGAAGAATTAGTCGGTATTAATACGACTATTTTTCGTCCACCGGGTGGAGTAGAAGATAACGGTTTAGTCGATTATGCTTTCTCCCGAGACTACGTGAATATTATGTGGTCATCTGATTCTAAAGACTGGAGAAGTTCAGCTTCTAGTATTAAGAGTAATGTTCTCGGTTCGATCAAACCGGGTCGCATTGTGTTGTTGCATGATGGCGGGGGAAATCGTTCACACACGGTAAAAGCGTTACCCGATATTATTGCTGAACTCAAAGAAAAAGGCTATCGGTTTGTGACTATCCCGGAATTATTGGAAATCGCGGATCAAGAGATCGCTAAACAAGAAAGTCAAGTACAACAACACTCAAGTTTAGATCTCAACTCAGAGGGGGAAGCCAGGGAATAAATCATCAGTTATTGTGGCAATAGACTATTTGTGTAAAAACAGATAGATAGATGTTCAACGATAGCAGTGATGTTTAATTCTAGCCTGACCATTCAAGCTTCTTCTCAATTGATCTCATCCCCCGATCATTTTGCGATTACCCTAGCCCCTCTGTCCATCGAAGAAATCTACGCATTAGTAGATGAACCCGCTAATGGTGCAGTGGTGGTTATGAGTGGAATGGTTCGCAACAATACCGAGGGTCAAGCGGTAGAAGCTCTAGAATATCAGGCTTACCAACCGATGGCAATACGAGTGTTTGAGGGGATAGCGGCTGAAATTCGCCACAACTGGCCCCAAGTGAGTCAGGTTGCGATTCATCATCGTATCGGGCGCTTACGAGTTGGGGAAATTAGTGTATTGGTAGCCGTCGGTTGTCCCCATCGTCGTGAAGCGTTTGAAGCTTGTCAATATGCGATTGATACCCTCAAACACAATGCTCCGATTTGGAAAAAAGAGCATTGGGTAGATGGATCGAGTAGTTGGGTGAGTATTGGGGCTTGTCAGACTGACTGTGAACCTGAACCCTGAATCAAAATTTTTGGAACATTCGGAACTGGGTAGACGTCTAGTGAAAGGGAATGTTTGATGAGCCAAGTTCCATAATATGAGCGAAACTATATCTATATCCTGGTCTGCGGCTGAGGTGACCGTTCTTCAAGAAGTGCTATTGCCCCCTGATAAGCTCTCCAACTATGACTTAATCTTGCGATGTCAGGAAGGAGTACAGCCTGATCGAGCAGCTTTTACTGAACTTTTGCGTCGGTATCAAGTTCATGTCGATAAGGTATTGTACCATTTGGCTCCTGATTGGCAAGATCGTTCTGATTTGGCTCAAGAAATTTGGATTCGCGTTTATCGCAATATCAAACGCCTACAAGAACCCGCTAAATTTCGGGGCTGGTTGAGTCGAATTGCAACCAACCTATTTTACGATGAACTCCGCAAGCGTAAACGGGTTAAACCCCCTCTGTCGCTTGATGCACCTCGTTGTATTGATGATGGTGAAGTCGAGTGGGAAATTCCGGCCGAACTTCCAGGCCCTGATGATGATCTCAGTACGCGAGAATTTTATGATTGTCTCAATGAGGCGATCGCTGATTTACCGGAAGTCTTTCGCACAACGATTGTTTTGCGAGAAATTGAAGGTCTAGCTTACGAAGAAATTGCTGAAATTACAGGGGTTTCTCTCGGAACTGTGAAATCTAGAATTGCTCGGGCGCGTCAACGGCTACAAAGTCAGTTACAACCTTATCTAAATAGTTAGGAAAACCTGTGAATCTCAGGTGGTCAGAATTTGAGACTGATACACTATTTAATAACAGTGTTAAAACCAGAAATGCATCTCTAAAGCGCGTTTCTCCCCCATTTTCACAAACAACAGATTCATCCAATGATTTGAATTGCATTCACCTAAAGTTTACGGGGAGGTGTTACTATGAAGCCTAATTTTGAGTCTAATAACCATCAGGAAATAAACTCTAACTCAGCATTTAATACGGAAGAACAAATGCAACATCCGTCAGACGGTGATCTGAGCGATTATCATTATGAACTGCTCAGTTCCTATATTGATGGTGAGGCGAACCCAAAAGAACGCCGCCAAGTCGAACAATGGTTAGCGACTGATCCTCAAGTGAAAAGTTGCTATCAGCAATTACTCCAGCTTAGTTCTCAGTGGCAGAGTCTACCTGTACCCACGGCTCAACAAACGGCGACTGCGGACCTTGCTGAAGCGGTTTTTGAAAAAGTTGATCGTCGCACGACTTATCGTCGGGTTGCTTGGGGGGGAACAGCAATTGCGGCTTTGTTTGTGGCGACAATTTCTAGTGTAACGTTCGGTAATTTTTCTCGCATTCCCCAGTTTGCTTCTCGACCAAGTTCTGATCCTGAACCCCTCAAAATTGCCCTGAATGAACCGATTATTCCCATTGTTCGCTCCGATGCAGCAAGTATAACGGTCAATCAACCGATTATTGAGATTCCAAAGCCGCTAATTTCTAACCCTCAATAAAAGTCGGGAAGTTTAGAGGTCTTCTCAGTCTATCTTCCCTTTGAGCTTCTTCTGTTTTGGATTTGAGAACTCCAATTTCCACCCGGAAGATAAACGCCTTGATACTGTTGAATTTTAGCTGGATTCATCCGATAAACCCACGCTACTTCTAAGGGGTGTTTGTCGGGTGTATAGGTTTGAATTTCTTGGCGTTGGTATTCGTTTTGTTCGGGAGGACGATGGGGTTGATAGTCTTCTAAACAGTCTAAATCCTCAAAAATCGAGGGATCTGGGAATGAGAGAACCACACCCGAAACCCAACAGATTCCCTCCGTCATCCCTGGATAGCCTAACGATAAATTGAAAAGTTTGCCCTCAGCGATCGCCAGACGTTCCTGAACCACTCGACGGGCGCAATAGCGTTGATAATTGCATTCACCTGGTTTGAGTGTACCATAGACAAAAATGTGAATTAGATTCTCTGACATTCACTCCAATCTCAATCCTGATTGTTCTTTAAAAGCCTGATTATTAACATATTTATAAATATTTGTCAATAGTTTAAACAAGAAAGCCTGTCGGGGAGTGTTTGGATAACTTTTTGTTAACATTAGAACTAGCCTAACATTTAGGCTTCAGTTTCAGTCCCGACCCTACTGTTAAGTCTAGTTTATTTTTGTATCATTCATGCTAGCCATTCGTCTCATTGATTTTTCGCTGCCCCATTTACCCTTGAGTGCTTTTTTCCCCGCACTTGACAGTATTTTATCCACTCAAGGCGTGATGGTCATGCTGCTTGCGGCCTATGCAGGTGCCATGTGGATGTTTCTCACCAGTGCGCCAAAAGTACATACAATCATGGTGAGCGATCTCAACGTTGCTCGGCAATTCTATGAGGGTTTGCTCGATTTGCCCGTTGCCGATGTTCCTCTGCATTATTATTACAACTATGAACAAACTTTAGGAGCAACAGGAATCGATCCCCTGTATATGTCTACCACAGTTGGCGGTTCTGCCAGCAATCCGTCTGATCTCGGTGCTTCTGAAGGTTTATGGTATCAACTGATGAAAAATACTCAGTTACATATCATTAGCGGTGCAAGCTACGGGACAAAGAATCGTGATCGTCATGTTTGCTTTGATCATGACTGTTTAGAGCAAATTTTAATGCGAGTACAAACACGCGGACTCAAGTTTAAAATTCGTAGTGAAAGACCCCTTAATTTTTTGGTGAAAGATTTAGAGGGACGTGTACTAGAAATGTCTGAAGTCAAGAATTAGAACAAAAACTTAACAAACGTTTAATCAAAAAATAGCAAACAGGGAAAGCCAATTAGAAGCAATTGCTCACTGATTGGCTTATTCGTTACTTTGCGCCAAAACTTCACAAAAAATATACATTGATTGATGTTAACATTTATTAATATAGCGATCAGAAGTGAGTAAGTTCTGTGATTGCTATCAATAGAAACTTTTTTAGAGTTGAAAAATTAGAGAAAGTATAATTGACTTAATAGTCCCTAATTTTAGGATTGGGGATGAAGAATATTAACATTAGTTAACAGTATTTAGGAGAAGGAACGGAATTTATTATTACTTTATCTAAAGAAACTTAAAGAAAAGTTAACATTTTCCCCTCCATTCAAACCTCTTAAAAAAATACTGACTAATTAAGGTTTCAACCCGGATCACCATGAATAACTCAACTCAAAACAGTCACGCAAAGACAACAATTCAAATTCCTGGCTATCAGATCGCAGAAACTATTTATTCAGGTAGTCGCACAATCGTGTATCGGGCGATTCGGAATATCGATCAATTACCTGTAGTCATTAAACTGCTGAAAAATCCCTATCCCAGTTTTAACGAACTGGTACAATTTCGTAATCAATATACCATTGCCAAAAATCTCCATTCACCCCTGATTATCAAAACCTATAGCCTAGAATCCTATAAAAATAGTTATGTATTGGTGATGGAAGACTTTGGAGGAGTTTCCTTAAAAGAATGGGAACTTGGGGGAAAGTTAACATCGCTACAAGACTTTTTAAAAATAGCAATTTCCCTTTGTGATGCCCTAGAAATTTTGTATCGGGAGCGAATAATTCATAAAGATATTAAACCCGCTAATATTCTTATTCAACCTGAAACCTTACAAATAAAGTTGATTGACTTTAGCATTTCTTCTCAATTACCTAAAGAAATCCCAGAAATCGATAATCCAAATGTATTAGAAGGAACACTGGCTTATATTTCTCCTGAACAAACTGGGAGAATGAATCGAGGAATTGATTATCGGACAGATTTTTATTCTTTGGGTGTAACTTTCTATGAATTACTCATAGGAGAATTGCCATTTGAATCAAATGACCCAATGGAATTAGTACATTGTCATCTAGCAAAAATATTACCTTTAGTACATGAAATTAATTCAGAAATTCCACCTGTACTATCAAAGATAGTCAGTAAATTAATGGCTAAAAATACTGAAGATCGCTATCAAAGTGCATTAGGGTTAAAATACGATCTAGAAAAATGTTTAACTCAACTTCAAGAAACAGGTGAGATAAAAGACTTTGAAATTGGGCAACGGGATATCAGTGATCGCTTCCTTATTCCCGACAAATTGTACGGACGAGAAACCGAAGTCAAAACCCTTCTAGAAGCTTTTGAAAGAGTCAGTAATCCCCCCCGAGGTAAGGGAGGAGGTTCGGAAATGATGCTAGTAGCTGGTTTTTCCGGGATTGGCAAAACGGCAGTTGTTAACGAAGTTCATAAACCCATTGTCAGACAACGGGGTTATTTTATTAAAGGCAAATTCGATCAATTTCAACGGAATATTCCTTTCAGTGCATTTGTGCAAGCCTTCCGAGATTTAATGAGGCAATTATTAACAGAAAAAGATGCTAAAATTCAGCAATGGAAAAATAAAATATTAGAGGCTGTTGGGGAAAACGGACAAGTAATTATTGAAGTCATTCCTGAACTAGAAAAAATCATTGGTGAACAACCACCTGCCATAGAATTATCAGGCACGGCGGCAGAAAATCGCTTTAACTTATTATTTAAAAAATTTACTCAAGTCTTTACCAGTGCAGAACATCCATTAGTCATGTTTTTAGATGATTTACAATGGGCAGACTCAGCATCATTGAAATTAATCCAATTATTAATGGCTAATACTAAGCATCTTTTATTGATTGGTGCCTACCGTGATAATGAAGTCAGTCCAGCACATCCATTAATATTGGCTTTGAGTGAAATTCAAAAAACAGCAGCAACAATTAATACAATCACTTTAGCATCACTAAGTCAAATTCAAATCAATCAGTTAGTCGCTGACACACTTAAATGTAGAGAAAATTTAGCCTTACCCCTTTCACAATTGGTCTTTCAGAAAACTCAAGGAAATCCATTTTTTGCGACTCAATTTCTGAAAGTATTATATCAAGAAAGTTTGATTAAATTTGATTGGGAGTTGGGCTGTTGGCAATGCGATATTGCCCAAGTAAATCAACAAGCACTAACAGATGATGTCGTAGAATTTATGGCATTGCAGCTAGAGAAATTACCATCTTTCACCCAAAATATTCTCAAGTTAGCAGCTTGTATTGGGAATCAGTTTGATTTAACAACTCTAGCAATAATTTCGGAACAATCAGAAATAGAAACTGCGGCTTGTTTATGGAATGCTTTGCAAGAAGAATTAATTTTACCTCAAAATGTAGTTTATAAGTTTTATGTTGGTGAAATTAATCAAGCAGTTCTGCCAAAAAAATCTGAGATTGTTGGTTATAAATTCCTTCACGATCGCGTTCAACAAGCCGCTTATTCTTTAATTCCCACTGATGAGAAACAAGCCGTTCATCTGAAGATCGGTCAATTACTCCGAAATAATACACCAGAAACTCACCTCGAAGAACGTATTTTTGAAATCGTTAGTCAACTCAATATTGCAGTTGAATTAATTACCCAGTTTACAGACCGTCAGGAACTTGCAGAGTTTAATCTAATAGCAAGCTGCAAAGCAAAAGTCGCCACTGCATATCTCGCGGCAATGAAGTATGCCCAGGTGGGTATTGATTTACTAGCCGAAAACTGTTGGCAAAGTCAGTATAAATTGACCCTAGCACTGCATCAAGTTGCCACAGAAACTGCTTATTTAGCAGGCGATTTAGAACAAATGGAAACTTTAGCCCATAAAGTTCTTAAGTATGCTCAAACCCCATCCGATCGGGTTAGGATTTATGAAGTGAAGATTTCGGCATTAACTGCTCGAGGTCAGTTTTCTGAGGCGATCGCAGCAACACTCACCGTCTTAAAGCAATTGGGGGTAGAACTACCTGCAACACCAAGCCAAGAAGAGGTGGAGACTGCCTTTCAAACCGTCTCCGATACCATTGCAGGGCGTTTACCACAGGAATTACTCAACTTACCAGAAGCAACAGATGTAAATATTCTAGCTGCCTCTCGTATTTTGACATCCGCTGCACCCGTCGCTTATCTCTATGAACCCCAATTGTATTTATTGGTGGTTTTAAAAAAAGTTTATCTATCTGTTGTTTATGGTAATCAGTTAACCTCCCCCTTTGCTTATGCTTCTTATGGCGTATTAATGTGTGCTGCGATCGGAAACTTTGAATTAGGGTATGAATTTGGTCAGTTAGCCATTGAGCTGCTATCACATCAACAAAATTCAGAATTCAAAGGGAAAACGTTATCAATGGTCTACGTCTACACAAGACATTGGAAAATGCACCTGCGCGATACATTAAACCCCTTAAAAATTGCCTATTCTAGTTGTTTAGATGTGGGCGAACTGGCTTTTGCTGGCTACTCTGCATATAACTACGGTTTATATTCCTATTTCGCCGGAGAGAACTTAACTCACTTAGAGTCGGAAATGGCTGGATATTGTGAAGCACTTAAACACCTCAAACAAACTCTCACCCTAACTTATAGTCGATTAGTTCGACAAATTATGCTCAATTTAATTGGGGATACGGAAACTAAGAATGTGACGATATTCAGCGGTGCAGTTTACAACGAACAGCATCAACTTTCATTACAGGAAGCGGCAGGCGATCGCACCGGATTAGCATTGCTGTGGATTAATAAACTGGTTATTTCCTATCTATTTTCCGATTTTGAAGGAGCTATAAGACAGGGTGGAGAAGCAAAACAATATTTAGATGCTGTCCTGGGTTTTTTATATGTACCCATTTTTTATTTCTATGAATCTCTAACATACTTGGCGGTGTTTAAAACACGCTCTGACCTCGAACAGCAGCAGATGAGTGAAAGCATCCTTGCCAACCAGGAAAAACTAAAAGACTGGGCAACTTATGCGCCGATGAATTTTCAGCATAAATTTGACTTGGTTGCAGCAGAAAAATGTCGAGTTTTTGGCAATAAAATAGAAGCAATAGAATATTACGATCGCGCTATTCAACTCGCTAAAGAAAATGGCTATATCCAGGAAGAAGCGTTAGCCAACGAACTCGCAGCCAAGTTTTACCTCGACTGGGGCAAAGAAAAAGTGGCTGCTGGATATATGCAGGAAGCCTACTACTGTTACGTCCGTTGGGGTGCAAAAACCAAAACTGACGACTTAGAAAAACGCTACCCTCAACTACTCCAACCCATCCTGCAACAACAACTATTTAACTTCAACCCAAAAGAAACTCTTGCCTTGTATGCAACTTCCTTGTCCACTCGCACCAACAGCACAAGCAGCACCAATATTTCCGATGTTCTAGATTTCACCAGCGTACTCAAAGCCGCTCAAGCTATCTCCAGTTCTTTGGAATTAGATACACTCATTGCTAGCCTGAATCGTATTATCTTAGAAAACTCGGGAGCGAAAAAAGCTGTATTCATTCTTCCCCAAGAACAGACTTGGCAAGTGAAAGCAATGACCTTAATTACTCAAGGAAAAATACAAACTATTTTCGCTCAAGAATTACTAGATAATTATCAAGATATTCCCTTGAATATTATCCATTATGTCAAAAATACTCAACAAACAGTTGTCATAGATAATTGCCAAACAGATACTCCGGGTTTAATTGGGGAATATATGCTCTCTCATCAACCCCAGAGCGTTTTGTGTACCCCAATTATTAATCAAGGAAATTTGGTGGGGATTATTTACCTAGAAAATCAACTGGTGAGTGGGGTATTTACTCGCGATCGCCTGCGGGTTTTAAATTTCCTCTGCGCTCAAGCCGCAATTTCTCTGGAAAATGCTCGTCTCTATCAACAATCCCAGAAGTATGCCCAACAGCTAGAGCAATCGCTTAGTCAACTGCAAGTTGCGTTGCGGGAACGCCAGCAAGCCCAAACTGCTCTAGCCAAAGAACGAGAATTTTTAAATGCGATTATTCACAATATTACTGATGGCATTGTTGTTTGTGATGCTAGTGGGAAGTTGACCTTATTTAACAAAGCAACCCGTGAGTTTCATGGCTTACCTATTGAATCATTACCACCCGAACAATGGGCAGAATACTTCGATCTCTATCAACCTGATGGTAAAACACCTCTATCAACCACAGAAATCCCTTTGTTTCGTGCCTTGCAAGGGGAAATCGTCGAAAATGCCGAAATGGTAATTGCACCAAAGCAGGGTTCTCAGAGAATTTTGTTAGCAAGTGGACAAGCAATCTTCGATCCTTCGGGAAACAAAGTTGGCGCCGTTGTTGTGATGCGAGATATTACCGATCGCAAAAAAGCAGAACTTGCCTTGGAGCAAAAATCACAAGCGTTGGAACAAGCGTTAAACGATTTACAACAAGCCCAATTACAACTTATTCAAAGCGAAAAAATGTCGGCTTTGGGGAATTTAGTGTCCGGAGTAGCCCATGAAATTAATAACCCCGTTGGTTTTATTTCGGGCAATGTGAGCGAAGCGATCGCCGCCGTCCAAGACCTCACAGAATTTATCGCGCTCTATCAAGAAAAATACCCGAATCCTGGGGATGAGATTGCCGAAAAAGCCGAAGAATTAGAAATTGAATATCTTTTAGAAGACTTGCCCAAAATGTTAGCATCAATGCAGGTGGGGTGCGAGCGCATCAAAGGAATTAGTACCAGTCTCAGAACATTCTCTCGTGCAGATAAAGATTACAAAATACCATTTAACATCCATGAAGGCATTGATAGCACCCTGTTAATTCTTAAACATCGGCTCAAAGCCAACCAACAACGCCCGGGAATAGAAGTAATTACCAACTACGGGAACTTACCTCAAGTACAATGTTTTCCAGGGCAACTCAATCAAGTCTTTATGAATATTCTGGCTAATGCCATTGATGCCTTAGATGAATCAAATATTGGTCTAAGTTTTGCTGAGATTCAAGCCAATTCTAACCGCATTACCATTCAAACCTCATTAGAAAATCAAAGCGTAAAAATTATCATAGCTGATAATGGTAAGGGGATGAGTGAAGAAGTCAAAGAAAAGATTTTTGAGCATTTATTTACAACCAAAGCTGTAGGGAAAGGAACGGGATTAGGGTTGGCGATCGCACAGTCTATTATTGTCGAAAAGCATCAGGGATCGATTGAGGTGAAATCAAATTTGGGAAAAGGAACTGAGTTTGTTATTCGGGTTCCACGACCAACTCAGAGTTAAATCGTCGTGATTAATTAAATTTAGAAAATGTCTCGGAAGAAGATACTTCTTTCCGTAAAAATGTCGGGATAGATTTGTGAGTAAAGAGTTTGAAGTACAGAGAAACAAAAAACTCTTTAACTGGAAAAGCAATAAAAGTAATTGGGTTAATCGTTACAATAATTGTTCTCATATCTGAACAAGCTTGTTTGACAATTTGTTTGGCAACCCAGTCCGGTGACATCACACCAATCGGATTCAAATTACTTTTAAACGGCCCTAAAATTAATTTCCGAATTACACAGGGCGCATCTAAACGTCTGAGGGTAATTAAATCTCCTAAAGTTCGTTTACTGAGTTCGTATAACGGACTCAATGCCGGACTGACTTCGGCTTCGCTGGTATTGACCCAAATTTCTTTGCGAGCAATATCTGTGTTTGTTTCTACGGTTGACAGAAATAATTCGAGTAACCGCCAACTTGAAAACGCATTGATTTCATAAGAGTTTGTGATTGCTTGGGGTGTGCGTTCTCCATGAACATTAATGCCATGATTTAAAATCAGAATATCAACTTTTTTCAATAACTGAGTGAGTTGATCTTCTTCACCGACTTTCCAGGTGATGGTTTTGACGGGATATTCTTCTCCATTGAGATGAATACTAACGGTTTGATCTCCAGACGTGAGGGCGATAACTTTTGCTTCGGCTTGATGAAGTTGTAATAAAAGCGCTCGTCCTAGAGTTCCAGATGCGCCTGTAACTGCGATTGTTTTACCTTTGAGAGAAAGTGCTGTTCCCATCAGTTTATCGACGAAGGTGAGCGTACCACAAAAATAAGCGTTTTGATTGTCAAAATGATGCCGCCAGTGATAAGGACGGTTAACAAACCAGTGAGAGGGCGGTTGATAAAATTCGCCGGGAAGATGAGTAATATCTGTGAGTTGATCGACTTTGGGAATACCGAGTCCTCGGGCAATTGCGGGAAGTAAAAACGAAAGCGTATACACACAACCAATTAGGGCAAACCATTGATGTTCAGGGGCAAAAGAATGGGCGATGATTCCAAAGATTAAGCTAAATGTTAACATGGCGATCGCTTCGGGGACATCGTGATACCAGTTTCCCTGACGATAAATTTGATCGCTAACTACGCTAAAGTCTTGACGAAAGACTCGATGATGCCAGACGTGCCAGCGATACAACGGTGGCCAAACGTGGGAAAGGACATGGTAAAGATCTCGAACGAGTTCAACTCCGAGTACGGCACCCAGCCCCCAGGCGATATGTTGAATCCAAATATTAATCATAATTTGATCATCTGTTCATTTTTCTCATTTTTTGTCGGTCTGTTCAGTCTGCTTCTGTGTAGATATTACGATGCTGTTTCGGCTGAAATCGCCATCAATTCAATGATTCTAAACCTACATTGGCTGTTTGCAACTCTTGAGTTAACGGCAGAAGCCAACCGATAAAAATTAATATTGTACTCATTTCAACATAAATTTTGATAATATGTTACATAACGATGAAAAATTCTCATACAGCTATTCGGAGTATTACATGGCAGGACTATTTGGTTTATTTGGTAAAAAGTCTGAAAATACTGAATCTGGTGCATTCTACCTCGGCTCAGACGATGCCCAAAGTTTGGGTGACGTAGAGTTCATGCGTAAACAACAGCAGGTGAAGAAAAGCTTCCCGAAAATGGCAGGTGGAAAGCCTGTTAATATCCCTGACTCTGTGGCTAAAGCTGCTATGGAGATGTCCAAGCCGGCTTCTAATGGTTCTTCGGCATCCTCCTTTTCCTCTTCCTCTTCATCTTCTTTTTCAACTCCAACAACAGAGCGGCGTCGCCCGGATACTAACCTCGACGAGTTCCGTAAAATGGCTCGGGACATGAAAAAGTAGTTCCCGTTAAACGTTTTTGAGAACTTATTTTAACTGAAAATAACCTGCATGGCTATTAAGCGATTATCTACCTAATAGTTATGCAGGTTGATTTATAGGAAATTGTTAAGAGTTGAACTCTTTAAAAATATCCTACTAATTAATATAAACCCATTGCATGGAGGGTTTTCGGGCCAGCAATACCATCATCGTGTAAGCCATAGTCACACTGGAAGGCTTTAACCGCGTGTTTGGTGATTTTACCGTAGTAGCCCGTAGAGTTAGCATGGAAGTAGCCATACTTAGCTAACTTATCTTGTAGCTTGACCACTGTGTAGCCGCTAGAACCATGACTTAAGCCAGAGCTGTGAGACTTCTTGTGGTAGCTAGCTTTTTTGTAATGGTGCTTACTGTAGTCGGACTTGTGAGAGCTAGACTTGTAGCAGGAGCTACCATAGCACTTTAAGCCCATAGCAGAAGCTGTACTCGGGCCAACTACACCATCAGCGTGTAAACCGTAGTCCCGTTGGAAGGCTTTAACCGCGTGCTTGGTGACTTTACCATAATAGCCAGTCGCTTTATAGCTAAAGTAGCCATAATATGCCAGCTTGTGCTGAACATCTTTAACGTCAGAACCATAATCACCATAGTATAGTGCGGCTTGAGCAGGCTTACCTGCACTTAAAATAGCTGCACCAATTGCAACAGAGACAATGGGTAATAAGCAAGCGCCTGACATTTGGTTCCAGTTCATACCCCGGAATAGAACCAAGCTGCCATCAACATTAGACTGACGGGGAGATTCAAAAGCGGAGACTAAATGATTATAAGCGAGTGTATCCATAAAACCCTCTACAAGCTCCTTAAAGCATTTCCTCAGTGGTTGATCCTTTAGGATTTCCCCTGTATCTTTTACTTTATAACTATAAATTCACTGAAAGTCTAGAGCAAATAGACCTGAATTGTATACTTTTTATCAAAAGTTAATAAAAGCTCAAAATGAAGATATTGATTTGTAAACTTTTCATTGTACTATAAAATCGCAAATTGACAATATTTTTAGGTTGAATTAGCATGAACTTTTATATCGGGATTGATTTCGGAACTTCAGGCGCACGACTGGCCATCCTCGATCAAAAGGGTGATATTCATCAAGAGGTTGAATCTCGATTTCAAGGGACTTCTTCCCCTAATCAATGGCCTATTATTTGGCAAACGGCTTTATTTGATTTAATTGTTCAAATTCCTGTAGAACTTCGTCGTCAAACAAGCGCGATCGCGATTGATGGTACATCAGGAACCACGCTGTTGTGCGATCAACAGGGAAAACCGATTACATCCCCTTTGCTTTACAACGACGGACGAGGGGTAGAAATGATCGAAAAAATCAAAGCGATCGCCCCGGCAAATCATCTCGTTCTCAGTGCAACCTCTAGTTTAGCAAAACTGCTGTGGTGGCAACATCATCACAATGAATTAAACATCCCTTCTCAGCCCATTTATTTCCTACATCAAGCGGACTGGTTAGGGTTTTTGCTGCATGGAAAACTGGGTATTAGCGACTATCATAACACGCTGAAACTTGGCTACGACATCACTCATTTATGTTACCCAAGTTGGTTGACAAATGCAATTAATCATGAGTCAAATCCACTGAAGTTACAATTACCCAAAGTCATTACACCGGGAACCCCAATCAGTCCCATTACCTCAGAAATTGCAGAACAATTAGATTTACCGAAACAATGTGTTGTCTGTGCGGGAACCACCGATAGTATAGCCGCTTTTCTCGCCAGTGGTGCAACTTCTCCGGGTGAAGCGGTGACATCCTTGGGTTCAACTGTGGTGTTGAAGCTTCTCAGCCATACCCCTGTTAATGATGCTCGCTACGGGGTTTACAGCCATCGCCTCGGGAACTTGTGGCTGACTGGCGGTGCATCCAACACGGGAGGGGCGGTGTTGCGAGCGTTCTTTAGCGATAGGGAATTAAAAACGCTCAGTCAACAAATTAATCCCAATATTAACAGTCCCCTAGATTATTATCCCTTATTAAAAAAAGGCGATCGCTTTCCGATTAATGATCTTGAACTTCCGCCCCGTCTTGAACCTCGTCCGGATAATTCAGTAGAATTTTTACACGGTTTACTCGAAAGTATTGCTCGAATTGAAGCGACAGGTTATCAACGGTTGCAAGAGTTAGGCGCGACACCTCTGACTCACGTTTATACAGCCGGAGGAGGGGCAAAAAATACCGTTTGGACAACAATTCGAGAACGTTATCTCAAAGTACCAATGGTTCAGCCGAGACATACAGCCGCCACCTATGGTGTCGCTCGATTAGCGATGCAAAGTCTTGAAAAAAGTCAGGTGTAGGAAGTTCAGAGGTTTAGTGTACAAAAATAATTGTCATTCTGAATAAGTATGAAGAATCTTCTAGATTTTGATTTCGTTCAGGGTGACACTTAAATAGAGATCAAAACAGACTGTTACTCAAAAATGTAACAAACTTTAGGCACGTTTCAGGAACAATTCGTCCGGAATAGAGAGATAGAAAAGAGAAGTATATAAATTCAATAGCTTGGGTGTTGGAGAGGAGAGTCCAATCTGATTTTTAGCGAATAACTCACTTCACTCAAATAAGCGACTGTTCATAGATAAACGCAAACGTTAGATTATAAATAACAGTTCAGTTAACCCTTAAGCGATTGATATAGGAGGAATTTCCAATGCAGTCTACCTCAGTTGAAAAGCACACCGAACCGAAAAAATCAACTCAGTCTTCTACTCCTATCCTTCATTTAGAAAAAACCTTTCCAAATCAGAATATTAGTAATAATTTAGTCAATAAAAAAGAGAAATTGGTTAAGGAAGTTATTACTTATAAAGCTGAAAAAGCACAAGAGTTGACCAGGGCAAAACGGTTAAATCGTTGGTCGATTGGAATCGCACTGGTATTAACCGCAGCAACGACTATTTGTGGTTCTTCCCAGGAGGAGAAAATACAAGGATTAGTAGCACCTTTAGGAACTTTAGCCGTAACTATAAATGGTTGGATTGCTTCTGTTCCAATGAGTAAGAAAGTTTCTCTCTATGAACGAGTTTTAGTAAAGGCGGATAATTTACGCAGCGATCTTGAATTTGAGGTAGAAGCTGAAGATGATCTCGAAGAAATTCGGGAGAATTTCAAATCTCTAAAAGTCGAATTAATTCAAGAAAATCCTAACGAACAGCCAAAACTACAGTCTGCTAGATCTGGTCTTAAAAGTTAAAAAATTCGCTCATAAAGACTATCCAACTCTAATGTCGCTCAAACAAGGGACTGTTATCCTGAAACTTGAGAAGTTAGATTGTAATGAAGTAAACAAGTTAACCCAAAAAAGAGCTTTAACCATGGTACAATTTCAACCTAAAACTCAAACTAAAACCAAAGTTTCTAGCTTACCGGATGGTAACTATCGCTATGTAACCGCTAGCACTCCAATTACTGACGCAGAACTGGCTCAAACTGAATCTTTAATCTTTTTATTCCGGAAGAAAGGAAATGATATTATAGGTCAATTGAGTCAAGCGAATAGTTCTAATAGTATTTGTATTAGCGGTCAAGTTAATGGTAATACCATTACAGGTGCTGCGGTCGAATTGTCTGAACCTTTTGATGAAGCAATTCTGAGAAATTGTGGAGAAGATTTTGTGGTTTGGGATGTGGCGGGTTCTCTGCGGGTTCGTCGGGGTAGAAAAGAAGGAAAAAAAGTGATTTATAAGAGTGCAATTTTTGACCTGAATGGCTACAACCGCATCAATGCAGGAACTCAATTCCCACCCGCAAGCTGCCCGTTCTAGGATTAACTCAACAACTCTAACCTCAGAATTAAGACAACCAATAAACCGCAGATAAAGCCAGCATTGATCAGGTTTTGTCTGCTCTTTTTATTGACTTTTATTGAACAAAGTTGAATAAAGCGATGATCAAATGATTCAGAGCATCACATTTACAGGATTTTCCATTGATTATAAACTTTTAAATCAGTCACTCGTCAGAATGACCATTTACTGTTAAAATCTAGAAGCTAGGTTATAACTACTAGATACTAATACCCAAAAGATTAAGTCAGAAGAAAATTTTGCGGTGTAGAAACCAAGAAGACTTAATCTTAAAATAGAATGAATGCAGGATGTGAACCATGAAAGAACACAAACGCATCGGCATCTTAACCAGTGGGGGAGACTGTGCAGGCTTGAATGCAGCGATTCGAGCGGCGGTTTATCGAGCAGTGGGAACTTATGGTTGGGAAGTATTGGGAATTCGTCAAGCTACTCATGGTTTGATGTCTCGTCCACCCAATGTGATTAATTTAAACATTGAAAAAGTAGAACCGATTCTGACACAAGGAGGAACCATGCTGGGAACCACAAATAAAGGTGATCCCTTTGCCTTTCCGATGTCAGATGGAAGTGTACAAGATCGCTCCAGTGAAATCATTGAAGGTTATCGTCTACTTCAATTAGATGCGTTAATTGGGATTGGTGGAGATGGGAGTTTAGCCATCTTACGAAAACTTGCCCAACAAGGAAATCTTAATCTCGTCGGTATTCCTAAAACCATTGATAATGATGTCGGCAGTACCGAATTATCGATTGGATATCACACCGCAGCCACCATTGCCACAGAAGCAATTGATCGCTTACATTTTACAGCAGCCAGTCACAGTCGGGTGATGATTGTCGAAGTCATGGGACGCGACGCCGGACATATTGCTTTGCGCTCAGGAATTGCAGGGGGGGCAGATGTGATTTTAATCCCGGAAATTCCCTACAGTTTAGAAAAGATTTGTGACCAAATTCAAGAACGTCAAAAACAGGGTAAAAACTATTGTTTAATTGTCGTTGCGGAGGCCGTTCGTACAGAAAGCGGAGATGCTCTCACCACTAAAGACTTTCATGGAGAATCTCGACTGCGAGGAATTGGTCAATATTTAGCGGATAAAATAGCCGCTTGTAGTGGGGCGGAAACGCGAGTGACGGTTTTGGGTCACGTTCAACGGGGCGGAACACCCACGATGACAGATCGAGTGATTGGTTCAGCATTTGGGGTAGCCGCAGTTGATTTAATTGCCGAAGAAAAATATGATCGCATGGTGATTTGGCATAATCGTGAGGTCGATAGTGTCCCCATTGCTGAAGCGATCGCTCAATATCGGGCAATTGATCCAAATGATATTTTGGTGAAAACAGCTCGTAGTATGGGAATTTGTTTGGGAAACTAAGTTCAGGGTGTTGAGTAACTCGTAACTGTTTTTTTATATGGATCGTCAAGACTTTCTTCAAAATCAATTGGCTCATTGGAACGATGAAATTGCTACTCGACCCTTTGATCCAAAAGCTTATGTTCAGCGGGGGATGGTTCATTTTAAATTGGCTGAAATCGAAGCCTCTATTCAAGATTTTGATCAAGCCGAAAAACTTGAACCAACCCTTCAGCCTTATTTATGGCAACGGGGGTTATCTTACTATTATGCTCGACAATTTCAAGCCGGAGCGAATCAATTTGAACTAGATTTAGTCGTTAATGGACAAGATTTAGAAGAAACGATTTGGCGATATCTTTGTATGGCTCAACTTTTAGGAGATGAAGCCGCAAAAGATTGTTTATTGTCAGTTCGTAATGATCCTCGAAAGGTGATGCGACAGGTTTATGAACTTTTTGCAGGAAATTGTCAGCCCGAAGATGTGATCAACACGGGGAAAAAATTAGGAAAACAAGGAGAATTTTATGCTCATCTCTATGTAGGATTATATTATGAAGCCCAAGAAAATGAAGCCCAAGCCAAAGAGTTTATTATGAAAGCTGCATCAGAATATCCCTTAGAGGATTATATGTGGCATCTGGCTGTGGTGCATCAAACGTTGCGAGAATGGGTGTAAATGCCGTTAATTTTGCTTGTTGAGGAGAATAACAAATGAGTTTGATCGGAAATATTATCTGGTTGATTTTTGGCGGTTTTATTTCGGGTTTAGGATATATTGTGGGTGGGCTGGCAACTTGTTTAACGATTATTGGGATACCTTTTGGACTGCAAGCGATTAAACTCGGTTTTGCGACGATGACTCCTTTTGGAAAGCAAAATCTGGTGTTAGATAGTTTTTCTAGTCCATTGACCCTAATTTTTAATGTGATTTGGGTGATATTTTTCGGCTGGGAAATTGCCCTATCTCATTTAATTCATGGTCTGATTTTATTGATTACCATTATTGGGATTCCCTTTGCTCAACAACATTTTAAACTAATTCCAATGGCTTTATTTCCCTTTGGGCGAGAATTTCGTTAAAGGAGTTGTAATTAATGGCTAGCACAAATCAAAGTTCACAGTTAAAAATATTTGGATTACCTCCCGATCAGGGAAGATGGTTGCTGATTCCTCTGGGAATAATTGTTTTACTCTGTCTGGGGACGGTTTACGCTTGGAGTATCTTTAGAAAACCCCTACAAGCTGAACTTAATATTGGTGCCACCGAAAGTCTTTTACCTTATACAATTGCCCTCGTTTTTTATGCCACCTTGATGCCCATCGCCGGGTTTTATATCCCCAAAATAGGCACCCGAAAAATGACGGCTATCGGGGGGATTATTGTCGGTTTGGGCTACATTCTTTCTAGCTTTGCCAGCAATATTTTAGCCCTGACTCTCACCTACGGGGTAATTGCCGGGACGGGAGTTGGTATTACTTACGGGGTACCGATGGCGGTGGTTGCCCGGTGGTTTCCTGATAGAAAAGGATTGGCAGTTGGGTTAACCATTATTGGTTTTGGACTGTCTCCATTAATTACCGCCCCTTTGGGAAAAACTTTGATTGATGCTTACAGCGTCAGACCGACTTTGTTGATTTTGGGGATCGCGTTTACGGTGATTATTCTCGCGATCTCCTTCACCCTAAAATTGCCCCCAAAAGACTGGCATCCTCAACAAGCAATCTCCTCTCAAACGGTATCTAAAACAGAGGTTATTTACCCCGCAAATCTGTTGAAAAGTCGCTCGTTTTATGGGTTGTGGGTGTGCTACACTATTGGTACTTTTGTCGGCTTAAGTGCGATTGGAATTTCTAGCCCGGTGGGTGAAGAAATTATTCAAATCGATCCGGCATTAGCCGCCAGCAGTGTTTCTTTATTTGCCCTGTTTAATGGGATGAGTCGGCCCCTGTTTGGTTGGTTGAGCGACCGTTTTTCCCCCCGGTATGTGGCGATTACTTCTTATGTATTGATTTTGATTGCTTGTGTTTTGATGGTGAATGCGGGCGAGGGACAAGTTGCAACTTATTTGATTGCGTTTTGTCTATTTTGGTTTTGTTTGGGGGGATGGTTGGCGATCGCACCGACAACAACTTTGAGATTTTTTAACCCCGACAATTACGCCCAAAATTACGGGATTGTGTTTACCGCTTACGGCGTCGGGGCGCTGTTGGGAACGCTGATCGCCGGACAAATTCGCGATTGGTTTGGAAGCTATACTTATGCCTTTTATCCGATGGGTTTGTTGGCAATTTTTGGGATAATTATTGCCAGTTTTTTCCTGAAGCGCGATCGGGTGATGACAGAGTAATTTTTAGAGAGGCGATCGCTATTGTGCAAACCGGAAAAACTCTTTTCTCTTGCCAGATCACCTGTTCCCTTACCTCACAGTTCACTTGAATTTTATCCGACTACTTACAACTGTTTCTGGGGTGTTGTTGATAGTTATCTCGTTTGTCTTTCTCCATAAGCTCGGATTTTTTCCCAGTCCCAGTTTAAAGCCGTATTAAGTCTGAGTGTGAGTCCGTTGCGAAAAAGAACGTATTGCTGAGAACCCTTTTCATCAACATCTGCAATCAGTTGATTGCGAACATCCCGACCCAAACCTTCTGCGGCTGCTATCCACCACTTCGTTCCCGGACTTTGAAAGCGTGGGTTCGATAAAATTTTGTCTGACCAAGGACTATACTCACGTGGTTTCCATTGTTGGGCGATCGCTTGAGTTAATGTTTTATTCGGAAATTGTAAGGGTTTGCCCTCTTCTTCGCAGTAGAGCGCCCATAATATCAATGCTTGCAGGATAGTCTCGAAATCATAATAGCATAAGTCAAGAGCAACCTTGACATCCGAGCGACTTAAATCGACGCGCAATCCTTTCAACGCATACTTGTACTTTCGGAATATTTCTTGTTTGGCAGCTTCGTCTTCACCCCAGTTAATGACAAAACCCTAAAGCTAATCAATGGGGATGGAAATTTTGTGATATTTAGCTGGGTTCTCTCGATCGCTTAGGGAGGACAACTCAACTGCAAAAAGTCCTCCCGTATCCACCCTCTGTCTCTAGCAGGAACTAAGCCGTATGGTTTACCTTCTCGGGTTTTGGTGATCATGTACCAACTTTTGCCTTGTGTATCCACCTGACGCAGTGGTGATGGGCCGACTGAGCGATCGCCATCATTGAGAATAATCACTTGATTACCCACGCTTACCGAGTCAATCACCCGCGATCTCGTACCCGCACCCGAACGAATATTAACCTGTGAACCTCGCTGATTACCGATAATTTCAGCAGAACAGTTAACATCGAGAGATTGAGCATTAGCGCGGGGTGTGGTTTGTATAAAAGATGCTATTATAGGCGCGATCGCCACTGCAATTAAAGATTGTTTGGTTGTGAGTTTCATCGCTTCACGATTCCAGAAAAATCCCTCGCCGAATAGAATATGTGATAGCTTAGACCCGATCATATCAGAGAAGGTTCCGAAATGTCGATCACTTTTAACCTGCTAATAAATCAGCAGTTTGTACTCTCAATGCTATGATTAACCTCATATTGAATTCAAATCTTACTGATATTTTTCCATCAACAAAACTTAGAAGCTTTTCTACAACTTGTACAAGAACAGTCCCAACTCTTTACCCAATCAAAACGTTAAAAACTTCTCAAGTTAATTTAACCTTTAGAAGATCAGATTGAAACCTGATCCGTTGCGATCGCCTAGTAATCTTTTTTCCTGTAGCTGTTCAATAATCGGCTCAACATCCTTTCTAATATTCCGATATTTTTTCGATAACCGATACAATTATTTTTCCAATTAATCGGTAAATCTAACTGAAATTGGTAAGTTATTAGTCATCAATTCTTTCTCAGAGTTCAGAGATTGGTCTAGTTTTTGCTTCTTTTGCTTCTTGTAAAGCTCGTTTTAAACTTGCTTTAATTTCCTCAACGGGAGTATCATCGGGATCGGATTCATTGTCATCGGATACCAGCCGAATAACTTTAACGCGACTGGCGGATTTAATCTCTCAAAAATTTATCTAATAAAAGTTGACCGTTTTCATCAATTTTTCCCATCACTTCAAAAGCTTTCATCACGTTACCTCAATTGACTTATCGATAAATTTTAGGACTAACAGGAACTTTGTATAATTATTGCTTGTGAGAGAGTAGATAAAAATTCCTAGAAAATCTACCCATTCTTAATAAATTTTACTCCAATTTTTCCAGAGGAACAACTTGAGGATCGAGAATTTTTGGGCTAGAAGTTGTGAATTTAACAGCGATAGATATTTTACCTTTGTTTCCAAAAATATGAGTAACTTGTCCAACTCCAAAGCTACGGTGAAGTACGCGATCACCCACAGCAAAGCTTTCGACTTTTGAGGGTTTTTTATTGCTTTTTGACTGAGTTTTTTTAGCTTTTTTAGGTGTTGGAGTTGGGGTTTTTGCAGGTTGAGAAATGGGGAGATAGCCTTGAATTAAATCGGAGGGTAATTCTTTTAAAAACATCGACGGAATGCAAGGTTCACGATACCCCCAGAGACGACGTTCACGGGCGTGAGAGAGGAATAACTGTTCTTTGGCGCGAGTAATTCCGACATAACAAAGGCGCCGTTCTTCTTCAAGAGATAAAGGATCATCTAAACTCCGAAAATTGGGGAATAATCCCTGTTCTAATCCGACTAAAAACACAATCGGAAATTCTAATCCTTTGGCGGAATGAAGTGTCATTAAAGAAACGGCTTGTTCACCTTCTTGGAGGTTATCTAAGTCAGAAGCTAGAGAAGCATTAGCTAAAAATCCGCCTAAAGTTGAGTCTTCATAATCTTCTTGAAATTGAGCCACTGCATTACTCAATTCTTTAATATTTTCTAAGCGACTTTCGGCTTCATCGGTACTTTGATTACTTAAGTCCAGAATATAGTCTGACTCCTCCATTACCCCTTCTAAAATCTCAAGAGCGGTAGAAGATGCTGCTTTTTCTTGCCAAGATGATATCATTTGAGCAAACTGATTAACCGCTTTTGCAGAACGTCCAGCGATAGTATTTACTGAGTCTTGATCATTAACAATTTCCCACAGGGGAACACCTAATTGTTGAGACGCATTCACTAAATTATCAATGGTGGTTTTACCAATTCCTCGACGGGGTGTATTAATAATTCGCATCAAACTAACACTATCGGATGGATTGGCAATCATTCGCAAATAAGAAATAGCGTCTTTGATTTCTTTGCGATCATAAAACTTTAAACCTCCAACGACTTTATAGAGAATATTACTTTTAATGAAAGCATCTTCTAAGGCGCGAGATTGAGCATTAACCCGATAAAGGAGTGCAAAACTACCGTAACCTAATTCGGGATGTTGTTGGGTTAAATTTTTGATTTGAGTGACAATAAAGCTGGCTTCTGCGGCTTCATCGTCGGCTTGATAACAGTATACTGGTGGCCCTTCTCCACGAGTTGGGCGCAACACTTTTTCAATACGAGTGGTATTATTTAGAATTAGTTGATTAGCAACTTCAAGAATATTTTCCCGTGAGCGATAGTTATCCTCTAATTTAATCATTGTGCGGGTGTCGTCATCGGCTAAACCATCCCCAAAATCCTGTTGAAATTCTAACAGAATGGTATAGTCTGCCATTCGGAAAGAATAGATGGACTGATCGACATCTCCGACGACAAAGATTGAGCGATTTTTCCAGTTTTTAAAGCTTCTTGGATGTTCGCCGTTCGTTACTAATAGCCGAATTAAGTCATATTGGGTGCGGTTGGTATCTTGATATTCATCGACTAATATATGATTAAATTTTTGATGCCAATAGGCTAAAACTTGTTCATTTTGTTGAAATAGTTCAACGGGAACTCGAATTAAATCATCAAAGTCTAGGGCGTTATTAGCAGCGAGACGATCTTGATATTTTCCATAAACTTCGGCAATGACTCGACCATAATATTCGGGATTTTCTCGTTGATAGGCTTGGGGAGAGAGTCCTAAATTTTTGGCGTTACTAATTTGATAGCGAACTTTGCGAGGTTCAAACTTTTTATCGTCTAAGTTGAGTTCTTTTGTGACGATTTGCTTGACTAAACTTTGAGCATCTGATTCATCAAAAATTGAGAAATTTTGTTGCCACTGTCTGCCTTTTTCGTCGGTATATTTATTGATATCGTAGCGGAGAATTCGCGCACAAAGACTGTGAAAAGTTCCCATCCACAGATGTTTTGTAACACTCCGATAAACTTGTGACCGCAACTTCGTTTGTTCGGGAGAAGTGAGGGCAGAAAAGGGTTTTTCATATTGCAGTTGCGCCTGTTGTTCAGAAAATATCACTTCAACCCGTTCTTTAATTTCTCGGGCGGCTTTGTTGGTAAATGTCACCGCCAAAATATTTTCGGGATGAACCCGATGAGTTCGCAGGAGGTTGGCAATACGATAGGTTAACGCCCGAGTTTTACCCGAACCCGCACCCGCCACGACGAGCATCGGGCCACAAAAATGTTCGACGGCTTGGCGTTGGGAGGGGTTGAGATGGCTGAGGAAGTCAACGGTCTGAGTCATGGCTGCAAAAGGGAAATTTTCCGCTATAGTTTAGGCTACCATGTTCAAGGGTTCCCCTGACTAAAAAATTAATCCGGGGAGGAGTCTATTTTGAAACTTATTAAGTGAAAATGATCACCCGTAGTAAGAACGATACCATTCTACAAATCGTTTAATTCCGACTTCTATGGGAGTATCTGGACTAAAGCCAACATCTTGAATTAACGCATCAACATTGGCATAGGTTATCGGTACATCTCCGGGTTGCATGGGAAGCATTTCTTTAACGGCTTCTTTCTCCAGACAGTTTTCCAAAACCTCAATGAGTCGCAAGAGTTCAACGGGTGTATTATTGCCGATATTGTAAATTTTGTAAGGAGCTTTTGTGCTGCTCTCTGCTTGAAAATTGGGCTGAGGAATTTTATCGATAACTCGAACAACACCCTCCACTAAATCATCAATATAGGTAAAATCTCGTTGCATTTTTCCATAATTGAAGACTTTAATTGGTTTTCCATCCAGTATCGCTTTTGTAAACAGAAAAACAGCCATATCCGGACGACCCCAAGGCCCGTAAACGGTAAAGAAACGTAAGCCTGTTAAGGGTATATTATAGAGATGGCTGTAGCTGTGAGCCATTAATTCATTGGCTTTTTTTGTTGCTGCATATAAACTAACAGGATAATCAACGTTATCCTCGACCATAAAGGGAATTTTTTTATTTGTACCATACACCGAACTTGAAGATGCAAAAACTAAATGACCTACATTTGTATGGCGACACCCTTCTAAAATATTCATAAACCCCGCTAGGTTGCTATCGACATAGGCATAGGGATTTTCCAGAGAGTAACGAACACCCGCTTGACCAGCTAGATGAACTACAGCCTCAAATTGTTGTTCAAAAAACAACTTTTCTAGTTGTTCGCGCTCAACTAAATCTAACTGATAAAAGTTGAAATTTTTAAAAGGGATGAGTTGCTCAAGTCGAGCTTTTTTTAAAGAGACTTCATAGTAAGAGTTAAGGTTATCTAATCCGACAACTGTATCCCCTCGTTGCAGCAATTTTTGACTAAGATGAAATCCAATAAATCCAGCGGCACCAGTCACTAATATTTTCACAAAAGTTGTCCCCTATAAACTTCAGTCGCTGATCTCTGATGGTCTTAAAAACAGATCAATTAAACAGAATTTGCTAGTCTGTGTTATGTGTTCAGATGAGCAAGTTGCTGTTAAAAAAGATCTTTTAAGCTGTAATGAGAAAGAACAGCTCAGACCAATGCATCCAATTCAAACTATTTTTTAACGTTCTATTAATTTCATAACATATTTTAATCCAGTTGGGTATACTCATAGGGCTTTTCTGCTTGATTTTCTATACCAATAGAAATTGATTAATGAACTGACTAATGTTTAGAGTGATAACAATTTCATTTTACAAAGTAGCATTAACACTTACTTTAGGCAAGTTTTTTGAGGGTCTAATCGAGTTTTTTAAATCATTAAGACAGGTTTAACACTCGATCTAAAAGTATTGTTTTCTCAACTCGAATGAACAAATAACGACCTTTTTGATCAATAATTTGATAATCTTGAGATTGTAAACCGAGTCTTTTAATATCTTTAGGTCGGCTAATGATCATAATTGTTGAGGGATTTGGACGATTTTGAATCGAATCAAAAAGATGATAGATTGGCTGATCTTCTACTATTCCCTTGAAGAAATCTAGCACCGTATAAAAGTAAGCTGGACGATCAGAATAATAGACAACACTGGGTTTTCTAAAGCCAATCATCCAGAGTTCTTCTTGAGGTTTTTCGACTTGAGAAACTTGCTGAGAAAGTTGTTTTAAGGGAAGTTGACGAACTTGATCTATTAGAAAAATAGCAGGGTTAACGAGAAAGACAAAAAAGGCTATAAATCCAGCCAAATTTGCTCCTATTAACCAATGCCATTGAGAAGGATATCGAAGTATCCAAGCAATTAATACTGCTGTGATTATCCAGATTATACCCGCTCGTAAATGTAACCCTGACTGTTCAATCACTTCTGGTAAATTAATCACCGCCGGATCACTACCGATGAATTGAGGGCTAAAAATACAAACAATACCGAGAAGCACGAGGAAAAAAAGATTGAATCCTCCAGTGATTAATATTCCTCTTTTTTTATCTGTTCTTATTTCTGAGATTGATGAAGTTTGTTGTAGAATGAATTCACTGGATAGAAGGGCAACCAAAATCGAAGCTGCTGGCATTAAAGGCAAAACATAACTGGGGAGTTTGGTAACAGAAATAGAAAAAAAGATAAAAATACAAGCAAACCAAAAAAATGCAAATAAACCTAACTGATGATCGCGAGGTTGTTGACGCCAAAAAGAACGTTGCCAAAACTGACAACGAAAGATAGCTAAGGGTAAATAAATTGACCAAGGCATAAAGCCAATTAAAACAACAATAAAGTAAAAATACCAGGGTGCTGCGTGACCATTAACAACGTTGGTAAAGCGTTCAAAGTTATGATAGCCAAAAAAAGAATCAATATAGGTTTGCCCATTACGAAGAATGACTAAAATATACCAAGGGAGGGCAATAATTGTAAAAATAATTCCCCCTACAATTGGCTTTATTTCCTGCAAAATTTGTCTAAAGTTTCCCAGATAAAAAACAAAAGAGATTAAAATAAATCCAGGTAAAACAAGACCAACAGGGCCTTTAGTTAAGACGGCTAATCCCAAGAGTATATAGAAAGCTAAATACCATTTGTTGGGGAGAGAAAAGTCTAAAAATAACTGAAAAATAGATAAGTTTTTTATACTCTTTGTTGTATTTCTTCCCTCCTCAACATATCCCCAAAAAAAACAAAATAAAGCCGTTCCCATACACCCACTTAAAAGCATATCTGAAACCCCTTGACGCGCCCAAATTAAGGTTTCTGGATTCAAGGTTGCGATCGCTCCTCCGATCCAAGCCGACAACCACAATTGACGTGTTTTTTGTCGAGAATCAGCTATTAAATTTGAGGGGAAAAAGCCAAAATATCGTAAAGTTAAAAAGCAACCCACGCTTAAAGTAATTGCAGCCAAAGCTGAGGGTAAACGCACCGCCCATTCATTCACCCCTAAGACTTGATAGCCAATAGCCATTAACCAGTAAACTAAGGGGGGTTTATCGAAGCGAGTCTCACCATTAAAATAGGGCGTAATCCAATCACCAGTTCGTACCATTTGACGGGCTGCTTCGGCAAATAAGGGTTCTGTTTCATCGACTAATCCTGTATTCCCTAAATTCCAGAGAAATGCGATGCTACAAATCAAGAATAACCCTAAAATTGAGAATCTCCAAGTTGTTTTGGGATGTTGCTCAAATGATTTCCAGTATTGCGTGAGGGATTTGGCTATTTTCAATGTTGTCATTCCTAGTGTGTCATTTTCCAATATTCAATCTCTCAGACCCTAATTTACCAGTTTTAGGTTCCATCAGGATAAAAAAATTTCTGAAATGCTCACTTTTTCAATTTAAGATGGTAGCATTTCTCTTAAGCTGTGTTCCCGGCAGTTTGAGTTCAATCTGGAGGTTTGACTGACAAGCTGAGTATGCCCAAAATTTTTTCTAAACTTAATTTTGTAAGCTGGATGGTTGTTTTTAGTACCATTATATTATTTGTTTGTAGTAGTTTTCGTCATGCTTTATTTCAATCTAATGCTTTTGACTTAGGAATTTTTGATAATGGAATTTATCTTCTGAGCCAAGGTCAAAAACCTTTTGTAACTTTTCGAGGTTTGCATATTCTCGGTGATCATGGAGCTTTTATTCTTTATCCTTTAGCTTTATTGTACAAGATTTTTCCGCAGGTACATTGGTTACTGTTTGTACAAGCCTTTAGTCTATCTATTGGGGCTATTCCGACTTTTTATTTAGCAATTAATGCCGGATTAAAGCAATCTCAAGCAACGACTATGGCGGCTGTATATTTGCTTTATCCACTGGTTTTTAATCTCAATTTATTTGATTTTCATCCCGAAGTTATTGCCCTTCCGACATTACTCTTTGCAATTTTAGCGGCTCGTTTAGAGCAAGTTTTTAGATTTACTGTTGCTATTGTGATTATCTTAAGTTGCAAAGCAGTGTTATCTTTAACGGTCATGGCTTTAGGAATAGGGTTACTGTTGTTTGAAAAAAAGCGAATTTGTGGAATAATCGCAATATTTACAGGTCTAGCCTGGTTTTTAGTTGCGACTCAGGTGATTATTCCTCATTTTAGTGGCGGTGAACCTGCCGGAGTTAAATTTTACGATTCTCTGGGAGATTCAGTTTTTGAAATTGCTTTGAATATATTACTAAAACCGGGAATAGTTTTCCAACAAATTTTTACTTTATCTAATTTAGAATATTTAGTTCTCCTGACTATTCCTCTAATTTGGGGTCTTTCGTTTCGACATTTAACACCTTTAGTGGGTGCCATACCCATTTTATTGTTAAATTTGCTCAGTGACAGTGTTCAGCAAAAAAACTTAACTCAACAATATTCTCTCCCCATTTTACCTTTTTTGTTAGTGGCTGTTATTGCAAGTTTAGCTGCTGGAGAGGGATGGTTCCGCCAACCTAAAAAAATTATCTTGTGGTCATTAATTGCTTTTTTTGCTTTGGCAAAGTATGGCTATTTTGGTTCAAGATATCTCAAGCATTTTGATACGGTTAAAGCCTCTCACGAAGCGGTTGCTTTAGTGGAGACAAAAGGCAGTGTTTTAACGGCTGATCATATTGCTCCTCATTTAACCCATCGTTCAGTCCTCATGTTAACCACAAAAGGCGCCGAAAAATTTGATTTAAACGAGTTTAAATATATTTTACTCAATGCTAGTTACCCGGGTTGGGATAGTTCCCGAGAATTGGTTTATCGTCTTGTGGATAAACTGAAAACAATGCCAAACTTTCAACTGCGTTATCAAAAATCAGAAGTGATGCTGTTTGAGAATCAAGACAATACAACAATAATCAAATCAAACAATAATCAATAAATTCACAAAAAATAACTAAGTTAGTTGAACGAAAATGGTAAACTCTTATTAAAGATAATTGGATCAAAAAATGATGTGGGAAAAAATCGCTGAAAACATTAGCCAAGCAACAGAACAAAAATTTCAAGTCAGTGATACCCGTTCTGTGGGTGGAGGTTGTATCAATCAAGGGTATCACCTCACTGATGGTTCTCGTAACTATTTTGTCAAACTCAATCAAGCGTCTCAAATTTCGATGTTTGAAGCAGAAGCTTTAGGGGTCAAACAAATGTGGGAAACGCACACGATTCGAGTTCCTAAACCTATTTGTTGGGGAACCGCAGATAACTCAGCTTATATTGTGCTGGAATGGCTAGAAATAGGGGGGAATAGCAATACAGAAGCGATGAAAGAGATGGGTATAAAGTTAGCAATGATGCACCAATGGACTCCGGCTAATGACTATCCTGGAAAACATCAGTTTGGTTGGGAAATTAATAATACCATTGGTTCTACACCTCAAATTAATACATGGACAGAAAATTGGGCAGAATTTTGGGCAAATCATCGAATTGGCTATCAAGTAAAACTTGCAAAACGTCGTGGAGGTCAGTTTGAAAAGGCAGAGGTTTTAATTGAAAAGATTCCCGAATTATTAGCCGATCATCAACCTCAACCCTCTCTAGTTCATGGTGATTTATGGACTGGAAATGCTGCGGTAACTGCGGATGGAGAACCGATAATTTTTGATCCTGCAACTTATTATGGTGATCGCGAAGTGGATTTAGCAATGACTGAATTATTTGGTAGCTTTTCACCTGCTTTTTATCAAGGATATGATGAAGTTTTTCCTCTAGATTCAGGCTACGAACGTCGCAAAATACTGTATAATCTCTATCATATTCTCAATCATTTTAACTTATTTGGTGGCAGTTATGGTTCACAAGCTAATCGCATGATTCAACAACTTCTACGTTAACGATGGGTAAACTAACCCTGACTGTTGTGATTTGATTGGGTATGCTGTTGATTGTCAAATCTCCTTTATGTATATCTAAAAGACGTTTAACAATAGCTAGCCCTAATCCGGCTCCTTGATGTTCGGAGCGACTGCTATCAAATTGTTTATATGCCCCAAGTTTAGCAATTTGATTTGCTGTCATTCCCTGTCCTTGATTGAAAAATTCGAGGTAATATTGTTGTTGATCTTGGTGAGTTTTAATATAGACTTTTTCAAGTTTATCTGAAAATTTCAACGCATTATTGAGAAGTTCTTCTACAATTTTTTTCAAAATATCTGGAGGAACTTCAACTTCAATATTCTGCTGAAGTTCTAAAGAAAAATCAGCCGGACGTTCTGGAAACATTTCTAGTGTTTCATTCGCAACTTTTTGAATTAATGTGTTTGGATCTTTAACAGAACCTTTTGGCCAAAATTTCATTCGTTCTGAGTCGTGAACTAAAAGTTCTAAATCTGCATAAAGAAGAAAATTAGAAATCAATCGATATAAGCGTTGAGCAGAAGTATTAATATCTGCTAACATCGGCTGTACTTCATGGGGTTCCATCTCCGTAAAATCTTCTATCAACAGTTGAGATATACCGAGAATTCCATTCAAAGGTGTCCGGAGTTCATGGGGAAGTGAAAGGCTCAGACTACTTCTAAGATCATCGAGATGAGCTTGTATTTTATCTTCTATCGCTACTTTCTTTTGAATACGACTTGAAATTGCACCCAGTAAATCTTTACGACTAAAGGGTTTAGTTAAATAATCATCAGCACCCAAATTCATCCCTTGGCGGATATTTTCACGAGTGGCTTTAGCGGTTAAAAAAATAAAAGGAATCGTCGAAGTTGTCTTTTCTTCCCGTAATATTTTTAAAACATCATATCCATCCATCTCAGGCATCATCACATCACAAATCACTAAATCAGGCAGATGTTCTTGAGCGAGTCTAACACCTTCCTTACCGTTTTCTGCACCGATTACGGAAAATTCTTCAGCTTCTAGAATATCAAGAATAATCTCACGCACATCTGACTCATCTTCTATCACTAAAATCCGCTTCATCTTGTTCTCTCTCCTGAAATTCCAAAGGTAAGGCTATTGTAAATATTGTACCCTTTCCAACTTCACTGTGTACAGTAATAGTTCCACCTAATCTATCAACAGAGCGTTTAACAATGGCTAATCCTAAACCTGTTCCTGGAATTGTACCGACATTTCTAGCTCGATGAAAGGATTCAAATAAGTGTTTTTGATCTTCAACCGGAATCCCAATTCCTTCGTCTTTAATTGTAAAAACGACTTGTGTTGTTTGATAAAAAAGTTTAACCTCAATCTGACCGCCTTTTGGGGAGTATTTTACCGCATTTGAAAGTAAGTTAATCAAAATATGACGAAGCAATCTTTCATCAGTAAGCGGCAATAGTTGTGAGTTTTCACTCGCCGTAAAATTCAGACCATTTAAAATATTTTTACCATGAATACTCCAGCTAATATTACACTTATCAACCGCCGTCAGTTGAATTTCCTCAACTAAATTTTCACAGAAAGAATCTAAATCAATAATAGCCGGGTTGTAGGGAAGTTTATGAGCTTCAGACTGACCAATAATCAAAACATCATTGAGGAGATCGGTTAAGTGTTGAATGGTGACTTGAATTCGGCTGAAATACTTATCTTTTTTCTCCTCTGTCCAGCGATTTCCGTAATATTCTAGAGCCTCTGTTGATGCCATAATAGTTGTTAAAGGAGTGCGAAATTCATGGGAAATCATCGAAACAAAACGAGACTTCAAGAGATTCAGTTCTTTCTCTTTTTGTAGAGCTTTACGCATTTCTGCTTCCGCTCGTTTTCGTTCAGTAATTTCTTCGACATCTCCTTCATAAACAATAATATTACCTGTGGCATCTTTGACGGCTCTGGCGTTTTCAGAAATCCAAATAATATTACTATCAGCATGATACACTTGAGACTCAAAAGCCAATACACAGCCCTGTTCTTCGATTAAACGGATAAACTCTGTACGACGTTGGGGATCGACATACATCTGACTTTTAATATCCGTCACTTTAGCCATCATTTCTTGAGGTGACTGATAACCACACATCCGAGCTAAAGTCTTATTGACATCTAAAAAACGGCCTTCAGGAGTAGACTGAAATAGTCCCTCAACCGCATTTTCAAAAATGCTTCGATATTTTGCTTCTGCGATTTCAAGTTGCTGACGAGCGTTAAACTCAGCCCGTTGTAGACGTTCGTACAAATAGACAGACAAATCACAAATTAAACAAACCCAAAACAACATCAAAATCAACCGCAGTGGCTCATCATAGTTAGGAATTGTATCAAACCCAAAGATTCGATTAATCCCGAAATAGTACCCCAATGTAATCATCTGGGATAATAAATGCAGCGGCCAACAAACGGGAATTAAAGTCGCTTGGGTGAAAAAAGTCGAACCCCAACCCAACAATTCAGGGCTAACGAGAGGTGAATCGGGTCTGAGAACCTCGACAATCGTCTCAATAATCTGTTCGTTCATCTCCAAAGACCAAGAAAGCCCCAGGAAAATTAAGCCGAGATGACGACGCCCCCAGTTTGTTTGTAGGACTCCCATTCCGGTACATAAGCTAAACAACCCAATCAATTGAATAATCAGGTGTTTATCAAAAAAAATTTCCCCCGCATAAAAAAATCGCACTAAGTTCAATACAAAGCTCGTTAAGTAAGCCCATAGCACTAACCCAAAGGCTAATTTCAATCTGGCGAGTAGAAACCGATTACGCCATGCTTCGTAGGAAAGCGCGGCTAAATTGCCATAATTTTCTGGGTAGGCGTTTGCATTTCTGAGAAACGTCAACAATCCCCGAATCGGCGACAGTCGTTGGAGCAACATTAGCCATTTGCGAATCATCTGTTGACCTCGTTGGGAGAAGTGAAGCTTATCCATTTTAATTCTCCATGCTAAACCCTGTCGCACCGGAGAGAGACGACCTGCTGAAATTATAAAAAAGAGGCTCTGCTATTAACACAGAGCCTACTCCTATTTGTTTATTTTAGTCGAAAGCTTCAAGACCTGGTTTAACGAACTGTTCCTTCCAAAGCCTGAAAATCTATGGGCTTCATCAAATACAGTTTGATAAACTGCCAACCATTAGAGAGGTAATGGGGTAATTTTTGGAAAAACTGCAAGAATTTGGGCGTATTAGAATTAACAATCGCCGTCAATTTCTCGTTAGTTTTGATGCAAGTTTCCAATCGTTCGTAGAACTCCGGATTTTCGACATCCAAGATAACCGGGAACACCCGACCTGAAGTTTCGTTGGTTTTGAGAATCACATACTTGTCGTAATCGCGAGCATTCAACCCAATCGCCTCATAGAAGCCAGAGCGTTGAACATCGTTCAAGTACATGGTGCCAAACACCGACAACAAGAAGAACCGACACCAAAGTTTCGCCTTCCAATCATTGAGGATTTTGGGCTGAGATTTCATCATGGCATCGAAGAAATCACCATGACGGTTCTCATCTTGACACCAGTTTTCAAAGAAGCGGAAAATCGGATAAATGCGATCTTCAGGATGCGCTTGTAAGTGACGATAAATGGTGATATAACGCCAATACCCAATTTTTTCTGAAAGGTAGGTTGCGTAGAAGATGAATTTAGGTTTAAAGAAGGTGTATTTGCGACTCTTGGTTAAAAATCCCAAATCCAGCGACAAGTTAAAATCGGACATCGCTTTGTTGAGGAATCCCGCATGACGAGCTTCATCACGCGACATCAGTTGGAAACATTCAGCTAAAACCGGGCTTTTACCTTTGAGACGACGGCTTAACTCTTTGTACAGCAAGAACCCAGAAAATTCAGCCGTACAGGAACGTTCCAGAAATTCGACAAACAGGCGACGAGTTTCGCCATCAATATGATCCCAGGATTGTTCAAATTCGGCATCCCGGACAAAATGATGACGGTTGTAGTCCGCCCGGAATTCTTCTAAGATTGCCCGCAGTTCATCCTCATTGACTGAGATGTCCATCTGCGCCATCTCATCAAAGTCTGTCGTGTAGAACCGAGGGGTAAGAATGGTTTCCTTGGCGGGAACTTTAACCCCCGGCCGGATTTCATCAAATGCTGGTTTTTTTAGAGAGTCTACCATAGTGTTTCTGTCATCTTATGATTGCAGGTTTAAGGTACAGAGATTTTTCGGGACAAAGCAATGGATACTGACCCCTACTCCGCGCACAAACCAATGCCGGGATCAAAAGTTGTAAATGTATGAGTTTTAGTTTATCAACCTCTCCGCCCCAAAAGACATTTACTGCGTTAAGAATTGCAACATCTGTTGATACACTCGGAATCTACATCACTCAAAAGCCCGATATCACAGGAGATCGCAATCATGTCCAACCAATCAAGGAATTGGTAATAATTCGCTTCACCCCCAGTTCGATCAATTCTTGAAAATGTTCGGGACGGTCAACAGTCCACACGACCCAATCTACCCCCTGACTGCGACTGTCTTCAACAAAATGAGGATTTTCTAGCACCACATCAAATAAACTACTTAAAATCGCATTTCCGGCTGTAGTTGCTTTGTGCAGTTGTTGTGGATAATCGGTAGCTTCTATCAGAAAATAGCCTAATTTGATCTCAGGACAACAAGCGCGAACTTGCTCTAAAAACTCCTCATTAAATGCCGTGATCACACATTTTTCTAAAATTTCCGCCTCTGTCACTTGTTGAATTAATCCTTCAATCTCTGTTTGTGACCATTGACAATGAGGTTTAACATCAAAATAAAGAAATTTTTGTACCTGTTTAAAACACCCTAACGCTTCGGCTAAAGTCGGAATGGTTTCCCCAACAAACTGTTCTGCAAACCAACCCCCTGCATTCAGTTGTTTTAACTCTTGTAAAGATTTCTCCCGGACTCGACCCGCAGTTCCCGTAATTCGGTCTAAAGTTTCATCGTGAAAGATAATCGGTACACCATCGCGAGATAATTGTAAATCAAATTCTATCGAATTAGCTCCCCCTTTGATCGCTGCACTAAAGGCCGCTATGGTATTCTCTGGAGCCATTGCCGAAAAACCCCGATGAGCAACTACTTCTAAATTCAAAATCTCCTACTCCTTGATCCTCTACTTTGACCGATTCACGATCCTTTTTAAGGGATTAAATCATGACATTATCTAGTTTACCTGCAATTGATTGATTCAATTCATTGGGGCAAGAATTAAACTAACTTTTATAAATTTCAGCAGCATCAATACTTAATTATGCTAGTCTGGCTCTGAGGTCAATATCTAGAATTTTATGAATTTAATTCAGCGCATTCCTGGACGTGCTTATCTTTTGCTTGGCGTGACAATTTTTGGTGCTGCTAATGCTGTAACTCGTCAGTTAACTGAATTGGGTGCCGAAAATTTAATTTATGGTCGAAATCCCATTTCTTTTTGTAATGTTTTATTTGTGGGTAATATTTGGGCGTTAGTCATTTTTTTACTGCTTTATTATCAACAAATTAATCAGGAAACCATCAAAAAACTATCAGGTAAAGATTGGTTAAGTTTAACCAGTGTTGCCATACTTGCAGGTGCTTTAGCTCCCGCTTTGTTTTTTTCGGCTTTAGAACGGACAATGGTTAATAATGTGATTTTAGTAAGTCGCATTGAACCGCCTTTAGTTTTAGCTTTGTCTATTTTTTTACTCCATGAACGGGTAAATCGTTGGGTGATTATCGGAGCAATTGTTTCATTTATTGGTGTCGGATTAACGGTTTTTATTCCAGACCCTAATCGAGAAATGATGAGTATGGCTAGTTTTCAAATTGGGACTGGAGAATTGATGGTTGCGGTCGGTGCAGTTTCTGCCGCAGTAGCAACGATTATTAGTAAAGTCAGTCTCCGTAATATTTCACTTGGTTTTTTTAACATTTATCGAACTTTTTTGAGTACAGTTGTATTTTTTATTATTGTTACTTTGCTATTTGGTATCGGTCACTTTATGGATATTTTTTCTCCGCTTGTTTGGCAATGGATGTTACTTTATAGTCTTGTAATTGTTGTTGGAGGTCAATTTTGTTGGTTTTCAGGATTACAAAAATCAAGTGCTTCTGAGATTTCTTTAGCGAATTCTTTTGCTCCTATTGCCGGAGTTTTAGCCTCCTATTTAATTTTAGGAGAAGTTCCCACAACTCCTCAATATATTGGCGGAAGTGTGATTATTTTGGGAATTATTTTCAATCAAATTGGTGTTTCTAAAGTTCCCTCTCAACCGTCCGAACTTCCCCCTTTAGATCGCTCAACCGAAGATATAGATCGAACTGTTGGATTTAAAGGAGTTTAGACAATTATTCAGTGATACTGATATAATTAGGCTGTTCTTTTACCCGATTAATCCAAGCAGAAATCGCCGGAAAATGAGTTAAATCAAACCCCCCTTCATGGGCAACATGAGTATAAGCAAATAAACAAATATCCGCAATAGTATAGTGATCTCCCCCAAAAAAAGGATGATCTTTTAACTGGTTTTCCATCACTCCTAATGCCGCATAACCCAAGGGTTGTTTTTGTTCTAAAGCTTGTTTATATTC